>JAWXBW010000034.1:0-47874 GCA_034440395.1 Blastochloris sp. | reverse complement strand
TCGTTAAACAAATCACCCAACCGTCTCGTCACCAAGAGGGGGCTTTCCAAGATGCGGCAGAGTATATGGTGTATCATCTGGAGCACATTGCCAGCATTACCACGCAGCCTAATGCTACGGTCTGTATCGCCTTAGACGGAGAGAATGCTTGGGAAGCTTTTCGTGACGGAGGTGAGGAATTTTTGCATCTCCTTTATCGCCGCATCTTGGAAAGCCCCCTCTTGGTGACGAGACGGTTGGGTGATTTGTTTAACGAAGTGAAAGAGCCGCCGGTATTGAATCGTTTACACACGGGCTCGTGGATACGTGGGGATTTTGATATTTGGATCGGAGACCAAGAGGAGAATCGGGCGTGGGAATGGTTGGGTAAGACGCGGGCTTTTTTGGCTGAGCAGAATGATAGCGGACGTTACGGCGCACAAGTGTTGGAACAAGCTTGGAAAGAGATTTATGCGGCGGAGGGGAGCGACTGGTTCTGGTGGTATGGGCCTGATTTCCAAACGGAGTGTGACTTTTTATTTGATGCTTTATTCCGGCAGCATTTACAAAATGTTTATCATCTCTTGCAGGTAAGCCCGCCACAGTATTTAGAGGTCCCGATCAGAACTCGGGGCGTGACGATTCCTTATACAAAACCATCGGCCTATATTTACCCTGCAATTGACGGGGAAAACTTCGGTTACTTTGATTGGCAAGGGGCTGGAGTGTTTGACGTGAAGCGACAACAGACCGCTATGTTTCAATCCAACCGAGTCTGTCGTGAGATAGCTTTCGGCATAAATGAAAAGCAGTTTGTCTTACGTTTAGATCATGATGGAAACGCACTAGAAAAGGTGCAGATTTCTTTTTGTCATCCGAAGGATTGCCGTATCGTGCTGACGAAGGACGGGAACCGTTTTCAAGCAGTATTAGAAACGAGTGAGGACGCTCTGAATTACCGGGCGGTGGATGGGGCTTTGAAGGTCGTGAGTCATGCGTTATTGGAATTAGGCATTCCTTTAGCTTCATTAGGATATGAGGAAGGGTCATGCTCCATCGCTTTCATGGTTCAGATTTTTCAAGCTGGAGTGGAAACGGAGCGTTACCCAGAGCGGGGCTTGATTGAATTTAATGGCCCTTCAGCAGAGTTCGGCTTAGCAAATTGGTTTGTCTAAGTTAGAATAAAGGTCAAAAGACCAGACATTAAAAAGGGAAGCGGCCTATGAAAAAAGTTTATCTTCAGATTGCGTGGCATCACCACCAGCCAGTGGGAAATTTAACGAGCATTCTCGAGGATTGTTACCAGCGTTGTTATTGGCCGATTTTACAAGCGATTGAACGATACCCTGTATTGAAATTTAATCTGTCATACTCGGGACCGCTCTTAGAATTTTTTAAAAATAAGCATCCAGAGTTTCTTCAATTGTTAAGCAAGCTAGTTGTCCAAGAGCGCGTGGAGCTACTTTCAGGGGGGTTTTACGAACCGATTTTAGCTGAGCTTAGTGAAGAGGATCGTGTGGGGCAGCTGGATACCATGAACCAATGGTTGAGGGATGAGTTAGATGTTAGACCAAAGGGAGCATGGCTATCTGAGTTTGTGTGGGATCAGTCGCTGGCTTCGACTCTGCGTTCAGCGGGTTTAGAATATACCTTGTTAGAGGGGGAGCGTTTTCTTCAGGCGGGGGTGCCTGAGGCACAGTTGCAGGGCTATCAAGTAACGGAGCATTTGGGTAATGTGCTAAATTTGTTTCCTTCAGATGTGAATCTTTTTCGGCTTATGCCTTATCAACCAGTAGATGAGGTTGTGTCATATTTAAGACGGGTGGCTAACCGCGGAGGGAGTCCTACCCTCACATTTGCGGATAATGCGGAGCGTTGGGGACTTTGGCCTGCTTCCTATGAGAAGGTGCAGGAATCGGGTTATTTAGATGAGTTATTTCGTAAATTAAGTGAAGCGTCGGAGTGGGCACCGATGTGCCTCATGTCACACACTTTAGAGCGGGAACAAAGTCGGGGTAGGTGTTACATACCTCCAGGTCCTAGCACAGAGATGGGGGCATGGTCTTTGCCTGAAGAAAGTCGCCGTCAGTTCATTAGTGGGCGACAAAACTTACAACAGAGGCATGATGCGGGTCGTTTCGTTCCTTTCTATCGGGCGGGTTCTTGGGGGGGATTTCGGCGTCGTTATTCGGAATCTAATTTGATGGAGAAGAAGGGGCTTTGGCTTTCACGCTGGATGCGTGAGGAGAATCGCGAGGATTCCGAAGTGCGCCAATTACTCTGGCAGGCTCAATGTAATACGGCCTATTGGCACGGGAGTTCTGGCGGCATTTATCTTCCACATTTACGAGATGCCATCTGGGCTAGGTTGTTGCAAGCACAGGAGGAGTTGGGGGCTTCCTTAGAAAGTTATAAGCAAGAAGTTGTGGATATCGACGCAGATGGCCGAGATGAGATAGTCGTTTTAAATAGAGAATTCAGTTATGTAATCTCGCCAGCAAAGGGAGGTGAATGCTTGGAGTGGAGCTTATTACCGCCTAAGATAAATTTGGGTAATACCCTAACCCGACGTTTAGAATCCAGCTTAGAGGCTGTGGATGAAAAAGCAGTGAGCCCTAGCGTTTCCTCCCCCTTGGACACGCATGATCGTCATTTATTTATAGATCGTTTTTTAGAACGACATATCACAGCGGAAGAACTTTCGGATAACCGCTTCAAGGAGTTGGGTGATTTTGCGGGTAGTGAGTATCGGCTCGTGCAGACGGTAAATCGGGCAGATTCCTTGGAGGTTACCTTGGAACGTCACGGGAAAGTCATTATTGGGAATAGCCTCCAATCACTTTATTTACAGAAGAGTTATTTATGGTCCACGGATTTGAAGAAATTGGTCTTGAGGTGGGTGGTTAAAAATACCTCCCCCATTCCCTATGCCTCGGTTTTGGCTACGGAGTTAAATTTGGCACTGCCCATGGGTGAGGATTTAGAGAACCGCTATAGCCTAGAGAGCCGAACCTATGGCTTTGATAAAGCGTGGTATGAAGGGACGGTTTCTAGTCTAGCCATGCAGTCGAAGGTAGGCGGGCTGCACATTGACTTTAAAATGACGGCCATTAGCTCAGTCTGGTCCTACCCGATCTATTCTAGTCAAAGCCTATCTGGGCATGTCCCCCTCGTGCGACAGGGCAGTTGTTTGGTATTGGGCTGGTTTTTTGACCTAGCCGTGGGTCAAGAACAGACTTTCGAACTGGAATGTGTGGTGCAAGAGATGCAGGAGAAAAGAATTGAATGTCCTTAAAAGAGGTCTATTTTAAAAAATAATCATGAAACAATTGTTTTGCTTATTAACGGCTTCCTTTTTCGTAATCGGGTGCGCCTCTAACGATACGGGCTACTACGCAACGGACCAGTCGATACCTCCTTACACGGCACCTAGTGGCGAACTCGCTTCTGGAACAGACCCCAACACGCAACAGCCTACTCCTAATGATGTGCCGCTGCCAACCACCACAACGCCGCCCGTTTACTCTCAGCGTCCTGCGACAAATGAACCGCGTCCTTGGGACACCGCCGCAAAACCAGCCGCCAGCACCACGATGGTAAAGTATCCTTTAGCCACACCAGTTAAAGGTAAAAAAGGCTTAGTCACTAGCCCTTATGCGCAATATGCTGGCCCTGTCAGCGTTGAAGGCATAGCGCCTGGAACCCAAGTAAAATGCCCTTACACGGGCAAGATCTTCATCGTTCCTTGAGCGAAAAAGTGAGATCGTTAGCTTTCTTGTTAGGCTAAGCTACGGATCAATTTTATCTATGGATGCTATTTTAAAAATTTTGGAAGAGAACGCTCTGGCCTCGCCTGACTTTATTGCCGAGTGCTTGAATTGTGATGCGGAGGAGGTTCGCCGTAAAATTAAAAAAATGGAGGAAGATAAGGTGATCCTCGGCTACAAGGCAATCGTGGATGACGAAAAGGCGGAGCGGACGGTTGTGCGCGCTGTGATCGAGGTGAAAATCACCCCAGAACGTGAAGGCGGCTTTAATCGGGTGGCGGATCGGATCGCTAAATTCCAAGAAGTTAAATCCTGCTACCTCATGAGCGGTTCTTATGATTTGTTAGTTGAAGTAGAAGGCCCTGACCTGAAACATGCGGCGGCCTTTGTTTCGCAAAAGCTTTCCACGATTCAAGGTGTTCTTTCCACGGCCACCCATTTTGTGCTGAAGCCCTACAAAGAACAGGGAACCCTCTACGCTCAAGAGTCCTTTGAGGACAGACTCAAGGTTAGTCCTTGAGTCGATTCATTGGCAAGGGTCGGGAATTTCCATCACTATGAAGGCCGAAGTTAAATCGCGCGATTACATCGCCCAACACGTGCAGAAAATACCGCGCTCAGGGATTCGTGATTTTTTTGAGATCGTGCAATCCATGTCAGATGTGATTTCCCTCGGCATCGGGGAGCCAGACTTTGTCACACCGTGGCACATCCGGGAAGCGGCGATCTATGCGCTGGAACGCGGCAAGACGGGCTACACCTCGAACTTAGGGTCGCCCGCTTTGCGTAAAGAAATCGCACGTCACGTGAAGCTGAACTTTGGCATTTCTTACGATGCGTTGACAGAAGTGATCGTGGCGGTTGGCGTTTCTGAAGCAATCGACATCGCCCTGCGTGCCATTACCAATCCTGGGGACGAAGTTATTTATCATGAACCATGCTACGTCTCGTATAGCCCTAGTATAGCCCTAGCGCATGGGAAGGCCGTGGCCGTGGCCACGCGAGCAGAAGACGGATTTACGCTAAGAGCGGAAGAGTTACGTAAAGTCATCACCCCAAGGACGAAGGCGATCATGCTGAACTTCCCTACTAACCCCACGGGTGCGGTGCTAGAGCGGGACGAACAAGAAAAAATTGCGGCTCTCTGTTGTGAGCATGATCTGCTTGTTTTGACCGATGAGATCTATTCAGATTTAACCTATTTACGCGACCACCAAAGCATTGCCTCCCTGCCTGGAATGAAAGAGCGCTGCATCTTTCTACATGGTTTTAGTAAGGCCTACGCCATGACTGGCTTCCGTATCGGCTACGCTTGTGCTCCAGCGGCCTTAACGGAAGCGATGATGAGAATTCATCAATACTCGATGCTCTGTGCCTCTATTATTAGTCAAGAAGCGGCCTTAGAAGCTTTGCGTAACGGGGAGGCTAGTGCGGCGGCTATGCGGGATCAGTATGAGCAACGCCGTAATTATCTCAGTTATCACTTCAATGACATGGGATTACAATGTCATTTACCCAAAGGTGCCTTTTATTTATTTGTGGATATTCGCACGACGGGGCTGAGTAGTCGCGAGTTTGCTTTAAAATTACTAGATGAAGAAAAAGTAGCAGTTGTGCCTGGGGATGCTTTTGGGCCTAGCGGGGAAGGTTTTGTGCGGTGCAGCTATGCCACGGCTATGGATCAAATAGAGATTGCTGCTGTGCGTATTCGTTCTTTTGTGAGTCGTCTTAAGAAAAAAAATTAGTCTATGGATCTAACGGATATTCCAACGATCCTAACTTTAGCTGGGCTGGAAGTGGTGTTCTCCGCAGAGAATGCCATCGTTCTAGCAGCGTTGGCGCAGGGTCTGCCGCAACACCAACAAAAAAAGGCGTTATTTTACGGAATTGCGGGAGCGTTTGTCTTGCGTTTTATCGCCATTTTATATGCGGCATGGATTATTAATTTCTGGTTTTTACAAGTTTTGCAAGGAAGCCTTACATTGGGGCTAAGCGAGGCTTGGCACTTGAGCACGACGGTTTTTTGGCTCGTGTTGGGATTGATTGCGCTCTGCGGCTTTTTTCATTGGTGGAGAAATCGTTCTACGGATAAAATAGATTCAGATAATTAACAATTAATATTAGTATATATATGCACAAATTAACAAACACTGGCTTTCCCGAGAATTTTATTTGGGGTGCGGCCACGGCTAGCTACCAAATCGAAGGAGCTTGGAATAAAGATGGTAAGGGTGCCTCCATCTGGGACATGTTCTGCCGCAAAGAGGGTGCAGTTGGTGGTGGTAGCACGGGTGATGTAGCATGTGACCACTATCACCTTTGGAAAAAAGATGTGGCCATGATGAAAGACATGGGTTTAAAGGGATATCGTTTTTCGATTGCGTGGTCCCGCATTTTCCCCGAGGGCACGGGAGCGGTGAATCAGAAGGGCTTAGATTTCTATAAAAATTTAGTTGATGAATTATTGTTGGTCGGGATTGAACCCTTTGCTACCCTCTACCATTGGGATTTGCCTTCAGCACTGCATCACCGTGGAGGCTGGCTTAACCGTGACATTGCAGAATGGTTTGCAGATTACTCAGCAGTGATGGGGCAGAGTTTGGGAGACCGGGTTAAGTGGTGGATGACATTGAACGAACCTTCGGTCTTTATTGTGGCAGGTTATAAAGATGGTAATCATGCGCCCGGGCTTAAGTTGTCTGTAACGGAATCCTTACGGTGCGTGCATCATTCCTTACTGGCTCATGGCCGCGGCACGCAGGCCTTACGGGCTTCGACTAAGAAGGAACTCTTTATCGGCATGGCTCCGGCTGGGTATGCTAAAATCCCTGATACGGAAACTCCGGCAAATATAGAAGCGGCACGAAAATCACTTTTTACTGTCAGTGGACAAAGCTTGTGGGACATTCCGCTTTGGTTGGATCCAGTTTATTTCGGAAAATACCCTGATGAGGCAGCCGTGGTCTTTGGGGACAAATGGTTAAACCCGACGGATGCGGATATGAAAGTGATTCATCAACCTTTAGATTTTATTGGTTATAATTGTTATTCTGGTGTGCGTGTGAGGGCAAAAAACGGAACGGAGATTGAAGTTGTGAGTGGAGTTAAAGCGACATCTCTTGCGGGAGGAGCTACGGAAGTAGGGGCTGCGCCTGAGGATCTAGCCTATCCGCATGAACATCCTACGGGTCAACTCTCTTGGCTCATGTTGGCTCCTGAGGCACTTTACTGGAAAGCGCGTTTTTATAATGATCGGTATGGCAAAGGGAAATTACCTATCGTCATTACGGAGAATGGTTTTTGTAACATTGATTGGGTGGCTTTAGACGGGAAAGTACATGACGGTGCTCGGATTGATTACCTTCACCGTTACCTTCGTGGAGTGCAGCGGGCTAGTAGAGAGGGCATACCGATGGCGGGCTATTTCCAATGGTCCCTGATGGATAACTTTGAATGGGCTGAGGGTTATAAGCCGCGTTTCGGGCTGGTGCATGTCGATTACGTAACCCAGACCCGGACTTTAAAGGATTCTGCTTACTGGTATAAAGCGGTTATAGAAAGCAATGGCGGAACTTTGTAAGAAGTTAAACGTCCAGCTAAAGAATAAGTTGGAAGAATGCGGTCTGAATGAAGGATAGTTGGATTTCGATCCCTTTGAAATCGTAAGGAGGATGGAGCAGGTTCTGTCCTTCAACATTCATATCGCATACTTCATTTTTTTCATTGGGATTGTCAGTTAATGAGTTTAAAGCTAGGATTAGGCCATGCCTCTTAAGACTAGTTCACCCATTTGGCGTAAGTCACGTCTGGCTGCCCGATTGCTGATTAAAGCAGGCCAAGGTAAAACTTTATCCGAGGCACAACTTTCCGTTGCCTCCATACTTGCTCAGGACACGGAAGTTACGGATCGTTTGATAGATCAAGCCAAGCACAGCCTGAAAGGTAGCTATGCAAAAAGAAATTCCTCTCTTTAGTTGGCCGATGCCTTTGCAGTGGAAGAGTCCCTCGGGAAAAATTCTCTATGATCTGTTATCGGCAATTCCAGCGACACGTGCCACCCCACTTGTTTTGTTTGGGTCGGCGGCCTTACAAATGACGGTAGCTCCATCCGTTTTAAGTGCGGATGTTGATGTTTTCCCAGATGTTGTCGTCGGAGCAGATTTGAGAGAGTTTCCTCATCCACTCAGCCGAACAGAGTTGTCTGACGTGGTGAAAGACATTGGTTATGCCAAGGGCTCAGCCAGTATCTATATTCAAGTCTGCTCAGAAAGCACCTTTGAACCTGGTCCCAGATGTTGGAGACGAGCCATGTCTGAAAACATAGGTAAAAGTAGATGCACCGTGCCTCATCCCTACGATATTTTATTTACTAAGTTACAACGATATGAGGCTAAAGACTTAGAGGCCTTTCAAGCAGTCTTAGCTACGATAGGTCAACCCGACGAAAAAACTCTTCTGGATGAAATGCAATCTTGTTACCGATTTTTTATTAAACCCAGTAGCCCTCGCACGGAAGAACACCTCCCAAGACCGTTTCCGCAAGGAGATCTCCGTAACAATGTCCGAAAACTCTGGGTAAAATTATATGGAAGACAATTAAACATTGAGAAAGAAATCATTCAACCAGCCTTAGAACAACGACAATCGGATCATGCGGACTTTAAGACAGGCCATAAAGCGCTGCTGGCCAGTATCGTAGCTAAGGCGCGTTCTAAGCGGACTTTGTAGGAAGCGTTAAGAGCCGATTGCTAACCAGTTAAACGTTACAGAGTAAATCTGGGTGTCGCGCCACGTCGAGAGGCAGGCGGTGAAGCCGTTAGGTGTAATCTCTAAAGCTTGTAGCTGGATACGCGGGCTTTGGCGTTGATCCATGTCGAAGCCCGTCAGCCCTAGTTGAACTACAGGGGAAGAGGTGAAGGGAGAGCTGAAGAGAACGTAGTAATAAAAAGTTCTTTCTTCGTCCTCTGCTGTGCCGCAGGTGGAGGCAAGATTCCAGCCATCCGTTGCTGTGCCTAAGCAAAGTTGATCAGATACCGTTTTCCAAGGAGTGTGGTTGGGATTCATTTTGAAAGAGTAGCCTAAAGCTTGCCGAGCGCAACATCAAGGCTGAGTGATGAGTAAACGAATGAAGCGCTTCGGTGTGGTGCTGGTGTTGACTGCGTCGGTAAAGGTGACGCGTTGAGTGGGAAGACCTGGGTTGGTGGCGATGGTTGTCCATGTGACTAGGTCAGGGCTGGCTTGGACAAGATAATTGAGGTCATGGCGAAGGCGATCAAAGCTTAGGCTGAGAAACGTTCCTTGATGAGCAAGAACAGGGTTGGATGCGCTTGTGGGATTCATGGGGTTACCGCCTAGGGCGTATTCGAGAATGTTCTTTAGGCCATCTCCATCGGGGTCGGCATTGTCAGCTGCTAGGCCTGTGGAAGTGGTGGTGTTAAAATGGATTTTACGCCAAGCTAGAAGTGGGTCGGCAATGTCGTCGAGGCGGGTGATTTTTAGATAATCGAGGCTTAAGATGGATGTGCCTAAGCCCCAGTTCGTGGAGTCGGGAACGATCAGGATTTCCCAAGAGCTAGCGCTGAAATTAAAATTGTCATTAACGAAGCTGGAGAGGGGAATGGAAAAATCAACCCACGTGGAGCCTAGGGCGGAGGTATTATAATAGAGGCTTTGACCGTTGGCGGTTTTGAGGATGAGGGCGAAGTTGCTACCTGAAGGGCTTTGGATTTGTATACGTCCTTGGATCAACGTGCGGGTAAGATCAGCAAGGGTGAACGGGGGTGTGTTAGAGCGAGTGGTGCCAATACCAGCATTCCAAGTATTGGGAGCTTGGATGTTGAGTTTCAAAACTTTCCCATCACTGGGTCCGGAATTGTCAGGGGTGAGGGTGCTGGTGAGTCCCGTGCCGCCTGAGAAGAACCACCACCCGGCGACAGTTCCTGAAGCGAAATTCTCATCGTAGAGGCTTACTTCTTGGGTGGGGGTAACAGTGAGGTTCAGTGCACCTTGACTGGTGCCTGCGGAGTTCGTAGCGGAGAGAGCAATGGTAAAGGTACCGGCAATGGTGGAAGTTCCGCTGATGAGGCCAGAGGTGGTATTGAGGGTCAGGCCGTTGGGCAAGTTGGTGGCGGTATAAGTAACGATTCCAGGGCTTGCAGCAAGGGGTATGGTTGCGGGTAACCCCTGAGAAATGGTTACAGCGGCGGGAGAGGTGAAAGTCGGCGAGGTAATAGTGAGAACATCGGCTGTCCACGTGTAGCCTTTGGCGACGGCATCGGCCCAGAGAACAGGCCAGTTTCTATCCAACTGTTCCTGCCCGTTTATATTCCACATACTCCACCCGAGACCGAGGAATTCGCAGGTCTGGTTGATATGCTCGTGTCCAGCGAAACTCCCGGAACGCCACGAATCTGTGATCCCTAGCGTTGCGTTGGAAACCGAATTGGGAAAATTATTTTCCGAAGGCCAGCCCGCAAAGCGTGAGTGCAGATTTCGCAAATTCTGTGCTTGAGGGAGAGGGCCGCCGTCGGTGCTGTAAAGATGATAGGCAAGCGAGGTCTTCGTCCAATCCACTACTCCAGGCAGGGCGGCAAAGGTTTCGGCTAAGTTACCCATTCCAGTTCCGAAACCGTAGTCGTTGATGCCCGGTGGTGAGAAAATCATGATGTGGGTGTTTGGTGCTCCAGCACGGATAATGTTGTAGGCCGTTTTAAGTTCTTGGAGGCGACCCGGGTGGACCGATTCGAGGTTCCCGTTGATTCCGATGCCGCTCATCGGCTCGTTGGAAGCCTCATAGATAACATGGGTGCGATTGGCGAAATAGGGTGCCACGTAAGTCCAGAGGGCGTCGGCGTAGGTGGCGTTGTAGAGTGGGATTTTATTGTGGCAGTTAATGATCACGTAGAGACCATTGGCGGATGCGTAGTTGACCGAGCGTTCCATGCGGGCGAGCTGGCGGGTGCGATAAGCGGCGTCGTTCCAATTCGTGGGGGTGAAATTGGGCCCAGGCGTGTAGGCCTCGGTCTCCCAGATGTCGAAAAGGATCATCCGCACCCCATTGAGCCCCTTGGCCTGCATAGAAGCGTAATAGGAATGGGGCTGCTCCTGTGGGGGCTTATCCCAGATCCACGCCGTCCCCGCGCGGAGCGGAGTATTGGTATCTGTGCGGAGAACTTTCAACGCAGGGCCGCTAGGGTTATAAGCATCAGGAATAGTGGCGATGACGATGCGGGCGCGGTCCGTGGGGAGAGAGACGGATTGAGCTTGGGCAGAATGCGGCAAAAAAAGAGCAATGATAAGAAAAGCAAGATTGGCAGAATAAAACCTAAAAAGCGCAGAACTCATATCATAACAGTAAACCTGCAGGAATAAGAGTCAATGCGGTGGCAGAGGTTATTAACAAAAAAATGGGTGTTTTATTATTAAGGTTTCATGTTGAGATAAAGGCATGAAATTAATTCGCTTTTCAGATCGTCAGGGAGCAGTGCATCACGGAAGCCAACTTGACTCAAGCAGCGCTTTGCTTATTGAGGGTGAACTTTATGGATCATACGTCGTGACGGATAAGGTGGTGGAAGTGGCGAAACTTTTGGCTCCGGTTGTACCGCATCAGATTATCTGTATTGGCTTAAACTACCGTAAACATGCGGAGGAAATGAAGGCTAAGTTTCCAGATTTCCCCGTGGTGTTTTATAAGAATGTATCCGCTGCACAAAATCCAGAGGATCCTATTTTGATCCCTACTTACTTACCAAGTCATGAGGTGGATTATGAATGTGAGCTGGCGGTTGTAATTGGTAAGAAATGTAAGAATGTTTCTCGTGCGGAAGCCTTGAGGTATGTTCTAGGTTATAGTTGTGCGAATGATGTAAGTGCCCGGGATTGGCAAGTTAAGAAAAGTGGTGGGCAGTGGTGTCGGGGTAAATCGTTTGACACGTTTTGTCCTTTAGGCCCTTGTCTGGTTACTACTGACGAGCTAGTGGATCCGAACGATCTACGTATTCAAACGAAGGTGAATGGGCAGCTAGTCCAAGACTCTCATACCAGTGACATGATTTTTAATGTGCCGAGTTTAATTGAGTTTTTAAGCGGGAGTACGACCTTGGAGGCAGGGACGGTTATTCTTACTGGTACGCCTTCGGGTGTGGGAATGGCCGCTAGCCCGCCGCGCTGGCTGCAGGCTGGGGATAGAGTTAGCATTGAGATAGAAGGTATCGGGCAATTAAATAATCCTGTAAGCACGGAAATGGAAAAGGCTATTTGAGACTCGGTTACTTTAGCCTCTGTTGCTGTTGCGCAGTCGAGCTAGAGCCTGATAAGTTTTATGGAATGTCTATGGAGTTTAAATAATAGTTAGTATAACCAGTTGCTTGCGGAAAAAAGTAATGGATAGTTAAAGTTCAATAAGTTTAATTTTATGAATAACTCCCCCCTAGGTTCCATCTCACCCTTAGTTCCAAAATCCTTCCCAGCCTTTAGCTTAACGCGATTACTTAAAACGGTTTTTGATCCGCAGCCAGGTCAACGTGTCGCTATTCTGATTGATTTACCAGATCCTCGTGAGGCGAAGGATTTTGCTTTTTTAAATGATCCAGCGCTTACGATTCAGCGCTACGCACACGATGTATTTTACCAAGGCTTCAAAAGAACAGTCTTGCAAGAGCTTGGTTTAATAGGGGGCGACTTTTTTGCTTACCAAATTACAGGCGGCAGCAATCTAGATTTGCCTGATGAAGCGTTTTCACCTGAGGGCAAGCAGTTGAGTTTAGAGAAGGATATTTATACGCACTATGACATCATACTATGTATCAGTACGTTTTCAGCCACGGCACCTTTAACTGCCTTTGCCAAAAAATTCGGGTTCCGTGGAGCGACCTTGCATGGGGTGAATGATATTATTTTAAACAGTGGCCTCTGCGTGGATTATGATGAGGTAAGCGTCGAAGCGGAGAAGTTGAGGCTTGGCATGACGAAGGCCGATCAGGTGGAAATTGATTTCATTGTTAAGGGGGATAAATACACCCTAGTGCTAGAGTTAAACAAGCAAGAAGCGCAGAAGAGTCACGGGCTGTGTCGGGGCACGAAACCTGATGTTGCGAACCTACCCGCTGGTGAAATTTATTATGTTCCAACGGGAGCGCATGGATTTTTTCCCATGAAATATGAGGACGGAACCCTGGGCCTGATGAAGGTGAGTGATGGTAGGATTGTAAATGTCTCAATGATTGCGGGAAACCTGCAGACCATTAGCGATCACCAAAATAAAATAATCGCTGATCCCCTTACGGGTGAGTTGGGAGAGTTGGGCTTCGGCACGCAACTCTTGCCTTGGTCAGGGCGCGACATCCAAGATGAGAAAGTGCGCGGCACTTTACACGTGGCAACGGGACGCAGTGATCATTTAGGGGGACACTTAACACCGGATAAATTTTTAATTGCAAAAAATGCTACGCATGACGACATCCTATTTGCTCCCCATAAGACCCCTGAAATCGAAGTGCCTGAGGTGCGGATGCAACGTAATGGGAGCAGTGTGGTCTTGCTAAGAAATTATCAACCTGCGGAGTATTTAAACCAGCTTTTGGCTCATTAACTTGAATATTTACGAATCGGACAAAGCCTTAGCTGAGTATCTTTTATTTCATTATGGAAGTGCCTCGGAAATCGCAATTGACCCGCTCTACCCGTCGCAAGCCCTAGGTTTTGCGGTGCGTTGTGCCGAGCTGGTGATTAGGCATGCTGAACCCACAAAGGGCAGGGTGCTGGATCTTGGCTGTGCGGTGGGAAGTTCTAGTTTTACCTTATCAAAATATTTTGATGAGGTTGTGGGTATAGACTTTTCCGCATCATTTATCCAAGCGGCGGGAACGTTGAAAAAGCTAAGAAGTATCGACTACCAACGTCAGGACGAAGGCGTGCTAACAACGCCCTTAGTCGCTCGTCTGGAACCAGAAGCTCGCTCCGGACATGTTTTTTTTGAACAAGGGGATGCTTGCCATTTACGGAAGGATTTGGGGAAATTTGAGGCATTGTTGATGGCCAATCTTATATGCCGTTTGCCTGATCCGGCGGCTTGTTTGGAGCGCAGTAAGGAGCTGGTTAACTCAGGAGGCGTGCTTGTTATTACGTCACCTTGTTCATGGATGACAGAGTTTACACCACGAGAAAAATGGTTAGGTGGATTCATGCGCCATGGGGTGCCTGTGCGGACGCTGGACGGGATTAAAGAAATTTTAGTGCCTGATTTTCGTTTAGTGGAAACTAGCGAAGAACCCTTTTTAATCCGTGAACATGCACGTAAGTATCAGTTAAGTTCGGCTCAAGTTAGTGTTTGGAGAAGGTTATAAGATCTTAAGCAAAGGCCAGACTGAGTCAAATACCACCAGAGCAAACAGGCCATGCTTTAGTGCTTTTTCACGCCGCGCTTGCCTGACTTAAAAAAAGGTCTACGTTATTTCAATGATTGCAGTCACACGGGATGAGGAGAGTACAGTAAAGCGTTTCCGCATAAAGCTGAAAAAGTACGCAAAGCATTCTCATGTTCAATGCGCTACATTAAAATCTTCTTCTGTAAAACTTGATTACGTTTCTAAACTTAAGAGTGTTAAGAAAGAGTCATCTCCGCAGAAAATGGCAACCTTGGGTGAGCTAGTCTCTATTCCTGAACATGATATTATTCACGTCTTTAATAACGAAGCTATGCTTGCGGTTAGCCATGCAATCGAGGATCTAGCCTCTGAACAAAGGCAGGGCGAGTTGATCTCTACGTTTCAACTACTAGAAAATTTTAAGCCGCAGAAAAAGCGTTACGTTGGTCTGTCGAAGGATTTAGATGCCGTTCGAGTTTGGGGAGCTGGCCAAACTCCTAAAGGTTGTAGCCGTATTGATTTCATTCCCATCTTCCGCCCGGAACTTTCCAAATATTGGATTGTCCTGTTCGCCAGTCCTAAGGCTAATGCGGTTCTTGTTTGCCGCCAAGTGAATGAATCTGACACCTTCCAGAAAAAGGTTTTTGCTGGTTTTTATAGTTTTAATCCGTTTCTCGTAGAGTCGATTAAGAGGCAGTTTAATCTCATGAGCTGCGGCTTAGATCATGTCGTCAATCAGTGGGAAAAAGATTATCATTTCGCATCGCCCTGTTTGAAAGAGATTGATCGTTATTTTAAAGTGCCAGTTTCTTAGTCTTGGTGGAAAGTTTCGCCGTAGCACGACAACCGTTGCTTGTCAGTAACTCGCCCTACGTTTAGATAGCCTGAATGAGCTTTCCCTTCGTGAGTTTTTTTACCTCAAAATCAACCTCTTTGAGCAAATCAGCTATTACGGTCGGAGCTGCGTTTCAAGGAGCCAAGGTGGCGGCACTTAGAACGCTTCTATGGGGCAGTTCTCGTTTTATATTCTAAGTGTTGTTTGCAGCGTGCAAAAAGGTTTAGTCGCTAGGCCTGAAATTTGTGGAGTTGCCAGAGGATTTCTGTATTGGGATGGACGGTGAGGGTGGCGAAGGAGGCGGGGGCACCACGGTTTGGGCGGCTAATGCAGCCGGGGTTGAGATAGCGGCAGCCTGAGATCGTATGGTCGCAAGGCACATGGGTGTGACCATGGAGAAGGATGTCGGTGCCGAGGGGGGCTTGGGCGGGAGGAATATGTATAAGGTGGAAGGTTTTACCCGCCATGTGGTGGGTCAAGGTCATGGGCCAAGATTCCTCGGAATCACAATTTCCGTGGACGATACTTAGGGGTTTTCCTAAGGCATAGAGGGGGGACAGGGTGGAGGGGAGGCAGACGTCGCCAAGATGCCAGATTTGGTCGCAGTAGTGCAGTTGTGTGAGGACGGAATGGGGCAGCCGATCATGGGTGTCGGCGAGGACGCCGATTTTTACTGGCATGGTAGTGAAAGTTGGGGGCATGGTAGTAGCCCCGAGTTTAGGCTTCTAGCTTGGGCTTGGGGGTTGAGATAAAGTGGAAAAGGGGTAAATGGGGCAGCCCGTTTTTGGATGCTTGCCATTCCATGCTAGCGACAAAGAGTGCGGTGAAGGTGAGATCACTCAGGAGCGAGTTACGCAGGAAGGTGTAGGTGGGAGGGAGGCCAGGTAGGCCCAGGGTAAGGGCTTGGAACCAACCAGCTAAGGTGGGTGCGTACAACGGGTTAGATATCCAAGCGAGGGAGTTCGTGACTAGATAAAACAGGGCAGTGGAGGCCAAGCAGCCGCCTAGAATAGTCCAGAGATTTTTCTTGGTAGCAATCCAGAGCCCAAGAAATCCTGCGGCGATATAACATGCGTAGGTGGCAAACATGAAGGGCTGGAAAAGAGGGCTTTGGTAATGATGGTTTAAGATAAGGTCTGAAATAAGTAAAGTGCTAAGAGGAACGAGGAGGGCAACTTTTCTGGGGAGATAGATGCTGGCGCATAGCGTGATAGCCATGAGCGGAGCAAAATTAGCTAAGCCATCAAGGTGCGGGGTAGCGGTTCGGAAAAGAACGGCGGCAAGGATTAAGGCGAGCCATAATATCATGGCTAGACTTTACGTTATGGTAGCGCTGTTGCAAAGACTAATTTAATGGGTATCAATTAGGTAAAGAGCCATGAAAAAATATCTACTCATTGATGGGCACAGCGTTATTTTTCAGTGGCCAGAGCTGCGGTCGTTGCACCAGAAAAACCGTAATAAAGCGAGGGAGGTTTTATCTGGCCAGTTAGCGGAGCTGCACGACACCTCAAATTGGTTAGTAACATTAGTATTTGATGGGAAAATGGGGAGTTCGCCCGTAGCCAAGCATCGTGGAATGGTTACCGCCTATAGCACGGCGGAGCAGACGGCGGATAGCATCATTGAACGCCTAGTGGCTACGGTGGTAGATAAGGAGCGAGTGGTAGTGATAACTGCTGACGTGGCGGAGCGCAATATGGTGGAATCGTTGGGAGCAACTAGTTACTCCCCTGATTGGTTGAGGTCGGAATTAAAGTTGAATGAAAGGGACTGGTTAGGGACTTTCTCAGAAGTGCATCGGCGTGCTAAATGGTGAAAGAGGGCAAGTGAATCTTCTCTGTTGACAGGCTGCACATAGATGTGTTGTATCTATCGTAAGTCTCTAATATTAGAGTCTTAACAGGAGTTACTAATGTCAAAGATAGGAAAAGTATTTTGTATCGTGGCTATTATATTGTCTGTCTTATCAACGGGCATAGGCATTTACGTGTCCACGAAGAAGTCGGGCTACATGAAACAACTTAGGGATGCGGAGGGCGCATTAAGAGAAGCGCCCATGGCGGTGCCTTATAATTCAGATTTCTTAATCTCTGACTCTCAACCGACGGAGTATATTAATTCGCTGAATAAAACATTTAAAGCTACCAAGGAAGAGCTCAAGACGAGCCAAGAAAAGCTTGTAGAAACGTCCAAAAAAGTAGATCAAATAGAGGCAGATATACAAACTAAGACGACTGAACTGGCGAGTGCGAAGAATGAGTTGACGACGAAATCGACAGAGCTCACGGCAACGAAAGCGAAATTCTCAGAGGTAGAAATCAAATTAAACGCCATCCAAGACGATCTGGGCGGGCGTGAAGCTAAGATTGTGGTAGGTCAGCTTACGGAATCGACTGAGAAACTAAAAGCTCTCGAGCGTGAGAATAAAATCATCGAGGATTCTTTGGCTCAGAAAATAGCATTGATCAGCAAATTTGAGGACCAAGATCGTTTACGCAGCAAGGGCTACGCTCCTGATGATTTGAGCGGTAAGGTCATGGCTATTAATAAGGCTTGGAACTTTGTCGTGCTCGATGTGGGTAAGGATAATCGTTTAGTCGAAGGTGTTGAGCTGCTCGTCTATCGTGGAGAAACCTTAATTGGTAAGGTCCGCAGCGTTTCTGTTGATGCGACGAGTGCCGTGGCTGACATTCTTCCAGACTCGACAAAGCAAGAAATTCAAGTAGGAGATAGAGTTATCTTCGGATATAAATAAATCCGAAGTTAAGGAGACCTTTTAGAATGAAATCGATTGTTATGATGTTAGTGGTTACTGGTTTAAGCTTATTGTTCACCTCATGTGCGAGTAAGCCCGTCGATACGACGAAAACAGATCGCGAAAAAATTTCCACAGTGCCTTGGAATAAACCCCAATCTTGGGAAGGCAAAGGAGCCCTAGGCGGCTTGGTTCAGTAAGCTTATTGAAACACAGAAGTTGAACATTTAGAAAGCCTCCTTCGGGAGGCTTTTTTGTGTAAACCTAGAAAGGGAGCTGGTTTAATGGCACTTAAACAAGGCAGGTTAGTGCCACATCAGTTGGCTAAACCATTTTAACCCGTGGCGAGAGAGACTACGTTTACCTTGGACATTTTGGACGAGGCCACGGGTGAAGGAATCTTGACGATTGAGGGATTCGTTAAACCATAATAGTTCAGGTCTCTGGCAAGGCACATCGGAGCGTTTGAAGTTCAGGGGCAGGCCGGTGCGAGAGCATTCAACCTCCCATGAAATAGGCTGGGGCAGATCTAATCCGTTTTCGACCTGCTCGGGGAAACGTTTTTGCCAGTCAAAGTAATCAGCCTGCGCTGGTAGCCGAACACGGAAGGCGGGTTTTAAGGTCTTAAAAATTTCAGGAATGCTTAGAGCTTTTCCTGAATTGCTGGCTAAGAGTAGTGCGGTAGGATCGACTCCGAGGAAGTTGAGTCCGGTAAAGTTTCCGTGTTCGTTTGGGCTGGGGCGTGGCTCGAATCCGATACCGACCTTTTCATACCATGTTTTGTAATCTTTATTGATCAAAAAACCTGTTTCGAAATGGAGGTGAGCGCGTTCCCGGGTGCCGACATTTCCAGTCCAACCCATCTTTCCGATGACTTGTCCTGCCTCTACTTCTTGTCCTTCTCTTACGTAAATAGCGGCAAGGTGGCCGTAGGTTGTGTAAAGCTGCCATGAGCCGACTTGGTGGCGGATCATAAGGTAGAGGCCGTAGTTAGATCGGGAAGCTTTACGATTGGTGTAAACGACGGTGCCAGCGGCAGCGGCCATTACAGGATCAAGTGGATTGCGTCGGGCATCAAGCTTAGTGGGTTGGATGTCGATACCTTCGTGAAAGAGATCAAAAGTGCGGGCAGGTTCAGGCTCGGAAGAGCGGACAAAGCCATACATACCAGAAATGGCTCTTTTACTAACAGTGGGCTGAAAAAATTTTTCGGGATGCCCGTTTAGTATGGAGATGTTGGGTGTGGGGAATTGCAAGATAAAGCTGGGGGATTTTGGGTCAGTGGGGCTCGGATCAACAATGGTTGATTGGCCTTTTGTGCTGTCGTGCAGGGCTAAGTAAGTGATGATGAGAAGGGGTAAAAATATTTTCATGATGTGATACTTTTCATTTTTAGATTATAAATTTCTAGCAACATCTACTTCCACTTCGAGCATGGTTTGTTCTTCTAAGTGGCTGGCCAAGTGGTCCACTAGCCACGGTGCAGCAAGAGCACCCTTAGAGGCTAGTCCGTTTAAAATACCTAGTTGCGGATAACGGGGGTGGAGGCCTAGGACGGGTTTGTTGCCGTGGATGATGGGGCGCACCCCGGCTTGATGGTTGACGATTTGAAATGGTGGTCGGATAATTTCTTTTAAGGCTTGGTTTAGGAATTCTTTACCCTGTGGCGTGGGTTGACTGTCGAGCGGATCCCAGTCGTAGGTGGAGCCAACACGGTAGAGGTCTTGACCTAGTGGAATGATGAAGATGCCTTTTTTAAGAATATCAGTGAGGGGATAGTCCAGTAGATGAATGGTCAGAATTTCTCCCTTAGCGGCTTTCCAAGGCAGCCAATCAAACCATGGTAAATGGCTGTAGCCGTTGCAGAATATGATTTTTTTAAAGTGCTGATTTTTCCAACGGACATGATCGGTCTGAATGTCTAAGTCCTTCGCTTCAAAGTGGTCTAAAAGAAAAGTTACTCCTGTTGTAGGCTGTTGGTGGAAGTGGATAAGCCATGGACCCAGGTCCACCCTGCCGCCGCCACTGAGGTTAATGGCACCATGGGTATTGATAGCGTGAAAAAAGGGGTGCTTTGCGCTGGATGGTGCTAAGTAGTCTTCCGGTAAAGCAGAGCTGTAATGTTGAATAAGGGGATCGGCTCTTTTCTTGTTTAGGCGTTGGAGTTCTTCGGCGGATTGGAGGAAGAGCAAGATCTGGTGATCATAAAAAAGCTTCAGACCAGATTCCACAGATAACTCTTGATAGAAATGACGGGCATAGGGCAGGAAGGTATCGACACGCCAGCTAGCGGAGAAGCGGATACCCGTGATGGGATTAACCATCCATGCAGCGACGCGCGAAGAGCCGCCAGCTAGGGGGGAGTCGAGCATGAGCACGGATCGGCCCCGTAGAGCAAGGGCTCGAGCAAGGAATGACCCTGCGATCCCAGCCCCGACGATAAGGTAGTCTGCGCTCATGTATAAAAAAACATTACCTTTTTGTAATCTCATGGAAAGGTTGATGTCAGCCAGTTGTGGTAGCTTAATTTCTATAACCATTAAAGGAATCACTTATGAGCTTTGAAACATCTACGACTACGAATCCTCCCTCTTTACCTGGAACCATGCGTCCTGCGAATGCGACCATTCAGAACATCACGGAAGCTGTGCGCGAGGCGTCACAATGGGTGGAACCCTTACGGCAGGAGATGGGGCGCTTTGTGGTCGGACAACATGGTTTGGTTGATCGGCTGATGGTGGGGTTGCTGACAAATGGGCATGTGTTACTGGAGGGCGTGCCGGGGTTGGCTAAGACTTTAGCGTTGAAAACATTAGCTCAAGCTATTGAGTTGGATTTTAGGCGTATTCAATTCACGCCTGATATGTTGCCGGCGGATATTGTGGGGACTGAAATTTATAATCAACGGGAAGCTAGTTTTATCGTCAAGCACGGACCGATTTTCGCTAACTTTGTTTTAGCAGATGAGATTAACCGTGCGCCGGCTAAGGTGCAGAGTGCTTTGTTGGAGGCCATGCAAGAAAAGCAAGTAACGATTGGTGATAAGACCTTTATCCTACCTGATCCGTTCTTGGTCATGGCGACACAGAACCCTATTGAGCAGGAAGGCACCTATCCATTACCTGAGGCGCAGGTGGATCGGTTTATGTTAAAGGTAGTGATTAATCATCCAAGCCGCGAAGAAGAGAGAGTGATTTTGGATTTGATGGGATCGACCGAAGCGCGACCTGCCGTGCAGGCCGTGATGACGGCAGAGCATGTGCGACAGGCTCGACATGTGGTTAACAGCATCTACATGGACGACAAGGTTAAAGAATACATTTGTGATTTAGTTTATGCCACGCGTGATCCGAAGCTTTATGGACTGGATTTAAAAGCCTATATTTTAAATGGAGCTTCGCCCCGTGCGACGATTAGTTTGACTTTAGCATCTCGTGCTTACGCCTTCTTGGAAGGGCGTGGTTATGTCACACCGCAAGACGTAAAATCCATGGCGATGGATGTTTTGCGGCATCGCGTGACAGTGACTTATGAGGCGGAAGCGGAAGGATTAAAAAATGAGACAATTGTTCAGAAAATACTCGATACGATTCCAGTGCCTTGAGTTAATGTAAAAAATAATCGCCGCCAACGTGATGAATAAAGAAAAAACACGGGAAATTCTCCAGAAGGTGCGACAGGTGGAGATCCGCACAAATCGTCTAGCTGACGACACACTTGCTGGGCATTACCACTCTGTGTTTAAAGGTCGTGGGATGAACTTTGAGGAGGTTCGGGAGTATGTGCCAGGGGATGAGGTGCGAACGATAGACTGGAATGTAACGGCACGGACGGGTAAGGTCTTTGTAAAAAAATTCACGGAAGAACGTGAGTTAACCATGATTTTGATGATTGATCTCAGCGCCTCGGGGGACTACGGCTCAGGAGGGCAAAGTAAGCGGGAGTTAGCAGCGGAAATCGCCAGTGTATTAGCATTTTCTGCGGTGCGTAATAATGACAAGGTAGGTTTACTTCTATTCACGGATGAGGCTGAGCTTTACATTCCCCCAGCCAAGGGACGCGGGCATGTGTTACGAGTGATTCGTGAAATTCTATTTTTTGAGGTGGAGGGTCGTAGGACAGATATTACAGGTGCTATTGAGTTTATTTGTCGGGTACAAAAACGGAAGGCGGTAGTTTTCCTTATTTCTGATTATTGTTTAACGGGACCTTTGACTGAGGTGTTACCTAAATTTAAATCGAAATTACAAACGGCCAATAAACGGCATGACATGGTAGCCATGGCGATAAATGACCCAAGAGAATGGGATTTACCGGAAGTGGGCTTGTTAACTTTAGAAGATGCTGAAACAGGGGAGCAAGTGGAAGTTAACACCAATAGAAAAAGTGTGCGAGAAGACTATCAGCGATTGTCTCAAAGTCGGCGCAAAGAGCTGCGTAAGACCATTCAATCCTGTGGCGTAGATTATTTGGAGTTGGTTCCAGACAAACCTTATTTAGCAACATTGCTTGGTTTTTTTAAAAATCGGGAAAGGAGACATCGATGAAACCGTTACGCTTTTCCGTCATGATCTGCTTTTATTGGTTCCTAGCTATGGTGGGACTATTGGCCACTCCGCTAGGGGCGGCGCAGGAAGACATTCAAGATATTCAGGGTATTATACCACTAGCTGGTTTAGCATGGTGGATCTATGTCTTAGGCTTGGTGGCTGTGGTTGGTTTAGCTGTGTTGATTTATTTATTAAAAAAGAAGAAGCCTACACTAATACTTGTGGAAGCTTATGGTGCGAGAGCTTTGCGTGAGTTAGATGAGTCCCGCTGTGTAATGCAAGAGGGTATGGCTAAAGAATTTTCACTTAGTATTTCTGAGGTGCTGAGGCGTTATATGGAAGAACGTTTTCATGTGCCTGTGGTGCAGAGGACGACGGAGGAATTTTTGCGCGAGATGCGTATGTTGCATCTGAGAGAGATAACGGATCATTTGGAAGAGTTAGATCAATTTCTACATCTATGCGACCAAGCTAAATTTGGAAAAGAGGCATTAAGTTTTGAAGAGATGGAAACGATGTGGCTCTCGGCTCGTCGATTTGTTGAGCAAACAATGGTATCAGGTCTCGTTACGCAAGCAATGAAGCCGCAAGTAGCGGCGGCTTCTGGACAAGCTTTATGATGCGTTTTCATGATCCGCAATTGCTTTGGTTATTACTCCTCTTGCCCGTCCTAGCTTTCTGGTGGGGCAGATATGGGAAGGCTCCAGCTTTGCGTTTTCCAAGTATAGCAGTGGGGGAGTTAGTAGGGCGTAAGACGAGGGGGCAAATAGGGCGTATCTTTTTATTAGGCCGTCTATTTGCCGTGGGCTTGATTATTGTGGCACTAGCGAGACCTCAATTGGGTGAAAGCACGACGCAAGTAGAAGCCAGCGGCATTGATATCATGTTGGTGGTGGATGCTTCTCCTTCGATGGAGTCTTTGGATTTCAAGTTAAATGGAAATCAGGTGAATCGGCTAGCCGTAGTGAAGAATGTTCTGCGTGATTTTATTGAGGAGAGGCCGAATGATCGGATCGGTCTGGTGGCGTTTGCGGGGGAGGCGTATTTAGTGAGTCCGCTCACGCTTGATCACGACTGGTTACAGCGGCGTCTTGAACAAATAGAGCCAGGCGATCTAGGGGAGGCAACGGCGATTGGTTCGGGATTGGCGACTGGCCTGAATCGACTGGATGAAAAAAAAGCTAAGTCACGTATTTTAATCTTACTGACAGATGGGGTTAATAATGCGGGAACGATTACGCCGCAAATGGCGGCGGAGGTGGCGAGTAGCCTAGGGGTAAAGATATATTCAGTCGGTGCAGGCATACAAGGGGAAGCTCCGATGCCTGTTCCAAGCTTCGGAGGGACTCGCTTGGTTATGGTGAAGGTCGAGATTGATGAAGTCATGCTTAAAGCTATTTCGGACAAAACGGGGGGCATGTATTTTCGAGCCACCGACACGGAATCATTGAAAAAAATTTATGCAGAAATTAATGCGTTAGAAGTGACTAAGAGAACTATCCGGAAGCAGGATAATTATGAGGAATTGATGTTTTATGTTTTGATTCCTGCGATGATGTTGCTGCTGGCGGAGTTAGTTTTAATGAATACGTTTTTCAGGAGAATTCCATGATGACCTTCGCTCAACCGTTAGGATTAGCTTTGACCGCCGTTGTCGTAATCTTGGCTATGGTGGTGCTTATTTATGGAGAATTAAAGCGTGAGGGATTATTAGGTAATTTAACGAATGTAGTTTTAAAAAAGGCTTTGACGGCAAATGTGTCTGCTCTGCGCCGCCGGGTTAAACAAGGGTTAATGTTGGTAGCTCTTGTTTGTTTGGGCTTAGCCTTGGCTAGGCCGCAAATGGGTTATCGTCTGGAGGAGGTTAAGCGTAAGGGAATTGATATTCTTTTTGCGATTGATACCTCGCGCAGCATGTTAGCGCAGGACATAAGACCTAATCGTTTGGAGCGGGCAAAGTTGGCGGTGATTGATTTTAGTCGAAACTTTGATGGTGGTCGATTGGGCTTGGTACCTTTTGCTGGTTCCGCATTTCTTCTATGTCCGCTCACCTTAGATACGGAAGCTTTTTATGATTCGTTGGAAACATTAGACACAAATGTTATCAGCCGTCCTGGGACAAACATCGGAGCGGCTATTATGGAGGCAAGTGAAGCCTTTGCTAAAGGCTCTGGGGATACGAAAATATTAGTTTTAATTACGGACGGAGAAGATTTGGAAGGGGAAGGTATTGCGGCGGCTAAAGAAGTGGCGAAAGAGGGGGTTAAAATTTACGCCGTTGGTGTGGGAACAGCGAGCGGTGATCTTATTCCCAATTTAGAAAACCAAGCTGGCGTTTCTTTTGTAAAAGATAGATCAGGGAATTTTGTAAAGTCTCGTCTTGATGAGGCCATGTTGAAGCAAATAGCAACGGCCACAGGAGGGGCCTACTATCCGCTAGGGCCAAAGGGCGAGGGGCTAGAGTCAATCATGAGAGACAACCAACATTTGATGAAGGAGTTGGAGGTTAAAGAAAGCATCAAAAAAGTTCCTTTGGAACAGTTCCAATGGTTCCTGTTGGCTGGCCTAATTTGTCTTTTATTGGAGACGATGCTGCGCGAAGTGAATCAGGTTAAAGTGGTGGAAAATAAACGATGGAAACGCAAACATCATTCCTTCGGGAAAACGGCTTTGTTCTTAGTACTTTTGAGCTTATGGAACCAGCAGGCTTGGGCTGGAGTGCGGGAGGCAGAGGAGAGCATGAAGAAGGAGAAGTATGCGGAGGCTGTTGTGCATTATGAGGAGGCAGCGAAAAAAGAATTAGAAAAGTCAGCACTCAGATATAATCAGGGTGTGGCGGCGTATCGTGCGGGACAATTCGACGATGCGGCTCAAGCTTTTGAAGAGGGAAAAGTGGGGCGAGATTTAAAACTACAGGAAAAGGCCTATTACAACCTAGGTAATGCACAATTCCGTGCAGGCGAAACCAGCCTGCAGAAGGATCGTGAAGGAACCATTAAGAAATGGGAATCTGCACTGAGATCTTACCAAGGAGCCTTGGCTTTAGAAAAAGAGAATAAAAATGCTAAGATCAATTATGATTTAGTGAAAAAGCGTCTGGATGAGTTAAAGAGTCAACCTCCGCAAAACAACGAGCAAAAGAAAAGTTCTGAGGAACAAGAGAAGAAGGATCAGAAAGAGCCGCAAGATCAAAAACAAGAACAGAAAAAAGATCAAAAAAATAAGGATTCTCAGGATCAGCAACCTTCTGAAGATGGTAAAGGTAACCAATCAAGCTCTGACAAAAAGAAGGACACGGGTTCAGAAGAGAAAAAAGAAGAGAAAAAAAAATCTGAAGAAGGATCAGACCCGGCCAATCAGGACAAGCAAGACGCTAAAGAAGATAAGTCGAAGCCAGGAGAAGAAAAAGGCTCGGATGGAAAACTTCAGGCTGGGCAGGCTAAGTCGGACAAAATGAGTAAAGAGGAAGCTAAGGCATTATTAAATGCGGTAAAAAGCGGACAAAAGCAGTTATTGTTACCTGTGACACGGACTAAAGATGGGAAGAATGAGCCTAGGACGGGTCAGGATTGGTGAAGTATTTTATGAAAAAAGTATTGATTATATTAGGAACAATCATGACAGCAGGAACGTTATGGTTGAGTAATGTTCAGGCCGAAGTCAAGGTGTCGGCCGTATTAGAGCCTTCCCAGATTGTGCAAGGTCAGGAAGCTGTTTTACGTGTTTCCATAGCTGGGGCAAGCCGTGCGCAGATCACGTTGCCAGAGGTTTCAGGATTACAGTTCACTTCCAGCGGACAAAGCACGTCGATTCAAATTATTAATTTCAACCGTATGGATACCGCTATCTATGCTTATAGGGTGAATGGATTTAATCCAGGTTCTTATACGATTCCTGCATTGAGTGTTGAGGCTGGGGGGGAAGTTAAGCAGACAGCACCTTTGACCCTCACCATTTTAAAAAGTCAGACGGCAGCGGCGAGCACATCGGAGCAATCAGGTTCCGCTGAAGCTAGTGAGAGTGGAAAAATTTCTATTGATAAAGAGCAACTTCAAAAACCTTATTTTCTTCAAATGGAATTTAATGATGAGCGCATTTATGTGGGGCAAGCAGTGCCTGTAACCTTCCGTCTTTTTGTCATAGGTAATATACGGTTTGGTTTAAAATCTTTACCCATGTTAGTGGGAGAAAGTTTTACGCTTGGAAGTTTTTCAAATGAACCTATGCAGAGCAGGGTTGGGATAGAGGGGGTGCCGTATAACCTGCTCGTTTGGAGTGCTACGATCACCCCAGTCAAGGCAGGTGAGTTTAGTATATCCGCTCGGCAGTTGGCAGAAGTGGAGGATCGTGATCGGGTCTTAGGTGGGGGTTCCAGTATTTTAGATCAACTATTGGCCCGCACCCAGTCGGTGGAAGTGGAGTTAAAAACGAAAGTGGGAAATGTTAAAGTACTGCCCTTGCCAAGTGAGGGTAAGCCAGCTTCATTCAGTGGCGGAATTGGTAATTTTACGTTTGTGGCGCAAGCGGCACCGACAGAGCTGATCAGTGGTGAGCCGATGGAATTAGTAGCGTCAATTGAGGGTAGAGGAAATTTTAACCGAATCGATTGGCCTGGCATGAAGGAAAGTAAGCAGTGGAGAACGTATAAACCTTCTGCCAGTTTCAAAGCGGTAGACACTGCGGGTTTTGAGGGAAAGAAAACGTATCGGCAGGCTTTGATTCCACTTTCAGCAGAGGTAAAAGAATTTCCCATGTTGCAGTTTTCCTATTTTGATCCTGTGAAAGGACAGTATCAAACCTTGCGTTCGGATCCGATAGCTTTGCAAGTTCAGGCGGCACCGATTCAGGCGGGACCGGGGCCTGTGAGTAGTCCGTCTTTAGCTCAAGCCGCATCAGATCAAGGCGGATTGGAGCTTTCTCCCAATCGTCTTAAGCTTGGTTCTACGGGTGCTTCGCTTGAATTTTGGCCTGCACAATCGTGGTTTGTCTGGTTGTTGATTATTCCGGGAATACTCATTCTGGGCTGTGTGGGTTATAAGGCATTTCGAGCCTATGAGAGCAAGTGGGGTTCTCGTAATGCGGCGCATGAATTGGAGAGAACTTTGGAGCGTGAAGTTCGAGAAATGCAATTGGCCATGCAGCAGTCTGATGGTGATACCTTCGTCTTGAAGGCTCGACGTGTGTTACAGCAGACTTTAGCTAGAGAATGGAACTGTCCGCCTGAAAGTGTTACTCGCCATGAGGTGCGACAACGGCAACCTAAAGGAGTGGGAGAATTAGAGATGATCTTTTCAGAGTTAGATGCGATTGACTATTCTGGAGCGGCTTTGGATGCGGCTGAAATGCAAAGGCTTTACGGCTCGATCCAGCAATGGTTACAGGCAGCAGGAAAAGGAGGAAAGAGTGTTTAAGAAACTAGGGAAATTTAGGAAATCCGGGTGGCAGGTTCTGATATTCTTGCTCTTGGGAACGGTAACTTATGCGGCTGAGGCGGAGCAAAGTTTTAATCGAGCTAACCAAGCCTACTCGGACGGGAAGTATGGGGAGTCGGCCATGATTTTTGATTCTTTGATTAAAAACCAAGGGGCATCCCTTGAACTGTATTTTAACCTAGGAAATGCGTTGGTGCGAGCAGGTGATATTGGGCGGGGGGTTTTAGCTTATGAGCGGGGTTTGTTACTGAATCCGAATGACAAGATGTTGAGACAAAATTTAGATAAAGTAGTTGAGGTGAATAATCTGGTGAATGCTGAAGGATCGTTTGGGAGTGGCCCTTTTCTAAGGCTTGGTCAAAATGTTTGGGCTGGTTTGCTATTAGTCGCATTATGGGTGGTGGCGGGGGGAATTGTTCTCTGGACTTTTGCTGGCAGCAGGATTCCTCAGGTAGTGTTGCGAGTGTGGCCTGCTTTGATGGCTACTGTTTTAATATGCGGTGTGATGGCAGTGCTAGGCGTGATTTTTCATGGACAGAGGGAAAGTCGAGCGGTGGTTCTGGCACCGAATGCAGCTTTGCTGATTTCTCCCTTTGCGGGGGCAACAGCATTGGGGACTTTAAGGCCAGGAGAAGTGGTGCGGTCGCAGGAAGCACATGGGGAGTATCTCTATGTGAAAAGTGGTGGAGCGCAAGGTGGATGGATACGTGCGGGTGATGTGGAGAGGGTTAAGCGTTAAGGCGCTTCTCCTTCGTGCCTTTGAGGCTTTGAGTTGAGCGTAGACAGGCAGCTAGAAGTTTTGCATTGTTTACCGAGTAAATCGAAGTGGGGGATTTATCGATATGAACAACATTAATAAAGTATTCATGGTAGTTAGCTTTCTTGGGCTCCTTTTGGTGCTCTGGTGGTTTCATGGAACGACAACGAGTAAGAAAGACAGTGCTGACATTAAAATTGAGACTACGGATTTATCTGAAATTAAAAAGCTTACGTTACCCATTAAATCTGAAGTGGGTCAGACTGCGATGTTAGAAGCGAACTCCGCCCGCATGAATAGTAGTGAAGAGATTTATATTTATAATGGGTTTACCTATCGGTCTGAAGGTACAGTCATCACGGGCGAGTCTGGTATTTTAAATATTAAGTCGAAGAAGTTTTACGATTTAAAAGGGATCAAGGTTTATACGTCTCCGGGTGCTAAGTGAGGATAGGCTTGTTCGTAATTTTTAGATTCAGTTTTTAGTGGGGAGTTTGAGGGTGAACGTGGTGCCTTTCCCTAGTTCGCTCCGGACGTTGATGCTGCCTTCATGGGCTTGGATAATAGCTTGCACGAGGCTTAGACCCAGACCGAGGCCGCGCTTGTTGCGGCTTTTATCACCACGGTAGAGTCGTTCCCAGATGCGGGGAATTTCTGAGGTGGGGATACCTTGGCCGTAGTCTTTAATTTCTAGTACAACGAATTCATTTTCTTGTTGGGCACGTAGCTCGATGGTTTGGCCTAGGCTGCCATACTTGATGGCGTTATCTAGGAGGTTGGCTAAGGCTTGGCGCAAGCGGCTACGGTCCCCACGGATTAAAAGAGTTTCAGGGATTTCTACGTGGAAGGACATCTGTTGTTCTTCTGCGACGAAGGAGTAAAGCTCGGTCACGTCTTGAACAAGATCATTTAGAGGAATGGTCTCATGTTTTAGGTGCATAACTCCCGTGCGAGCTTCCGCTACATCCATGAGGGTATTGAGAATAAGCTGAATTTTTTCAGCTTCTTCTAGGCAATCAGCTAGAGCTTCACGGGAGGCTTCGGGGTTGGTGCTATCGTGTAAGGCGGTTTCAGCGGAAACACGAAGGCGCGTGATGGGAGTGCGTAGATCGTGGGCTACGTTATCTAGGGCGTCGTGCATGGTGCGAATGAGGCGTTCGTTGGTTTCTAACATGCGGTTGAATTGGAGAACGAGATCGTTGAGTTCACCGTGGTGAGTTTCAGCAGGGACGCGGGCGGAGAGGTTTCCGTGTTCGATGAGGTGGCGGGTGGTAAGGGATAATTTTCTAAGGGGACGCAGGGCGCGAAAGGTGAAGAGGGCACCTCCAGCAGCGGCAAGGATGAGGACGGGTAAGGTAATTTTAAGAAAGGAGAGGCGGAACTGGCGGAGGACTTCGTGGGTGAGGGTGCTGTGGCGCCCGAGTTGGAAGAGGGCACCTTTTGAATTACTGGTAGTGAGGATGATCCAGTTCTCGGATCGATCCTGATTTTTAAAGGTTAAGTCGAGGGTTCCAATTTTCAGGGGAAGTCGCTCTATGGTGGGAATGTCGAGGATGGAATTATTTTCTGAGCTGACGATGAAGAGGCTCTGGCGGGCGCCGTCATTAATGCGTACGAAGTAAGGGCCTTGGGCGTTGCGGGGATCATTTTGAAGTCGCGTTTGGACATTGCGAATGCCCCCTTGGGATTGCCAGAGCTGGATTTCTTGGATGAATAGTTGTTGGTTATTTAGGTCACGGGAGAAGAGGGCGGAGGAAATGAGATAGTAGGCGAGGGAGAAGATTACGCCTACGGAGAGAATTAAAGGAAAAACATACCAGAGCGTGAGCTTGGCACCGAAGGAGAGGGGAAAGGGTAGTTTAATCATTTTCTCTACGCAGGACGTAGCCCATGCCGCGGACGGTATGTATAAGTTTTTTGGGAAAATCTTTATCGATTTTATTGCGTAAGCGGCAGACGAGAACATCGACTACGTTGGTCTGGGGATCGAAGCTATAGTCGTAAACGTGCTCAAGGATGGAGGTTTTCGTGATGATGTGTTCAGCGTTACGCAAAAGGTAATCGAGAAGGGAAAATTCTTTAGCTTGAAGGTAAAGTTTGACGCCATTGCGAGATACTTCGCGTTTGAGGAGATCCATTTTTAAATCGGCGTAGCTGAGTTGGGAAATTTCGGAAGCACCGGAGGAGCGGCGGATGAGAGATTGAAGTCGGGCGAGAAGTTCTGAAAAAGCGAAGGGTTTAACCATGTAGTCATCGCCCCCAGCTTGGAGCCCACGGACTCGGTCACCTACGCTACGCTTGGCACTGAGGATGAGGACGGGAGTTTTACTGCGGCTGGAGCGCATACGTTCGAGAAGGGACAGGCCGTCGAGTCCTGGGAGCATGAGGTCTAAGACGGCGGCGTCGTAGGTTTCAGTAAGGGCTAGGTGGAGGCCGTCGGTGCCGTTGGTAGCAAGGTCGATGGAAAAGCCAGATTCTTTTAATCCTTTAGCAAGGAAGGAGGCAATTTTAGGATCGTCTTCCACGATGAGTATGCGCATGAGATTACTTTAGAATAAAGGGTGGGAAAGGCCAAGGGGCAAAGTGAGGGATTGAGGAGAAAATGTGGGTTGATCTAGGAACCACAAATGCCCATTGCACTATGAGAGTTTTCCGTCTGGAATTGAGTTCTCTTATGCCTGACTTTGTTCATCTCCACGTTCATACGGAATATTCCCTTCTTGATGGGGCGTGCCGGGCTAAGGATGTAGTAGGTCGAGCCAAGGATTTGGGGATGTCAGCTCTAGCGATAACGGATCACGGGAACTTATTTGGAGCGATTGAATTCTATCAAGCGGCTCAGGGGGCAGGGATTAAGCCAATCATAGGTTGCGAGATCTATATGGCTCCTGGTTCGATGACGGAGAAGAGTGTGCCTGGCGGGAAGGATCCGAATACGCATTTCATTTTACTGGCAAAGGATTTAGTTGGTTACCAAAATTTAGTAAAGTTAGTTAGCCAAGCGCATTTAGAGAATTCAGGCGGCACGCCGAGGATTGATAAAGAGTTACTCAATAAATATCGTGAAGGCTTAATCGGGACGACGGCTTGTTCACGCAGTGAAATGGCTCAAGCTTTTTTGCAGGGTCGTGTGAAAGATGCGGAAAAAGCGGTGGATGATTTTCGTAATATTTTCGGCCCGGATGATTTCTTTTTAGAAGTGCATAACCACGGGATGGAAGTGGAGGAACAGATCAGGGGGTTCTACAAAAAACTTTCTCAGCAGACGGGCATACCTTTGGTGGCTACGAATAATGTGCATTACGTGGCTAAGAATCATGCGCGGGCGCATGAAATTTTATTATGTATCCAGACAGGAGCTAAGTTAGGAGATGAAAAACGGTTACGTTTTCCTTCAGATGAGTTTTATTTGAAGAGTCCCGATGATATGGCATTGTTGTTTGCGGATATGCCAGAGGCTTGTGCGAACTCTCTGGAGATTGCCCAGCGTTGTGATGTGCAGCTGGTTTTCGGTAAGGATAAATTCCCCGCCTACCCAGTGCCTGAGGGGAAAATGCGGGATGCGTATTTACGTGAGATTTGTGAGACGGGGATGACCCGGTGCTATAAAGAACGGGCGCAGGAGCCAGAGTTACGGCAACGGTTGGAATACGAGATGGGCGTGATCGAGAAGATGGGGTTTACGAGTTATTTCTTAATCGTCTGGGATTTTATTAACTACGGGAAAAAGAACGGAATCCCTGTCGGACCAGGGCGTGGTTCTGCCGCAGGTAGCATGGTGGCTTATGTAATGGGAATTACGGATTTAGACCCGATTCATTATAAGTTACTTTTCGAACGATTTTTAAATCCTGAGCGTATCTCACCACCTGATATCGACGTGGATTTTTGTCAAAATCGGCGCAGTGAAGTGATCCAATATGTGAAGGATAAATATGGGGAACGTTCCGTGGCGCAGATAGTAACCTATGGAACCTTCGGGGCTAAAATGGCAATTCGAGATGTAGCGCGGGTGATGGGCATGAATTTTTCTGAAGCCTCGCGCATTGCGGACATGATCCCTAAAGATCCGAAGATCACGATTAAAAAGGGGCTAGAGGCCAATCCTGACATGAAAGCTTTGTACGAGGCCGATGAGCGAGTGCGCGAGGTAATTGATACGGCACTAACGCTGGAAGGAATGGTGCGCCAGACCGGAACTCATGCGGCGGGTGTCGTAATCGGGGATCGTGATTTGACGGAATTTATTCCACTCACGCGTGACGATCACGGGAACGTGATTACGCAGTATGAGATGGATCCTTTGGGGGCGTTAGGGATGTTAAAGATGGATTTCTTAGGGCTGAAAACATTAACGGTGATTCAAGATGCTTTGCGTTTAATTGAAGAATCTACGGGTGAGAAGTTGGATGCCTTAACCTTTCCCATTGATGATGCTAAGACCTTCGACTTATTAAATCGGGCGCAGAATATCGGAGTGTTTCAGGTGGAATCTCCTGGAATGCGGCGCACCTGCCTGAGTTTTAGTATTGAGACGATTCATGACATCATTGCATTGATTGCTCTATATAGGCCAGGTCCAATGGATCTTATTCCAGAATATATAAAGCGGAAGAAGGGTGAGGTAAAATTTGAGTATGAACATCCTCTCTTGAAAACCGTTTCTGAGGATACTTACGGGATTATGATCTACCAAGAGCAGGTCATGGCGGCGGCACAGGTGCTGGCAGGTTACAGCTTAGGGGATGCCGATTTATTACGTCGTGCCATGGGCAAGAAAAAACTGGAGGAGATGAATAAGCAGAGGCAGACCTTTATCGAAGGCTGTGAGCGGGTCAACCAAATTGCGCCCAAAAAAGCGGGGGAAATTTTTGATTTGTTAGAGAAATTTGCGGGCTATGGTTTTAATAAATCGCATAGTGCGGCCTATGGATTGATTTCCTATCAAACAGCTTATCTAAAGGCCAATTACCCCGTGCAGTTCATGGCGGCACTGCTTTCGAATGAGTTAGATAATACGGATAAAATATCTCTCTTCGTGGCAGAGGCCAAGCAGATGCGAGTGAAGGTGCTACCCCCCAGTGTGAATCACAGTGAATTAGCTTTCAGTGTGGGGCCTGAAGAGATTCGCTATGGTCTTGCGGCGATTAAAAATGTAGGCGAAGGCGCAGCGCAAGCTGTAGTGGAGGCAAGGAAGGTGGGTGGTGACTTTGAGTCGCTTGATGATTTTTGTAAACGGGTGGAATTTAAAGCGTTAAATCGCAAGACGATTGAAAGCCTTGTCAGGTCAGGTGCCTTTGATGAAATGAATAAGAACCGAGCCCAGTTATTTTCCCAAATCGAACAGGCACTGGCTCAGGCCGCCTCTTTAGCTCGGGATAGAGACAGTGGGCAAGGGATGTTTTTAATGGAGGCGCCAGCGCCAGTTAAGAAAAAGAAGGGTCAGGCATTTGGGGAGGCTTTGGATGATTGGCCAGTGCGGCAACGACTAGATGGTGAAAAAGAGTTGTTGGGATTTTATGTGACAGGACATCCCGTGGATGAGTTTGAGAGTGATTTACGGGCATTCAGAAATCTCAACATGGGGGAGTCTTGTGAGGAGGCTCATGACACGCCTGTCCGAGTGGCTGGAGTGATTTGTTCTAAGGAAGTGAGATTGACGAAAGATCAACGGCCCTACGCGCGTTTAGTCTTGGAGGACAAGACGGGGCGGATTGAAATTACGTTATTTAATGAGCTGTACCAAAAACACGGCAACCAGTTAGAAATCGGTGCGCCGCTGATTGTGGCGGGATTTATTGATCGCAGCATGGATGACCAAGCGAAAATGTTGGCTCAGCATATTACTCCTTTGGATGAGGCTTGTGAGAGTTTGATTCGCGAGGTGTACGTATATTTTGAACGAAGTGAATGTGGGCCAGAACATTTCTCGGAATTAGAACAATTAGCGCGGGAGTATCATGGGGTGACGCCCTTGTGCCTACAGATCCCTGGTGAAGGGGGCGGCTGCGCTGTGATTGAGGCGGGGGAAGAATTTGCGGTGAAGAGTTCCCTACAGATCCTGCGGGAGCTACGGAAAAAATTTGGTTCCCACTCGGTTCGCTTACGTGTGAAGCCCATGCCTGAGATGCAACGGCGCAAATCCTATTATAAGCGATGAATACTGTGCTTCGGTCTGAGGTGTATGCAAATTTAGCTCAAAGATTAGGGTCAGATTTATTACGGCAGCGCTTAGAAAAACAGGCTAATCATTGGGCTAGGTTTAATCACCAAGGGGAAGGGCTTTTTAAAATCGAACGCTTACTTCCCTTGGATAGCTTGATGAAAACTTTTTTGAAATTGGGAGGGCTAACCAAACTAGGGCGTAAGGGATTTTTAGGTTTACGTGTGGTAGAAAAAGACTGGGTAATCGCAGGATTTCCGAAAGCCTTAGATGGTTTCCGGCTTTTACAGTTAACGGATTTACATTTAGATTTAGATCAAGAATTATTACCTATTATTTGTGAATTAATTAAGATAACTCCACATGATGGAGCAGTGATAACGGGGGACTTTCGTAATACCACGCGTGAAAATTCCATGGGCTGCATGGTCGGAATGAAAAAAATAATCTCTGCTCTCACCGGGCCGCGGGCAGGGGTTTTAGGAAATCATGATTTTATTGAGATCGTGCCCGAACTAGAAGCGGCGGGACTGCCAATATTGTTAAATGAGACGATGGCGATTGGCGAGGTTGGGGCGAGATTTTGGTTATGCGGGGTGGATGATCCTCATTTTTATAAGACACATGATTTTGCTAAAGCCCGTGGAATGATGCCGCTGGGGGAGGCGACGATTTTATTGTGCCACACGCCAGAAGCTGCAGAGGAAGCGGCGGGGTATGGATATAACTTAATGTTAGCTGGGCACACACACGGTGGTCAGATGTGTTTACCTGGAGGGCGGGTGTTAGTGTGTCCGGTGCGACGGAGTATGCCGCAGGAGCGGGTCAAGGGGGCTTGGCGTTGCGGTGGGATGCAGGGTTACACGTCAGTGGGAACGGGTAGTTGTGGTGTTGCTGCGCGATTTTATTGTCCTCCTGAAATTACGGTGCATCGCTTACGCTCATGCTAGTGAGGAGGGGGGAACTTTGGATCGGTTTATGCAGGATGATTATTTACTTTATATAAGAGCCAGAAGCCTAGTCCTTGAAACAGGATGGTGGGAATCCAGACGATGAGTTCTGGATAGGCCGAAGCATTTTCTTTAAAGGCCATAGCAACTAGGACGAGTAAGAAATACGTAACGGCAACGCCAAGGCTGAGCAAGCATGCGACGGAAGTTTCTTTGCGCCCCGTGCTGATGGCTAGGGGAATCCCAACTAAGGCAAAGGTAAAGCACGACATGGAGAAAACGAGACGACGCTGCAGTTCGGTGAGAAGAGGTATGACATTGGACTCTTGCCCTATCTTACCAAAGATGCGTCCCCGTAATTCTTCGATGGGTAAAATGCTAATGTTGTTACTGATCTTCGTGGTGTCGAGCATGTCACGGATGGAAACTTTAATGGGTAACTGGGCGGCTTTCATGCCCGTTTCAATTTGTTGAAGGCGAGTGGGATCTTTTCCGCGGTCTTCTTGGCGGGCGTTGGTGAGAGTAATGGTGAGAGACATATCCTGTAAGTCGGCCGAGATGATGCCACGATCTGCTCGTATGCTGCTCACGGGAATGTTGTTGGCGCCTAATCTCCAAATATGAATACCTTCCAGAGTGTTACCGTATTTTTTTTCTACGTAAACTTTCATGCCGCCGAAGCGCGTTATCGGTTCTTGCGCACGAATAAAGGCAGTAGGATTATTTTTAGCCATTTCGACAAACATCAATTTAAACTTGGTCATGGCCTGCGGTGCTAGCAGCGCATTGTTGTAGAAACAAAAAATGCTGAGGAACAAACTAAGCAGAACGACGGGCGCGATAAATGGAATGAGGCCGAGTCCAGCAGCCCGAATGGCGGTAATTTCTAGGCTATGACACATGCGTCCAAAGACAATAATAATGCCCGTAAGTAGGCCACAAGGAATGGTGAGCGTGAGGGCTTGCGGCACGAGCAAGAGTAGCATGTAAAAAATAGTGACTAAGGAAACGTCATTATCAATCAACAGGATAGTCAGGCGTTTAAAGGCATCAAACATCAACACAACAAAGGTCAACGTGACGATTGCCGCCAATGAGGTTAGGACGACTTGCTTTAAAAGGTAGCGATGCAGTATTTTCACGTATTCTTACTATTAACTTTAAACTTAGAACTTGGAACTTTAATTTAATCTGGCCTGAATAGAAGTTAACTCATGGACGTCTCAAAGGAAGTAGTGATTTTCTCGGAACCACAGTGGCTGCTTGCTGCCCGTTCGTTGGATACGGATGGACTTCAAAAAGAGCGTGCGTGGGAAACCTTGCATCAACACTACTATAAACCTTTATGGAGTGCCGTGAATCATATTTTACAAGATGAAAGCTTGACCGAAGACGTAGTGCAGGAGGCCTTTGTGAAGGCTTTCCGTTCCTTCGATCGTTTCCAAGGCAACTCTAAAGTTAGCACTTGGCTATATCGCATCACAATTAATCACTGTTATGACGCCTTACGTAAACGATCTCGTCGCCAAAAATGGCTTGGGCTCTTTCCCTTGCAAGATGACGAGGAATCCCAACCCCATGAAGCGATCGACACGCAAACGGGAGCCCACGCGGCTGAGCATAGAGATCGTCATGCCATCATCCAGAAGGCTTTAGAAAAACTAAGTCCAGATCAACGAGCCGTGGTCGAGCTCCGTTTGATCCAAGGCCTCTCCACTGAGGAAACGGCGCAAATCTTAAGAATACAAAAGGGCACCGTCCTCTCCCGTCTTTTTTATAGCTGTCAGAAATTAAAAAAACTCCTGCAAGAAAATTATGAAGAACTCTAAATCTTTCCAGAAAGAACTGGACTCACTCGAAGCCGCTCCCGCCTCTGCGCTGCAAGACCTCCGCAGAGATTTACGCTCATTAGCGCAGACTCAAAACCGTAGCGACCAACATCAGGCCTGGGCTTGGACGCGCCTGCGGGAAGAGCTTAAAAAAGAAGAGCCATCTTTTTTCTCGCTTTGGAAAATGCGTCTTCTTCCTGTAACTGGGTTGGCTGCGTTATTTTTGGTGACAGGTGTCCTTTTCTACACAAGTAAATCAGACTTGAACATTGATTCGACGGGGCCAGAACTTTTTGCTAATACTTTTAAAAGTAACGGGGCGGACGTTGTTTGGGTAACTGGTTACCACTACATCCCCTCGTCCTATCCTCTTAAATAATGGTTTATTTACCAATCAAATGGAGTTCGTGGTTAGCTTTAAGCCTCTTGGCCTGGCTGGGTCTGAGCTTTGCCCACGCCCAAGACGTTCCCCTTGCCCCTAGAGAAATCGTCGTCACTCTTTACTTCGCTCAGAACGGAGCAGCCCGTGACGAGCTGGGAGATAATCTGAAGCTGAGAGATAATCTGGTCAAGCTCTTCGGCTACCAGACCTACCAAAAAATAGGCACCGCCATGGTTTACCCCCATTCTTTTTCGCCCGTCACGGCTTGGCCGAATAAACTTTTCTCTCTCACCGTGCAAGCTGTTAACCCTGCGTCGCCACGCTATGATTTTGAACTGAGCCAGGAGGAAAAACCTGTCCTTAAAGGCAGCTTCATTCCTAAGCCCAACACCCCTATCATAATAAAAGGTCCCCTCTACGACCAAGGTCTGCTCATCCTTGTCGTCAATGCCGTTAAACTTTAACAACGGATAGGTCTTACGCCCATCCCCATACGGTTTCCGTTTCAATGAGGCAACATGACTATGTTATTAGCTAAAGCTAACTTCTTGCGCCTTAACCTAATTGTCTCCACTCTATTAAATATGTCACTTGTACAAAAAATCGATGATCAACTGAAAGACTCCATGCGGGCTAGGGACTTAAACACCGCTAACGTCCTGCGTATGTTAAAGTCAGCCTATAAATACGCCGCCATCGAAAAGGGCAGCGTGAATACCGTTCCCAGTGATGAAGAAGTCATCACCATCATTCGTAAAGAAATAAAGAAACGTCAAGAATCCATCGACAGTTTTACTAAGGCGGGTCGCACAGAGACAGCCGCCCAAGAACTGAGCGAGAAGACTTTATTAGAAACGTTTTTACCCGCAGCATTAAGCGAAGCTGAAATTGAGAAGATCGTTTTAGAATCTATCGCAGAATCAGGTGCGACCACTAAAGCTCAAATGGGTGCAGTCATGAAAATCGCCACGCCGAAAGCCGCTGGGCGGGTAGATGGTAAAACGCTGAGCAGCCTTGTGCAAAAATTACTGCCTTAATTAGCAAGATAGAATTAGTAACACCAACAAAATGACATTATGAAAATTGTCGGTGAATTTAAAGAATTTATCACAAAAGGTAACGCTTTTGACCTAGCTATCGGGGTCATTGTAGGCGGAGCTTTTGGTCCCGTGGTTACCTCTATGGTTAAGGACATCATCATGCCCATCGTCTCGCTGGGCTTAGGCAAAGTTAATTTTGAAAACCTTTATGTTCCGTTAACGCCTAAGGGAATTGCGGCCGCAAAAGCTGCCCTAGACGCAGGTGACAGTTTGCCTACGGTAAAATTTATGGCAGACCAAGGCTACTCCATCATGACCTACGGCGTCTTCATTAATACCTTGGTTAGCTTTTTCTTCTTAATGTTAGGCGTCTTCGTCTTAATCAAAGCGGTCAATACGTTACGCAAGCTAGAACCCGCCGCAGCACCAACTCCTGAACCTGTAGCGGCTACGCCTGAAGACATCGTTTTATTGAAAGAAATAAGAGACTTATTGAAAAAGTAAAATCTTAGGGGGTTTGGAATGCGGAACTTACCATCCCAAATAAAAACAATCTTGTAGCGATAAGCCCCAACGAGGGATTATTAAATATCAATGACATCGCCCTTACCTGTATCTACTTTCTTCACCGCATTGCCGGGTAGAGTTGAAGAGTGGACTTGAAACCTAGAGTTCTTAACAGCCTTAGACTTTGTTCCTCCGAAGAAAAGGTTCACCACGCTGATAATTAGAGCACCTAACACCGCCGCCCAGAAACCATTCACGTGAAATCCTGGCACAAGCCAACCGGTTAGCTTTAAGGTAAGGGCATTTAAAATGACTAAAAAAAGCCCTAGAGTGACAATAATAAAAGGCAGAGAAAGCAGTGTTAGGATGGGTTTTACAAAGGTGTTTAAAATACCTAGAACAAGACCCGCAATGAGTAAACTTGTGTAGGTTTCATAACTGATTCCAGGCACTATTTTTGCGGCCAAGAAAACTGCCAGAGTTAAAACGATCCAACGAACAATCGGGTGAGACATAAATCAATCATAACTTAAAACCTTAAAAAGGCCAAGCGGTGAAAAAATAGAGCCAAAATTGGGCGCGGTTCCCTCTACGAATTGATTTAATAACTTTTTTGCAACATGCCGTTGACCGCGGCCTAGGCATCTGTTACGTTTCTCCTTCACGTCTTACCCGATAGTGTAACGGTAGCACAAGAGATTTTGGTTCTCTTTGTCATGGTTCGAATCCATGTCGGGTAGCCACAAGGGAATTTTCCTAAAGCTGCTCATTTAAGAAAGCGGCAAAATCACTAGGGCTGCGGCCTCCGATGCTTTGACCCTTAGAGCGGCCTGTTGAATCAATCACCTCAATATGCGGAATTCCGTTAACGCCATATAGCTGTGTCAAAGAACGGTTGCGCCCGTCATCTACATCAATTAAGAGCCAATGAAAATAACCTGCCACCTTTGAAACCTCAATGCTAGGATAGACGTTCTTCTTCATCTGCTGGCAAGGCCCGCACCAAGAGGCCGTGAAGATGAGAATGATAGGTTTACCATCCACTTTGGCTGCGTTGACAACACTTTGATAATCAGCCCCAAAATCAACATCATTTTTTTCAGGAACCTGTTTCGAGAGTTCCCAAAAAGCGAAGCCTAAAAATCCAAAAACGGCTAGAGCAAAAATATATCCTAAATTACGCATAATAGTGGGAGGTAGTTTTTGAATGGTTACAAGTTTTTCAATATTTTACAACTAGTTCTGCTCGGTAAACACAAAGGGGAGTGAGGCTATCCTCCACTGTTATATTCCAGAATTCAGATTTAACAGCCGCTTTGATCATGTTTTTGAGTGGACCTTATTTTAGCTAAGAAATCCTCTATTCCGAAGATGCTTAGATCCACTCAGCTCGGCTAAAATGGATATTTTATGAACGTGCACTCCAGTGCGGAGGTAGGGTTTTACCCCATAGTAAAGGACTGGGTTTAAGTTAGGTTGTTTGCATGGACACAACTCAAACACTCAATTCATTAATCGAAATTTGTAAAGACGGCCAAGACGGTTATCGCGATGCCTCCGAAAACATTAAGCACGCCGACTTGAAAACATTACTCTCAGGCTATTCTCTACAACGCTCCAAATTCGCAGGTGAACTACAACAATTGGTCATCGGTCTTGGTGAAGAGCCAGAAAAAAGCAGCAGCATTGCTAGCGCAATACATAGGGGTTGGATTGACCTCAAAGCCGCATTTACCAAGGGCAGCGACCATGCGATTCTCACTGAATGTGAAAGAGGCGAAGATTACGCGGAATCATCTTATATCAAAGCACTAGAAACTAAACTTCCAACTCATATTCACAAGACTCTTTTAACACAGAGCACTGCCGTTCATGAGGCGCACAATGACATTCGTGATCGCCGTGATGCGTGTGCGGTGTAGTTCTGGTTGTACGGCGCGACTAACCACCTGCGTCGATAGCTAGCGCGTGCGGCAATAAAAGCTCAGTCTATGGATTTAAAAAGCGCACACCCCTTCTGGCCTATCTACAGTGGTTTGGTGCGCTCTTACCCTTCTTTGAAAAGGGATGAAATCTGCGACGTCATTATCTTAGGTGGCGGGATATCTGGAGCGTTCATGGCGAACGCTCTATCCCAAGAAGGGCTAAAGGTTGTGCTGTTAGATAAGCGTGACGTGGCCACTGGCAGCACCAGCGCCAGCACAGCTTTGCTTCAGTATGAGATTGACGTGCCGCTGTATAAGCTGATTGAAACGACAAATCGCAACGATGCCGAGCGCGCTTACTGGGTTTGCCATGAGAGCATCGACAAACTTGAAGCCATGCTTCCCTCCCTTGAGGGCGAATGCGGCTTTCAGCGCAAACAAAGTGTTTATTTGGCCTCTGTTGAAGACGATATTCCGGATTTGGAAAAAGAATACGAAGCGCGCAAGCGTGCTGGTTTGGATGTCAGTTTATTGACGGCCTCGCAAATCACTGAGCGGTTCTCCTTTGCTAGGCCTAGAGCCATTCTTTCGACCCAAGCCGCTGAAGTGGATTCTTATCGGCTCGCACATTTGTTGCTGGCGCGTGCCGAAAAAAATGGCGCAAAAATTTATGACCGCACCGAAATGATTGCTTACGACACTTCGGCAGGCGAGGCGACGGTGGAAACGGATGCAGGATGGACGGTGCGCGGCAAGCATCTCGTCTTCGCCACTGGTTACGAGTCGGGGGAGTATTTGCCCAAGAAAATTGTAACTCTAAAAAGTTCGTTTGCTCTCGTGAGTGAGCCTCTAGATCATTTCGACGGCTGGTGGGAACGCGCCTTACTCTGGGAGACGGCGAGACCCTATTTTTACATGCGGACCACGAGTGACGGTCGTGCCTTGATTGGCGGTGCTGATGATCCCTTTCGTAATCCATTACGGCGCGACGCTTTGATTCCGAAGAAGGCGAAGTTGCTTGAGGATAAATTTAAGGATCTTTTCCCCAAAATTCAAATGGAGGTGGCCTATACTTGGGCCGGCACCTTTGGTGAGACTAAAGACGGCCTAGCCTACATCGGGAGCATTCCTCAAAGCCCGCTCTGTCACTTTGCTCTCGGCTTTGGGGGTAATGGTATCACTCACAGCGTTGTTGCGGCGGAGATGATTCGTGATTCTATACTAGGCCGAAACAATCCTGATACACGGCTGTTTCGCTTTGATCGCTAGTTTAATTGATCCCCTTTAACTACCGAACAACTTCGGCCGAGCGGGGTTTGAAAATTCCTAAGACGTCCAGAGAGTGACCTTTTTTGTTATCGTAGGGTCGAACGACTGCGTCCACCTCGACAACAGGATAGCGGATGGTGTTGATCCCGCACCGTAAGTACGTGTCAGCGAAGATTTCGGCTTCAATAATCCCCGTCCAATCGCACAGGGAAACAAACTTCATAGGTCGCCCATCTACTTGATGATGCACCCGATCTTCAATAATCAGACCGCAGACGGTAACTTTTTTGTCGCAAAATTCTGCTAGGCGCGAGATAGGGCAATAGGTTTTCCACGCAACTTCTGGGTAGAGTTCCAAGGGATGACCCGTAACAGGAAAGTCCATCAACTCCGTTTCGGCGGTCAGCCGCTGAAGATGGGAGGGTTCGATGCGATTTAAAGGCGCGTCCTGTGGGCTGGCCTTAGTGGCACCAAAAAGTAGACCCTGCCCTTTCTCTTGGGGCCATTGTGCAACTTTTCGCCAAGCCCAAAATTGGGCAGTTCGGCTTGGACTAAGCTCATCAAACGCTCCGACACGGATGAGGCCTTGCATTTCATCGTCCGAGGGTTGGATCCGGAGCACAAAATCCTCCACCGACTCAAAGGGGGCGCGGGTGCGCTCTGAGCTGATAAGGTCGAGTTTTTTGGTGGTGAGTCCCTTGATTTGTTTAAGAGGAACGCGGATTCCTGCCTTTTCTGGAAAAAAATGCTCGTGCTGCGAGTTGACGTTGGGCAACAGGAACTCATAGCCCAGTCGTCGGCACTCAATGGAATAGACCAATTTATTGTAGAAGCCTTTCCCGTGATCCATCACACAGGCCATGAACTCCTTGGCATGATAAAGCTTGAGGTGAGCCGCTTGGTAAGCTTCCACCCCGTAGGCTGTGGAATGAGCTCGGCAAAAGGCATAGCCCTGAAACTGAGCCAAGAGATTCCAGACGGTCTGAATCTCAGCCTCCGTCCGTCCTTTGGATCTGGCCAAGTTAACGAATTCCTTGCGCATCTCCTCTATAATAGAAGCCTTCTGTTTGACCAACCCCCTGCGAAGGATATCCCCGCGGCCGGCTCCCATGCCCGCAAAGGTTTCACAAATCTGCAAAATATGTTCTTCATACGCCACAACGCCGTAAGTGCTGCGAAGAACAGGTTCGAGGCTGGGATGGGCATATTCAGGCGGCTCCAAGCCTTGGCACCTGTTGGCAAATTTGGTCTTTTTGCAGGAATTGGCCGCCCCAGGGCGGATGACTGATACGATGGCTACTAGGTCGTCTATATTGTTAGCACCGCACATCTTGGCGAGGGTAAGCATCGCTGGGGATTCGATATGGTGGACTCCCCGAGAGTGACCCTCAGCGATCATTTTCCAGATGCCGGGGTCTTCCCACGGCTCCAGTCTTTCTAGGTCAACCTTTACCCCTTGGGACTTCAAAATCGCCACAGTATCCCTCATGACAGATAAGCCTGCCTGAGCCAGAATGTCCATCTTCACTAGTCCTACTGCTTCAATGGCATCCATGTCGAAATGGGCGGTAGGCCATCCTTTGGTAGAAATGAAGGTGGGGGTCATGGAATGAATGGGCTGGCGGGATAAAACAATGCCGCAAGGGTGCATTTTCGGATGTCTGGGGAACCCATCCAAACGATGAGCCATTCCGATGGCGGTGCGGTAGGGATCCTCCTCCAACGCCAAGTCTTGGCACTCCACATTGCCTTGAATGGCTTCTGCCACGCGCACGGCTGAGGTGCGGGGAAAGCGTTCGGTCAGGCGTCGGATCTGCGATTCTGCAACCCCTAAAACCTTGGCAATGTCGGCCACGGCTGAGCGTCCCTGAAACGTATTAAAACCTCCCACGATGGCGGCGCGGTCACCGTATTTCGCTAAAAGCATCTCCGCAACCTCGTCGCGGCGGTCATGAGGAAAGTCTATATCGATGTCTGGGAGTTTCTTTAACGCCATCCTGTCCCGGTTGAGGAATCGCTGGAAATACAATTCAAAGCGAACGGGGCAGACTCCAGAAATACCTAGGCAGTAGCAAACCAAGGAGTCCGCGGCACTACCCCTAGTTATCCATGAAATCCCTTTGGCTTGGCATTCCTGCAGAAGCTCCCACGTGAGAAGGAAATAGTCTTCGTAACCTACTTCGGTAATGATGTTCAGTTCCTCCTCCAGCTGAGGAAGGATCGCATGGCGGCCATTCCCATAACAACGGGTCGCTCCCTCCATTGTTAATTGGCGAAGGAAGGCATGGGGAGTCGAGCCATTAGTAGGTTGGAATATCGGGAATTTAAGGCCCCCCAATTCAAACTCAAATCGGCACTTGTCCACTATTTCCGATAGATCTATCTCGGCGTATTCATTCCTGAAATGAAACGATCCCGTTCTCTTGTCGGGGTGTGGATCATTCAGAAGCGTCAAGGTTCGCATGCTTTGGACGATGTTATAAAGGTGCCGATCCTGAATCGTTGAATATCGAATCTCCGGGCCACACTTCTCGATAGGAATAATGTACAGACCCTCGGATCTCTCAGCTAAATCGTGTTCTGATATTGATCCCAAGGACAGTAGTTTGCAAAGGTTGGTGTAGCCCCCAGCATCCTTGACGTAAGCGTTGAACCGCCGACCACTTTTAGGTCGTAGTTCGGCGGCGATTACAGGCTGGAGGCCGACTTCCTTGGCTGCTTGGTAAAAGGGAATCGCGGCGTGCAAATTTGGATCGGTTAAAGCTACGACACGAGCACCGTGTTTTTTGGCCAAGGTCACAGCTTCCTCGGGGGACAGTAACGAGTCCAGAAAGCTGTAGTAAGATTTCACATTCAGAAATGCAGTAATCTTACGAGTAGGGGGGGTGGTTAAAACCCGATTCAACCGATTAACCCGTTTGACGGTAGACCGGGATGCCTTGTGCTGAAGTTGTAACCATAGGTCATGTCCCCGTATAATAATCCCACTGCCGAATCGATCTTTTAATTCATCAACCGCAGCCGCTAAATCCAGCTTGCGGCCACGATCTAAGGAATGGTCTAAATGCAGCTCGCTTTCAAAAAGAGCATCATAAACGTTGGAGACCTTGACTGCCACTAAGCGAAGGCTGACCCGCCGAGTCCACGCTTTTTTTAAAAGCACTTTTAACGGAGAGTATAAATCGCTTTCAAAGGAAGTCGGCTCCTGAATGCTAAGAGATCGTGTTTCCTCTTCCATGTCGTTGTATCGAACTCGAACGCTGATCGTTCGGATCATCTTTTTGTCCTCACGAACCTGTTTCATAAGTTGGTCGGTTAATGATCGCAGCTTGGCCAGAATAAACATCTCGTCAGTCGTATCTTGGCTGAAAGTTTCTTGGTGACCGTAAGTCTTGGCCGCAGGTGCCTCTCGGATCACCGGACGTTCATCTAATCCTTGGGCAAATTTCCAGAGTTGTGGAGCCCCTGACCCTACAATCAGGGATAACTGATCAGGGGTCGCTAGGGCGATTTGTCCAATAGAAGCCAGACCTGCTGAGTTGAGAGTCTGAGAGCCTTTAGGGCCAACCCCTGGCAGCCACAGGTTTGGCAGGGGGGCGAGAAACTCCCGCTCTTTTCCTGCGGGAACTTCAATCAGATTATCGGGCTTCTTCCATTTGGATGCTACTTGAGAAATCAGCTTATTGGAGCCAACGCCCTCGCTCACAGTGATTTTAAGGCCTTGGAAGACGGCACGTCTGATCGTTGCGGCGATTTCCCCCGCTGAAGATTTGCGATTTGCCGTTACGTCAAAATAACCTTCGTCAATTCCTTGGACCTCGACGTCTGGCGTGTAATCATAAGCGTAAGTAAACATCCACTGGCTGAACCTCTCATATTTCTCATAGTCTCCCGCCACGACCACCAGCTTGGGACAGATCTTCAACGCCCTAGCGGTGGGCATTGGGGTATAGACGCCTAATTTTCGAGCCTCGTAGGATGCTGAGGCTACAATACCCCTCTTGGAACCACCTACGGCAACGGGCTTTCCGCGCAACCGGGGATCAGCCGCTTGCTCGACACTCGCAAAGAATGCGTCGGCATCTAAGTGTATGATCACGATGCTATATCCTTACCTCGTGCGCCACAGACCGATCATCACCCCTTGAATCACGAGCTCGTTTGCGGGAATGATGTTCTTATATCTAATATTCTCTGCTTTTAAAAACATCTTTCCGCCCTGACTTACGTAACGTTTCAGGGTCGTCTCTCCGTCAACCAGAGCGGCTACGATATCCCCGTTCTGCGCGCCTCCGCGGTATTCAAAAATAACAGTATCCCCATTGAGAATACCTGCCCCAGTCATGGAGTCGCCCCGGATGCGAAGAGCGAACACCCTTGCTCCCTTAGGGATCTTTAGCGATTCCAGATCCACCTTGAGACATCCTTCATCCCCTTGAGTTTGATCTGTTGGAAAGCCGGCTGGGATGGAGCCAAAGATGGGAACCTCTCTCCAAGGACTAGGCGGGTTGGTCAATTGAAGTGCGCCGGCATGGCCAGCCGATAGCTTTACCACCCCCTTTTGAGCCATCAGACGGAGGTGGACGGCCACCCCGGAAACGCTTTTAAATTTGAAATGCGCCTGAATTTCGCGGAATGTAGGCGAATAAGAGTGGGTCGCTACATAACCTTCAATAAAGCTTAAAATTTGCTGTTGGCGCGTGGTTAATGGCATAGTGAACATGTGTTCATTATGTGCTTGATTTTTCGCCCCGCAAGTACTTACTTTGGTTTTATGAGAATCAGAGAACCTTACGCCATATCCGTCAATGGGGTTCAACGGCGTCAGTCTACCACATTGCACCTATTTCCTGCGATATATGGATTTGTTGGGACCGGGTTGAGTTAGGTTTAGTGGCTTAGAGTTCGACTATTAGGAGAGAAGCTAGTAGCCTTAATGTAAGAGCTAAGCTATCAAAGCAGTGCGACTATATAAAACAGTAAAAAGACCCGAAGAACAACGCCACAAAAATAAAGCACTCAACCAAAAACTTAATCAATAGAGTAAACTGTGCAATATAGCAGACTGACCTCATTCACATTCCATCAGTAACACTTCTTTCCGTGGCATAGTTTGCCATTTTAGTGTTACCTATGTCCCCAGATCATACCAAGTGGTTCCTACTCGAGTAAAAATAGAGTTAAAATAAGTTTGTGGAATTAAGAAATAGCAAGTCTACTACATATTCGAAAAGTAAACCTCCCCTTCCTGGTAAAAGAGATAAGAAAAAAACGCCAATGATCAATATTTCAACCGCAATCCGTCGTTCTTACATCCTGTCATGGTTCCAGACTTGGACCCTCTCCTTTTTGATCCTGGGGCTC
>JAWXBW010000033.1:0-6925 GCA_034440395.1 Blastochloris sp. | reverse complement strand
GTCGCTTATCACATTGAAAACATTGGATCGCTTCGTAAGCATGAGGTTATCTTTGAAATTCTCCGTCGCAATGCACGCAGTGGTGGTCGTATGTTTGGAGAAGGTGTTTTAGAAATACTGCCAGATGCTTATGGTTTTCTACGTTGGCCTACGAATAGTTATACGCCTTGCCCAGAAGATATTTACGTTTCCCCGTCCCAGATCCGTCGTTACGGACTGAAGAAGGGTGACTTAATTGGGGGCGAAGTTCGTCCGCCGCGTGAGAAGGAACGTTACTTTGCCTTAATTACGGTCGATACGTTAGAAGGAGAGGCGCCAGAAAAAGCTAAAAGTATTATTCACTTTGACAATTTGACTCCCTTGTTTCCGAACCGGCGCATTATGTTGGAAACCAAGAATAAGCCTGACCTCGCCATGCGAGCGGTTGATTTGGTTACGCCAATCGGTTTTGGTCAGCGTGGGCTTATCGTAGCTCCGCCTCGCACGGGTAAGACAGTTTTGATGCAGAAGATTGCTAACTCTATTTCAGAAAGTCATCCCGAGGCGTATTTGATCGTTCTCTTAATCGATGAGCGGCCCGAAGAAGTCACGGACATGAGACGTTCCGTTAAGGGTGAAGTAATTAGCTCTACCTTTGATGAGCCGCCAGAGCGTCACGTGCAGGTGGCTGAGATGGTGATTGAGCGAGCGAAGCGCTTGGCTGAGCGCGGCGTGGATGTGGTGATTTTATTGGATAGCATTACCCGTCTGGCTCGTGCTTACAATACTCTGCAACCGCACAGTGGTAAGATTCTATCGGGTGGTGTGGACGCAAACGCATTACATAAACCACGGCGTTTCTTTGCGGCAGCACGTAACCTTGAAGAAGGTGGGAGCTTAACCATTATCGCCACGGCTTTGGTTGATACCGGAAGCAAGATGGATGAGGTAATCTTTGAAGAATTTAAGGGCACGGGTAACATGGAAGTCAATCTAGACCGAGCCCTAGTGGACAAGCGCGTTTATCCAGCGGTGAACGTTCCTAAGTCAGGAACTCGCAAGGAAGAACTTCTCTATCATACGGATGAGATGCCACGCATTGTCATGTTGCGTAGAGCCTTGAGCTCGTTACCTCCAGTTGAAGCGATGGAGATTTTATTAGACCGACTGAAAAAGACGAAAAATAACGTCGAGTTTTTGTTGGCCATGAATTTAAAAGATTAGAGCTGTCTCAAGGCCTAGCACTGGGGTTTCGGCGGTCTTGTGATTCGCCATATGCTAGAATCAGGAGCCAAACTGAGCCAAGGGCAGGGTGAGAGGAGGGGCTATGACTAGTGATACGTTTTGGCTTTTTCCTGCCATTTTATAGTGACTTCTCGTGGGGTTATTTTATTTTAATATCTTATGCGTATTTTCGTTACGGGCGGTGCTGGTTATATTGGTAGTGTTTTTGTAGAAGAGGCAATCAAGGCGGGGCATGAGATTTGTATTTTTGACGATTTATCTGAGGGAAATAAAGCGGCAATCCACCCTCAAGCTAAATTTGTTTTGGGTGATTTATTGAACTACCCCGTTATTGAAAATGCGGTGGTGGATTTTAATCCTGATGCGGTGATCCATTTTGCGGGTAAAGCTTTGGTTGGAGAATCCATGACGCAACCGCATCTATACTATCATACTAATGTCATGGGTGGCACAAACTTACTCCAAGCCATGGTCAAATCAGGCTGTAAGAAGATCGTCTTCTCCTCGACCTGTGCTACTTATGGCATGCCAGAAAAAATTCCAATTGATGAGCGATGCCCGCAAAAACCGATTAATCCGTATGGGCATTCTAAACTAATTTTTGAGCAAATTTTAAAATGGTATGAGCAGATCCATGGGTTTACCTATGTGGCTCTGCGCTACTTTAATGCGGCAGGTGCCTCTGCTACGTATGGGGAATGTCGTAGGATCGAAACTCATTTAATCCCTAACTTATTAAAAGTCCCTTTAGGTAAGATGGATACCTTTCAGGTTTTTGGTAATAAATATACCACGCCTGATGGAACCTGTATTAGGGATTATATTCACGTCGTTGATTTGGCCAGTGCCCATTTAGCAGCCTTGAACCGTACCACCAGTGCGCAATATAATTTGGGTACAGGCGAAGGATTTTCAGTACTGCAGGTGATTGAGGTTGCCCGTAAAATTACTGGGCATCCTATACCAGTTAAGATTATGGAGCCTCGTCCAGGCGATCCGCCCCGGTTGGTGGCAAGTGCTCACCGGATCAAAATGGATCTTGGATGGAAGCCGAACTTTGTTAAGGTATCTGATATTGTGCAGAGTGCTTGGGATTGGCATAAAAAGAATCCCAACGGTTATACGAACTAAATCATTATGGCTGTATCCAACAAGCGAGTTGAAGTTCCGAAAGTTACCGTCGGGCAATTCTATGCCCGCCATTCGGCAACTATTCATTTGAAATTAGTGGCGGGTGCGGAGGGGATGAACCGACTTATTACGGAAGGATCCGTGAACCGTCTAGGTTTAGCTTTGACGGGCTATTATAAATATTTTGCAAATAATCGCATCCAGCTCATTGGAAAAAGTGAGATGGCGTTTATCCGGGATATGAAGCCAGATTTAAGGCGTCAACGTTTTTGCGAGCTTTTTGAGAAGAAGGTGCCATGTCTGATTTTTGCGAGAAACATCAAGCCCCCAGCTTTTGTTCTGGAAGAGGCTGAACGCTATGGTGTGCCGGTTTTTTGCTCTCCTACAATCACGATGAGGTTGGTTAACACGGTAACGATTTGTTTAGAAGGAGATTTTGCGCCAACGACCAGTATTCATAGTAGCATGGTGGATATTCAAGGGGTGGGCGTTTTAGTAATGGGAGAGAGTGGGATCGGGAAGAGCGAGTGCGTTTTGGGGTTGATCGAGCGGGGCTACTCACTGGTGTCTGATGATATTACGAGGATAAAATGTATTGAGGGCCGTGATCTGGTGGGAACTTCGGCAGACTTGACCAGACATTATATCGAGGTGCGGGGGATTGGTATTATTAACGTAGCAAGTATTTTCGGCGCCAGCAGCATTAGGCACCAAAAAGGTATTAATTTAGTGGTTACTTTAAAAGAATGGGCCAAGCTAGAAAATGTGGATCGGATTGGGCTAGATCAAGATTACTATGAAATATTGCAAATCAAACTTCCCCATGTAACAATTCCTGTTAGATCTGGTAGAGATCTCGCTGGTTTGGTGGAAGTTGCTGCTTTAGATCAAAAGCTAAAAAGCATCGGGCACCATTCGGCGCATGAGTTTAATGAACGTCTGTTAAAGAAAATGCAGACAGGAGAAAGTTGAAATGAGTTTAACGAACAAGAAACTGGTTGAACGTAAAGATTCAGTAGTCAAGGAATTGACTATACTGAACAAGCTAGGATTGCATGCAAGGCCTTCTGCCATGTTTGTGCGCATAGCCAACCGATTTCCTTGCGAGATTAATGTAGAAAAAGATGGGGAAGAAGTGAATGGGAAAAGCATCATGGGATTAATGATGTTAGCCGCAGGATGTGGTTCCCAGTTAACTGTCTCAGCCACTGGAGATGACGCCATCAAGGCTGTGCAAGAACTCGAAGATTTGATCAAGCGGAAGTTTGACGAAGAGTAGGACTTGATTAGTTGCATGAAAGCGAACCAAGGCCAATGTCTAAGAAAAAGCTACACAGTGACATCCGACTGACGGGCATCCCGGTTTCCCCTGGGGTTGTTCATGCGGTCATTCATGTTCTTAATCGTGAAGAAATCCACGTTCCTAAGTTACCCATTGAGAGCTCTGAGTTAGAGTCTGAGATTGCCCGTTTTGAGTTAGCTCTGGTTAAAACACGTGAACAAATCCGTGAAATTAAGGAGCATCTTTCCAATTCGATCGGTGACAAAGATGCCGCTATTTTTGATGCTCATTTATTGGTGGTAGAAGACAGCAGTTTATTACAGGCCGTTCGTAAACAGATCGAGATGCGGAAATACTGTGTGGAATATATTTTCTATGAGATCATTCTTAGTTACACCGCTAGTATGCGGGAGGTAGATGATCCCTATTTACAAGAAAGAGCCTCCGACATTATGGATGTGGGTAGGAGAGTCCTCAATAATTTACGTAGTGAGAGTCCCTCGACTCGCTTCCATCTGGATACTCCATCCATCCTCGTGGCGCACGATTTATCACCGTCAGATGTAGCCCTTTTTAACCGAAAAATGGTTTTGGGTTTTGCGACGGACGTAGGCAGTCATGTTTCCCATGCGGCTATCATGGCCAGATCCTTGAACATTCCTGCTGTGGTGAGGATGATAGATGCTTCAGAAAATCTGGAGTCTGGAGTCTCTGCTATCCTTGATGGGCACGAGGGCATTCTTATTCTCAATCCTTCCGAGCGAACACAGTATGAGTATGGGCAAATAGAAATTAAACGTCATGCCGTTGAAGAAAGGCTCAGTAAATTAAGGGGGACTGAGGCTATATCGAGCGATGGGCGCAAGGTGACTATCTCTGCCAATGTGGAGTTACCGGATGATTTAGTGATGCTTGAGACAATGGGCGCAGAGGGGATCGGCCTTTATCGCACAGAATTTCTTTTTATTAATCGCTTGGAAGTTCCAACGGAAGATCAGCAAATTGAGGTTTATCGTAAAGTAGTGGAAGCTTCCGCACCGCATCCAGTTATCTTTAGAACTTTGGATGTTGGTGGGGATAAGTTTTTTGATCACTTAGGTTTAACCGGGGAGCAAAATCCCTTCCTAGGCTGGCGTGGTATTCGTTATTCCTTGGGAAGAAAGGATGTTTTCGACACTCAGCTCAGAGCTATTTGCCGGGCGGCGGAGGGTCATAAAGTCAGGATAATGTTCCCGATGGTTTCTACTTATGAGGAATTGATCCAAGCAAAGACGGCCTTGCAAGGAGTTATTCTAAATCTCGTGCGTGATGATATCCCTCACGCATCAGACATTGAAATCGGCACGATGATAGAAGTGCCTTCAGCGGCCTTGATCGTGGAGAAACTTGTGCCTGAGGTGGACTTTTTAAGCATCGGCACGAATGACTTGATTCAATACACTTTAGCCGTTGATCGCACCAACGAAAAGGTGGCTTATCTTTACCAACCAACGCACCCAGCCATTGTGCAACTAATTCGTCATGTCGTGACTAAGGCGCATGAGGGTAATATCTGGGTCGGCGTTTGTGGGGAGATGGCAGGTCAAATTACCCTAACGCCCTTGTTACTAGGTTTAGGTGTGGATGAGCTGAGCATGGGCTCGATCTTTATTCCTCGGGTGAAGAGTGTGATCCAATCACTATCTTACGAGGAAATGCAGAAACTAGTTGAGGAGACCCTTAAGCTAGCGACTGCCCAAGAGATTTTAGAGCTCTTAGAAAAAGTCGCTCATGCCCATTATCCGGAACTGCTTGATTAGAAATCTAAGAGAAAGCATGAAATTTTTAGCTCTCCTCTATAACTCTTTTTTTAGGACAGGCCTGTTTACTTAGACATTCGCAAAGTGGGAGAGTGTGATCCAATAAAAAATTACCAAAAGGCCGCAGAGAAGGAGTTAGGGCAAAAATGAAAATCACCGATTTTTTGGTTATGGATTCAGACGGCGCAGAGATACCCGCCGACGCCTTCGGTAACAATGTTGCGTTTTCATGCTGGCACTGCGGACATCCTGTGCTGGTCACGACCCTTGAAAATCAACGTGGTAGCGATGAGAAGCATCTAAGTAAGTGCAGAGGTTGCGGGCAAGGCTACTTCTTGAATGTTAGGCACCATGCGCAGAAGCTTTACATCCACGAAGGACAGCCGCCCGAGCCAACAACTCTGGGCGGACGTAGCTCAGCTTGAGCCCTAAACAACGCTGCCCGCACGCCTCGAACTCAGCCTGTGCGCACTCGCTTTACCCTCTTGCTGCTTCATGCGGCCGTGAAGTTTATGCAATGCCGTATTTTGCAGCTGGCGAATGCGTTCGCGCGTTAGCTTAAATTTTTTGCCGATGTTAGACAGGGTTAGCTCTTCCTCTCCATGCAGTCCAAAGCGTAGAGCTAAGATTTTCTTTTCCCGTTCATCTAGAGTGGCTAAGGCGCTGAGGATGTTTTCTTTAATGTTTTTGTCACTGGCCTCGAAGGCGGGGTCTTGGGCTTGCTCATCAGCCAGGATTTCCGAAAATGTTGGTAGATCTGGATCCGAGCCCGAAGAGGCATCAAGCGAAAGCATCTGGTGGCTGGAGGCACGTAGGCGCATGACTTTAGCTACCGGAATGTTGAGCTCTTCCGCCACCTCTTGGTCATCGGGTGGACGACCTAATTCTTCTGTAAGTTGATAACTGACCCTGCGAATTTTTTGCAACTTATCGATAACATGAACGGGTAAGCGAATGGTCTTACTGTGGTTAGCTAAGGCACGACGAACGGATTGTTTAATCCACCAAGCGGCATACGTGCTGAAGCGGGTTTTAAATTTAGGATTAAATTTTTCTACAGCGCGAATTAAGCCGAGGTTACCTTCCGCCACGAGTTCTTCCATGGGAAGACCGCAATTGTAGTATTCTTTAGCGATTTTAACGACGAGGCGGAGATTGGCTGCGATCATTTGTTCACGAGCGGGTGCAGAGCCACGGCGCACTTGTTTAGCTAAGGTTTTCTCCTGCTCGGCGGTGAGGAGGGAGACTTTACCAATGTTTTCAAGATAACATTGGAAGGCGTCTTTAGATTCACGATACGATTTTTCAATAAGCATAGGATTCTTTCTGGAATGAAAGTGAACAAATTCATTTACACTCCTATTAGTTAAGACGCTTAAGTATCTAGACTTATTCGATTTATTAAAATAAATCGTTCACAGCATATTTTCGTTGCAAGTGTCTCAACAATAATAAGATATGAATTTATATAAGATGGCTGAATGAGTTT
>JAWXBW010000032.1:0-17947 GCA_034440395.1 Blastochloris sp. | reverse complement strand
TCCACTACGTGGATTGGTCCCGAGCAGGTGGCCACTGTTGATTTACTTAAAATTTTAGTCGTGGATGGGGATAACCCTGGGCCGTCCTTCATGATGTATTTTAAATCCTATACCCAAAAGCACGGCGTTCCTGAACTCGTTATTCTAGGGACACCCATGTCACCTTTACTCATGCACATCGAGTGGGAACCTGACAAAACCATGTTTGTCCCTAAGCCCCACAGTATTGACGATGTTGTTAAAGCCGTCCAAGGCAGACTGGAACATTTTAGAGAAGTCGAAACCACTCGCTTATCAAAGGTTACTGCCCAGCTGACTCCACCGCCGCTTGAGGATAGACCGCAGAAAAATGGAGCTAAGTCCTTAGGCTATTTATCCACTCTGCGTCTTCCTGATCTCATCCAAATGCTCTGTTTGAGTAACTGGACAGGTAAAATAGAAATCACCGAATTATCCGAAGCACGTAGTGGCGAAATTTTTCTTAATGTCGGCATCCTTATTCACGCAAGTTATAATCGCCTGGAAGCCGAGGAAGCTTGTTACAAAATGCTCAATTGGGGACGATGCGAATTTAATTTTGTTGAGGAACATCCACCTGTCGTGCAGACCATCACGACCCAGTGGCAGGGTATCATGCTAGAAAGTGCCCGTCAGTTTGATGAAACTAGTCAAGGCTAGGTAGTCAGGGATCAATCTTTGAATAAAGCTGATTAAAAAAGTTTTCACACGACTATATAGCCGCAATTGACCTTAGATGGTAATTATTGTATGTTATAGGTATGATACACACTGCTTGCTCACACCTCTTATTAGTAGCGGTGCTCACCCTCACTTCCCTTCAGGCAGGGGAAACCCCATCGACAACATCTCCCGATTTGAAGAACTTGCCCGATCTAAAGGCCAACCCCACGGATCAACAAACACGCATTCCCGTCCCCAAGGCAGCACTTGCCCCGAACACCTCAGTCCCTGACCTCATCCTCCCCGAATCTAAAGCTAAACAAGAGGCTAGAAATAAGGACTTAAATTGGGCAGTGGAAGGTCTTAAAGAAAAGCGGGAGACCGAGCGCATCGCTCTGGAGAAGGAGAATGACTCCATTGATGACCTACTGCAAAAGGAACGTAAACTTCTCAACGATGCAACTGATAAACCTAGTGGTTCCCATAATCAATTTAAGCCATCGATCGAAAGTAATTGGCGAGATAACCTTCCCGCAAACTCATCCAGCAAAGAAAAAATGGATAACCAGAGCGACCTCCAACAGCTGGGAAAATTGCAGACTGGGCTTTCCTCTAATATTGAAAATTATAGCGTAAAGGACAAAGAGCGTCTCGGTTCACCTCAAGCTTTTGATAGCAATATTGCGAACGAAGCGAATCAAGCAGCTAAGAACTATACCTTCAAGCCTTTGAACGACGCGCCGAATCAGTTTGATAAGCCCCAGAATAAAACCAGTAATAATTTTGATTACCTCGTGAGCACAGGCCAAGCCCAAAGTTACCAAAAGCTTTCAAACGATCCTGATTTTCAAGTGATCAATCCTAACACTGGTCAGCGGAACTCAATCAACTCCGTTCCTGGCATCCCCAGCGTTCCAACACCAGTCACTTCCACCTTGACCCTAGAAACCATGCGCCAAATGGAAACTCAACGTATCAATGCTATTCCCCGGCCCAATATGAAAGAACTTAACTCCAGAATTGCTGATCCCGCAGGGCCTCGTAGATTTTAATTTAGCAGCGAGAATAGGGAACTGCACACGGCACTGCGTCGCACAGTTAGGCCATGCCCTAGCGAGAAATATCTGCCTGACCCAAAACCTTAAAGCCGTGTCTCTCTAAAGACTGGGTGGCTAACTCTGGATCTTCTAGGTGCAGTGCTAAGGCGGATTTATCATGGGGTCTAAATATAAAAGGATAACAATAATGAACATTGATCTCCGCCTCCAATAAGGCTGTTAAAACTCGGATCAAATCCGTCGTGGTATTTAATTCCACGACCACCATAGCCGTCTCAGAAAACGTAGTCCCATGTTCCCGCAACATTTGCCGAGCCTCATCTGGATCATCCACGATCATACGGTGAATTGAAGAATCCGTCGTATCTAAAATGGTCAAAGCCACCGCATGAACATGACGCTCATTTAGTAAGCGAATGATTTCATGCAAACGCCCAACCTTATTTTCTGTAAAAATAGAAAACTGTTTCACTGGGGCGGATTGCTCTGAACTTAAAACCTCTTGTGACACAACCCCAAGACTAAACCTAATTCCTAGATTATGCCAACATTGTAAATGATTATTCTCTAATCAACCAAGTAGAGATCCTAGGTCTAGACCCAGCGACTCAGATCAATCAAACCGGTTATGAGCTTCTTTAACATTGGACTCATTGAGGTTAATCACGATTTTATCCCCTACTTTGCTGACTTTAACTGGCACTAGCCAATAAGCCGCAGCATACTTGCTCTTGTATTGACCATAGAGCACGTACGAACCGATAGGAACTTGCTCAAATTGAAATAAACCTTGTTCGTCTGTTTTAGCACGCTTCACCGCATATTTTACCGCCACGTGACCTAAGGCATTTAAATCTAAGTTGTTATAGCCATCATCAAAATTTGCCCGTGACGCCGCAAAACGCCAGCGTTCATCCCGAACTATCTTGAATTCGCCCGCTTTCTCACTCGGGACTAGAGCTAACTCCATCTTGTTTAATATCGACTCAAAATCATTTCTTAACTTCATCGTCGCCTGACCTTCAATTGAGGGGGAAACCAATTCTTTCTTTTTCTCCACCTCTGCTACTGGTAGAGTTTTAGGAGCCGGTCCCATTGCACCCACGTCTGTCAATAAAACTACGGAACAAAAAACCAAAATAAGGGAGTTCTTCATAAAGAACATTTTAGCATAACCAAGTCGCATGTCGATCTAGTCTTAATCAGTTTTTTGTAGGTCGTCACTATCAGAACTGTCTGAGCTATCGTGTGAATTTTCTTCTAGCAGAACACATCAGACATGATATTTTAAACTACAGATTATGCACGATTCACGCTACGACCAACTCGCTCATCTTCTCTGCACGCATTCTACCGAACTACAAACAGGTGAACGCATCCTGATCGAGCTCTTTGATGTGCCAGCCGAAATGGGTACCGCCCTCCTCCGCGCCGTCCGCTCCAGAAACGCCATTCCCTACATCAACATATATGACTCACGCATCCAACGTGAACTCCTCCGTGAATGCACCGAAGAACAGCTCACCTTCACCCGTAACCTTGAACTCCAACGCATGAAAGGCATGTCAGCCTACATTGCCATCCGCGGAGCTAATAACATTTTTGAATCCTCCGACGTTCCTACTGAACGCATGAAGCTAGCCTCTAAAATTCTACGCCCTGTCATGGACTGGCGGGTCAAAAAAACAAAATGGGTCGTCCTCCGCTGGCCTACAGGTGCTATGGCTCAACAAGCCCTCATGAGCACCTCTGCGTTTGAAGATTTTTACTTCCGTGTCTGTACCTTGGACTATGCCGCCCTTCAGCCCGCCATGCAGCGTCTCAAAAAAATCATGGATCAAACTGACCTTGTTCACCTCAAAGGACCTGGCACCGACCTGCGCTTTTCCATCAAAGAAATCGGCTCCGTCATTTGTGGTGGTAAACGTAACATCCCCGACGGTGAAGTCTTTTCCTGTCCCATTAAAACTAGTGTGGAAGGAGAAATTCAGTTCAACACTCCTACTATTTATCAAGGCACCTCATTCGACGGTATTAAGCTTACCTTCCGAAAAGGTAAAATAGTTAAGGCTTCCTGCAACGGAAACACCGATCGCCTTAACCAAATCCTCGACTCTGACGCTGGCGCCCGCTACATCGGAGAATTCAGCCTCGGCTTCAACCCGCATATCCTACACCCCATGCGCGATATTCTTTTTGACGAAAAAATCTCAGGTTCCTTCCACTTCACTCCCGGCCAAGCCTATGAAGAAGCCGACAACGGTAATCGTTCCCAAGTCCATTGGGACATGGTCAACATCCAACGCCACGACTACGGGGGTGGAGAAATTTGGTTTGATGGAAAGCTTATTCGTAAAAACGGGATTTTCCTAACTAAAGAACTCATTGGCCTTAATCCCGAGGAAATTCTAAGAAAAAATAGAAAGCTTTAAGCCTGCGTTGTCTCTTTAGTAGTGAGGGACATAATCTTCCTCATCCTGCGCTCATGCCTTCCCCCAGCAAATTCTGCTTTGAGCCAGATATCGATAAACCCTTTCAAACGATCAGCGGAAAACTCCTGTCCGCCAAGTGCTATCACATTAGAGTCGTGGTGCTCTCGCGTATCACGCGCACTCTGCTCATTATAAACCACCGCCGCACGCACCCCTTCTACCTTGTTTGCTAAAATTCCCATCCCGATACCGTTGTTACAAATAAGGATAGCACGATCCATTACCCCAGCAGCCACGGCACGCGCGGCAGGAATGCCAAAATCAGGATAATCATCAGCCGGATCAAAATGATCGGGTCCAAAATCTTGGACTTCATAGCCCTGTGCCTTAAGTTCCTGCACCAACTCAGCCTTCAACGCATACCCACCATGATCTGCTGCAACACCGATTTTCATAAATAAATAGTAAGCCAACCAGAGTAAGGATCAACCCTCGATTTTCATTGCGCCAGCTCTAACATTATCTGTCTGACATGCTTCGCAGTTGCTTCCTCAGTTTTAAGACACTTTCCAAAACGCACCTGCACGGGAAAGGGTAGTCGTTTCGGCCACTTAAGAAAAACCCGCCCACCTTGGTGGGAAAAAATGGAGTCCCAGAGCGATCCCAAATGCACTGGCATGACAGGCACGTGGGCCCTTCGTGCAATGAGTTCAAACCCTTTTTGGAACTCTTGCAACTCCCCTGTGAGCGTTAATTTGCCTTCGGGAAAAATACAAACCATCTCCCCTTCTTGCAGAGCCTCTGCTGCCTTCACCACCGCATCCTTAGCATGGGTTGAAGAAATGGGTATGGCTCGGAACACTCTTAAAAGTGAACCAAGCACTGGCTGTTTAAAAAATTCTGCAAACGACAGAAAACGGATAGCTCGTGGTGAAGCCATCTGCAAAATAATCGCATCCACATAGCTCACATGGTTACAAACCAGCAAAACACCTTGGCCTTCTGTGGGAAAGAACTCTTCACCACGAACCTCCACACGATAGACCCATGAGAGAATTTTTAAGATGAACCTCTTGGCGCATTTCTGGAACATAGACTCCTTCATAATCCAAGAGTTAAGACCCTACCACGATACAAACCCATTTACCTTTTTTAAGCACACGCTTTACTTCCAGCTTAAGCCGACTTAACTCACTCAGCACTTCAGGTAACTGCGTTTTTAAGACCCCTGACAGAATCACTTCTCCCTCTGGCTTCAACCAACGCTTCATCTTGGGTAAAGCCACTATGAGGAGGGATGAAAAAAGATTCGCCACGATCAAATCAAACTTTGATCCTTTCGGCTCCCACGTTTTTACATCGGCATGAATCCAACGCACGCTACCTGAAATCTCATTACGCTTAATATTAGCCTTAGCTGTGCGGATGCTTTCCGCATCAAAGTCCATGGCGACGACGGCATGGCCTTGAGCAGCGGCGGCCAGAGCTAAAATACCACTGCCTGTGCCTAAATCTAGAACACGCTTTTTTCCGCCCCGACAACGCTGCAAAACTTGGCGTAAACACATACCCGTGGTTGCGTGATCTCCTGTGCCAAAGGCCATACCTGCTGGAATCCATAGCTTCGGGAGATGCCGCCACTTCTTCGGCACCTGTCCTTCAGAGACTACGCACAGATGTGGGGGAAAGGGCAAGATAATGGGTTGCAGTGACGCCTTAATCCAGTCCGAGCCTTTAGTTTTAATCAGCTTGCCTCCGTAATTTTTCACAAGCTTGCGGCAGCACCTCTCCGTTTGCCCATACACGTGCAGCTTAGCGGACTTACCTGAGGGAAACGTAGAGACGACGCAGTTCTGAGATCCCACCCAAGCTACTCGTTCAAGCCAAAGATTAACGCAGTGTTCAGGAATTAGTCGTTGCCAGACAAAGAGTATCTTAGTGGCGTAGATCATCGGTGTTCTAGCAGAATAAATATAATCCCCACCGATTTATTGGATAAATTTACGAATTGGCGCAAAATCTTCCCGCACAATACTAACTTCAGTAGTTTTATACTTAGAGACAGTAAACTCTTTAATCGCCCAAAATATTTCTTCTTGGTTTTGCGCTTGGACAAAGAGGCGATAATCTCCTGGAGACATATCCGCCGTTTTATTTAGCTTACGCAGAACGATTTTACCGTCGGCACCTAAGCTCAAAGATTTCAAAATATTGTTTTGTGGCACCTTTAAGAGGTCGGATAAAAAAGGCTTTTCCGCTTCCCGCAATTTCTCTTGTTCTTCAACTTCTTCTTCTTGGCGGCGATTGACCTCATCTTGCAAAGAGGCCAAGTCAATGTTAAGAGAATTAAGGTTCACTTTAAGATTTTCTAAAGCCGCTTGAGCCCTGTCAATTTTAGGGCCAGGAGATTGTTTAATGACCAGTGCTTCATCTTTAATTTCTAATTGCTTTACCGCCCACTCCTTCTCAAAATCTCTCCAGCGCTTTAAAAGGTCTTCACTGAAGATGCGTTGCTCATCAACATTTACTCCCTTAGGTGCGCCGTAGAGAGAAAGTCGGAAGGCGTTAACCGCTACCTCCAGCGCATCGAGCTCGGTGTTACGTGTGTATTTGAGTCCTAGTTCCTGGGCTCGCTTTTCAATCTCCTGATGTAACTCTTCCTTGCGGCTCTCATAGGAGCGGTCTAAGTCGCCCCCTTCATTCGTCCATAAATTGTTCAGCTTCGCTTCACTTTCAGCGACCATCACGGGTATGGAATCTTTCAGCTTTTGCACCTCTTCCATGAGAATGCGCCTCTTTTCCTCGCGCCCAGCAAGGTCTGCTTTAGCCGAAGCTAGATCACGTTCCACCGCATCTAGACGCAGAACCATGGGCTTGCGCCTCTCATCATAATCACGCTTGATTTGGCTTACTTGCCCGTCAAAATTATAGACGATCAGCGGAGTTTCCATGACGCTCAACTCGTCTAGGGCAAAGTTCACATTAACAACAGTCTCCCGGCTAAATAAGTAAATAGCCACCCCTAGCCCGAAGAGGAAAATTGCCCCTACTACCCAACCCGCCGCAGCCCTGTAAGCAAAATCTGGCTTAGGTGCGATAACGATGGGAGGGGTTTCCTGCACTAGAGACGTAGCCTCTGTGCCTAGGGCAGGTGCCGGAGCAGGAGTTTGGGGTTCACGCCTTCTCCGATTGGGATCAAGCTCAACTTTTGTAATGCTTTGCTTACCCACTGGCTCATTTGAGGTAGAGGGAGCAAAGAGGCTTAGGCTGCGCGTGAGGTTTTCTGAATCCTTAGCTAGAGGGACTTCCACTAGGATTTCTTTATTACGTAACGGAGGTTGGATAAGTGGAATGTGAAATTCCGTAGTTTCATTCTCTGCTTTAATCAAAGGGGCTGGCAATGGCAAAGGAAACACTGGCGGTAAGTTAGCAGCCCTTACCCCAAGAGATTGACCAATCGGCTCTGGCAAAACCACAGGATTAATGGATTCTGGAGATTCCCCTTTAGCTGCTTGTTCTTGTTCTTTTATAGTTAAGGGCGCAGGCACTGCCACAGCTAAGGGGCGTGCTACGGTACTGATTTGGGCTGCCATACTTGATGCGGCAAGAGGTGTAGGCCGGGCAGGTTCAGAGCTCTTAGCAGCCAGTTCCTTACTGTGAATAATCTCTGATGTTATGGCTTTAGGAAACTTGGGGATGATAGGCGGCGGTGCTAGCTCGATATTAACCTCTACGGATTTATTACTCGGAAATAATGAGGGGACTTTTACCATATCCAAAGCGGGTTCTTCTTTCTTAGGAACTGGCGGAATGACTAAATTTTTAAATGGGGGAGGTTGAATCTGAGGTGACCTTTCTTCAGCAGACGTAACAGTCGAGGCAGGGATCGCAGTAATGGGCTCAGGAATAGCGAAAGTAGCTGGCTTTAGCTCAGCGGCTAAATCAGCTTCAACAAAGAGAGGTGGCTTTAGACCAGAGCTAGGATTTTCCTCAATAGCACTATCTTTTACCTCAAGCTTTTCTGGTTCAAGGGAAGGATCTAGGGGCTTCTCAATCTTAGACGCTAAAGATGAAGGTGCTTCGCTTTCCGATTTCTTGAAGACTGCTCCAAGCTTAGAAAGGAACCCTTTATTTTCTTTTTTATCAGACGAATCGTTAGACATTTTTATTAGCTTGGGGATAAGACCCCAAAATCTTTAACCAAAGGGTTTTACGCCGGATTTGAGCCAAAGCACGTTTTAGATTAGCTTGCTGACTGTGGCCTTTAACATCAACAAAAAACAGATACTCCCATTCTTTCTGCGCAGCAGGGCGTGATTCTATTTTTTCTAGATTCAGCTTATTTAAAGAGAAAATTTCCAAAACCTGCGTCAAAGCCCCCACCTCATGAGATACGGTGAAAAGGAGGCTGGTCTTGTCATTTTTAGATTTAACAGGCGAGCTGCGACTAAGAATAAGGAACCTCGTTAGGTTACGCGCCACGTCCTGAATATTATGATCTAAGACTTTTAATTCGTAATGTCGTGCGGCAAATTGGCTAGCTATGGCCGCCGCATGGGGATCCTCTAGAACCCGTAAGGCTCCGGCCGAGTTGCTGGAAACCTCGATCAAGTCCGCTGCGGGATAATGCTTCATCAACCACTGCCGACATTGCCCAAAGGATTGTGGGTGAGAGTAGATTTTTTTGATTTCTTTAGAGTCAGGTGAGGCCATTAACATGTGCCTGACATGTAAATAAATCTCACCACAAATACTTAAGTCCGTTGAAACTAGGGAATCATGCGTGGCGTTCACCCCGCCTTCAATTGAATTCTCAATAGGCACCACACAGGCGTCAGCTTCATCACGCTGCACCATGGCGAAAATCTCTGGTATGCTGCGAGCAGGAAGATACTGGTCACTCGTGCCGAAACGGTCTAGTGCAGCTTGATGACAATACGAGGCTTCTGGACCGAGGTAGCTAACCCGTAATTGCTTCTGCATGGAACGCGAAGCGGAAAGAATTTCGCGGTAGATGGCGCGCAATGTAGAATGGGAGATAGGTCCCTTATTCTTTTTTTCTAATTGATTTAGCAGCAGTTCCTCCCGCTCAGGCGCAAAAACGGCCTGCCCAGAAGCTTTTTTAATTTGACCCACTTCTTTCGCTAAGCCCGTGCGCTCATTGAGCAAGGCTAGAACCTGCGTGTCAATGTGATCAATTTTCTTGCGTATGTCCTGAAGATTCATGAAGTAATTCGGGTTGTTGTGGGTTTTCCAAAATTGGGGGATCAGGCAGTTTCACTCGCTTTAACTCTTCGACGTTAGGGAGATCATTCAAGTCACGTAAACCAAAATGCTCTAGGAAAAAAGGTGTTGTTTCATAGATTAAAGGACGCCCTGGGACATCGGCCCGGCCCGCCACGCGGATCACAGCTCGATCCACCAGAGTTTCTAACACGCCGCCCACCGCCACCCCGCGCACCGCTTCTATTTCTGCCCGCGAGATAGGCTGCCGGTAGGCGATTACGGCTAAGGTCTCCAGAGCTGGGCTGCTCAAACGCGGAGGCTTAGCCTCATCGAACATGGCGGAAATCCACGGGGCAAATTCTTCCCTTGTCGCTAGGCGATACCCTCCTGCCACGGAGACTAATTGCAAGCTCGTTTCCTCTAAACGCTTCGTGTATTCCAACATCATTTGCCGAATCACCTCTGCGCTTAAAGATTCTAGTTCAAACAAAAGTCCCGCCGTCTCACCCCCACGAATCAATAGCGCAGCAATCTCCTCCTCCGAAAGAGGTCGATTAGCCGCAAATAATATCGCTTCGATTATTTTCAGTGAGTCCATGACTTTAGACTAGAGTAGGTGTTGGGCCACGGTAAATCTCTATCTCACTAAAGGCGTCAGACTGACGAGCCTTAATCTGCTTGAGCCGCACCAGCTCTAGTAAAGCCAGAAACGTCACCACAATTTCTGGACGTGAACAGACATCATTAAAAAGGGCTGTAAATAAAACCGTTTCCTCTTTATCTAGGCGATCCAGAATATACTGAATCTTATCATTCACCGTATAACGCTCTTCGTAAATTTCACGGAACCCTTCTTTTTCCCGAGCCCGATCTAAGATGCGTTGGAAAGCTTTAACTAAATCAAATACCCCTACCTCACCCAACCCCGTGGGTATAATCGTCGGTCTCTGCTGCTCAGTCTCCCTATAATAAATCTTCTCCCGCCGCCCCTCGCGTAACTGCAACTCAAAAGAAGCGTCCTTAAACTTTTTATACTCCACTAATTGCCGGATTAATTCCCAGCGTGGATCCTCCCCCTCCTCCGATTCCTCCTCAGGTAATGACGTGCGACTCTTAATGTAAAGCAAGGTAGCTGCCACCACTAAAAAATCCCCTGCCATCTCCAAATCCGTCTGTGTGATCATGTCCAGATGAAGAAGATACTGCTGCGTGATCTTACCCACCTCAATGTCGTAAATATTCATCTCCTCTTTTTTAATAAGATAAAGTAACAAATCCAACGGCCCATCGAAAACGGGTAAGCTAACTCTCCAGCCTGGTAAATCTGCATTCAACATAACATCTTCTTTTTAGCAATAATCTAGGTCACTACGCAACTAGGCAATCCCCACCGCACGGCGAGCCCTAGTCAAGACCTGATCCGCCGCCGCCCGCGCCCGCTGCTCCCCACGCTGCACCACACTTAAAATAAAGTCTCGGTTTTGCGCCAACTCCGCCCGTCGCTCCCGCATAGGCCGAAGCGCGTCCCATAATAAACCAAACAATTGCTTCTTATACTCACCATAACCCACCCCACCCGCACGCATACTTGCCTCCATGTCCGCCACTTGCTCCGCCGTGCCCGCACAACGAGCTAAGGCTAGAATAATGGAATCCTCCACTGGCTTAGGATCCGCCACCCCTGTCGAGTCCGTCTTAATTCCCATAACCGCTTTTCGGAATTCATTCTCTGGCGCAAATAAACCGATCGTGTTGCGATAAGACTTTGACATCTTTTGCCCATCCACTCCAGGTAAGGTGCCCGTCTCATCACGAATCGCTGGTTCAGGGATTTTGAATGTGCTACCGTAGGCTTGATTAAACTTCTGAGCTAAATCACGCGCCACTTCTAGGTGCTGCTTTTGATCCTTCCCCACGGGCACAATATCCGCCTCATACAAAAGAATGTCTGCCGCCATTAAAACAGGGTAAGCGAACAACCCATGATTAGGACTAATCCCCCGCTCCACCTTATCTTTGTAACTATGACAACGTTCTAATAAACCCATCGGAGCTACGTTAGATAAATACCAAGCTAATTCATGCACCTCAGGCACCGCACTTTGGCGAAAGAGAACCGTCTTCTCCGCATCTAAGCCGCACGCTAAAAAATCCATTGCAACCTCAATGGAGCGATCTTTCAACGTAGAAACATCCTCCAATGAAGTCAGTGCATGATAATCAGCGATAAAATAAAAACACTCCCCTTTAGCCTGAAGCTCAACAGAAGGACGCATCATCCCGAAGTAATTACCGAGATGAGGAGCCCCAGAAGGTTGGATACCGCTTAAGATACGCATTCTAAGGGAATGCCAAAGCTAAGCACACTAAGCGAGCCTTTTTTAACGAGGAACCAAAATAGACCTCCCGACTTGGCTAGACAGATCTCTTTGCCGTCTCTAAAAGACCTCAGAGAAGAGAAAGGATAAAACTCGGGGGTTTTTCACACAGAGACGCAGAGGGGGCAGGAGCTTAAAACCGAACAAAAAACGGAAAGTTGGAAGTGAGCTCACCCTTGATCCCATGGAAGCAAGGCAGCCCTATCAACGTATATGGCCACCCAGCCCGAATGGTAGGCTTAGAAGGATGACTTTATTCCGCATAGGTTTATGCCGTCTCAAGAACTAGTTCGACTGGTGGGGGAAGTGAAACCTCTAAGAATAATTTGCCTTCATACAAATAGTCTTCCCCGCTTTCATCAATGACACGAATCATCCCTTCGGAAGTTGCACTAGGGTCGTTCAGTACCTCATAAAACTTACGTTTTTCTAATGACTCTGGGTAGCCACCGTCATCAACACACAAAACAAAATGTCGCTTCATATATTTAATCTAAGAATTTTTTGATTTTTAGTTTTCTCCGACCAATCCCATGAGCCTCATGCCAATGTAGCTCAGCTAAGCGGACATTACCAGATGAAGTCTTATTTTGGCTTCACCCTTCATTTTCCTCCACTGTCCAATGCCAAACAGGTTTTTAAGATTCTGTAATTCTCTAATCCCGTGGCCGCTAGCAATAGCTTCACTTTTCTGGATTTGCCCAACGACCTCTATCTCCATTTCGCAACTTTGACACAAACATGGTTTAGTTCAATAGCCGAGTCATAATGGCTACATGATAAACTTGGTGAACAAAAACGGAAAGCTGGAAGCGTGCTAACTCTTGCTCCCACTGAGGCGGAACAGCTCAATCAAAGTCGTTGTTAGTCTAGCCAGTTGAAGTGGCTAGGTTCATTTGCCATCTAAGCTTTGAATTTTCTGATAATAGCATCCGTAAAATCAAGCTCTACAGGCGCATAGTTTGGCGAACGGAGAACGAATGCAAAATCACATTTATAATCAACTTTATATTCACCCAGTCATACACGGCGAAATGGAATTGTGATGTCAGGCTCTTATCTAATATTTCCCTCTTCCATCCCTAGACATGTCTTAGTTAAGACAACTTTATGAACTTTTTTGGACTGAATAAAGCCTGACTTTCCAATCCTTGAACAGCCATCGAGCCAACGTGTTGCCTCGTTGAAGCGGACAACGAAGGACGGTAAGACGAGTTCCTTGGCCTGACCTCCGAAGTTTCTTCTAGGGCTACAATACTTTATTAAAAAATGCTTTTGCCCTATAAACCCCAGCATTTGACAGAGACTTTATAGCCACTTAGTCTCTTCCCTTATGCTTACTGTTTCTACAGGTAAACTCGGTGCGGCTAATCTAGCGTTTTGTCCCATGGACGAGGTAGAAAGTATCAGCGTAGGTCTTTGGTTTAACGTGGGTTCGCGCTATGAACCTCAGGGACTTCAAGGAGGCGCCCATTTTCTTGAACACATGCTTTTTAAAGGAACACGCCAACGAAACGCTTTAAAAATATCTCAAGATATCGAAAGCAAAGGAGGTGATCTAAACGCCTTCACGTCCGAAGAGATGACTTGTTATTATGCTCGCATGGGTGCCGATCACTTAGACCTCGTCTTAGATGTGCTCTTCGACATGCTCTGGAATTCTAGCTTTCCTAAGTTAGAAGTTGAACGTGAACGCGGGGTCATCTTGGAAGAGATTCGCATGTATGAAGATCAGCCCACGTCCCTCGCTATGGACCGCCTCAATGAAGCTCTTTGGAAGGGTAATAGTCTAGGACTTCCCGTTGCCGGCACCCCCACATCTGTCGGTGCCATACCTCGTGATAAACTCATGCAATTTTGGAAAAATCATTACCACTCCCAAACGACCACCGTTGTTCTAGCGGGCAACTTCTCTGAAGAAAATGTCAGAAAAAAACTCGCCCCTTACTTGAATAAACGAGTAGGCCCCACAGCCACCCCGACCTATTCAAGAATGAAACCCCCTAGGACGCGTACCTTACAAGTCCTCCCCATTGTTAAACCCTTTCAACAATCCAGCTTGGCACTCGGCATCCGCGGCTACGCCCGTAAGAATCCTAAGTGTTATGCCGAAAAAATACTCAGTGTCTTATTAGGCGAAAACATGAGCTCACGTCTTTTTCAATCCTTACGGGAACAGCATGGTCTGGCTTACTCCGTGCAAACTTCTACCAATCATTTTTACGACTGCGGTGCTTTCTACTTACAGCTCGGAGTAGATACGGCAAACATCTTAGCATCCATGAAATTAACGGGAAAAGAACTCCGCCGTATCATCATGAAAAAACCCTCCCTAGCCGAGCTGCAAGGAGCTAAAGATTATTTGATTGGGCAAACTAAGCTCAGTATGGAGAGCACCTCGAATCGCATGATGTGGCTGGGCGAGTCCCTAGTCGGCCTAGGTTATGTGGAAGATTTAAAAATTAGTATGGCTAAAATTCAAGCCGTCACGCCGGAGCAGGTATCGCTCATAGCAGCAGAGTTATTTCAGCCAGGACGCATGGTGTTGACCTGCGTAGGCCCAGACGTAACGGAAAAACTCCTTCGCTCAGCAGGAAAAGAATTATTTTAGTGGAGCCCGTCTAAATATTTGCTTAAAAAAGCTTGAAGCTGCGGCGTTTTGGGCTGCTGGAAAAGGTTAACACTCAACCCAGCTTCGATTATGCGCCCCTCCCCGAGAAAAATGATTTCGTCAGCCACACGACGGGCGAAGGCGAGTTGATGGGTAACTAAAACAAAGTCCGTACCTTCGTGTTTTAACAGATCAATGCAGCTTAAAACATCCTCCGCCATTTCTGGGTCTAAGGCTGAAGTAGGCTCATCAAGGAAAAGTAATTTAGGGTGGTGAGCGAGTGCTCTGGCAATGGCGATACGTTGACGTTGGCCACCAGAAAGTTGTGCGGGCTTTTTGTGGGCGTGGCTGCTGAGTTGAAATCGTTGCAGGAGTTCGTCTGCCCGCGCGAGGGCTTTGATTTTGGTGTAATGATGTGCTTTTTCCAAAGGTAATAATACGTTTTCTAAGGCACTAAGATGAGCGAATAAGTTGGCTGATTGGAAAACGATACCGAGAGTTTTTCTGTAGTCACGGAGGGCGTCGGCTTCTCGGGCGATGGCTTGTCCGTTGAGCAATACTTCACCTGAATCTGGTGCTAAGAGTCCGCACATGATACGTAATAGGGTGGACTTACCACAACCTGATGCGCCTAAAAGAACGAGGGCTTGGCTTGATGTAGAGGTATAATCAAGATTCTGGAAAACAGGTTGACCCGAGAAACTTTTACAGAGTTTTCTCAGTTCAAGTTTCATAAACGAATTTCCGTTCTAGATGACGCATCCACCAAGTAATAGGAAGGGTCAACATGAGGTAGCCGCAAGCTAAGGGTAGGTAAGATTCTAAGGTGCTGTAGGTGAAGGAATTGACTTCTTGAGCATTCAGTGTGAATTCACTAATTGCGATGATCGATAAAAGGGATGAGTCCTTAATCAAGGAAGCGTATTGTCCCGCCATGGGAGGGAGACTTTGGCGTAAAGCTTGGGGGAAAATAACGTAGCGGTATATTTGAAAGGAGGTGAGTCCGATAGACCGAGCAGACTCCACCTGCGAGGCGCTGGTGTTAAGTATGCCGGCTCGAAAAATTTCTGATAAATAGGCACCACTGAATATGGCTAGGATGAGAACCCCAGCAACGTAACGATTTTGTAAGCCGAGGCCGTCTGCCACCACATAAAAAAAGATGAGAATTTGGACGAGTAGTGGAGTGCCTCGGATTAATTCGGTATAAATTAAACTCAGATAACGCAGGGTTAAAAAAGATTGAATGCGTGCTAGCGCACTGAGCAGGCCGATGAAGAGGCTTAAAACCATGGCTACTAATGAAATGAGGATGGTCGTCCACCAACCTTGCAAGAACTTAGGCCAGTATGGGGTAAGAGCTGTCCAGTTCCATTGGTAGTCTAATTGACGGAAGGAAAAAATAAAGAAGAGGGTCAACAGCCCCAAGGCCAAACTAAAACTAACAATTTTATAAATGCGTAAGCGCATGAGGTGCGGCGGCTTGGTATCTAAAATTCTGGTGGATTTGGAACGAAGGGTAAGCGGCAAGCCTTTAGATAATGCAGTGCGTTAACTTGACCAGTCATTTCTAAATCTCCGCGATAAACGTCGTCGTGCCAGCCTTCGATGTCGATGCTGCCGCGGTAGCCCACTTTACGCAGTTCTTCGATGATGCGCGTCCAGTTGCTGTCTCCCAAACCTGGATGTTTATGGAATCCAAAAGTGGAGGGACCTACGATGCCTTCTTCTTGGATAAGATTGGAGTCTATTTTGGCGTCCTTCCCGTGGATATGAAAAAATTTGCTCCCATAACGCTTAATCTGGGGCATAGGATTAATCAATTGCAGCATCTGGTGGCAGGGTTCCCATTCTAATCCAATATTATCTTTAGGCACTTCATTAAACATGGCGTCCCAAGCGCGTGGGTGGAATGCCATGTTCCAGTCGCCACGGTTCCAGTCACCGCCCATGCTACAATTTTCAAAAGCGATCCTTACGCCTGAGTCTGCTGCTTGATGAGCCAAGGGTAAGAAAACTTCGCGGAAACGTGTATAGGACTGATCTACAGGCTTATCCCGTAGGCGACCAGCAAAGCCTGTGACTAGGTCTGTACCAAAAAGGTGGGCATGCTTGATCAGCTCGGAAAAACCTTGTGCTGTTTCTAAATCTAACGGGTCTGTTTCCAAGGGGTTTCCGTAAATACCTATAGAGGAGACTACTGCTCCGCTGCCAGTTAAGACCTCTTTTACTTCAGTAGCGATTTTTTTTAAATCTAGTCCGCTCAACGTTTGCCAAAAGTTAATCTGAAAGGATTCAAACCCATGTGGCAAAATGGCTTTGATGTAGTCAGCCGTTTGCATACCTTTTCCGGCAAGGGTTCCGATACGGATGTCGTGGGGATGATTAGTGTGGTTCATAAACTCTTAAAGTTGCACACTAAGACCCGTGTGGTGACTTTCCGCAGAGGCGTCTAAGGCGCATTGGATCTGGGCACCACGGGCAAAATCAGGCTGGTCTTGTTGTTGTTGCATAATCGATAAGATGAAACGCTCATAAATATTCGGGGTGGCTGGACAATCCACCGTTGTCCATGGACTAGCTAGACCATTCTTAACCTGACACCATTCAAGCTGTGTGCTGGAACGATCAAGATCTATCTTGATGGAACCTTCATCACCATAAATGGATAGTGTAACCGTGTTAACATGGCCTGTGGCCCAACGGGTGCAGCACAGGGAACCGATAGCACCGCTGGCAAACTCTAGCGTAATGACGGCAGAATCATTTGCATCTAAATGGTAGGCACCTACCTGATCCTGCGGGGCCTTGGCGAATGTTTTTAAGCGGCAATTAATCGAGCGGATATCGCCTACGGGATAGGAAGCAAAATCCAAGAGGTGGACTCCGATGTCTCCCAGCACGCCTTTACTGCCATGAGCGGTGGAAAGCCTCCAGAGCCAAGCGGGAGTAGTTTTCCAGTCACCCCAAGAATTTTGAGAGAGCCAGCTTTGTAAATAATGACCTTCTACGTGCATGACTCGCCCGATTCTCCCAGCTTTCACCAGCTCATAGGCGTGGTGAATAGCAGAGCTGTTACGGTAGGAAAAGTTGACCATATTTATGACATCAGCCTTTTGGGCGGCTTGAGCCATTTCCAAAGCGTCTGCGTAGTTCGTGGCAAGTGGCTTTTCGCATAAGACATGCTTACGATGCTTAAGAGCTAAGAGACTGATGGGAGCGTGAAAACTGTCTGGCGTGACGTTACTAACAGCATGAAAATCCGCTTGCGCAAAAAGTTCTTCGACGTTCCCATAAGCAAGTGGAATAGCATGTTTAATAGCAAAGGCTTTAGCCCGATCTAGATCCACATCGCAGGCCGCTACGACACGGCAATTAGGAATTTTCTGGTAATGCTCAACATGGTTACCTGCCATACCACCGGAACCTATGATTGCTATATTTATCATCTGTGGGAATAGTCAGAGTAGCATAGTATGTTTTAAATTCCAGGCAAGTGTATTATACCATCGCACAAGTAGATCTTCAGAATTTTTCTTTCTTTTACTTATTTTATTAATC
>JAWXBW010000031.1:0-38627 GCA_034440395.1 Blastochloris sp. | reverse complement strand
TCCCATTTCCGCAAGCGAGCAGCCGACCTTGAAATGAATCTAATGAAAGTGTGCTACCTCCCTGATGAAAAAAGATTTTGGGACTACAATCACCACACCCGTAGCCATCGCCGGGTAAAAACATTTTACATGTTCTGGCCTTTATTTGCTGGCATGAATGTGCCGAAAGAAGCGGCGCAGGACTTAATTGAAAATGTTTTACTCGATCCCCTGCAATTTTTTGGAGACATTCCATTTCCCTCCGTGGCCTATGATGAACCCACTCACGATTCTTTAGGTTATTGGCGTGGGCGGGCTTGGCCACATATCAGCTACTGGCTCCTGCAAACCTTGGTGCGCTACGGCTACGTGAAGGAAGCGAAAGAAGCTGCTCGACGGACGCTAGAGGCCTATTCTAGGTCAACTGGGTTTCCAGAAAATGTCGCGGCACAAGTGGGTGATTTTGAGGCCGCTGGTTTTTCTGATTATAACTGGGGTTGTGCCGCAGTTTATTTGATCGCTACCGAAGAATACTTGAAGGCTTAAAAATTTATGAATCATCCGTCAACATCTGGAGACATTATACGCAACAGTTGGCCTGTTGAGATAAACAAATCCCTCAACCTTTACCTCGGCACAGGTCGTTGTGGAGGTTGCTTTGATTCCTATGGGTTACAACACCAGAGCCAGCTTGATCCAGTTTGTAAACGAGTCTCGAAAACGTGGCTTGCCCATGGTGAAGTTTGGCACCGTGGTAAACATGGCCTAGATGGACAAGTCCCCCTCGTCTGTTGGCAATGGTCTGAACTGCCTAAAGAACCTGAGCAGTATCGTCAGCACTTAGAACTCGCTTCGGGGCGGTTAACTACCGAATTTATTTCCGAAAAATTTAGTTACACCCTCACGGCCTTTACGAATCCACAAGCTTCTTGCCGTGACTTGCTCTTCTTTCACTTATGTTGGTCGGGTGAAGAACGGCCTGATCTAGTTTTAAAACCCGTTGATCTTTATCCCAGTGATTACAGTGCTTTATTGAAAGTGAAATGTCAGACGAGTTTAAATGATAACTGTGTGCTGATGGATTTAAGTCGGGGTAATTCACATGGCATTTCTCTAGCTCAGTTCAAAGGTGATTTAGTTCCTATCTTACAAGATGATGCTGCCTTTATTCAACTTAAAGGCCACACTGGTTCTGGAACTTTTGTCATAGCCTTAGGGCCTATATCCCGGGCTCAAGAACTCGGAGATACTTTAAGTAACATCAGCTCACAGGACTTGGCGTCTTGGAAAAAGTCTTCTGAAGATGGGTGGAAAACACGTTGGGGAACGAAGGGAATAACCCTACCAGAGCCTGATCATAACGCCCTTTACTGGCGCAGTATTTATTATTTACTTTGTTCCTACGCTCCCGATGTGCGCTGCCCTCCCCCGCCGATGGGTTTTACGGGGAACGCTTGGGGACTCCACTTTCCTCAAGATTTATCCTACGTTCACCCAGCCTTGCTCACGCTAGGACATTCCGACATCACGCGTGCTCATGTAGAATTTTATTATTCACGTTTAAAGAATCAGTTGGAATTAACTCGTGAGATTTATAACAAGCCTGGGGTTTGTTGGTCTTGGGAATTTCCGATTGGTCCAGACGCTAAATTATTCCGCCCCGAAGATGGCGGACTGCCTAACGAGTTTCAAGTTGAAATCCATAACGCCGCTTACCCTGCCCGTATGGCCATAGAAACAGCCCATGCTTTAGCTGATTCTGCATGGACACGATCCGTCGCATGGCCGATACTTTTAGAAAGTGCACGATTCTTAGCTTCGGGCTTGACGCAAGAATCAGACGGAACTTACTCCATGTGGATAAAGCCCTCCATGGGCCAAGACGAATTCGGCGGCCCTGATGCCAAGAACTATCTCTGCGCCCTTTTCGCCGCAGACTATACGCTAACTCAAGCTCTAAAAATGGCGGGTGAGTTAGGAATAGAAAATGCGGATACGCTGCTTTGGTCTGAAATCATGAGCGGTGGCATGGCCTATCAACGCCTCTTCCAACCACAATTTGGCTTCTATGCCGCAAATGAATCCATAACCTTTGTGCCACGTTGTCAGAAACATCCCGTGCAGCTAAACCCTCTCTGGATTCTACCCTTAGGTTATGTTGATGAGCCCACCAAAGCCGCTTATCGACAACGTCGCAGCGTCTGCTCGACCGAGCGTGAGGGTATGAACCACACAGGCGTGCCTTCAGGCTTTTACGATGGCTGGACATTGTTTGCCTTTCTCCTCTCAGCGGCGCAGATGAAGGATCACGCCGGTTTCGACCATGAAATGTCTGAAATGATTCCCGCAGGCTGCATCGACCCGCATAACTCTACCATTTATGAAAGTGCCCGTTACTATCAGCCTTACTACACCACGAGTATGGGTCTATATTTGCAAGCGCAGCACCTGCGTTATGGTTAAATCGTGTTGAAGCAATCACTTGATTATCATTCTAGCAGGAATCCTCAAGCCGTCAGCGACTGCTTGAAATTATCTCTACGCACGCGCAGGATGGATCACCAATTTCATTATGTGAGTAATAAGCAGGCTGAGCTTTGGTTGGCCTTGCATCAGCGTTACTCACCGTCACGGACAGATCTGGATTGTGAAAAAATGTATGATCAAGCTTTTCAGCGGTTAGCGGTAGAGGTGGGACAAGTCGTGCAAGTGATAGGTCTGGGTTGTGGGGGTGGGCATAAGGATGCCCAATTGCTTTCGGCCTGCTCTAATCAAGCAAATCACTTACGCTACGTAGCTGCGGATGTTAGTCCCACCCTAGTCACGGAGGCTAGCACGCATGTCGAACAGATGCTAGGCAAGGTGCCTTTTACTTTGCGGGGCCTAGTCGCAGATTTCATGGAGGCTCCCGATTTAGGCGATTACTGGAATTTGGAAGCGGCGTGTAACGAGCTAAACGTTTTTTCATTTTTAGGAATGCTACCTAATTTTGAACCTAAGCGTGCCTTAGGGCAATTGGCGCAGTGGGTAAGGTCACGAGATTTTCTTGTCCTCAGTGCGAATCTAGCTCCAGGTTCTGACTATGTTTTAGGCTGTGAAAAAATCCTACCGCTTTATGATAATGATGAAACGCGCTTGTGGTTATTATGTGTAATGGAGGAGTTGGGGTTTAAGGTGGAGATTGCTGATCTAGAATTTTTTATTGCCGAGCATGAAGGAGTCAAACGTGTGGAGGCGTGGCTTATTTTTTCTGAAGCTACATCCATCACATATCAAGACGAGTTATTCCGATTCGAAAAGGGAGAACGATTTCGACTTTTTTACTCTAATCGGTTTCAACCAGAAGGACTAAACTTGATTCTGGAGGAGTTAGGTTGGAAAGTGGTGAGTCAGCATGTTACCGCATCTGGGGAAGAAGGAGTGTGGGTGGTCGGGCGTTCTTAGTTCTTGGTTCTTCTTTAAACTCTGCGCTAAACTAAGGGCACTCTTTATGAAAATTGTTGTGACTGGATTAGTAGGGCAATACCCCTTCGGCGGCGTGATCTGGGATTATATTCAGTATGTGCTCGGCTTCCGCGCTCTGGGGCATGATGTGGTTTATTTAGAAGACACGGGCGTTTGGCCTTATGACCCAATTAAAGAGACCATCACGGAAGATTGCAGTTATCAAATTGAGGCACTGACTCGCATCTTTAATGATTTTGGATTAGGTGATCGCTGGATTTACCGGAATGCGGCAGATGGAAAATTCCACGGTGCAGGCGAAACTCTGGCCCGGGAATTAATTAAATCGGCTGATTTGTTGGTCAATGTTTCTACGGCAAGTTGGTTTGAGGATTACGACGTGGGAGTGAAACACCAGATGTTTCTCGATGGGGATCCTATGTTTACGCAAATCGGTTTACATGACCCAGCTAAGACATCTTACACCCAACGCTTGAGAAGCCACGACAGTCATTTTTCTTTCGGTTTAAAATTGGGCGATGCTGATTGTTTAGTTCCAGACACGGGCATTGCCTGGAAGAAAACCTTACAGCCTGTGGCCTTAGAGTATTGGCCATATCAACACGAAGCGCCTTTGGATCAATTCACCACCGTTATGAATTGGTGCAGCTACAAGCCCAAACTTTGGCAGGGCAAAGAGTATGGGCAGAAAGATTTAGAGTTTGCTCGTTTTCAAGATTTACCTTTGCACACCCCCCAGAAATTAGTCATCGCCATGGGCCAAGGGATTGGGAAGAAACGGCCAACGGCAGAATTAGAAGGAAAAGGCTGGGGCATTTTAGAGCCTGATCAAGTGATCCCCGATCACTTAACCTACCGTAATTTTTTAAAACAATCGAAGGGCGAGTGGAGTATCGCTAAGCATGGTTACGTGGTGGGCAAGACGGGCTGGTTTAGCTGCCGCACGGCCTGCTATCTGGCTCTGGGGCGACCGTCCATTGTGCAAGACACTGGCTGGAGCGAGCACCTGCCGCATGGCCTGGGCTTGATTCCCTTCAACACCATGGAAGAGTGCGTGGCGGGGATCGCTAAGATTAATGGGAACTATCAAGAGCACAGCCTAGCCGCCCGCGCCTTTGCCGAAAAACGTCTGGACGCCAAAATCGTCTGTCAGGATCTATTAGAGCAAGCGGGGTTAGTGTAGAAGTTATTCTTCATTTTCCGTTTCTAGTTTATCATCAAGCTTCGCTATCTGTTAACTAATTTAGGGTAAAACTACTTTCCTCCACTGGTGTGGTATTCTCCTCCTACTTGTAAAAATCCAGCGGGTAGCCTATCTGTAAATCTCCTCCAAACGGTGCGTGAGTTGCCTAGCTTCGGCCCAGCCTACTTCGACGAATAAGTCGAGCACCTTCAGTAGTGCGGCGAGAGAATCGGACTCCTTGCCGTCGGTGGTTTGAAAAATGTCGCGGTGGTCTGCGAGTGCCCGCTGAATGAGTTTCACCACATCCCCTACGGCTAGCGATTCATTCTGATAGCCGACTGTTGAACTCGAAGTTATAGCCCTTGCAGCAGTGAGGAACACTTCGCGGGGCGAGCATGGGAGCAGGTGGTAGAGAGCTTGGACTAGATGATGCGCGGTATGCGGGTGAATCTCCGTGGCCAGCGCGTTAAAGAGGTTGGCGGATTCAGTCCAAAACCGCCGCCTCTGCGGCTCTGTCAGGCGGTCATTTTCCTTGTTCTGTTTGTCTGCGAAAGCGCCGCTGGCGAAGTAGAGTTGCATCGCAATCCAATCCACCAGTTTAGAGGTTCGTATGATGGCTTCCTGGGTAGTATTTACCTCATCGGCAGCGGGCTGGCCGGCGGCATGAAGTAGCTGCCAACGGTCCCTGTTTTGCTGGAGCTTTGCCTGTGCTGTGGCCAGCAATTTTCCAAAGAATCCCCATGTGCGTTTCCGAGCAGTCTCTTCGTCGGTCACAATCTTCACGCCATCACCATCGGTCAGCCAGCGTCCAGAGCGGCAGGTGTGAAGTTGAGCGGTGAGTGCGTGGCTGGCCCGTTGTCGGTCACATTCGGCGATGAGAGTATTCACGAATGCCTCACAATCGGCATCGCCAGTCCTGAGGAAGTGGAACAAGTGCGCGCGAGCTAGCGTTTCGTGAATGTGATTCCCATCGGGCGCGCTTCGGATTGTGCGCTGGGCAATTCTCGATAGGCGCAGCTTCACTTCAGGTGCAGCCCGCGCCCACAAGCGGTCTAGCGAGTTCACTACCATTTCGAGCACGGAAAATTTCCGCTCGTAGCGGATGAAGCGGTCGATGAGTTGCCACATGAGCTTCGGCTCGGCCTGCTCAAGAACCGCAAGTTGGTCGGCCATGTTGAAACGCAGTGGGTGTGATTTGTCTTGGCTCAGTCTGAGCAATGCCGCCGTGGTCTGCTTGTCGGCACGCCCCAAACGATAAACCAGGAACAGCAGCCCGCGCGCTGCATCGAGGCGAGGTGCAGGCCAGCCCGAACTTGGCCATTGGTCTTCCTTCGAATCGTCTTTGCTGGACGCTTGGGGCGAAGTGTCATTGGAAGCTTTCAGCATGATACGACGCACCACTTTCCACCGCTCGTTCGGCGCAGGCCAGTCCGCATGGTGGACGATGCTCTCGCACGCGCTGACGAGATGTCCCCAAAGCTCGTCAGCCATTTCGCGGTGCTTTGGGCGATGTCTGCGGCTGGCGAGTTCACATTGCCCGATGACCGTCCAATGCTGCTCAATCGTGCTCACGGTAAATTTTCCGCCGTCCTGCTCACGGAAAGGCTTCAGCGCCTCCCGCAACCGAAGAAGCTTTTCGTTCACTGGGTCTTTCAAGCTGACACCCCGGCGCTCCAGCAATTCCTCGTCGGAAAACGTGTGCGAGGTGACACGGGTGCCCCCGGGTTCACGATTCACAGGAAGCGGACTTTGTTTCGCTCGCTGTATTCGCAATGTCCGGACGGCTGGCGAGACGATGTGGGATTCATCCAATGCGCCGAGCAGCTTGTTCTGCGCATACTCCACCCAGCTTGGCATAGGCTCGCGAGGTTCGTTGCGGCGCAAACGAGCGGTTTGAGGCAAGCCGAGAATCAGCGCTTCCAGTCGTTCGCGCTGTGGAGAGTCACCAGTCTTGTGCAGCGCAGCGAGGAGCAATATCCCTCCGTAGCAGTAGTCGGGGTGCGTCAGAAAAAGCGGCTCCGCCAGCACCGGCTCAAGCTCTCGGCCAAGCGCGGCTGGATGCTTCGCCCCTGCCTCCATGAAAACCTTCCACAATAGTGATGTGCTGTTTCGAGCGGCGAAACGATCAAGCGCGAGCGGCAATCTCTCAGCATCGGCAGTAGTGGCCCATCCATCGAGCAGCGTCTCGAAGTGCGAAAGGATGCGGCTTTCCTTGTGTTCGTGTTTTCGGCTCCAGGTGTGCCCGCGATCCCCGACTAGTTCACACTCGACGCCTCGAAAACGAACCGTCGCCAAGACGTTTTTGCCCGATTCATGCCGCTCGCTGCGACGCCGAACGGCTGAATTCCATGCGATGCAGGCGATGTCCGTCATCAAGCCAGCGTTTGCGCCTGTCCTGCTCGCGTAATACCCTGCGAGGGAATAATGGATGCTGTTCCAGTTGTCGCTGCTCTGCCTCCGCATCGGCATGATGGCACCGCCAAAGTTTTCCCATTCACCCGAAGTCGGCTCTGTCGAAAAGGCCGCGTCGAACAGGCTCAAAACCACGGCGTCGCCCTCGCTGGCGAGATGTTTGAGTTGGTGAGCGAAATCGAAAAGATCCAAGTGCGGAAATTGGGCCAGCCGTTGCGGAGTGAGGAGCGAACGCAGCGCAGCCTCGTTCTCGGGAATCGCAACCTTGAACGTCCTGCAAACCGTCTCAATCGACGTGAGCGCCGCGTAACGCCAGCCTCTCGAAACCTCCTTCGCAATATGATGCCCCAGCACTCCCCGTGCTGCCGAATTGAGATTGCGCAGTTGGTCTGTATCGAAAGTGCTGCTGACTCCATTGAGCCGCGCGAGGATGTGGACGAGGGGCGTTTCCAGAGAAGGACGGCCCGGAAGGAGTGCTGATAACTTTGCGGCAAACGCGCACCACGCACCGGCACCCGCGCGAATTGCCGCATCATCGGCATCCTGCAAGCCGGATGCCATGTGCCAGAGTGCTTTTTCCGCGGGCGAATCTTCACTCGTCGCTTGCTGAACGGCTGCAAAGAGCGGGGTCAAATCAACGAGTGTGTCCACCCGCCTTGCCGCGAGTATCGGCGCCAGACTCCGGGTAACTCCGTGCAGCTGTGCGGCGCTCTCGATTTTCAACGCACACTTCCAAAAAGCAACACGGCCATCAGACCCGTCCCAGAGTTCCTCCAGCGCGAACAGAAAGCTCTGGCGGTAAAAAATGGGGAGCAGCGGTTCACTAGCCGCAAATTCTGCGAATCGCTCTGGCATAACCGGAATCAACGAGCGTGCAATAGCGTAGTCGTGGAACAGATCGTGGGAGAACCGCAGTTCGTCTTCGCCAGCCGGGCTGCCGTGTCGGAGAACAGGAGATTGGAAAATGCCACGGCTGCGAAGCTCGTCGGTGGCATCAAGCTCTGATGCGCCAAGCGAAAGCTCCTGCATCGAGAGCGACATGCTTCGGAGCTGCGTCATTCGACGGCAAATGGATTGAAGCGCGACTTTTCGATGATTTGCACCGGTGCCATCCATCACTCGCGCTTTCCAGAATCTCCGCAGCAGAATCGCCGGGCTGCTCCAGTCGGCGAGCCGCGCGGGAGAAACACCATCTTTCAAAAGCTCTGCGGCAAGTCGAAGGAAGAACGGGGAGCGATGAATGCCACCTGCGCGGGGATTCTTACGGGCACTGTCAATGAACGGGCAGATTTCCGCAACCTTTGCTGCAAGTTCATCGAGTTTGGTTTCCGCCAAACCGGACACATGAAAGTGCGAGACACCGGTGAACTCGTCCGAACAGTGTCCGGCGACTCCATCGCCGGGGAACGCTTCTCGCAACTCGCGTCCGTGCTTCAGGTCGAACTCGCGCACGCTGGCAACCACCGCCCATCCTGACGTTCCTTGCTGCACATCGTGGAGCAAGCGGCGCAACGCCCTTTGGACCTCCACATCGCGCACCGCATCCAACGCGTCCGTTATTAGCACGCCCTTTGCGCCGTCAGGCCAATGGGCGAGCACATCATCCAGCGCGTGAGCAAGTCCGGGCAGATTCGCCGCGCCTTTCCAATCACGGTCAAAGACTTCCTCGGCCAGCAACAACACGACAGGAATGCCTTCTTTACTAAGCGTCTGGGCCAAAGGGTGAATCAGGCCGCTTTTGCCACAGCCTGGTTTGCCTGTGACGAGAAGATGCCCCCTTTTTGCTGCCGCAGTCATAGCCACCAGCTCTTCCGTGCGATAGATGTGAATCTCGTCCTTCGCAAACCGGAGCAACGTGTGGTCTTTGAGACGATCAAGATTACGAGCCGTCAGCCGCCGCAGCAGTTCGATATCTTCCGCAAAGCCAGGCGTCGGTTTCAGCTTCAGCCCATCAGACGTGAGCATCTGGCGGAGCGAAGCTGCGGTCGTTCGGAGGCCACGCTGGTCAGCACGCCTAAAATGGAGATCTAATTTATCCCATATTTCACGCGACTGGCTCGGCTTTACTGCCAAAGAACGGCGGATTGTTTCCTCCGCATGTTGCTCATGATGGAAACCCAAACCGAAATCAAAGACCGCGACATGAATCATTCGCATAAACTCGCGTAGCTCCATCTCGTTCGGCACTTTTTTGTTGGCCGATTTCCAGTAACGTTTTGTCTGCACGACCAGAACCTCTATCGCCTTTTGCTCGTTGGTCGCACGGCGTCGAAGGAAGTCTTTAACGCCCGCACTGGCATCCGCCCGAAAAGCATCCAATGCTTTTCGCAAGACCTGCGTCATGCCAGCGCCAGCAGACGACGGCACCGCCCACATGAGCCGACTCCCCGTTCGTTGTGCAGCCGTAAGCAGGTGAAACTGCCGCACAAAAGAATCGATAACTTCGGAAAAGGCCGGGCTTGTCGCCGTCAGGGCAATCGTCCCTGCTCGATGTTTCGCCGAGATAAAGACTTTGGCTTGAAGCTGCCCGCGCAAGGTAACCACAACGTCATCCACCGGCTCTGCGTCCTGCATGGTGATTGCGGCAACGTCTTCGCCATTGATGCCCTCCCAAACTATGCAGCTATCCCCTGCGAGCATTTTTGACGCTATGCTGGCAGCAACCTGAGCCTCATAGCCGACTCCAACCGCAGTTGCGCGACCTCCGAATGCAGAGCCCCGTCGTTTGGCTGAGGTGCGTTTTGGAGTCTTTTTCACGAGTTGATTTCCTTTAGTTGAAGAGCGCTCGCCGGGTTCTTGTTGGCGTTGCCCTGCGGAGCGACGCACAATCGAAGCCACTGCATGGTGGCACCCTGCGCCTGACCGCTCTCCACTGTGACTTTGCACCAGTGCGTGTCGCTGCCTTTAGTGAGGTTATGCTTCACTTCACTCATGGTCTGTTGGCAAGCTTCATTCTGAAGGAATGCGCTGCTGCGTACGGAACCGATGATAGAGTGCCGGGGTTCTAAAGCTTGATTTATAACATCGAACAAACTAGTCATGGGATTAGATCAAAATAAGGCTCAAGAAACATCTCCCCGTTAAGGTGCAAAAAGTATTTCGGTGATTTCGCAAAGTTTCACGTCTCCGATTCCGTTCGGGATATCCTAAGTTGGGATGGATTCTTGGCAAGTGTCAACGCCCAGTTATGTAAGAATTTGGAGTGTCATATGCCGTCAGGAAAAAGTAGCCGATTTGTTTGGAGAGTCGTCGGGTCGGTTCTCATCCTTTCTGTTAGCTTCTCTCGCTCTGTTGCAGCGAGTAGGCTAGGGTTCCTTATAAGCTCACGGAGTGTTAAGGGTTAATCTATGGTTAGCCGCATTTCGTATTAATGCAGCCATGACATGTCGCGCCCGATCAAAAGTTCTTTCATCTCCGCATGGTGGGTGTTCTTCATCGCCACAGATCTTGTGCTGAATCCATACTTCTGAGCTAAACTGCAAACTTCGGTGGAATTGTCGTAGGTCATTAAAAAGTTTCCTTTCAACTTTGAGCAAGCTGCGAAGAGTTGGTTGTGATCAATGGTGCTGTGTTTGTATAGGCGTGAACCCGCGTTCTTACCACCAGCAGTGTAAGGAGGATCGATAAAGAAGGCGGCACTAGCTTCATTTGCCTTCGCTGCCAAGATTGCGAACGCATCGCCTTGAAGAAAGTCGATAAGATGTGCAATATGGCCAATGGCATTGATGCGGCTACTCAAGGTTTTGGGATACCATCGGGACAAAATGCCTTTACCATTCTCTCCAGCTTTGATCACTCCAGCTCCATCAGCGAGGATGCCTCCGTGAGCAGTGCGATTGCGAACGATAGTTTGAAGTGCCAGCTCCTGAATGCTTCTCGGCTCCGAATCTAGTAGCTCTCTAGCGGAAGCTGGCGTTAGCTCAAAATTCAAGATGGAATTAGCAAGCCAATTTCCATCCCCACCGAGAATTGTACGCCATACGGCAGAGACGCGCTCATCCAGCTCCACCAGCAGGACTCCATCCGTAAGCGATTCAAAGGCCGCAGTGAGTCCGATAATGCCACCGCCGGCGAACGGTTCGACCAAAAGCTGGGGTTTGGTCGGTAGGCTTCCTATCCACCGCCTAAAAAGGGGCACCAACCAGGTCTTGCCACCAGGATACCGGAAAGGACTACGTTGAGGGACACTAGCGACGTTTACAGGTCCCTCTTGTTCAGTCTGATCATCGTTTGGAAAGAGAAGTCTTTGCATGGTCAGCGTTCGAATGGGTTGTCGATTGTTCGGTTGTTGGGAGCGGTCTCAAGCTTCTCATCTACTTTGGCTTGAAGATCACGGACAAAGTCTTCGACCCGGCCAACACGTGGGGTAGTGATGACGCTCAACGCTTGAGTAAAGCTACTGTAAACTGCCTGCGACAAAGATAGTTGGTATTGCCCGTTCTCTTTTGAAGGAGGAAGCAAGTCATAGACGAGTAACGCAAAGTCCGACTCGTCACGCGGCACCGAGGGGATCGTGGGTAAAGTGCGAAAGAATGCTTGGTCTATAGCAACAGCCGACTTCTTTTTCCATGTGTGTAAGATTCCTCCTTTGAAGAGAAGCTGTGGAGCAAGACGCTTTCGAGATGAAGAGAGATAGTCTGGCCTTGGGTAGTTTGGTTCCTGCGTCCAGTCCATGGCGGCTCTGGTATTAGGATCAGACATGAAGTGAGCGAAGGGATTGCGCACATTGCCAGAAATATAGACTGCCTGCACTTCCAATGCGCCAAAGTCATAGACGCGTCCGGCCTCGTCATAAGCGCAAAGAACTACGTCGATATTTCCAGCAGAGTTGCCATCCGAGTCTTTCAGGCGAACCTCAGTAAGAGTTGTCCAGTTGGTTCCAGGCGAAAAAAAGAAGTCTGCTGCATGGTCGGCAATCAACCAATCTTGCCGGAACCTCACTGGGCAGGTGATGGCGATTTCATTGCCATGCACTACGCTACAAACCCCTAATGGGTCTTGCGCTTTGTCTTTGGTGCAATTGGGAATTCTGTTGTTGAAAGGGCACAAGCGCTTGCTCCGATGGCGTTCCGCCGAAGGGTCAGTTGCGGTGAGCGGAAAGCCAAATACTTCACCTAAGGGATGTTTTTGGGGCGTGATGTAAGACATGGTTAATTGTCGCTAGATGCGAGATTGTGATTTGGTTAATGACGCCATGAAGTCGGCTAGAGGCGTTTAGATACTGACCAAGTTCCCCTTGCTTTTCCCTAGGGTTTGCTGTGGCCTTATGGTTCATAATATTATGTTACCAAACTGAATTTTGCTTTGCCATTTAAAAAATGGGTTTGGTTCAGAGCTTAAGGCGCATTTCCTTTTACCTTTAAGCCCGTATCCAAGGGTCACGAGAAGAAGTAACCTCTTTTTTACGGCAGGATTTGTTTAATGGGTTTACTTAAACAAGTTAAGCGGATTGAGGACTTTGACGGGGTTGGAGATGATTTTATTGACGATGTCTCCTATATCTACTTGGGGATCGCGCGTGGTAGGAATTAAGGAAAAGGGGATAACAACGTTTCCTTCCGCATCGTGCTCGAAGGAGCTACGGGCGATGTTGGGGATTTCTTCACTTACGGTCTTATTTCCTTTAAACAAAAGTTGTGAGTTTAAGTGGCGGTCGTAGCCGACTTGGGCGGTTCCTGAAATACGGAGGTCTTTATTTTTTAGGTCGAGGTTGGTGATGTTGATTTTTTCTGCCTGAAGGGTGAAGGCGGCGTCTCCGTCGAGGTCGTTGAGGGCGCGGATGCGGCGTAAAAGGGGGATGTCAATAAAGCCGGGTAGGCTGGGCATTTTAACGTCAGGCTTGATGTTGTTAAGCTTGGCTTTTCCCGAGCCAGTCAAGGAACGGAGGCTAGGGGTAAACTGGCCTTCTGCGCTGAGCTTAACATCGGCTTCACCAGCGAAGCGTTCGGAAAAATCGAGAGCCTTTAAAAGGCTTAGGATATCGGGGGAATCAAGGGTTAAGTCGGTCTGAATTTTTCGTTGGCCGAAGAGGGTGTAGGAGCCGTTGAGCCGTAGCTTAGATTTCCCGGGGAGTTGCGCTTTCAGGTTTTCTACCATGAGGGTGCCGTTCTCGATTTTAAAATCTAGTTCTAGGCTTTGTAAGGTGAGGTTGGCGATTTGAGCGGTGGTGGCCTGGAGGGAGCCAGAGATGTTAGGATTGTCCTTGGAGCCGCTTTGGTGAACGATGAGATCGCATTTATCCAATTGAATGTTCCATCCGCTGAGATTGCTTAAATTAACGGTCCCTTTTTGGAGACGAAAGTGGTTGGCTGCGGGAAGGCTGATCTGTGCGGCATCGGCACCGTTTAGTCTGAGGTCTAGGGTGCCGCCCTTCATGTGGATCGACGTGACGACAAGTTTATTTTGCAAGAGGGGGAGTAAAGCAAAAGAGGCGTTAAGATCAGGAGCCACTACTTTACGCACGTTGGAGGAAGTGCTTCCCAGATCCAGGCTGAGATTCTTGAGGTCAGCACTAAAGGTTCCACCGTGTATCGTTTCAAAGTTAAATTTACCTTCAGTCTGAACTGAGATTTGTTTTTGCACCCATGAAGCGAAGGTGGGGTTTCCGTAAATGAGTTTAGGTCCGAGAAAAATGGCTGCGGTTAAACCGAGTAGTGCTAGACCAAGGCCAGCCCAGAGCCAGCGGTTGTAGAGGAAGTTTTTTAATTTAAGCATGTTCATGGGTGTAAATTATTAAGATTGTGTAGTTTTTCCTGAAAGAAAAGGGTAGCTTCTCATCATAACGCTCGAGCTTGTGATATAGTTTAACTAAATTTAGTCAGCTGCGTATATGTTAAAATTAGAGTATTTACATGAGTTAGTGGATAAACATGGAGGGGATTTGGCCGCAGTGGTGGCTTCCTTTGAGCTCAAGGGCTGCGTTTTCGATTCTAAGGTTCGGCCTTACACGATGGGCGTCGTTAATCTCTCGGCAGATTCTTGGTATCGGGAAAGTGTTTGCCTTAGTGCAGACACGGCGATCAGGCGTGGCAAGCGGTTACGGGAGGAGGGGGCAGACTTGATCGATGTGGGGGCTGAGTCCACGTTGCCCCATGCGCAACGAGTAGACGCCGGGCAGCAGATGAGTGCGTTGGTGCCGGTGGTTAAAGCTTTGAGTGAGGAAGGGATTCTGGTTTCGGTGGAAACTTATCAACCTAAGGTCACGGAAGCTTGTCTGAGGGCGGGTGCGGCGGTACTGAATCTAACGGGAGTGGCGGAGGCGGAAAATCTCTATCGACTAGTGGCGGATCATGATGCTGGCGTGATCATCTGTTATGTACAAGGAGCCAATGTGCGGGAGGTTAGTGCTATTAAGTTAGGAGTAGATCATACGCAGACGTTATTAGATTATTTTTCCAGACAAATTGAGTTGGCGACTAAGCTGGGAGTGAAACGGATTTGGATTGATCCTGGGATGGGATTTTATTATAAGAATTTGCAAGATAGTTCTGAGCGGGTGCATTATCAACTGACAACGTTCTTAAATACTTTTCGATTGCGTAAATTAGGCTGGCCAACCTGCCATGCTTTACCCCATGCTTTCGAGTATTTTGAGGATGAAGTGCGCACCGCAGAAAGTTTTTTTGCGGTAGCGGCCTTGCTTGGTAAAACAGATTTATTGCGCACTCATGAAGTAGCTAAAGTCATGGGTGTCATTCGTTCCATGCAGAATAATTAAAATGATATTATGAAAAAAGTGGCATTAGTAACTGGGGCAGGGAGAGGGCTGGGCTCTGAGCTAGCCGTTCAACTAGGTAAGAGTGGCTACAAGGTAGCAGTGCATTATTTTAGAAGTCGCAAAGGGGCGGAGAAGGTGGTGCAAGAAATAGAGACACTTGGGGGAATAGCCATAGCTTTAAAGGCTGATTTATCCAATGGAGAAGAGGCGAAGAGGCTGCTAGAGAGGGTGAAATTAGATTTTGGTCAGTTGGATGTTTTGATCAATAATTCTGGAGTTTACCATGAACATAATATTCAGCAGTTAACAGACAGTGAATGGCATGAGGGACTGAACACGACGGTAAGTTCAGCCTTTTTCGTAACGCGATCAGCTTTACCTCTACTGCGGGAGAGTGATCTAGGCAGGATTATTAATATAGGGGACTCCAGCTGTGACCGTCCCGGGATGAGGGATTTAGCCTTAAGCTACCATGTTGGAAAAACGGGGGTGTATATTTTAACTCGTTCCTTTGCCGCTTCTGAAGCAGCTTATGGAATCACGGTTAATATGGTATCTCCAGGATTCTTAGAAAATAGCGTGGGCTTAGTGGAAGCTAAAGAAATCCCCGCAGGACGCCTAGGTAGTTTTGATGATATTATTAACGCTGTAGAATTTTTATTAAAAAAGGAAAGCGGCTACATTACAGGAACTAACATCGTGGTGAGTGGGGGATGGAATCTACGATAGTTTTATTCTTTAGGTAATAAATCTAAATAACCCTCCTTGTAAGAAGGGTAAATGGGCGACCAGCCTAATGTTTTGAATTTTAGGTTAGAGATGCGTCTGTTATTATTACCTCGTTTACGTAAAGCAGTTTCACCACTAAAGGCGGGTAAGGGTTTTTTAAGCCGTTCTGCTAGCCAGCTATAAATTTCCCGATGTGTCGAAGGCTGGTCGTCGCTTAAATTATAAACGCCACGTTCTGCACTGGGATTTTGTAAGAAAAAATTTACGGCAGCCACCACGTCTGCTTGGTGAATTTGATTGAGATACCGGTCAGGGTTTCCCGCTGCGAAGGGTGTGCCCTCGAGAAAGCGGCGCAGTAAAACGCCCCGTCCGGGACCGTAGATAGCACTCAGTCGTAGGACGGTTCCCTCAGCCGCTAGAGCTACAGACTCGGCCTGTAAAAGAAGCCGGCTCGTTTCCGCTTCTGGTTCCGTGGGCGAGGTCTCATCGACCCAAACTCCATCACCCTGAGCGTAAACGGAAGTGGAGGAAGTGTAAAAAAGACGACCTGCAGGGGCGAGAGCAGAGACGGATAGCTTCAGGCCTTCCACATAAATTTGCCGATAATCTTCTGCGGAGCCGCCCCGCGTGGAAGGGCAATAAACTAGGACGTCATATCTGCCGTGGTGTGCGAGCCAAGAGCTTGGTTGGGTCAGATCAGCGGCGATGGTATTAATTCCTAGTGCGGAAAGGCGTTGACCTGAAGCCTGCGAGAAAACCCAGCCCGTAACCTGATGGTTCTGTTTTATCAAAGAGAGAGCTAAAGGGTGGCCTATGTAGCCGCAGCCTGCGATTAAAATATGCATAAAAGAAAAAAGTTTTAAATAATGTATGTAAGCTTAGGAGCTTAATGCCAGTCTAAGCAATCGGACATCATAATTTTTTATTTATAAATAAGTTGAGCTAACTATTTAATTACGTGCTTCCTATGACAGCAGGGACGTTTTGACTTCACTCATCGTTGAAGTCTGTTAGCGTGACATATGGTCATCAATTCATGAAGTCGACAAGCCCTTCAACACGGACGCCATGGGCGTTTGTTCCGACACTTTATTTCGCACAGGGTCTGCCATTCGTGATCGTAAACACGATGTCCACCGTGATGTATAAGGACTTCGGCGTTAGCAATACGCTCATAGGGCTCACAAGTATGCTTTATTTGCCTTGGGTTATTAAGCCGTTGTGGAGCCCGTTAGTGGAAATGCTCGGTAGCAAAAGGTCGTGGATTGTGGTCATGCAGATCGCATTGGCCATGGGCCTGGCCATGGCGGGCTTTGCGACAAACCTCCCCGCTTTTTTCGTCGCATCACTGGCGGCCTTTGTTGTTGTTGCATTTGTCTCGGCCACGCACGATATCGCAATTGATGGATTTTATCTCCTTGCGCTTGCGCCAAAGCAGCAAGCGTTTTTTGTGGGAATACGCTCGACTTTTTATCGGCTGGCAACCATTACAGGCACGGGTCTACTAGTTGTCCTTGCTGGGCACTGGATCAAAGAGGGCGTGCCTGTGCACCTCGCATGGACGAAAGTCTTGTTGATTGCCGCGGCCATGTATGCAGTCCTTGCCGTGGTGCATCAATTCACCCTTCCGCAACCCGTCGAGGTCAAAGAGGCAGGTTCAACGGGATGGGCTACTTTTATTGAAGTGTGGAGGACGTATTTCCAACAAGAGCGCATCGGTTGGGTATTAGCATTTATCCTTTTATTCCGCCTCGGCGAGGCAATGCTGGTTAAAATGATCGTGCCGTTTTTGAAAGATGGCAATGCCGCTGGGGGGATCGGGCTCAGCACGGAGCAGGTCGGTGTGGTGTATGGCACGCTTGGTGTCCTAGGATTGGTGGTTGGCGGAATTCTGGGGGGCATGTTAATTGCGAGATTCGGACTCCGCCGCTGCATCTGGCCCATGGCATTTTGCGTCCACATCCCGAATCTAGGGTTTGTCTATTTGGCGAAAATGCAACCTGAGGGCTGGGTGGTTCCAGTCGTTGTTGCGCTGGAGCAGTTCGGTTATGGATTCGGCTTTACTGCATTCATGGTCTTTCTCATGCGCACAGTCGGTCAGCGCTTTAAGACAGCGCACTTTGCTATTTCGACTGGCTTCATGGCGATGGGCATGATGTTACCCGGTATGGTTAGTGGATGGATTCAACAGAGTGTCGGCTATCCGCTGTTTTTCATCATCGTGTGCCTCGCCACTGTCCCAGGTCTGGGCACGATAGCGTTTCTACCGCTTAAAGACAAAGACGTAGCCTAGCACTGGTTGCTTTTAGCAGACTGTTGCGCTAAAAGCGCGGGTAGGGAGGGATTCGAACCCACGTTAGCTTTCGCTAAAGCAGTTTTCAAGACTGCCGCAATCAACCGCTCTGCCACCTACCCCGAAAAATTACACTACAAATAGCTGTCTTTGCCCTCTGAAACAGCGGCAAGGCCTAGACCCGCCAAGAAAACTAGGCCACCGAAAGCTAGTATCGCCCAATAAAAGGGGTAGAGAAAGTGAAGAATATTCAGGCCTAGTAAAAGGGTCATGCCGCCCATGATGCCTGCACCGTGGAGGAGGATGATGTAACCTAAAATTTCACGCTTAGACATGAGATTATCTTAGGCGGGTGGGGAAAGAATTCAAGGGGTAAGTTGGCGAAAAGATTGCTGTTTTAGCGGGGAGCTCTATGTTTGCACCTGTGAGTTTTCAACAACAGATCAATGCCGCTATTGGTTATTTCAATCTAGGGATGATTGATGATGCCTTAGCGGAGCTAAATGACTTGAGTCCAGTGGATGCTATGCGTCCTGAAACAATTGCGTTGAGGGTGTCTGTGCAGATGCGGAAGGGTTTGTGGGATAAGGCTTTAGAAGGGTCTGAATTACTGTGTGCTCTTTTGCCAGACCATCCGTCTCCGTATCTAGATGCGGCTTTTTGTTTGCATGAGCTGAGTCGCACAGAAGAGGCCAGAAGTAAGCTTTTATCAGGGCCGACTAATCTGAAGAGTAGTTCCCTGTTTTATTACAATATGGCGTGTTATGAGGCTCAGCTTAATTTATTAGAATCGGCTCGAGTCAATTTGGAGCAGGCGATTAGTATGAGTCAAGAGATTCAAGATTCTTGGGAATCAGACCCAGATTTACAGGCTTTGAGGGGCACTTAGGAGGGGCTGATAGCTGAGTATGGATTACAGAATTTAGAAAGTAAAATTAAAAAGTGGTAGATAGTTGAAGAGCCGATTGCAGCCGTTGAAGATAAAGGGAGCGGGGGATGGTGGTGGCACCTAGACTGAGCGTGTGGGGTGTGACCATTTGGGTATCAAAGAGGCTGAATTTTTTTTCTTTCAAATGATCTATCAAAAAGGCGAGGGCTATTTTAGAGGCATCTGTTTCATGAGCGAACATGGATTCTCCAGCGAAAAAGCCTGCGATGGCTACGCCATACACTCCGCCGACGAGGGTTTTACCTTTCCAACATTCGACGCTGTGGGCATGGCCAGCTTGGTGAAGGGTGGTGTAGGCGTTGATAATTTTAGGTTCAATCCAGGTGTCGTCTCGTCCGGGAGCGGCTTGAGCACAGGCACTGATGACTTCCTTAAAGGCTTGGTTTATGCTAACACGAAAAAGGTTTTGACGTTTTCTGCGTAAGGTTCGGCCAGAGAGGTGGAAGTCATTCAGTTCGATAATACCACGAGGATCGGGTGACCACCAGGTGATGGGCGAGGCAGACCAAGGGAAGATGCCGCTACGGTAGGCACTCAGCAAACGTGGGACACTGAGGTCGCCGCCTAGGGCAAGGAGGCCATCAGCGCCGGCGTTTGCAGGATCGGGGAAGCTGAGATCGTTACGGAGAATTTTAGGAAAAACTTGCTTCATGTGAGCTTAGCATGAAGGCGGTGGACAACTTAGTAGCTTCTGGAATTTTTAGAATCTTCATAATAATTAATGAAGGCTTGGTTTAAAACGCGATACCCACCGGCGGTGGGGTAGTTCCCAGTAAAATACCAATCGCCGCTGTGGTTAGGAAGGGCGGTGTGAAGGTTGTCGATGCTCTGAAAAAGAATTTTCACTTCTCCGTGCCAATGGTCAAGTTTAGGGGTGACCAGTTGGGCGATTCGGTCAGATATTTGCTGGTAGGTATAACGTTCGTAGATAAGTTTCACATGGTTATGCATTTCCACGGGTGGCTTATCTGCTTGTTGAAGGCATTTTTGGTAAACTTCGCGGATGAGCTCGTCTTGATCATGCTCTTTAAGGAGGGAGATAGCGGCTTGGAAGGCGATAAATTTTCCAAGCAATGACATATCAATTCCGTAGCAATCGGGGTAGCGGATTTGGGGGGCAGTGGAGGCAAAGACGATTTTTTTAGGGTTGAGGCGGGAGAGAATTTTAATGACAGAATTTTTTAAAGTGGTGCCACGGACGATGGAATCATCAATACAAACTAAAGTGTCTTCTGGGGTAATAGTGCCATAGGAGATGTCATACACATGGGAGGATAGATGGTTACGTCCTGTTTCTTGGCTGATGAAGGTGCGGAGCTTAATATCTTTATGGGCTATTTTTTCTGTTCTAGGCCAGCCCTTCATGATGAGGCGGTCGAGGAAGTCAGCATTAAGCTTACCTTCTTGAGCGGCAGCTAGAATAAGTTCACGGACTTGGAGACGGCGCTTGAGGCGCATCTCTTGCATGAGGCCGAAGTAGGCGGTTTCAGCAGTATTCGGAATGAAGCTGATGACGGTGTGATCAAAGTCGTTATCGATTTCTATAAGAATTTGATCACCGAGGAGGGCTCCGAGTTTTTTACGTTCTTGGTAGATGTCTTGATCGTTACCGCGGGAGAAGTAGATACGTTCGAAGGAGCATTGTTTCAGGGGTGCGGGTAGAGTGAAGGGTTCTTCAAAGGTGACGCCGTTCTTTTTTACAACAACGACGTGGCCAGGCTGGACTTCTTTAACTTGGCTGATGTCTAGGTCGAATACGGTCATGAGGGGCGCACGCTCAGAGGCGAAAGCGATGACTTCATCATTTTGGAAGTAGTGGAAGGGGCGGATGCCGTGGGGGTCGCGCAAGGCAAAGCTATCTCCGTTTCCCACGATGCCAGCTAGGCTGTAGCCGCCGTCCCAGCCCTTGGAAGCTTGGCGAATGATGTCGGGGAGGTGAAGTTCGTCGCTAATGCGTTGGGCGATATCAGCTCCGCGCATACCAGCGTCGCGGTATTTACGGTAAAGGGCGTCGTGGTCTTGATCAAGTTGGAAGCCGATTTCCTCGAGCAAGGTCTGTGTATCAGTGCTAAAGATGGGATGTTGACCGAGATCGATAAGATGACGGTTCATCTCATGATCGTTGGTTATGTTAAAATTACCAGCTAGGAGGAGATTTTTAGTTGGCCAATTGCTACGACGGAAGTAGGGGTGGCAGCAGCTGATGTTGTAGCCGCCTGAGGTTCCATAGCGGAGGTGACCTATGTAGATTTCTGCACCGAACTCAAAATTATCTTTAACCGTGGGAGCAAATTCGGGGTGAACTTTACCCTCACGAACGAGTTTATTGTAATCCTTAAAAATGCTGTTAAAAATGCGGTCTAAGGGGTTACTCTTCATTTCTCGTTCGCGAAAGATGTAGGGGAAACCGGGTTTGACATCTAATTTTACGGCACCCACGCCAGCACCGTCTTGACCGCGGTTATGTTGCTTCTCCATCAGTAAATAGAGTTTAAGCAAGCCCCAGAGCGGCGTATCGTATTTTTCGTAATAATAGGACAGAGGTTTAAGAAGGCGCACCATGGCCACACCACATTCGTGTTTAATGGAGTCACTCATTGATAACAATATTTAGGTAAACACATACAGCTTAAGAAAAACTAATCTTAATTAGAAGTTAGCATCGAACAAGAATCTTCGTACAAGAAGTCTAATTTTTTAATCATAATTTTCGTTTACTGAGCTGCTTTAATTGTAAGGAAATAGCAATTCGTTGTTGCCAATCTTCAATTGAACGGTTAATTGACTTCATCCCATGCCTGATAAATCCTCAAAAATTCTTGTTCTAACCGCAGGGTTTGGCGAAGGCCACAACACCGCAGCACGTAATATCCAAAAAGGGCTCCAGTATTATGGAGGAGAGGGAGTTCAGGCGGAGATGCTGGATGTCTTTGCTACTTCGTATGGCGCCTTTAATGAATTTAGTCGTAAGCTTTACATTGAGGCGATTAACAAAGTACCAAAAGTTTGGCAACGTGTTTACCATCTTCTCGATCACACAAGATTCTTTGAGTGGACTTTACCCACCATGGGTAGAATGGAGTCGGATCTAAAAAAGCTTATGGAGCTGAAGAAGCCTGATGTAGTTTGCACGACCTATCCCGTCTATGCGTTTCTTTTTAATCGTATCTATCCCAATCCTGCGCACCGCCCTTTTCATCTCATCAATATCGTGACGGATTCTATATCAGTAAATTCACTTTGGTATCGCACCCCTTCTGATCAATGGCTAGTCCCCAACACGCAAACGGAAGAAGTTATGCAAAAAGCAGGCACGCCTCACGAACGCCTGCACGTTTTTGGATTTCCCGTGGCTCTAGCCTTTCATCTTCCGGAAAAACGTTGTCATCCGCCCGACCTTACAAAGGAAACAGCCAAAATCCTTTATATTATTAATTCAGGTAAATTAAAAGCAGCGGCCACCGTGAGAGCTTTACTCGAAAATTCCGCTGCTAGCCTCACCGTCTCCGTCGGGCGGGATCAATCTCTGCGCCGGATGGTAGAGGAGGCAGCTCAAGAATTCCCCGGTCGTGTCGAAATTCTCGGCTGGACTGACCAAATGCCGCAAATGATGATGAGTCATAACTTGGTTATCACGAAAGCAGGCGGAGCCACTGTTCAAGAAGCTTTAGCCGCATGTTGCCCTCTCATTATTAATCAAGTTATACCTGGACAAGAAGAAGGTAATTGGGAGCTGGTTCGTCGGATTGAAGGTGGGGCGCTAGCTTCGGATCCTGCGGATGTCGCTAACTGGGTGAAAAAGGCTCTAGCTGATCACGGGGCTCTCGCTCAAACGTGGAGAAAAAATCTGCAAACTGTTTGCCGAGCTGATTCCTCCAAGCAAATAGCCGAGCACATCCTTGGGCTTGGAGCTAAGAGTCATTAGGCCACGTCCACCGCCATGGCGCTGAGTAACTGATCTGGTCTAAAAGGCTTTTGAATCAAGGCGTGAACTTCTGGAAGTTCTAAGCTGTCTAATGCAAAACCGCTGGTGACGATAATTCTAGTGTGAGGTAAGTGCTTTTTAATCTGTTGCATTAATATTTTACCGTTGATCCCGGGCATAGTCCAGTCCGTGACTACCCACAAGATTTCTTTATCCGTCCGCTGAGCTAAATCAAGAAGAGCTGTTCCATTCGTGACACTCTCATAGGAGTAACCACCGTCCTCTAAAATTGCCGTTAAAAGTTCAAGACATAATGGTTCGTCATCAGCGATCAAGACGTGGCCTTTTGATGTAGGTAATTTTTTAAAGGGAAACACTTTTAGAGCACCATCAATCGAAAAATCCGAGGCTTCAACAACAGGCAGATAAAAAGTAAAGGAAGCTCCGCCAGAGCTATTGTTGCTGACTTCTATAAATCCATTATGTTGGCTTAAAATGCCTTTGGAAGTTGAGAGGCCTAAGCCCGTTCCTTTACCCGGCTCTTTTGTAGTGAAAAACGGGTCGAAGAGAAGGGGCACATCTTTTTCCGCCACCCCCGTTCCATTATCTGAAACCTCACAAACAACATAAGTTCTCAAGCAATTATCCACAATCCGTTGTTTAGTGGATGTGAGAATTGTGATCCTGCCTTGTTGTATAATTGCGTCATTTGCGTTCAATAATAAATTGAGCATAACCTGTTGCAGTTCAGAATAATCGAATAAAGCCCTAGGTAAATGCTCATCCAGACGGAGTATAAGTTGAATGTCCTTTTTAAGGACCGACTTAAATAATTCCATAGTTTTCTGAACTAATTCATTCAAAGATTCGCTTTTAATGTCCGAACGAGTTTGTCGAGTTGTGCTTAATAATTGGGCGATGATTTTGCTTCCCCGGCTCCCTGCCTCCAAGATTTTAGTAATTAATCCGCTATCAGATTCAGAGAGTCGGCCTTCCTTAAGCACGCGATCTAAATTTCCTGAAATAATATGCAGTAGATTATTAAACTCGTGGGCGACGCCACCCGCCATTTTTCCTAAAATTTGCACCTTACTACTCTCAAATAGTTTATCATCATGTTCCCTACGTCCATAGGCAGTAGCGTAAAGATCTGCGGCAAATTTGAGAGAATCTAGTAACCCTGGGTCCCAAGATGATCTTGCTTCTCTATCTGCTAAAACCATGACCCCGAGTAATCTCTTGCTGATTAGAATCGGTATAAGAGCTAAAGACTGAATGTCGTGTAAATTCTTAATTTTATTATGGAAGTTAATAGTTACAGTTGAGGGTAAAGTGAATACCTCTCCCTCCATTAATTTTTCCGCACCCTCTGTTCCCCAGAGAAATTCGAATTCCTGCCAAGTGATGGGATCTTGATTCTCTCCAATAGAACTTGCCAGTTTATTCGAAGGGGCGGAAGAATGTGAAAGTGGGCTCAAACAAATATAGCAATAGGCTAAGTTCAGCTCCTTACCAATTTCGATTAAAAGTTCGCTGATCGCTTTTTCAAACTCTTTTTCCGCCAGCACGATATCCATAGTAGAAACCACATTCTTTAAAATGGTATCCCTTTGTTTGAGTAAAGTAACAGCGGCTAGCTTACCTTCTACGGCCATCTGCTTTTGGATACTACGCTTGTGCACGAGCCAGCTGAGAACTGTAGCCGTGAGAAGGGCAATGGACATAACAGAGGCACTGTTGGTATCAACTTTTAGGAATTGTTGTCTGATTAACGAGGCATTAAAGGCAATTAAGATTACAGGAACATCTTCACGTGTTTCCGAAGCCCAACCAGAAATGGGAGTTAAGGTATATTCAATGTTATTCCCATCGAGGGTTAAAAGAGGTGCACTACTTTCTGCGAGAAAATTCCATGTGCTAACAGCAGATCCAGATTTTTCCTGAGTTTGTTTCAGTAAAACTTTAAATGATTCATCACCAATATTTTGCTCGATGGCCTTCCTAGTCATCAGAGAGGTTTTTGTTCTGCCAAGTATATTAAACTCAGGTTCTGAAGAGTCTATCACCGCTATTCCTAGAATTTCAGGATTTTCATCCTGTATAATCTGCAGAAGATCCCAAGGTATTTTGGCTATCAATTGATTTCTTTGCGTTGTGCCTTCTACGTAAGCATTAGGAGACAGCGTTGCGGCTGTCATGTTAGATAAAGTCACAATTCGTATGGCAACACTTTCACGGAGCAAGTTTTTAGTTGTGCTTGCCTGCAACCAAACCATTAAAACACTAGCAGACGTAAAAACTGACCAGAACAGCAAGGCGTCTAAATACTGCGCCATCCATAAAATTTTTCTGGGTTTGGTTTTACTTTTCATGCACTGTGAAGTTTCTTGCTGGCACGCTCTTTTCTAAGTTGGTTCCAGCGTGCCAAGCGTTCAGTCACTAGTTTTTCATAGCCACGATTTGTTGGGCGGTAGAAGGTAGGCATTTCTTGAAAAAGTTTAACTGTCGTCAGGGCATCTTCAAAATCATGGGCATACTCGTAGCCAAGACCATGCCCCATTTTTTTCGCCCCCTGATAACTTGTGTCCTTTAAGGCATCAGGTAAGTGCCGTGTCCGATTCTGTGTTAATTCTTGACTAGCTTCTTCTAAGGCTAAGTAGGAAGCATTACTTTTTGGAGCTGTTGCTAAATAGATAGTTACTTCAGCTAATAAAATACGAGCCTCAGGCATTCCGATGCCTTCCACTGCTTGCTGGCAGGTACTGGCTAGGACTAAAGCTGGTGGGTCCGCTAAGCCTATGTCTTCCGCTGCGGAGATCACTAAACGTCTGGCAATGATACGTATATCTTCACCTGCTGCTAACATCTTTGCTAATAAATAAACAGCCGCATCAGGTTCACTGCCACGAATGGCTTTTATAAAAGCCGATAGCGTATCGTAGTGGGCATCCCCATCATGGTCGTAAACGATGGTTTTTTTCTGAATCGATTCTTCTGCTACCGCTAAGCTAATTTCTAAAATAGATTCTTCAGGTAACGTTGAGCAAAGAGCCACTTCTAGGGCATTGATTGCGCGACGCGCATCACCTTCGCAAATTCGAGCCCAGTGTTGTAAAGCCCCATCGGTAGCTTCAATGGTTATGTTTGGATTCTTTTCCTGATAGCGTCGCAAAGTTTGTCTCAGGAGGTGAAGAATTTCAGGCTCATTCAAAGGTTTAAACTCAAACAGTTGCATCCGTGATAGCAGGGCTGGATTAACGGAGAAATACGGATTTTGCGTCGTAGCTCCAATCAACCGAATTGTTCCTTCTTCCACATGGGGTAATAGGGAATCTTGCTGTGCTTTATTGAAACGATGAATTTCATCGACTAGCACCAAGGTACGTTTTTTGTGATGCCGCCACAACTCGGCCGCCTCATTGACGGCTTTACGTAGGTCAGAGACTGAAGCTTCTACCGCATTGAGGCGAACGAAGGCATCAGCCGAGTTTCGGGCAAGTATCCCTGCTAATGAAGTTTTCCCTGTGCCTGGAGGGCCATAAAAAAGCAGGGCAGAAAAGCGATTACTCTCGATCAAGCGGCGCAGTAATTTCCCCTCTCCCAACAGCTCGCTTTGACCAGCAAAATCGGCTAAAGTTAAGGGGCGCATCTGAGCAGCCAAGTTACGGCGCGCATCTTCGATCCCATCTACGGGATAGCCTGTTCCAAACAAGTCCTGCATTCATTAAGCGTAATCTTCTTTAGATGAAGAGGAAACTCTTTTCCAGATTCCCTAGCTCTGTTAACACTAGGTTCCACATGGTTTTCCTTCCCCACATCAACAAAGAACTTCAGGTCGTGCGTGAGCATTCTGATTGGATCGTGGTGAATAAGCCACCGAATCTTCTGGTTCATCCCACTAGACCTGATGGGGTTTTAACATTGATCGATCAAGTTAGAGAAAGATATCCTCATGAGACCCTCGCCATTATTAATCGCTTAGACCGTGAAACCAGCGGACTCGTCCTTATCTCACGCCATAGCAAAGCGGCTTCTCTCCTAGGGAAAATGACTATGGCTAGGCAAATAAAGAAACGTTACCTTGCTATTGTCACGGGTAAAACTCCAGCGGCAGCTAGCATCATCGCCTCCTTAGATCGACTTATTAAGCATGAGCCCAGTCGCATCCATGTGAAGCAAGCTGTGATTCCTCAAACATATACAGCTACCACTCGTCTCCAAAGAATAGACCTACGACAGGATGCTCACGGCCGTCTTTATTCGCTCTTAGAACTTGAGCTTGAGACAGGCCGTCTTCATCAAATCCGCGTTCATCTTCAACGCATTAATCACCCTGTTTTAGGCGATAAACTTTATGGGCCAGACGATCAATGTTACCTTGATTTTATCGAACACGGCTGGACGGAGCTGTTGGCTGAAAAGTTACAACATTGGCGCCAAGCTCTCCATGCCCATCATGTTCGTTTTCTGTGGAATAATGAACCCATGCATATTGAAATTCCGCTATCACCAGATTTGCAAGATTATTGGAACTCGTTAACATAAGTGGAATTATGAAACCGTGGCTTCCTAAATTATTGGCTCTGCGCCTAGATGAAGCAGACTTTGACGAATCCTTTTGCCGCTCTTCAGGCCCTGGTGGCCAGAACGTTAATAAAGTTTCTACCGCAGTGGAGTTGTGCCATCGTCCGACAGAGTTACGGGTTAAGGCGCAGGAAGCGCGCACGCAAGGGCAGAATCGTGAGATTGCTTGGAACCGGTTGATCGACCTTATTGCCCAGAAACGCCGCAATCTCATCCTCGAAAAAAAATCGGCTCGCGAAAAAGTTAGGCGTCAAAACAGGCCTCGTCCCCGTGCTTTGAAAAGAAAAATGACAGAGTCTAAACGCCACCGTGCCAAAATCAAAGCGGGCCGGGGTAGAAGCCAAGAAGATTGAGCAACTTTAAGTGCGGCAAGCATCATCGACAACTCGCTGCAAAAAACGGCCGAGGTCGGTTTTTTCCCACTCTGCCAGAGACATATCACGCACCACTTTCCAATTATCGGTCTTTGGCCAGTAAGGGTAACGCTCCTTAATATCCTCAAAAGGCCCTAAAGCCCGCATCTTTTTCCCAAACACAACCTGGATTGATTTATCACTGAAATAATTTTCAAACGATCTCCTCTCCAGAATATGACAGGAGATGCCTACGCGTTGACAGGAATCTCTAAAACCTATGCGATCCTGCGATAAAGGTGCGTGTAAGGAAGACTTCTCGCTATCCACAAGAGCGTAAACGTTTTGTCCGATCTTTTTTACCTCAGCTAATTCATCGCCGCGATTGGGTGTGATCATGCTTCCTCCGCCGAGTGGCAGGAGGACGATGTCTTTACCTGCCTTCATCTTATTTAAGATTTGACGGACGGCTTTGATCTCCGTGGGCCCTTCTACCAAGAGAACCTTGGTGCAGCCTTGTTGCTGTTGAGAGGAAAAACTTAACTCTCCCAAAACTTCGCTCAAACGCTGCTCGGGCTGGATTTCCCGAAGTATCGTATGCGTATCATCAGAACTACGTTCGATTAGGTAAGTGCGATCTGCCGCACTTTTAGCGAGACCCCCATTATGTGTGGAGAAAATCATACCTAAGCGAGCCATGCCGCTGAGGGTAGTGACGAACTCTGATTGAAAAGATGGATGGAGATGACACTCTGGTTCATCAATTAATATAAAATCAGGCTTTAAGGCTAAAGCATGAACATAAAGTTGAATCACCTGAGCGAGACCGCTTCCGACTTCTTCTAATAAATATTCTGCATCATCCATTTGCACGATTAAGGGTTGGTCATGGCCTGGGCTGATGAGGGAGAAATGGTTGAGACGGAAAAGATTTTTTACCTCAGCTTCAAGGCGCGCTGGAGCATTGGTAAGTTCAGCTCTTCTAGGCTCAGCCATTTCACGATAGAGATTAATAAAATCTTTGCCATTTCGCAGGTCATACCCACCGTGGTTAGCTTGTGTGGCTAGGCCTCGAAAGGAGCCGGCGTAAAAAGTGCGGGAAAGATTTAAAAATACCTCACGCCACGCTGCTAAAACTTTTGGGTAATGTTCCAAAGTGTCTAATTGATGATTGAACGATTTAAATTGAGCCTGAACCGGCCCTTGCTCACGTGGTAGGATGACGGAGATTTCTTGAGCCCAAGGGAATTTATCTAAAATCAGAGGATTAAAAAAACGAAGTGTTATAACAATATCGTGAAAATTTCCTTGATGAAATAAATCCTCCCGACTTGCTATGCCGAGAGGTGGGGGCAAAGGAAAGCCTTGTTCAAAAAGACTTAAGCAGGCCTCAGGAGATGATGAGGTCTTTTGAAACAGGGGGCGTAATTCATAAAATAAACGGAGCAGAGTAGATTTACCTACATTGTTAGCACCGACTAGAGCGGAGGCGCCGCGACAGAGTTTGAGACGTGTGGGAGATCGATCACTAAAGCAGCGATAATTTTTAATTGAGAACTCAATATTCATCAGACACCTTGATTAAGTAAGGTCTTATCGTAAGTATTATTGCACGTTTCAACAGTAAAAAAGTCGATTCATGAACTGGGGTATAGGGAACCCGGATCAATGGGCTTCTTATTTTTTTAGGATTAACGGCCGATCGATTTCTTGCGCCTTTGGTAAATAACTGGCAAAGTCCGCGAATGAGCGCCACACGCACGGAGTCGGATTCGATGGGGGACATGCAGATTCCTACAGAAGCCTATTATGGAGCACAGACGGCGCGTGCTTTAGAAAATTTCCCCATTAGTTCGCTTCGTTTTCCCCGCCGTTTTATTCGAGCACTCGGGCTTATTAAACAACATGCTGCTCATGCTAATGAATCGCTAGGGCTTTTGGATGCTCCTCTCTCTGTCGCCATCCAAGAGGCGGCGATGGAGGTGGCGCAAGGGTTGTGGGATACGCAGTTCGTGGTAGATATTTTTCAAACAGGTTCAGGCACGTCCACTAACATGAATGCGAATGAAGTTATCGCTAACAGAGCCTGCGAGCTGTTAGGGGGGAAGCGTGGGGATCAGAGCGTGCATCCAAATGATCATGTGAATCGATGCCAATCTAGTAACGACGTGATTCCTACGGCTATTCATCTCTCCATGTTGGAAGGGTTGCATCATGATTTGATTCCCGCCCTGCGTGAGCTTCATTTTGAGTTGGATAAAAAGGCCCGAGATTTTCATGAGGTTCTTAAGATTGGGCGCACGCATTTGCAGGATGCTACTCCCATGCGGCTTGGACAGGAGTTCAGCGGATTTGCTAGTCAAGTGGAGCACGGTATCCGGCGTTTAGAGCGGTTGGATGAGAACTTGGGCGAGCTTGCGCTAGGCGGGACGGCGGTGGGCACGGGTATCAATGCCCATCCAGAATTCGCTCCGCTTACGATCGGTTCCTTAGCGGCAGCAATGGGGTTACCTTTACGTGAAGCGAGTAATCACTTTGAGGCGCAGGCGGCTAAGGATGCTTGTGTGGAAGCAAGCGGAGCGTTGAAGACGGTGGCAGTTGGTTTAATGAAAATAGCTAATGATCTGCGCTTTTTAGGTTCAGGTCCACGTTGCGGGTTAGGTGAATTACGGTTACCAGCCACGCAGCCTGGCTCCTCGATCATGCCGGGTAAGGTTAATCCCGTAATGAGTGAGATGTTGCTGCAGGTATGCGCTCAAGTGATTGGGAATGATGCCTCAATTACGACGGCGGGCTTGTATGGGAATTTTCAGTTGAATACCATGATGCCATTGATTGGGCATAATCTTTTACAATCCTGTGATTTATTGGCTCAGGGTTCTCGTGTTTTTGCGAGGCGGTGTGTGGCTGGGCTAGAGGCGGATACGTTGCGTTGTGAGGGCATGGTGGAGCAAAGTTTGGCTATGTGCACTTCATTAGCTCCTGTCATCGGCTACGATCAAGCGGCCGCCTTAGCTAAGCGGGCCTTTGCAGAATCCCGCACCATCCGTGACGTTGCGTTAGAATATTCCGGTCTAGATGCCGCAACTATTGAAAAGCTACTTGATCCAGCTTCACAAACGCAGCCATCTACGGAAAGCACTCGTGGAGGTGGAGGATGAAAAAAAGTAGCGCATGGTTTTTATTCGCAATATTTTATGGTTCTATGCTGACCAGCGAAGTTCGGGCGCAGCTGCCACCTGTGGCGGTTAGTTTAAAACAGGTGGTTGATACGCGTAGCTCGGATGTAAACGAATCACGTTTAAATATTACGTTGAAAATAGAGGGAGAGTTAGTCGCGCAGGCTTTTGAATATGGAACGGTGGAGTTGCAAGAACCTAGTAATGTCGTGGTTAAAATCGGTCTGACGGATGAAAAGGGTTATGCTCCTTTGAAGCGCGGTGGTTTTGGTGATAAACTTTCGGAGGCTTTGTTAAGTTTTGAGTTAGCCTCACCTTTACGCAATCAATCTGCATTTCCTCTTTTGGTGGGGGCATTTAAGCTAAAAACGTATCGTCAACAATTAATCCCTGTAGAAAATGTCTTGGCTAGACGTAATGAAACGCTGAGGGATCCTTTGTTTGAAGCGCATGGGATGAAAGTCCGTATCGTGGATCCGCGACAGGCTTTCCCGGGATTAACGGATGAGGCTGAAGTGGCCAAGTTATTGACTTCGTCAGTAGCGATTGAATTTACGGGTGAAACAAAAAAGGTGCGTTCGTTTATTTTAGAAACGCTAGAGGGTAAACCTATTAGAACTTTTGCTGGGTCGTTTGGGGCGGGTCGAACGTTAATACTTTCTCAACGTGCAAGTGAGCCGCTGTCCGTGGATGTGGTGGCTAAGATTTTAATCCCGGTGGCACCTGAGGAAATCTCGGTGCCGTTTAAGTTAGAAAATGTGGTGTTGCCCTAAAGGAAGTAACGAGTGACTAACCTTTGATGGCTCCGCTGCTGAGACCTCGGACGAAGAGTTTCATGCAGAACAGGAAGATGATGATGATGGGAATACTGGCGACGAGGAAAGCGGCCATGATTTGCCCGTAATCTTTCACATATTCACCGTCAAGATAGACCAATCCGACGCCGAGGGTGAAGAGGTCTTGGTCACGCAATAGAATGAGGGGCATCATGAAGTCATTCCAGATACCAAGGAAGGTGAGGATGGATAGGGTGCCGATGATGGGGCCGCTCATGGGGATGACAACGTGCATAATTTGCTGCAGATGGGTGGCGCCGTCCATTTCAGCGGCTTCGAAAAGGTCGCGCGGAATTTCTTCGATAAAGTTACGCAGGATGAAGATACAGAAGACTTGGCCGCCGGCGATGGCTAGAATAATGAGAGCCCAGAGGGAGTTAAGGAGGTTCATGCTTTTGAGTAGCTGGAAGAGGGGAACAAGGTTAGCTACGCCAGGGAGAAGCATAATGACCATGAGCAGCGACCAGAATAAAGTGCTACAGGGCATTTTGTAGCGGGCAAAAAAGTAGGAGGCGAGGATGGCGAGAGCTAACATGCCAAAGGTGCCGGTCACGGCAACAAAGACGGTGTTAGCGATGTAGGGGAAGATGAGGTTGAAACCATGCACCCAGTTTTCTAAATGCCATTGATTAGGGAGGTTAGGGAACCATGGGTTAGCGATGAAAGACTGGTTCGTCTTCACGCTCATTTGAACCATCATGTAGAAAGGCAGAAGCTCGATGGCCAGGACAAACCAGATAATGAGATGTTTAGGAAAATCTCTTTTTTTCTGTGCGTTGGCGTAGCTTATTTCTTGTGCGGAACTCATTTTTCAACCCTTACGTATTTGTCGTTGATCCATGTGAGGGCCAAGATAAAGATAAATAAAATCATACCAATGGCGCAGGCGTAGCCAAACTCGCCCGCTTGAAAAGCCCGATTAAACATCCAGAGTCCTGGCACCATGCCAGCACCGCCAGCACCACCTTCTGGGCCGAGCAAGAGGAGTTGCAAGCCGAAACCTTGAAGGCTGCCGATAATCATGAGAACGAGGCTAAGGCGGACTTGCGTCATGATGAGGGGGAGCTCTATGTAGAGGAATGTTTGCCAGCTATTAATACCGTCGAGTTCTGCGGCTTCATAGATTTCTTGGCCGATGGATTGGAGGCCAGCGAGGTAGATAAGAACGCCTACGGCACCAATCCATGGGAAGCCCCAGAGGATGAGGGCTGGGACGATAAGGTGGGGATTTCCTAACCATGAGATGGGTGCGTCGGCATAAAAAACACCCCAGCCAAAGAATTGATCAAAGTTAACGAGGACGGTTTTAATACCTAGGGTGTTAATGATGCTGTTAAGGAGTCCAATGTTAGGATCAAAAAAGAATTTCCAGATAAAAAGGGTGACTAAGCCAGGCACAATCATGGGAACAACGAGGATGACACGATACCAGTATTGCCATTTATCACTTTTTAAACGATGGATCAGCACGGCAATAAAAATGGAGGGAACCATTTTAAATACGTTAGCTACGACGAGGATGCTGATCGTGACGAATGAGCTCCATAGAATCGAGTCTCCAAAGGCTTTGCGGAAGTTAGCAAAACCTACGAATTGTTTCATGTTCCCACCCTGCCAGTCAAAGAAGCTGTGATAGATGGCACTGATGGAGGGGAAGTAGGAAAAGAGTAGGACTAGGGCAAGGGAGGGGAGGACGAGGAGGTATAGAGTCCACTCGTAGAGGGCTTTGCGGTTGGAGATGGGAAGGCTCATGGTGAAGGGGTGGCTTGATCTTAGTTATCGGGTGATATTCCTAGTTTCTTTAGCTCGTAGCGTACGTAGTAATAGCCGGCTTCATTAAAGTTCTGGGCTTCAAAGAGCATCGAGACTTTACGTTGATCGCTGGGATCAGTAAGGGAGAGTTGGGAGGCGGCACCGATTTGGCTGTCCATACGGGCGGAGTTTTTTAAACGTTCGCGCAAGTTACGGCGGGCTTCGGAAATGAGGGCTTCGTTGTAATAAGGTTTAATGGCAGCGGTAAATTTTTCTACGGAGCCGTTGGGATCACTTAAGAGGTAAAGATTATTATTAATGAGGCGATCTACGTCGGGCCCCCACGTTGAGAGAGCCGGACCACTGGGGAAGCCGTCGGACACAGGTTTAAAGCCTTCGATAATATCAATCAAGGGAACATTACGCACGGCGGGTAGCCATTTAGCGATCTTAGAGAAGGTTTCGTTCCCATGTTTACTCGTGATGAATTTTAGGAAGTCTAAGGCGATCTCTGGGTGGGCAGAGGTGCGACTGAGACCAAAGCTAAAGCTGGATTGTAAGCCTGCCTCCGTTATGGGGCCGAGCACGTAGCGCCCGTAATCGGGATGGTTGGGTGAAGGTAAGGGGAGGGTAAACACGCCTACGTTGAAGGGGGACTGTGAGAAGTAAGTGCTAGCGTCCCAGCTACCCGCCATGGTCATGACGGCACGGCCTTGGAGAAAGTAAAAGGCCGCATCTTCGCGGTTGAGGGTGGTATAGCCAGATTGCATGTATTGGCTTACTTCACGGAAGATGCGTAAACCGCTCTGGTATTCGGGACTTGCGATATCGAGCTCGTTTTTAAGGAAGGCAATTTTGTTTTCTTCGAGTCCTTTGCCGCGCAGGGCATTAATGGAATCTGTCTTACTTGTTAGCTTTTGTGTTTGAGAACTAAATAAAGTCCATCCTATGCCTGTACTGTCACGTGATGCAGCCAAGGGAATGACTATAGTATCGGTTTTTTTACTGTAAGCTTTGACGGCCTCGCAAAGGGCTTGAAATTCTTCGTAAGTCTGCGGGATGCGTGTATCACCCATTATTTTCTTAAAGAGGTCTTTATTATAGAAAACGCGGCTCACGTGCATAGTCTGGGGAATCCCGTAGAGTTCTAAAAGATTTTCATTGTAAGAGGGTGCATTTACTAAGCCGTCAAAAAAAGTATCGCGCCAAGGAATATTTTCAAATTCGTTTCCCTTGTTGTAGGGATTGGGCTCATAGACATAATTGGTCAGGGGAACCATATAGCGCACAAGCTTATCTGCAGCTAGTGCTTGCATTTGAATGAGGTCAGGTGCGGTTTCTCCAACCAACTGAGTTGTTGACCACATAGCGAATACTTTATTCGGTATGCGGATTTGCTCAATTTTAATGCCAGGATGCAGCTTCATGTATTCTGCCGCTAAAGCGTCGAGCGCACGAGGGACAGTTCCTTCCAATTGCCAGTGGGCAAAGCGGATGGTAATTTGATTAGGGTCACGAGATTCGACCTCACGGAAGATGACACGTGTTAGGGCTAGTATAAAGCAAATTGCTACTAGGCTAAGTCCAAAAATTTGAGATATTTTTTCCCACTTCATAACTCAGTTCCTTTTAAGGTCTCTAATCTTTTCTGGATGCTGTACCGACGGGAATCCCAAGAGTAATCATTAAGGAATTTTTCGTAATAAAAGATGGCTAGAGTTTTTTTGTTTTGCAAACGGCTGACTTCCGCTAGTCGTACGACCATATCCTTGCGTGCATCGACGCTACTGACCCCTACTTTTTCCAGTGCAAATAAATGATCCAAGGTCTTGTCAGGATTTAATTTTTGTAGCGTGTAAACTTGGGAAAGTAAGGAGTGAAAGCCACGCTGAGCATCTGGGCTGGTTAGGAACCCCCCCTGCTCTTCGTAGCTTAGGACTTGTTTGATTTTTTCATCAGGCGGTAATACTTGGTAGAGCGAGATTGCGCCGTATTTTACGTAAGCCATTTGAGCTAAAGGATGAGTCGGGTATTTCGTAAATAAATCACGGTAAATAGCTAAAGCTTTATCTTCACTAATTTTTGCACGGTGTACTTCGTAAATACGTCCTTGGTAGTAAAGAGAAGAGATGCCCATATTATCATCCAGAGAAGTTTTCTGGACGGTGTCAAAAAGTTCGTTGGCGCGGTTCAGATTACCTTCGGTTTTAGGCTGTTTATTGATCAGACCCAGAGCTAAGCCATATTGAGCCTCGCGCAGAACCAAAGGATCCGTAGCATAGTCTTTAATCGCTTTTTCAAACTTGATGCACGTATCTTCAAATAAAAGTTTTGCAGCGTCATCCCAAGCTGGTTTTAATTGGGGACTAGGCACTTGGTCTTGAGCGTAAGCGTTTAAGCAGAGGTTAACCCAAAGAAATAGTAAGCCAGCGGCTCTCAATAATGAGGCTAAAAGTCCACCTGAGCTGGTCTGTGAGTGGTTTAGAATACGCATAAGTTAGAAATCAAAAATAAAGACGAGTGAGAAATTTACGTCGAAGTAGCTTGGGTGACAATTCTTATATTACATCAAATAAATGATTCTGTTTTAATAAAATAGTCCATTTATATCGAATCAAAGGTTTCCAGCTTCACGTTTCTTGCTAAAACTGTCCTCATGGATTTTGATGTTGCTGTGATTGGTGCTGGTCATAACGGTCTTGTTTGCGCTGCTTACTTAGCTAAGGCTGGAAAAAAAGTAGTGGTGCTGGAACGTCGCCACGTCATCGGCGGAGCAGTCTGCACCCAGACAGATTTAATTCCAGGTTACCGGATGGACGTGGGATCCTCCGTTCACATTATGATCCACCTTACGCCTATTCTTCAGGAGTTAGAGCTGCTGACACGGTTTGGGTTGGAATATATCGAAATGGATCCTTGGGCCTACTACCCCATTCTCGGCACAAATAAAGGTATCTGCTTCCACCGCGACGTAGATCAAACCTGCGCCAGCATTGCCCAATTTTCCACCGCAGATGCACGCACCTACAAAAAATTTGTTGAGCATTGGGGTGAACTAAACCAAGGCGTTTTTGAAACCTTTCTTCAGCCGCCCACGCCAGGTCGTATTTTTTTGACCATGCTTAAGCGGAATTTAACCAATTTAAAAAGTCGTAAACTCTGGTCCTCGCTCGATACCGTGCGCCAACTCATGGCACCCTATGGACAAGTTGTCCATGATCTGTTTGAAAACGAACACGTCCGCACCGCCCTCATCTGGCTATCTGCCCAGTCTGGTCCTGGTCCGCAGGAAGTAGCTGCAGGTGACATGTTTGGCTGGAATGCTATGATCCATCACAGCGGAGCTAAGCGCGCTAAGGGTGGCTCTGGTTCCCTGAGCACCGCCTTAGGGAAATGCGTGGAAGCCCACGGTGGTCAACTGCGCACGAATTTTGAAGTAAAAAGTCTTCACAGGCAAGATAACCTCTGGCACATCACATCTGGTGAAGAAACCATCGTGGCAAAAAAAGTGGTCTCCGCCTGTCATGTTCAGACGCTTTTTGGAAAACTTCTCCAAGATAGTCCGTCGGAACTTAAGCAGCGTGTTTCTAAAACCCGGGTGGGAAACGGGTTTGGCATGATCGTGCGTCATGCTGTGGAAGAACTGCCCGTGTATTCTTCAGATAAGGCTCCACCTAAAACAGAAAATTATCACTCCGCCATGCAGTTACTTTGCCCTAGTGAAGAGTATTTAAACAGCTCCTATCGTGATTACTCCTTCGGACTTCCTCCTCGTGAACCTTCTGTGGTGGCTATGACCTTTTCCGCCATTGATCCCACTTTAGCCCCAGAAGGAAAACACACTCTTTTCACTTGGGGGCAATATCACCCCTACCAACTCAGCAATGGAGAGAAATGGGAAGACATCGCCGAACGTGAAGCGGATAAGCTCTACGACCTTGTCTGCCGTTACGCCCCCAACATGAAAGGGAAAATGATCGACCGCTTTATCCAATCCCCTCTACAAATCGAGCAAATGCACGGCCTGCTCCGCGCCAACGTTATGCACCTAGAAATGAGTATCGACCAAATGTTCTTTTTCCGCCCATTACCCGAACTAGCTGCCTATAAGACACCCTTACCTGGACTCTACCTTACTGGAGCCAGCACCCATCCTGGCGGTGGCGTTTTTGGAGCTAGTGGTTATAACACCGCTCGGGTCGTCCTTGCAGATAGATAGTAAGATATGCAGACTTCTTTAAGCTACTTCTTAATCAAAGCCTCCATTGATTCCCGTGTGATTGCGTAACGTTTCCCGCAACGTGGACAGGTCATACGTAAAGCAGCATCTCCCCCGAAAAGTGCCCCGGCATCACTCCGCATAGTGGGAGCTAAAATATCCATCATCTTCTCATGCGTGCATCCGCACTCCCAACGATAGTTTCGCATTTCCAGTAAACTGAAAACCTCGTTTTGCTCCAAATTTTGGGCTTGCTCCAGCGTTAAACTTTCAAGCCATGCCACATCACAATCTGGCTGCGCCGAAACAAAAAGATACTCCTCATCGGCCACCTCAAAAAAATGCGCAGGCCGTTGCTCGCTCTGCTTGTAATACGCTTCCACAGCTTTAAAACCATCCGCTCCATCAAACTGAATTGAGCTGCGGTGAGGTAATTGATTCGGGCGCACTATATCGGCGAAGAAAAGATTCTTTTCGCTTGGTCTAATATTTTCCGTAAAACAACGTCCGATTAAAGTGCCGAGAGGATTACTACCATTAACAAAAATGTTTAGCTGTGGGTTTTGAAAACTAAGAGTCCATGCGATCGTTTCATTCCACGGCTTTGAAGCACAATGCAACGTTAGAGCTGCTAGGGTTTCTTTAAAAATACGATCATGCTCTGGGTCTTGCTGAACATGAAGATCTGCTAAGTGTAAGTAATAATCCACGAATAAATCGCTGAACTCAGCCTGAGTTACTAGGGCATTTCGCTCGCGGATGTAGTAACTACGCACTTGCAAGCTGATTTCTGGAGGGCTCGGCAGATCGGGTGTTGGGTTCACAAGAGTATTATGGCACATAAAGCGGAGAAGAAAAAGAGGGGATAGCATTTTAGACCAACATTTTATAATACGACGTAAAAGCATAGGAACTCTTGACTAAAAGAAGCAATCTTGGACGTATCGAGGTTTACCACTTTTCCGAAGTAGCTCAGTGGTAGAGCGGTCGGCTGTTAATCCGCCTAAGGCGGATCGTAGGTTGTAAATTATTATTCAATAAGTTAATAACGG
>JAWXBW010000030.1:0-26862 GCA_034440395.1 Blastochloris sp. | reverse complement strand
TGTTCCGTCCTGCTCTGTTGTTTGTGAGCTATTTTTTAGCTCTAACTTCGATAAGCATAACCGATGCCAAATTTGGCCTACATGTCTAACCTAGTTAAAATTTTTTTAAAATCTAGTGCTTTATTGGCTTCGTGTGAATAAAGATGGAACCACCTTCGCTCGTTCATTTTTAAATAATGTTGGGTAGGTCAAGGATTTTTAGTAGCCTGATCTTATGAGTAAACGCGGGCAGGATTTTAAGATAGATACTTCAGGAGGAGGGGGGGCTCCGTTATTGAATCCTTTTGCGAGTTTAAGCTTAGAAGGATTACCGGAAGGACCTAAGGAAGTAATTCCCGATCGAGTTGAAGAAAAGGTGAACAGTAAAAAAGGACGAGTTGTTTTACGGCGGGAGACGGCGGAACGAGGAGGGAAAGTGGTGGTGGTGGTTTCGGGATTTGAAGTGCAGATCGGTGATGAGGAGATTAGTGAGCTAGCCCGTCAGCTTAGGAAATCATGCGGCTGCGGCGGAACGGTAAAGGGTAGGGAGATTGAAATACAAGGCGATCAGCCAGGAAAGATTTGTCAGTTCTTGGAAGAATGCGGATTTCGGGTGGTAGGTGTTAGGGGATGAGGCGCAAAGATGCCGTTTATAGAACGCTATGATATAAACTTCATGAAAACCCGGCGGATAGAGTTTAACACGCAATATTATAGTTTGATCTAGGCGGAGAGAAGCTTGTTTTTAAGGCGCAGGCAATCAGTTTGAATTCCTTTGATGATGGAGGAGGGAAAAAGATGAAAATAAAGGGACAAGCTTCCACTTAGGTAAATAAGCATGAGGGGGGCGGTGGCGGGAATATTCCAATCGCCCGTATTGATGCTGATGAGGCTGGTTGCCCAAAACAGAGCACCGAGGAGGGGGACGAGCCAACCTTTGTTTTCCTGCTCGCGCCAGCAGAGGACCCACCAGCCTGCGGCCAGGAGGAGGTCATAGTGCATGAGGTAGGGAGAGGCAACGGTCATGACGGCGGCGGCGAGAAGGAGGGAGTGTGCGGCGGTCCAAGTTTTCAAAGGATTTTTTTGAGGAGCATAACGCACGATGAGGGCGGATAGGCCAAGCAGGCTAAGTCCGAGGAAGGTTGTGAGGAGTCCTGCGAGGAGGCTTGGTTTTTCAGCTTGGCCAAGAAGGGTGAGGACGAAAATTTTTAAAGTCTGGTTGAGGTTAAAGACTTGGTTTTGATGGCCAGAGCTGAGGTTTTGGATGACACGCAGCCATGCTTGATAGGAATCAACTCCGCAGAAAAGAACTCCCAACAGTAACCACGTGAGGGAGCCCAAGACAGCGGCTAAGACAAATTTCCATCTACCTAAAAGAAACATGAACCCTACGAGCAGGGGCAGGAATTGCGGTTTATAAAAAAGAAAGGAGAGAATAAAGCCGGCAGCTAGGTCTTGATTTTTATAGAGAAGCAGGGCGGCGGAGCCGATGATCAGAAGGGTAAGGGTGGAGTTTTGGCCTAGGATGATTGTGTAGTGAAAGGAGGGTAGCCCGAGTAGCAGAAGCAACCAGAAGAGGCTCTGGGGGGTGGAATAGAGGCTGAGTAATTGTTTGGTGGAAATGAGGTAAAGAAGGATGCTGAGACCCAGCCAAATTAAGGCGTAGGGGATATAGCTGAAATGTGTCCACGGAGAGCTGACCCATGCCACGAGGGGCGGATATACGTAATCGAATCCCTTGACAGTGACACCTTCCTTGGCGGTGTGATGGTCGAAGATCCATTGTCCTAGCTTAGCGTTTTGGTAAAGGTCGGCGGCGCGGTTTTCAGCTACGAATTTCCCCGCTCCGTAGTGCTGAAAGAGGTCAGAGGATTTAACTTCGCCTACGAGATTTTGAATCCCGGGGCCTTGCACCCAATTCATGGTCAGGGCTAGACTCAAGACGATAAAGCTGGAAATGCTCAAGACCAATGCGATTCTTCGATACCAAGACATAGAGCTAGTTTTAGGTTTTAAGTTTTTAGGTTGGAAGTACTTTTATTTTTTATTATGGAATGGAATATTAAATCACGATCAGAAAGTTGTCAGGTGACCGGTAAGCTCTTCGGGGACGAGGAGTGGTTTTACACCGTGTTAAATGACAAAATAGAGGGTGTGCAACGGCAGGATTGTTCCACGGAGGCTTGGGAGCAGTTTCAGCATTCGCCAGATGAGCTGTCGTTTTGGCGTTCGCAATTTAAGGCGTCGCCGCCAGCCGCAGCGGAGGCGGTGGGGAAGGAGGATGCGGAGTCTGAGCTGCGGCGTCTTTTATCTGAGCCAAAGGCGGCGGATGTTAAGGTGTGTTTTCTTTTGGCGTTGCTCCTTGAGCGTAAGCGTATTTTGAAGGCGCGTGAACGGTATGCGCGTGATGGGCAGAAGTATGTGCTGTATGAGCACATGGGAACGCAGGAAACATTTATTGTCCCTGAGGTGGAATTTAAACTAGCGGATTTAGATTCGTTACGGGAGGAATTGAATAGCCAGAATAGCCGTATCTTTACGGTTTCTTTGCCTGCGGGAGAGATTGCGAAAGCAGAGTCTTAATTTTATAGGTCTTATGGGACCTATGAGCCTAAACCCGAAGTGCGGCTCAGGGCAGCACGCGGAAGAGTTTGAAATCGGAGCTGAGTTCGGCTGGGAGGGTGAGTTGTTTTAGGTAAGGCGGCACGGCTACGTTCATGAGTTGGTGGTAGAACGTGTCTGCTTTACCTGATTGAGCTAAGAATGATTTCTCTGATGAAGTGGCTGAGAGCAGGATTAAACTGACACCGCGGCTCTGAAGCCGTTCATGAATGCGTTCACTAGGGTCAGCGTTAAGCGTGTCGTAATAGAAGATCATGCCGTCGGCGTTGCGGTGATTAGGGGTGGCGATGACATTATGATGGGTGCGGTAAAGAAGTTCTGGGCCAAGGTCGAAGAGGGCGAGAATGGTTTCAGGGGTGGCGGACTGAAAGTCAGATCCATTTAGCCACTGTGCAAAAAGTTGTATCTGGTTGCCTTTTTTGGCGGATGAGGTTTGAGTCGTGTTCTGTTTTTTAGGGGAGAGTAGGGCGAGTCCGACCAGTCCGATGAGAAGGAAGCTAAAGGTGAAAGCGAGCGTTAGGCCGCTACGAAGGAGACTTAGGCTGAGGGCTTGGATGGGCCGTTGTTCAAAATGTTCTAAAAGATGATTTAATAAATAGGCCCAAGGCAAAACGACAAAGACTTCTGCGTAGGTGACCCATCTCGCTTGATAGATAGAGAGTATGCCAAAAAAGAGGCAGCCTAGTAGAAGATAGAATTTCGTGGTGAGGGTGCTGACGGGTTCTTGGAATTGGAAGCTGCTGCGGAGCCAATCCCTGAGCATGAGAGGGACGATTACCAGCCATGGCCCTAGCCAAAGGAAGAGTTGGAAAGGTAACTCCTTCCATGAGTAGGCTAAGTGGTGATACTCCACGATGGAGTCCAGCCAGAGTTTCCCGATGCGAGGATCGTGCGTGAGTTGAGGATTTTGGAAAAGGTTAGGCACTAGGGCTGCGGTTATACTCACGCTGAGAACGGCACCCCCTAAACCTAGTAAAATGCGGTTAGGGAGGCACCTAGGCTGAAGGTCGAATCTTTTGAGCATAAACCAAAATAAAGCCACGGAACCAAAGGCAATAAGATGAGCGGGGGCGAGCCGATCGACTTCGGTCAAGGTCCAGTGACTCGGTGAAATGGCCAAAGCTACGCCGACGCAACAGCCTAAGAATAAAGAGAGGGAATAGTTTCGTGCAAGAGCAAGTGAGTGTTTTCCTTGGCTCAACCAGAACCAACCCGTGATGATGAGCCCGAGGAAGGTGGAGAAGAGAGCCTCGATACTGATGGTTAAAGCTAGAGCTTGCAGTAGCCCTGCGGCGATGGCCCAACGCTGGGCGCGTGCGGGATCTAGGAACACGCGGACACAACAGCCTAGAATTAAAATCAGTAATAAGAGAAGAACCCCATGATGGTCGGGGCGGCCAAAAGAAAGATAAAGAAGAATGCCAGGTTGCACGTGTAAAAACAGGACGGCAAAAAACCGCGCCCGAGGGGAAAGAAACGCTGCACTTGCCCAAAGCATGGCAGCCGCACAGAACAGCAACATAACAGGACTGAACGTGGCGCCCCAAATAAAAAGTCCCGTGTGGAATCCATAAAAGGGAGTCAGAGCTAAGCCGCCTGCGAGTAAGGCTAGATCGACCCAGCGAGACCATTGCGATGTTTCTGGCACGGTAGGATTACTCCGTGGCACTTCGGGATTAAACCATGAACCGGTTTCAGCTAGATGTTCTACTCGCAACAGTCGCGTGTAGCAATCGGCGTCAACGAGCTGGCCTGGCTGCACCGTGACTCCTGATAAGTAAGCATAGGCTTGAAAAATAAAAACACCAAGAGCCAGGATGAGGCTCAAGGTGGTGGCGGTTCTTCCATCCATCAATTCAGAATGATTATTCTTATTCATACAGATAGTCGTGTTCTCCATTAGTGTCTGAAAGAGGGGCTCTTGGCCATAACAGAGTGCAGTGGAGTAAAAAGGACTATTTTAGTCTAAAAATCTAAGGTTCATTTCTGTTACAGCTTTGAAACGAATGTACTTCTAATTCATAAATTATTTACAATCAATAATTTACAGAAACGTAGAAAACTAACGACACAAGAAAAAAACTCACTCCGACACCACAATGTGTCTTTTTCGTCATACGATTGACATAATTGAAAGGCAGTTTTTTACGTATCCAACAGGAAGCAGCTCTCATGATGGTGAGGGTTGTTAGGTGGTGAAAACAAAAAATAATAGGAGAATACAATGAATAAAATGTTTAAATGGAGCTTGGCGGTTGTTTGTGCTGTTGTCAGCACAGGATCCGTCATGGCTCAAGGAGACGGCGGTCCTTTGATCGACGCTCTCGTGAAAAAAGGTGTCCTGAGTTCTCAGGAAGGTGAAGAAATCCGTGCAGATATGTTAACAGACCTCAGCAGCACTCCTGGCGGCATGATCAGCTGGGGATCCAGCGCGGTTCGTGGTGTCAGAATCTATGGGGACGCACGTATGCGTTATCAATATGATAATGAACCAGCACAAGTCACAGCACCTGCTGTAGTGACAAACCCTGATGCTAGCCGTAGTCGCTATCGTTACCGTGTTCGTTTAGGCGCTGATTACACCTTTGCCGAAAACTGGAGAGCAGGAGTTCGTTTAGAAACTGCCGCAGGTGCGACATCCACGAACTCTGACTTGGGTGGCTACTTTGATAAAACAGGCGACGAAGCTCGTTTTGGCTTGGTTTTTTTACAATATAGCTCAAACGACCCGGCTCTATTCGGTTTCAGTTTTGCTGACTCTTTCGACCTACGTTTAGGCAAGCATGCGCATCCCTTTTATGTGAACGGAGTCAATGGTTTCCTTTGGGACACCGACGCCAATCCTGAGGGTGCTTCGGAGCAAATCGGATGGACAAATGTGGGCATTGATAATCTTGATATCACGTTACGCGGCGGTCAATATTTGACGGCAGCAAATGACACTCGCACAAGTGCTGAAACAGAGGCTCTATTTGTAGCTCAAATCGAAACGAAATACGAATGGGCAAGTAAGTCAGGTGTCATTTTCGCTCCTATGTTGATGGCGCAAACAGAAGGCGTTGCTCAAAACGGCGACAACCTTGACAACCTCTTGATTTTCGCAGCACCTGCGGAAGTTTACTTCAATGTGTGGACACGTCCTTTGAAACTCTATGGAACTATCGGAATGAACCTAGAGGGTGAACAGCGCACAGACATTCTGTTTGCTGGTGAACAACAAGATAATAACGCTATTCTGGCTAACCTTGGTTTCACCTATGGTAGTGCTAGGAACAAGGGCGGTTGGAGCATTGGTGCAGAGTACCGTTATATCGAATCTGGCTCAGCCAACCCACAACTTCTCGACTCAGACTTTAATGCTGGGTTGACGAACGCACAGGGCATAATTGGGACAGCGTCGTATGCCTTTACTGATAACATTACGGGAACAGTCAGTTACTTTGATGCAACAAATATCAATGAAAACTTAACAACAAGAGGTGGTATCGGTCGCGGCGCAGGTGGCGGCACGGCTCGTGTTCTACAAGTTGATCTAAGCTGGAGATTCTAATCTAACTTTGTGAACGCTGCCCTAGCTCATGCTGGGGCGGCGGAATCAAGAAAACCAAAAAAATTTATTATGAAAAAAACAATTCTATCTCTCTTCGCCATTGCTTTGACTTTGGCTTCCGCTCAGGCTGAAAAACTAGTTATTAAAGGTTCGGATACACTAGGGGCTAAAATGGTTCCTCAGTTAGCCGAAGCTTTTAAGGCTAAAAACCCTGGCACGACTTTCGAGATCGCTGCCGAAGGTTCTACTACAGGCCTAGCTGCGATTACGGACGGCACGGCTGACATCGGCATGTCTTCCCGGCGCGCCCGTGGCACGGAAATGGCCACAGCAGCTACCAAAGGTGTGAAAATGGTTCCTACGATCGTCTCTTTTGACGGTATGGGTATTATTGTCAATAAAGCTAATGGTATGAATGCGATGACTAAGGCGGATGTCCAAAAAATCTTTACGGGTGACGTGACGGACTGGAGCCAACTTGGCGGCAAGGCTGGTAAGATTTCGGCTTACACTCGTAACACGGCCTCTGGCACCTACCAAGACTTTAAAGACTTGGCCATGAATAAGCGGGATTATGCCAAAGCCTCTCAGAAAATGGCTGGAAACGAACAGATCGCTGCGGAAGTGGGTAAAAACCCTAACGGTATCGGTTATGTCGGTATGGCTTATTTGAAAGCTCCTGGTATCAAAGTCCTACCTGTGGATGGTCATCTACCTAATAAAAAAGAAGTGCAAGCCAAGTCGTATCCTTACGCTCGCCCTAACTTCTTCTACACCAATGGTGCACCAACAGGAAAAGCAAAAGAATTCATCGACTTTATTTTCAGCCCTGCTGGACATAACATCGTCGACCAAGTCGGATTTGTTCCTGCTAAATAGTCTTTAGAACTAATAACTAAGGTAAGCTCGTTGAACGATCTTCAACGAGCTTATGTTAACCTCCCAACTCAGATAAAATTACTTTGTAGCAAAAGTTCGTAGTTGGACTTTAGTGTTTAATCTGAGTTAGTAGGTTAAGTTCGCCTACTCAAGGCCTCATAACAAAAAATCTAAAATAAATTTCTTTATGCCCGAAACACTTGAAATTAAACGTCTCGACCAGCGCCCCATGACTGAGTCTTTGCTAGCCAAGAATAAGGTTAAAATTCTTGGTTTAAGCTCAGACGACCTTATTAAATACTTTTTCTCGGGTTCAGCGTGGACAGCAATCATTGTTTTGCTTTTGATTACGGTTTCCCTTTTTCGTGAAGGCTACGGATTCTTCCCCCAGCATCACGAAAGCTTAAAACTTTATCGCACCGCTGGTTTAGAATATGTGGATTTTGTTCGGCAACAAATGACGGCGCAGGCCTCATTGTCGCGTTACCTTAATGAGATGGAGTTGACCCAAGCTGCTAAGCTTAGAGCGCGCGGGCTAGGAGAAGAGGCGGTAAAGGCTAAATTAGCTAGCCTTGAGCAATTGCGTTTCGATTTTGATGCCGCTGGAGTGGAAGGCCAAACGTTGCTTAATGACATGACAACAATGGCGGCAGGCATTAAGGATCGTTACACCATTTCTCAAGAAAATAAGCAATCGCGTAAGCAACTTTTAGATGCGGGGATGAAAGAAGAGGCTGACCTTTTGGAAATTGAAGAAATTGATTTAGGAAAAGAAGCGATCAATCTGCGATCCACCTTTGAAGCACGCCATTCAGAGGTCAGCAACGCCATGGCATTACAGATGTCTGAACTAATAGAAACTAAGATAAAGCAAGCGGATCCTGAATATGCAAGCGAACTGCAAACTTTCAGTAATGGCGTGACCAAACTTATAAGTGGTTTTCCTCAAGTGCATCAGAATATGGTGGCGTGGAGATATGATGTTCCGGTGCCTTGGTATGAATCTGTGACAAAGTTTATTTTTGGTAGCAAATGGGTTACCCAAAGTTTTTGGCAGGATTGGTATGGCTTTCTCCCCCTCTTTGTTGGTTCACTCACGGTCAGTGTGGTGGCACTTGTTATTGCTGTTCCCCTCGGGGTCGGCGCCGCCGTTTATGTGAACCAAGTTGCCACCCTAAAAGAGCAACAACTGATTAAACCCTTTATTGAGTTTATCGCCGTTATTCCTTCGGTTGTGTTGGGATTTTTTGGTATTGCCGTATTGGGTGAGGCCATTCGTCTGTTGACGGGAGTATCTTGGCTGGCGTGGGTGCCGGGATTTCCCATTCCAGAAAGACTCAACATCATAACCTGCGGGATTCTCTTAGCCCTGATGGCGGTTCCTTCCATTTTCACCTTCTCCGAGGACGCCTTAAATAACGTGCCCAAAGCTTACAAGGAAGCTTCTTATGCTTTGGGGGCGAATCGTATGCAAACGATTGTTCGCATTATCGTTCCTGCTAGTTTGTCGGGAATCATTTCAGCGATCTTGCTTGGTTTTGGTCGAGTGATTGGGGAGACCATGGTAGTTCTTTTGGTAGCGGGGAACCGCATACAAATCCCAGATTTCACCGCAGGCTTAAACTTCATCTTCCAGCCCGTTCACACCATGACAGGTTTAGTTGCTCAGGAAATTCCTGAGGTGGTTAAGGACAGCTTACAATACCGAGCCCTCTTCGTTCTAGCCATAGTCTTATTCCTCATTTCACTTTTGATCAACTATCTAGCCCAGATATTTGTCCGTAAATATAAAATCTCAGTTGGTTAACTTACCTATAGTTATGCAAGACACTAAACAAAATCCTTTCTTAAAACGTCCGTCAAAAGCCAGTCGAATCGAGGCCGCTGGCTTCTGGTTATTCCGCCTAGCTACCTACCTCATCGTAGCAGCGGCTGGCTACATATTCCTAGACATAGGAATTAAAGGTGGAGCGGTGATTTTTAAGCTGACCCCTCCTTTTGTGAATGTTCCTTTTTTGACCGAATGGCCCGAGACCCTAGATATTTTTAAAATGCCAGCAAATCAAGATATTAAGCTGGAAACACCATTTTATGAGCGTTTCAAAAAAGAGAATCCTGAAGCGGTCTTTCAAGAAAAGGGAACAGTTGATTTGGTCGTCTTCCAATCCCCGGAAGGTGTGACGCATAAAGTTTTAGCCTCAAATAAAGAGAGCACTTTAGCTGATCCTGCGTTTCAAGGGTGGAAGGTTCTCCCAGATAAATCGACCATGCAAATTTTCAGTTTTGCGAAAGATACAGAATTAAAAGTGGGTAATACCATCTTCCGTTCCATTGCGGCAAATAATCTCGAAGTAGTTCCGCTAGAGCACAAGACCCAAGTCTATGCCGCGGGCGGTATTTACCCTGCCATCGTAGGGACGGTGCTTCTCGTCGTCGGTGCCATGATCATTGCACTAACCCTAGGAATCCTTTGTGCCACGTATTTGAGTGAATATAGTCGCTCGGGTCCGATCATTAATTTTATTCGTCTTTCCATCATGAACCTTGCGGGTGTTCCTTCCATCGTTTTCGGTATGTGGGGTTACGCTATGTTTGTGCTCTTATTTGGATGGAATGTTTCACTCATGGCGGGTTGGTTTACGCTGGCCTTCATGGTGCTGCCCATCGTCATTACAGGCAGTGAGGAATCTCTCCGTGCTGTCCCTCAGGGGTTTCGTGAAGGCTCGCTCGCCCTTGGAGCGACCAAGTGGCAGACCATTTATAAAAACGTCTTACCTTACGCCTTACCAGGCATCTTGACTTCCTCCATTATGGGCATTGCTCGTATTGCGGGAGAGACAGCGGCCATCATGTTTACAGCTGCGTTTGTCGTGCGAGACGAACTTCCTTGGCAGGTAAAACAATTAACGGATTTCTTCTTTAATGGCGTGATGGCTTTGCCTTACCACATCTTCGTGGTCAGTGCTCGCGTTCCGCAAAATGAATACACTGGTAAGGTGCAGTATGGCACGGCCTTTGTGTTTATGGTCATTGTTTTAGCCATTGCGCTAACTTCCATTCTGACACGTTCCCACGTTCGTAAAAAATATAAGTGGTAAAACCTTCACAATCAACCTTTCCAAAAACCAATAATACGATAACATTAGGGAGTCATAACCCATGAAAACAGTCATGAGCGAATCAAAAGAAAAGCCAAACGAAAAGAAGCAGACGACCGAAGATCGTTACCCCTTCGATCCGGCCGAAAACTCTGCTGAGACGGCGGCAGCGACAGCTATCGAGGTCGAAACCCTAGATTTTTCCTACGGCAGTTCTAAGGCTTTACACGATATCAGCCTAAAAATCCCTAAGGGTTTAGTCACCTCCTTTATTGGACCATCCGGTTGCGGTAAGTCAACTTTGCTGCGTTGTTTTAATCGTATGAACGATTTGATTGACGGAACCGTAGTCAATAAAGGTAAGATTAAAATCCACGGCGTAGATATTTACTCTAAAGAAGTTGATGCTATTGAGCTACGGAAACGTGTCGGTATGGTCTTCCAAAAGTCCAACCCCTTTCCTAAGTCCATTTACGAAAACATCGTCTACGGCTTGCGGCTGCAAGGCATTAACGATAAAAAAGTTCTGGATGAAGTGGTGGAAAAAAGTCTTCGTGGTGCCGCTCTCTGGGATGAGGCCAAAGATCGTCTTGACGACCATGCGACTAGCCTTTCTGGCGGGCAAATGCAACGTCTATGTATCGCCCGCGCCATTGCCGTTGAACCTGAGATCATTCTCATGGATGAGCCTTGTTCAGCTTTAGATCCTATTGCCACCATGAAAGTGGAAGAACTGATTGATGAGCTAAAAAAGAAATATACGATCGTCATTGTCACCCACAACATGCAGCAAGCGGGGCGTTGCTCAGATTTCACTGCTTTCTTTTATCTTGGTAAGTTGATTGAGTTTGATCGCACGGAAAAAATCTTCACCAACCCAGCTAAGCAGCAGACCGAAGATTATATTACTGGCCGATTTGGTTGATCAGGGCGGATCGTCGAAAGCACAAATTTGATATCAATCACCCTGCGCATTTAGTAATTGGCAAATGAGGGACAGTCACTATGTTGTTGCGCAAAGGAATTGATGATATGGAATCAGAACGCAGCGAACATCTTAAGGGTCTCTTTACGGGAAAATTATTAACGATGAAGGAAACTCTGTTGATGATGGCAGGGTTAACGGATCGTAACTTAGGACTCGCCATGAGCTCGCTCATTGATCGAGATGACGGCAAGGCGGATTTAGTAGAAGCAGAAGATTCTGTTATAGATAAGTTGGAGCTAGACATTGATGAGTCCGTTGTGACTTATGTTTCCACTCATGGCCCCGTTGCGGTTGAGTGCCGGATAGCCTTTAGTGTTTCAAAAATTTCAGAAAGCCTTGAAGGCATAGCGGATCAAGCCGTGGCGATTAGTCGTCGGGTAAAACTGTTAAACAAGCTACCTGAATCTAGGCATGAAGTGGATTTTGCTAAGATGGGCGGTCTCGTTTTGTCCATGATGAGAGATTCTATCAACGCCTTTGTTAATGTTGATCCCGATGCGGCCAAGCTTATCGTGCAAAGAGACAAAGAGGTCGATCAATTGAACCGGGAAATAGAGGCAAATTTACATCAAGTCATGTATGATGACAGCCTTAACATTCCATCTTACGTTCACAAGCTTTTCATTGCCCGTGCTTTAGAAAGATCTGGGGATTATTGCAAGAGTATTGCTGAAGATATTCATTACCTTTACACCGCCCAAGACATCCGGCACGAGCAGGGATTTAAATCAAAAATTTGATTTAAAAGCTAACTGCTGAACCACCTCCACTTTAAAGGAGGAAGGGACGCGCAGGCGGCGGTTAGAGGGGCAGAGAGGACTGGGATTTTTTGCGGCACCTTTTCCGTCATTCAGATAGTCTTTTTGATCATTAAGACTAATCTTCAGCTTTCTATTTAGGTTAACTATTCTCCATCTTCGCATTTATTATTTCGACTGGTGGCTATCAATCGGATTTACCAAAGAGGCAAACCCGAATTCCTGAAAATCTCCCACATTCCTTGTGTAAAAAGTCTTCACCCCATTTCGCCTTAGGGTAATGGCCAACACCCGATCAAAAATATGAGTCGACTTGCGCGGGGTGCTAGAAATTCCCAGAATCAATTCCCGCCAAAATCCTGTTTCGTAGGCACAATGCTGGACTCCTGACTCCTCCCTTAAAAACGTAATCTGTCGCAATGCTTCAGCTTGGTTCAAGGGCCGCTCAAGGATTTTACTGTTCTGCAGCCTGCGGTAAAACTCAAACAATATTTGGTCACTAAGAATCCACTGCGTCGGCTCTCTTAGCATAGCTTCGTACAGCTGCTTTGCGGAGTTGTGCTCTACGCACCCAGAATTGATTGCGTAAATAAGCACGTTTGTATCGAGGCTATTCATAAAATACCGCCCTCATCTCATCAGCCGGAATTAGGCAGCGCCCCGCATTCACCGTAGGGACAGTAGGAATACAAGTCGGAGTTTCAGGTATCCTCTCCAGCCATTGTTCCATTGCACGGCGCACGATCTCACTTACAGGAAGATCTGCGGCTTCCGCTACTTTTCTCATCCGTTTCATCAAAGGGTCAGGAAAGAGTATTTGTAGCTTTTGCATGGCTCCATGCTATAGATGGATGTTGATAGGTGCAAGTCTATCCTTAGCCTTAACAAGAAGATTTAAATGAAGTTATGAAGACATGAATTCCCTTCCTGTCCTCCAGCCCGCTATTTTATCCACCAACAAAAGCTGCCGCTAGGAACGGGTAAGACGTGATCGATGCCACGTAATTGCATCTCCCCGTGTTCAAGCTTTCCTCCAAGCGACGAGAAGGTTTGTTTTAATAAATGGTGGAGAGAAAGTGGAGTTAACTCTGGAGTGTGGCAGGAGAGTAGTAGCCCGAGTGGTTGGCTGGATAATAACTCGGCTAGCGTTTTGAGAAGGAGCGGCAAATCATTTTCAATTTTAAAAATTTCACCCCGCGCCCCACGCCCATAGCTTGGAGGGTCGAGAATGATCAGGTCATACGTCCGTTGACGGCGTCGTTCCCGTTCCAGAAATTTACTCACATCATCCACGATCCAGCGGATAGGTTTATCTGCTAAATTGTTTAGGAAGGCATTCTTTCGAGCCCATTCAACCATGCCTTTAGAGGCATCGACATGGCAAACCTCGGCTCCTGCTAGGGCGGGTGCTAGGGTGCTCCCGCCTGAGTAGGCAAAGAGGTTGAGTACTTGGGCGGGGCGACCGTGTTGCTTGAGATAGGAAGCGCATACTTCTCGGATGCGTCGCCATTGCTCCCGCTGTTCGGGAAAAATGCCGAGGTGTCCGAAGTCGGTCGAGCTTAATTGAAAGCGCATTCCATCAACTTGAATCTCCCAAGTGGAAGGTAGGCGTTCGCGACCGCGCCATTGGTGGCCGCCCTCGCGGGAAAAGAGAGCAGTGGCTTGAGACCATTCTTTGGTGGGTAGACTTTGTTTCCAGACAGCTTGGGCGCAGGGACGAGCCAGAGTGACGGAGCCGAAACGTTCAAGTTTTTGAAAGGCGCCGCTGTCGAGCAGAGCGTAATCGTTGGTCATGATGAGAAGGACAGAAAATTAAATGCGGTTACGTTGATACTCTGCTTGAGCCTGTGGCAGGAGATCTTGCAGTTGTTTAATGCGATTCTCATCAGCCGGGTGGGTGCTCATCCATTCGGGAGGCTTCCCGCCAGAACTTTCGGAGGCAGCTTTCATCCGTTGCCAGAAGTTGACTGCTTCGGCAGGGTCATAGCCAGCGCGTGCCATGTAGGTCAGGCCGTAGCGATCGGCTTCGTATTCATTACTACGACTGAACGGGAGAGTGAGGAAAACTTGGCTTCCGACACCGAAGGCTGTGCTGGCTAGCTGTTGAGTTTTATATTCTTCATTAGCTAGAGCTACGCTGACGGCAGAGTAGCCTAACATAAGACCAAATTGCTGGGAGAAACGTTGTCCGCCATGGCGTAGGGTGACATGGGCGAGCTCATGACCGAGAACAGCGGCTAGGCCGGCATCACTTTGCGTTAAGGCTAAGATGCCTGTATGCACGCCGATCTTTCCGCCAGGAAGAGCAAAGGCGTTCGGGGTCGGATCATCAAATACGATGACTTCCCATTGTGCGTGAGGAACATTGACTTGGGCGATGAGTTTTTGGGCAACACGCTGCACCTGGGCGTTGGCCACGGGATCGCTTGAAGCTTTAGTGCCCTGTTTGAGTTGTTGGAAGGACTGAGCTCCCATGCTAGCCTCTTGAGCTTCAGAAGTAATGAGAAAAACGCTACGGCCAGACTCCTTCAGTTGTACGCAAGCAGCCAAGGTGAGGAAAACAGTAGTCCAAATAACCCAGAGAATTTTGGTAGAGCTTGCCTGTTTCTTCATAAGTGGACGTTACAGAGAATAATACAAAAAAGAAAGCGGCAAGTCAGATGATTAAGGTCACGCTTTGGCTAGACCTGATTTTCGAGTCAAAAAATAATCAAAGAGAAACCCATTCGTGACACTAATAAATAGGATAGAAGGAAGGACATAGCGATGCCCTGACTCGTGGAACCATTCACCTTGTGAGAAAAAAAGCAAAATGGTTAAAATAGAGCTACACCATAAGCAAAGCAGGAGCCAGAAGAAACGAGATTTTAAGGCAAAGGGTAAAGCTAATAGGGAAAGGTAGAGAACGGGGTAAATACTCAAAACACTTTGAGGATGATCCCACAGACGTTTAGTGAAATCATTTTTTAGTAAATCAAAACTAAAGTTGATAGTTTTTGTATCTATCGTCGTTGCGCCATTTATAAAGACGGGAGCCAAGTTGTAGCTGCCTCGGACGGCGTCGCCAAATAACAAGTGGTTTAAAACCATAAAAGGGGCGGAAACCACAAAAAAACCTAGGCACACAAGCAGACTAGACTTTAGCCACTTAAAATTTTTAAGGGAAGGTGGATAACAAGCTAAAATCAGAAAGGGTATAAAAAGTCCGTGAGACATCCGCACATAAATGGCTAGGCCAAGAAGTGTTCCTGCTAAAAAGGGTGATTTATTTAAATAATAAAAACCTGAGATGAGTAAGAGGCAGCCAAGAATATCGTAAGAGAACTGATAGGAATAAGATAAAATGAGATTTGTTCCAAGAAGGAAGACAAGACAACTTAATAATGCAGCATTAATAGAGGTAAGTTCTTTAACAATGCGATAAAGAAAAAAAATCAATCCCACAAGCATGAGCTGCTCAAAAACCCAAAACCCAAAATTGCCAAATAATCCATAAAAAGGTGCCGACATGGCACTTATTATTAGGGGGTGCTTGGGTAAGAGTGTGCCATCAATTGACTGTGTAAAAATATCTTGGCGAAAAGCGAAGGCAGGGCTAGCTGCACTTTTAAAGATAAGATAATGATAAAGCTTTTCGTAATAGGGTCTTTGTATAGTCCCAAAATCCCAAAGATCTTTGGCAGTTTCTGCTGTGGAGACAGTCGGGAAGCGCGGGTACGGAACATTGTCGTAGTAATCAATGGGAAGGAATTTTATTCCGTTCACATAACATGTTAGGCTAACAGTAATTAGCAGATAACAAAAAATGAAAAGGGCTTTAACCGGTGTTGGAGTAAGAATCTTCTTCAACGTGGAAAGGTGCAGGAAGGACATGGAAACTCGGGTTTATGGTGATTCCAGTGCCATTTAAATCCCCTTAAGCTCGTAGCTTTGGAGGGCTGCTTTTAAATCAACGTCTGGACGGAGGTGGATGGTTTGCCAGCCCAAGGCGGCGGCCCCTAAGATGTTGTCTTCCCGATCATCAATAAAAAGACTCTCAAACTTGTCCGCCTTCATTTCGGCTAAGGCGTGTTCATAGATGGCGGCATTGGGTTTCATAATGCGGATTTCATGGGAGTAGATACGTTTACGGAACAGAGGAAAAAAATCGTAAGCATTTTCTAAAAAGCGGATGTGGGCGTCGGAGGTGTTGGAGATAATGGCTAGGGGGTAATATTCTGCTAGGAGCCGGGCATAGTCAATGTGATCAGTCATGGGGGTAAAAACGTCGCACCAGATATTTTCTAGCTCTTCAATGTTGCCCTCATATTGAAAATGGCTTTTCATCTCAGTGAAGAAAACCTCACTATTGATGTGTCCGTGTTCGTAGTCGCTGATGAGTGGGTAATCGGAATAAATACGATTTTCTAGGGCGCTAAATTCTAAAGGAGATTTCTTAACTACTTTTTCGAGAGCAATAGTGAAATCAAAATCCACGAGGACTTTACCTAGATCAAAGAAGATTGTGCTAATTTTCATTTTAAGATAATTAAATTTCCTTACGACCTTGTAGGGCGTGAAGTAAAGTCTGGGGATCCGCATATTCTAACGAGCCGCCAACGGACAAGCCAGTGGCTAGACGCGTCAGGCGCAAGCCTAAGGATTTCAGTTCGCCAGAAAGGTAAAGGGCGGTGGTCTCTCCTCTAACATCATGGCCTAGCGCAAAAATAACTTCTTCCACCTTACCATTGCTAGATTCTGGGCGGCGGATTCTATTAAGCAGTTTTTCAATAGTGAGTTGTTCGGGCCCGATTCCATCTAGAGGTGAAAGTGTGCCGCCGAGAACATGGTAGAGGCCACGGTAGGAAGCACTCTTTTCTATGGTGAGGACATCAGAGGCGCGTTCCACCACGCAGATTAAGCTGCGGTCTCGTTTGGGATCGAGACAGATTTCGCAGATATCATTATCGGTAAAAAAGCCGCAAACGGAACAGGGTTTGATGTGAGTCTTTACCTCGCGCAAGGCGTCAGCTAAACCGTGGACTAGTTCCGAATCTTGCTGAATAAGGTGTAAGGCTAGGCGTTCTGCGCTGCGGGATCCTATGGTGGGGAGTTGGCGCAGAGCGGAGATGAGTTTACGAATGGGTGCAGGGTAGTCGAGCATGGAACAAAAACGGCTTCGCTTTAGCCAAGGCCGGGGATTCCGAGGCCAGCGGTAAGTTTACCCATCTCTTTAGCGGCTTCTGTTTTAGAAAGTTCTGTTGCTTCCCTCACGGCGGTGACGATGAGGTCTTGCAGCATTTCGGCATCTCCTTCTTTAACGATCTCTGGTGAGAGGGTGAGGGACTTCAGTTCGCCATCTCCCCCGACGACGGCTTTGATGGCGCCGCTGGCAGCCGTAGCTTCGTAGTTACGTAGGGCAAGTTCTTCTTGCACACGTTGCATATCACCCTGCATTTTCTGGGCTTGCTTCATCATTTTGGCTATGTTCATAAATTTACTTATTAATTAATTAAGGTCAGAGATTCAGTGCAGTGGGCTAAGATTCTTTAATGGAAACAATGCGGCCTTTAAAGCGGGTGACGGCGTCCTTGATAAGGGGATCGTTTTCAAAATCAGCTTTGGAGATGGTGCCGGGAGAAGAAGTGTTGGTGCTTGGTCTGGTCTTATCTTTGGTAGCGGAAGCTTTGGCTACGGTTTTGGTCGGAGGAGTTGGAGTTGAGGAAGGATGTTGTTCGTTCTGATGTTCAGGCGGACGCTCATTAAAAATGATTTCTACTTTGAAAGGTGATCCGAATGTTTTTTGAACGCTTTGTTCAAGAATACGGAAGGATTCGGGCTGGGTAAGCTTTTCGTAGATGCCATGTTGTGCGGTCATGCGCAAGCTGATGGTGTTATCTTTACGTTCGAGGAAGTCGCAGCAATCAAGCGGGCGGCTGAGTTGCACGTCGATCTTCTTAATGGCGGCGACGGCGAGCTTCCATAGTTCCTCGTCGTTGAGAGGTTTAGGATTTTCAACTCGAGCTGTCTCTGTATTTAGGGAGGTCGGTAGTGCCGTGATTTTTTCCGGAGAAGAGAGGATCGATGCGGGTTTAGGTTCAGGAGTGCGCGCTCGTTCTGGTGATGTGGTGGGGCGTGGTGTTGGAGCGTTACCGGTGAGTTGTTTGATAACGTCTTCTATGGAAACTTTTTGGTGTTGCTGGCAAAGGCGGATGATGGAAATTTCAAAAAGAACGTCTTTGACTAAAGCGAAGCGTATTTTTTCTTCAATGCGGACGAGCTCTTCAATAAAGGCTAGAATCAGAGTTTCTGAGGGTAGGGGTCGGAGGTTCTCGAAGTGGTGGAGATCGTCAGCGTCGAGCTCTTCGGCCGACATTTGCGGGGAGATGATAAAGACGAGGAGGTTGCGGAAATGGCGTAAGAGTTCTTGGGTGAGGCGGGTGAGATCTTTACCGCGTGAGACGAGAAGGCGGACTTGTTTAAGGGCACTTTCAGCATGTCCCATTTGGATGGATTGGGCTAAATCGAGAATGTCTTGGGAGCCGGTTAGGCCGAAAATTTCTAAAACATCTTTTTCTTCAATGGTGTGGCCGCAGAAGCTGATTAGTTGATCGAAGGCGGACTCGGCATCGCGCATGCCGCCTTCAGCGTTGCGGGCGAGGAGTTTAAGGGCATCGTTACTTACGGTGATGCCTTCGCTTTGAGCGATGAGTTTAAGTTGTTTAACCAGATCAATCTCGGAGATGCGTTTAAGGTCAAAGCGTTGGCAGCGAGAAAGAATGGTGGGGAGAACTTTATGAACTTCTGTCGTGGCAAAGATGAACTTCACGTGGGCCGGAGGTTCTTCCAAGGTTTTGAGTAAGGCGTTGAAGGCGGCGGAGGTCAGCATGTGAACTTCGTCAATGATGTAAATTTTAAACTTGCCGCTGGTGGGTGCGTATTGGACATTTTCGCGAAGTTCACGTATTTGTTCGACGCTGTTGTTGGAGGCTCCGTCGATTTCTAAAACATCCATGCAACGGCCGTCGGTGATTTCTTGGCAAACGGGATCGTTAGGATCGAAGTCGGCTTTGGGGCCGCCGGGGCAGTTGAGGGCTTTGGCTAGGATACGCGCGGTGGACGTTTTACCGATCCCGCGTGGACCGACGAAGAGGAAGGCGTGGGCGATGCGGCCTGTGTTGATGGCATTGGTTAGGGTTTGAACTACGTGATCCTGCCCCACCACATCTTTGAAGGTTAGGGGGCGATATTTACGTGCTAGAACCTGATAACTCACAGATATTTAAGGTAGGTGGGAAGTTTGAAAAAGAAACGATTTTTTTGTGGCTTAGTCGCTTCACGCTGTGTTTAAAGAGCCAGTTCCTTTAATAATTTCTGGTTCAATAAAATGCCTGCGGCGAAGTTTTCTAGGGGAAAGTTTTCGTTAGGCGAATGAGCGCGGCAATCAGGGAGGGCTAAGCCTAGAAGTAAGGTATCTACTCCCAGCAGTTCTTTAAAGGTGGCAACGATGGGGATGCTGCCGCCTTCGCGAATGAGGGCGATGGCGTTTACGGGAAAGGCGCAGCTGAGGGCACGTTGAGCGGCTAGACCGTAGGGGCTATTGGGATCGACTAGGTAGGGCTTGCCGCTGTGGCCTAATTTGAGTTCCATGTGGACGCTAGTAGGGCAAGAGGTTTTAAGATGCGTGCAGACACGTTCGATAATGGTTTCTGGGTCTTGATCGGGCACGAGGCGGAAGGTCAGTTTGGCAGAAGCTTTTGAGGGGAGAACGGTTTTAGTTCCTTCTCCTTGATAGCCGCCGCTTATACCGTTGAGTTCAGCGGTGGGGCGAGCCCAGCAGCGTTCAAGGGCGGAGTAACTGGCTTCACCTGTTAGGCTAGGCGAGCCAGTGAGGAGGAGAAGTTCGGCATCATTTAAGGGCAGTGTTTTCCAAGAGTCACGTTCCCAGGATTGGAGTTCACGAACCTCGCTGTAAAATCCGGGGACGGCGATGCGGCCTTGTTCGTCGTGAAGGGATGCGATCAGACGGGTCAATACGGTGATGGGATTTGCTACGGCTCCGCCATAGATTCCAGAGTGCAAATCTTTATCAGGGCCTTGGAGAAAAATTTCTAAGGCCGCAATACCACGCAGGCCGTAGGTGAAAGTGGGATGTTGGGGTGCGACCATGCCTGTGTCGGAAATGACGATGACGTCGCAGGCTAATTCTGTGAGGTGGGTTTGGATAAAGGAGGCGAGGTTGGGACTGCCGATTTCTTCTTCGCCTTCGACTAAAAAGATGAGGTTGACGGGTAGTTCAGGGGTGAGTTTAAGGGTTTCTTGCACACCCAGAATATGGGAGAGGATTTGTCCTTTATTATCTGTTGAACCGCGAGCAGTGATGATGCCGTTCTCTAAATGTGGCTCAAAAGGGGGATGAGTCCAGAGGTTGAGAGGGTCAACGGGTTGTACGTCGTAATGACCGTAGATGAGCACTGTTTTTTTTGCGGGATCTGTTTTTGTGCGAGCCAGTACGATGGGGTGGCCGGGAGTGGGATGGAGCTCGGCGTTGAGCCCCATGTTTGTGAATTTCGTGATTAACCAATCCGCACAGAGATCGAGCTGAGATTTGTAGGTGGCATCTGTGGAGACGCTGGCAAAGCGTAGAAAAGCAAATAAATCATCAAGGTGGCGTTGGTTGATCATAGAGGGGATAAATAAAATGAGCTAAAGTCGGAGAACTACAATCAGAAAGTAGGCTTGCCGAGAGGGAAAGAAGTCTTCAGGTTGCGTGCATGAATCATGAGTCATCTGCGAGTCAAATGTTTAACCTAAAGAATTTAGCAGAGCAGGCTATTCCTATTTTAATGCGATACGGTTTCCAAATAGTAGCAGCTCTGGGAATCCTAATTATTAGTTGGTTTATTAGCGATAAAATAGGGAAGGTGGTGACAAGGTTTTGTGAAAGCAAGAAAATCGACGTGACGTTGTCTCGCTTTATCGGCGGGGTAGTAAAGATGTTGATTTTATTTTTTGCGGTGTTAATTGCCTTAGCAAAATTACAAATTGAAATTACGCCTTTTGTTGCGGCGCTTACGGCCAGTGTCTTCGGCTTGACTTTAGCTATTCAAGGTCCGATCGCTAATTATGGTGCAGGTTTAGCTATTATTTTAACCCGACCTTTTGTAGTGGGAAACACGATTACGATCAAAGGGGTGAGCGGTGTGATCGAAGTCATTAATCTGCCTTGTACAAAACTAAGAAGTGAGGATGGTGAGGTTATTACGATACCAAACAAGCAAGTTGTGGGCGAAATCGTGGTTAACTCTTTTGGTCTAAAAGTGGTGGAGCAGACGTTTGGGCTTTCTTATCTAGATGATCCCGTTCTAGCTATTGCTGCACTGCGTGAGGTTTTAAACTTAGATCCTGAAGTTAGCAAGGAGCAGGTAGCGCAGGTGGGGATAGATTCTTTTGGTGATTCTGGGATAATGATCGGAGTGCGTTATTGGGTGCCGACGACGAAATATCACGAGACGCGGTATCGTGTCAATTTAGCTGTCCATCAGGCCTTTAAAAAAACTAAGCTCACGATGCCGTTTCCGCAGCGTGACGTGCATATGCACAGCAGTTAATTTTTTAATCGTCTTGTAGTCGCCGGATTTTCTTTAAGTAGAAGGGAAGCTCTTTTCCTGAAAATTCTTCAGGCAAACCGTTCACTTGAAAAATACGATCCCAAGTGCGCTCGAAGCAATGCGCAGCATGAGGTATAGTTTCAGAGAAAGCTAAGGCTTTTTGGTAAAAATCGAGCGGACGTTGGTGAATCGTTTCTTTCGTTACGACAAACTGGGCTCCAGGGTAAAAAATGAAACGAGATGGAGCTGGTTCTCCAAAAAGCTGTCGGCAAAAATAATCTAGGTCTAGCAGATCGCGGGCAGGATTTTTACTCCAGTTTTGAAAAATTCTAGCGCCTTTGGGATCGTCCCATTCAATAATAAAACCTAGCCAGAGAAAGTTTTTTACGGAAAGAGTTCCTTCATGTAGCTGTCGAAGAACCTTGTGGAAATCAGAGGCGTGGTCGAAGGGGTGGCCTTGACAGAATGTGGTGATAGCATTTAGGGAATCGTAACGACTAACGATGTGGTGCAGATAAGTCTGGCTCTCATGGCCAAGGTTAGGCAGTGGAGTGGAGTGAGTGGGGGTCGTCGTCTGCCCTTTATTATAGACTGTGCAGCAAATGGAGCGAGGAACTTTACGAAGCCATGCGAGGTCTTCCTCGTAGCGGGCAACTACTAATTCTAGCGGGATCATGATTTTAAGATGAAGTTTCCAGTTTCCGTATGGCTTAATCCAGTTTATGAAAGAAGGTGTGCTTCCACAACTCCTAACTAAAATACCTGGCCCTAAATCGTGCGAGTGGGCTCTGCGCTTAAGGCAGCACGAATCGCGTAACGTAACGTACGTCTCACAACGCTTCCCGATTTTTTGGGAACGCGCGCAAGGTGCAAACGTGTGGGATGTGGATGGGAACCAGTTCCTCGATTTGACGAGCGGGTTCGGTGTGGCCACAACGGGCTTCGGTGCAGCCCATTTGGTGAATGCCTACGAGCAGCAGTCGGCTCAACTTTATCATGCCATGGGCGATGTTCATCCCACACGTATGAAGGTTGAGTTATGCGAGCAGCTAAGCCGATTAACCTATGAGCGTTGGGGTGCAGGGTTGGGTAAAGTCGTGTTAGGAAGTGCTGGCTTTGAGGCGGTGGAGGCAGCGCTTAAAACAGCTTATTTAAAAACAAGGAAGCCGCAGGTCATCGCCTTTACGGGAAGTTATCACGGGTTAGGCTATGGCGCTCTTAGCGTAACGGGACGGCACGATTTCCGTTCTCCTTTTCGTTCTCAATTAAAAGATATTGCTCATTTTTTGCCGTACCCGTCCTGCCATCATTGCCCCTATGACATCTCACATAGTGCATGCAGTGTATTAGGCGAAGCGCCACGTTGTCATGAAAGTTGTCTAAATGATCTGGAACAATCTATCCGCCTCCTAGCTAAAACGGGTGACGTGGGGGCAGTCTTGGTAGAGCCAGTGCAAGGGCGAGGGGGCGAGATCGTGCCACCACAAGATTTTCTACCTATGCTCCGGAGGGTCTGCGACGAAACAGGTTTATTGTTAATTTTTGATGAGATATATACAGGTTTTTATCGCACAGGAACATTGATGGCTTGTGATGCATCGTCGGTTGTGCCCGACTTAATTTGTTTAGGAAAAGCCATGAGTGGGAGTTTTCCTATCTCTGCCTGCGTGGGGAAGGCAGATGTCATGGATGCTTGGCCTGAGTCCACTGGGGAGGCCTTGCACACGAGTACTTTTCTGGGTCATCCTGTGGGTTGCGCTCTGGCCTTAGCTTCCTTGAAAGAATGGCTAAACCCGCAGATAGCGGAGCGGGTCAGAACGGCGGAGGGTTTATGGAAAGAGGAGTTGGCCGTTCTGGCGGGAGCTCAGGACGTGATGGATATACGAGGGCGCGGGCTCTTGTGGGGAATCGAACTGCGAGACGCATACGGGCACGCTTTAGCAAGCCGCACGGGGAGAATTATGGAAGAAGCATTAGCACGCGGCTTAATTTTATTAGGTGGAGGCGTAGAGGGAAATGTCCTCTCGTTAAGCCCGAGTCTTTCGCTTACACAAGAAGAGATCCGCTGGTCAATCAGCCTTATCCATAACCTCTTAAAATCTAGGGCATAGTGCCGACCTCTTTACTTGACGTTGCGGTCTGAGCGAGGCTAGACAGAACTTCATTGGCCGCTTTTAAAGAAAAGGAGGCTTGAGTTTTATTTAAAAATGAATAGAAAAGAGACATGAAACGTCCCTCAACGAAGCCTTCTCGTTTTAAAAATAGTCAAGTCACTTTAAATACACGGCCACCGATACAACGTATTCAACAGATCTTGAATGTTTTGAAAAAGGAGCGCTTCCCTAGTCGGCTCGACTTAGCGAATGAACTTGAAGTGACAACGAAAACGATTCAACGAGATATTGATTTTCTGCGTGATCGTATGAAGGCACCTATCAGCTATAATCGAATGAAAAGCGGTTACATTCTCACTGGTCCAGTGGAGGGACTGCCTAGGATGGAGCTTACGCAGAGCGAACTTTTTTCCATCTATGTTGCGCAGAAAGCACTTCAGGCCTATCGTGGAACAGCCTTTGAAGCTCCCTTACGTAATGCGTTTAATAAGTTAGGTGAATCCTTGGATGGACATGTTTCTGTTTCATTAACGGAGATGGAAGCGAGTTTATCTTTCCGCCAGTTCGAAGCCCGGCCCGTTGAGCTAAAAATTTTCCAGACCGTGGCGACTGCGGTCCAAAAGCAGAGGGTTTTGGAAATCGAGTATCAGAAGCTTGATGCTAAGAAACCACAAAAAAGAAAAATTGAACCCTACCACCTCGCCTGCGTACAGGGACAATGGTATTGCATAGCCCATGATCTTAAGTCTCATGATTTCCGAACATTTCACCTTGGCAGAATAAAATTTGCGCGCTTGTTAATTAATGAATTCGTGCGTCCTAAAAGTTTTAGTATTGAAAAACATCTGGCTGGCAGTTTAGGTATATATAGAGGCAAAAGTAGTCACAAGGTGGTGCTGCATTTTGATCGTTGGTCGGCTCAATTCATACGTGAGCGGACTTGGCATCCTAGCCAAAAAATACAAGAGCTCACCCATGGCGAGGTGGAGCTATCTTTGCACTTGAACAGTTTGGAAGAAGTCGAGCCGTGGGTGATGAGTTGGGGGTTTCATGTAAAAGTTTTGGAGCCTAACGAGTTAGTTAAAAAAATAGTTAATGCCGCCCAACAAATTACAAAGCAATATGCTGCGTAGGCTGAGGGTTTTAGCTGAAGGTAGCACTACCTAGACTAGACTAAATAGTTAGGTGGATCAGCCGTGAAGAAAACTTGTTCGTTCGTAACGGGGTGGCGGAAGGTCAGCTTCCATGCGTGCAAACAAAGGGGCGGCTCTTCTAAGTTAAGAGTTTGGGTGGCTCCTAATTGTTGGTTAGGCAGATAAGTCGGGTCGCCACATATAGGGAATCCCAGATGCCAAAGATGCACTCGGATTTGATTCGTGCGGCCTGTCAAGGGCTGCACTTCGAGCAGGGTGGTCGTTTCGTCTCGCTGGGTATCGAGCACTTTAAATTTTGTTAAAGCCATTTTCCCATTTTCTGAGTCGACTGTGCGTGAGCCGACTAACCCAGGTTCATGACTGATCGGTGCTTCGCAAACAAATTCTCTCCATGAAGGCCGGCCGTTCACGCGGGCTAGGTAGGTTTTCTCGACCTCACCATGTTCAAACTGTGGTTGCAGGCGGCCAGCAATATTTCGGTTTTTTCCGCAGAGGATAAGGCCACTAGTGTTAGCATCAAGGCGGTGGGCTGGCTTCAGGCGTGTAGGTTTAAAGGCGCAGTCTAGAAAAAACTCTAAGGTATTTTTGTTGAACCGACCGCCTGGGTGCATGGGTAAAGGTGCGGGCTTGTTGAGGATGACGATGGCAGCATCCTCAAAAAGCACACGGATGTTAGGATTAACGGGGGGCTCGACATTATTAGGGAAGAGCTGCTTGATTCGCTCCCCTTGCTGCAAGAGGCTTGTGGCGTGGAGGATTTCGTCTTTTTCATTACGGAAACGATTTAGTGCACAACGGGTTAGCCATTCCTTGCGGTCTATCTGCGGGAAGATAGCGCAGAGTCCGTCAAGTAGCGTGGTGCCGTGTTGTGCAGGCGGGATTTTAATCGGGCGGACATTATCGTAAGGAATGGATCCGGGAAGGGGAAGAGAGACGCGACGTAGAGCCTCGTGCCGATCGTGTAAGCAAGCGGAGAGTTTTTCTTCAACGGATTGGTAGCAGTGGGGGCAGGAGTGAGGGGGAACGTAGCGGGGGTCTTTTTGTTCTTCTTCGGTTAAAGGAGCTTGGCAGTTGAAGCATAGGGCTGATGGGGTCTCGCGTAAGGCGGGATCGACTCCGACGCGGTGATCAAAGACGAAGCACTCGCCCTCATAGTGAGCTGAACCGCAGTCCTCGAAATATTTTAAAATTCCACCTTCTAGTTGGAAGATATTTTTAAAGCCTTGTTGTTCCATGTAGGGTCCGGCTTTTTCACAACGGATGCCGCCTGTGCAAAACATGACGATGGGTTGATCTTTTAATTCGTCGGGAATATTTTTTACGGCATCGGGGAATTGGCGGAAGTGGTCGATGTGGGGGATGAGGGCATTTTTGAAAGTGCCGAGTTTTATTTCGTAGTCGTTCCGTGTATCGAGCAGGGTGATGGGTTTACCTTCGTCCAACCATTGCTTGAGAAGCTTGGGTGCGAGCTTGGGGGAAGTTCGCTGGCTTGGGACGATGTCGGCTTGGCCAAAAGAAATGATTTCTTTTTTTAAGCGGACGAGCATACGGCGGAAAGGTTGAGCGAGGCTAGGGCTAAACTTAGGAGTGAGATCTTCGAGGCCAGGTAGGGTGTGAAGATAATTAAGGAGAAGATCAATGTGGTTGCGAGAGCCAGAGACGAAGAGGTTGATACCTTCTGGGCTGAGCAAAATAGTACCTTTCAAATTCCATGAGCGGCACGATTCTAGGAGGGCTAGGCGTAGCGCAGGAAGATTTTCTAGCGGCGTAAACTTGTAGCAGGCGATATTGGTTAGCATGATCGGTAAGAGTGAGAGTATGCAGGGCTGAGGGAATCCGCCAAGGTTGGAGAAAAATTTTTAAAGCAACCAGTTGACAGCAGTAACGAGAATCACTATCTTCTTAAGTTCTATCGCGGGGTGGAGCAGCCAGGTAGCTCGTCAGGCTCATAACCTGAAGGCCGCAGGTTCAAATCCTGCCCCCGCAACCACTTTTGTTCATAATCCCGCAATCACTTTTTATGGTTGCACCGGGTTCTTCTTATAAAGTTTACGTTATTCAAAACTTACAAGGCCGCTTTTACATTGGCCTGAGTGACGAGGTCTTACGCCGTTTAGATGAGCACAACAC
>JAWXBW010000029.1:0-16021 GCA_034440395.1 Blastochloris sp. | reverse complement strand
CATAACGATTCGGCTCATACATTGACACGAACGACCAAAAGATATGCGGGACCATGGAAGCTGATCTATTCTGAGGAAATTTCTACGCGGACAGAGGCTCTGGCTCGTGAAAAAGAACTGAAATCCGGGCAAGGCAGGGAATGGCTTAAAAGGACACTGGTTGATAAAGATCAGTGAAACTATTAAAAAATGCTTAAATCATCTTGCCGCATTTCATTTTTTTCGTATTCTTAACTTTCACCACTTTTCCGAAGTAGCTCAGTGGTAGAGCGGTCGGCTGTTAACCGATTGGTCGTAGGTTCGAGCCCTACCTTCGGAGCCACCTTTTTGTCTCCTAGTTTTGGATTCGTCTCACTTTTTCTTAAGCAATGAGCGTAGCTCGGAGGCACTCTCGACGGGAGGATGGCAGGTGAAATCACGACAAATCTGGGCTCTCGGGTTTCTTGTAGCTGGGCATTAGTTGATTGCTAAAAGTGGCGGCCATAGAAAAAGTTAGAAGTACTCTATTTACACGCAATATGAAAGCTATTCCGTTACTTCCTCAATCAATGGGGTAGCTGGTCGGCGGCGTTGCAAGCTGCGAAGTTCAGGCAGTAGCATTAATGTGGCAATAAAAATGAGTGTGGCACTGATCATGACGACCTGAGAAATGGGAAGCCAGGAAACGAGCGAAATGGAAATCATAGGAGCTAAGAAGCTCCGCACGCCGGTGAAAAAAGTGTGTGCTGACATGTAATCAGCTACTTTGTCGCCTTGGGCCAGCTTCGTAACCCATAGACTCCAAGCCACATTTCCACCGCCGAAAGCCAGGCCAAAAAAGACCGAGCCTATTATAAAGCCCGTTAAGCTCTTACTTAAAAAGAAAGAGCAGACGGCAATCATAAAAATAAGGTTGAGTAAAATTCGCATGAGAAAAAAGTTAATTTTATCAAATAAAAATCCCCATGCTGCGCTGGTAGAAAAATGGATTAGCGCAGGAACTACGCCTGTTAAGATGGCGACCCAAGCTACGGGATACTCGATCCCAAAACGTGGCTCTAACATGAATTTCACACGTAAGGGAAACATCATTAAATTTCCAAACCCCATCAACATCCAGCTAGCTAACATCCAAGCGAATAATTTATCATCCAAAACAGAGCGCAGTGAGCGATAAGGGAAGGAGCCCTTTTCTGCTGCTAAACTAGTGGAGGGGCAGGCTTTCAGAAGAAGAGAAGATGCTAAAAAGGCGAGGGAAAGAATGATTAAAACGCCTCGGGCGTAGTCGATATGGAGATCCAAGGCTTTACCCGCAACATAGCTGAAAATTCCCGCTGCAGCCACTTTGATCATAGTGCTACGACTAAACAACTTCCCGCGGGATTCAGCCTGATAATTATCCTGATAAAGTTGAGTTAATAGAGGAATGGTGGCTGCGGCACAGACCATGGCTAGGACAGTGCCTATAACAAAATAGGGTAGCGACATACTCACCGCCGCAATGAAAATGGATATTGACCCTAAAGCTAATAAAATCGAGGCTGCCTTTGTGATCGGGTAGTGAAGGCGGCGAGTGTAAAAAATAGTCAAGGGACTTAGCACCATTCCCAAAGCTCCTCCCGTTGCAACAAGACCCTGAGCTATATCGCCTGCTTGAAAATAAACAACGGCGATGAGGAGTAGAAAAGTTTGCGGCCCGGTGTCGATTATTCCTGAAGCGATTGCTCTCCAGCGTTCTAAGCGGTAAGTAGTTTTCTGTAAATCCATGGCTAATTTTAATCAACGTGTGCCTCACTAGGCAGCTTACTTTAGCTGAACAAGATTGCAAAATGAAGGGCTTGTGACAAATTAGACAATCACCTATCTATCTATGAACCGTAAAACATCTATCATCCTTGGTTTTTTTGTTATTATCACGTTGCTGTTTGTAGCGTTAAATATTTACTATGGTTTCCGCATTTTAAATCGTTCCGAAGATACGGCACAAGCCTCCATGTCATTTCAGATTCCACCTTTTCAGTTTACCAATCAAGAAGGTAAAAATTTCGGCACGGAGCAGTTACAAAATAAAATGTGGGTGGCTAACTTTATTTTTACACGCTGTCCTGGTCCTTGTTTTCAAATGACCAAAAAAATGGCTGAGCTGCAAAAAAAGCTGGGAGCAAATTCGCCCATTCAATTGGTTAGTTTTACGGTTGATCCTGATTACGATCAAGCCCCAGTGATAAAGGCCTACGGGCAAAGCAACGGTGCTAACTGGAATCAATGGACTTTCGTCACAGGATCAAGGGCGGAGATGCATGGGTTTATTGAGAAAGGGTTTAAGCTATCTGTGGCGGAAGCTACACCTGAGGAGGAACCAGATTCGGGGCCATTTATCCATAGCACCATGTTTGTCGTGGTGGGACCAGATGGAAAAACATTGGGTTATATTGATGGGGCTGACCCTGATTTTATTCTGCGTATGGAAAAATTGCTCAAACGCTTGAGCGGAAAGGCAAGTTAATGCAGGTCCAAGACTTACCCGCTCTAAATGCGGTTCTTAACACTATTACAGTTTTGCTTTTGGTCGCAGGGCTCATGGCTATTTTGAGGGGCAAAAAAGAACTGCATCAAAAACTCATGCTCACGGCCTTTGCGACATCGACACTCTTCCTAATTGGCTATTTGGTGCATAAAATATTTCACGGACCCACGTCCTTTCAGGGTCAAGGCACCATTCGTTATTTTTATTTTACAATCTTAATATCCCATACCATTTTGGCCATAGTTAACCTACCTTTAATCCTTCGCACCTTTTATCTAAGCTTGAATGGACGCTTTGCTGAACATAAGAAAATAGCTCGTTGGACTTTTCCTATCTGGATGTATGTTTCCGTTACGGGCGTTATCGTTTACATGATGCTTTATCAATGGTTCAAGGCCTAAGAGAGCGGCTTGCCAGATGGTTTTCCCTCCGCTTAACTTAATACATGATAACGCTAGGGGACTTGCTCAAATCAGCGGGAGATGATCCGCAGGAGGAAAATGTTTTTGTCCAGCTTGGACATGTGAGAGAAAGTCGCACCCAAAATGGAAAGCCTTTCTATGATTTAGAACTGGCTGATTCCCAGCAAAAGGTGCGTTTAAAAATTTGGGCAGATACGGACGCTTTTGACTTTTGTGGCAAGGCTCAAAGTGGCGAACTTTGTGAGTTGAGTGGACGTTTTTTTAGTAACCAATTTGGATTAAACGTTGAGCGCCCTCGGTTAAGGCACCTCACAGAAGAGGAGGCCACCCTCTTACTTGCCGGATCGGAAGAATCCAAAATTAAACAAGAAAAAGATTGGCAGTTTTTGCAAAACACTTTTTTGGAACTACCAGAAACTCCCCTACGCGCAGTCGCCCTGCTTTCACTGGAACTCCATGAAAAAAAATGGAAGCGAGCAGCGGCAGCACGCACTTATCACCATGCACGCCGCGGAGGCCTGTTGGAGCACACAAGTCAGATGTTGCGCTGCGCCGTAGCTCTCGCTCCACTTTACCATGAGGTGACGCCCTCACTGCTTTACTGCGGAATACTTTTCCATGATATAGGAAAGCTTTGGGAGAACGACTATCCAGAGCGCGGTTTTATCAGTCAGCCTAATCGGCGTGGAGAACTTATTGGACACATCTCCGTCGGCATAGAAGTAGTTAATAAATTATGGCATCAGGCAGCAGAACTAAATCCCTCACTCTTCAGCCCAGAGACTAAGCCCTCACCTGATCTGTTGCGTGACCATGTTCTCCACCTTATCGCCTCGCATCACGGACAGATGGAATTTGGCGCACCTGTTACTCCGCGCACACCTGAAGGATGGCTTTTACATCACATTGATAATATTGATGCCAAGATAGAAATGTTGCGTTGCGCTTATGCGGAGAAAGAGGAAGTGGTTCCGGGTCTTTACGAAATACGCCGTCCCTTGGAGGGAATGCCAGCGAAACCACTCAGTGCCTACTAAAATAAAGCGTTTATGGAGAAAAATTTATTTAAATGGTATTTGCCTCCATTAATTTTAATATTATTCATTCTTCACCTAGGATTTGTTCTTAAAAATCCTGATCGTATTTTGGCGGACCCTGGAACGGGTTGGCAGTTAAAGACGGGAGAAATTCTAATTAAAACGTGGCAGTTGCCTGAGCTAGAGCCTTTTTCTTATACTGCTTCAGAAACTTCTTGGGTTCTCTATCAGTGGCTTTTTCAGGCACTCCTTGGAGCCTTACAACTGGCAGGGGGTATTCCTTTGGTCACAGTCGTATGTGCATTGGTGCTTGGTTGGACTCTTATGCTTTTAATGCAGCGGATGGTGGAACAGAAATCAACCATCTTTTTTTCATTATTAGCTGTTTTTGCTTTTTGGCTGGTGCTGACTATGCATATCCAAGCACGGCCGCATGTCATGACCTATCTTCTATTCTGTATCTATTTATTACAGTTTGAGCGGGCTAGTCGGGAGCAGGGCACTTGGATTCAACTCATCCGACACTTATTACTCTTACCCTTCCTCATGATTCTTTGGTGTAATTTTCATGGAGGCTTTGTAACAGGGATCATGCTGTGCGGGATTTTTTGGGTCGGTAGTGTTCTGGACGCCATGGCAGGAAAAAAGAAGGAGTTATGGGAAAAGTCTCTCGTGTATCTGAGCTGTTTTTTTGCGTCTGGCGTAGCTAGTCTTTTTAATCCGTATGGTTTTAAGTTGCACCAAACGATTTTCAGTTACCTCAATTTTAACACCTTAAAATATTATGATGAGTTTGTAACGCCGTTTACTCAGCACAGTGCAAACGTGACTATTTTTAAAGGCACGATTCTGCTCCTACTTTTGCTGTTAGCTCGCAGTAAAACAAAACTAAGCTGGGCTGAAATTGGTTGCCTCTTGGTGTTTCTTTACTACGCCATAGAGTCCGTTCGGCACGTCATACTCTTTATGCTGGTTGCCGTGCCGATCACAGCCCGTTTTGCGACACAATGGGTGGAAGAATCTTTGCCCAGTTTATCTAGTATTTTTATTAGGATAACAAAGGAGCAAAATGAAATGAAAGGAGGCGTAGCTTACGCTATTGTTATATCGCTCGTCTTTATTTCTTTAGTATGGCTAAAGCCTGACGTCTTTAGGAAAAACTTAGACGGCATTCGTCTGAGCGCTGAGTCAGTGGAATACATAAAGGTCAATCGAGATAAATTTCAGCGCATGTTTAATACGGAAGATCTTGGGGGTGCCTTGATTTATAGTTTTAGTCCGAAGATAAAAGTTTTTGTAGATGATCGTGTAGATGCTTATGGCGATGACTTTTTTCTTAAAACATATCTTCCGATCTTACAAATGAAGGATGGCTGGTATAATACCTTTGAATCACGTCATATTACTTCCGCCATCCTATCGAAAGACAGTCCGATAGGCTCAGAGCTGATGCTGAGAGGTTGGAGCTTAGTTCATGAGGATGAGCTCAATAAGCTATATCTTAAGAAATTAAACTAGGATGGATCGTTTTTTATTTATTTGGAAAGCCAAGGGTATAGGAGCGACATTGCTTTGCTGTTTGACACTCCTCATTTTGTTACAACTCTGGCGTCCCCTTTTTTTTCTTACGGATGACAGCTTCTCACTGTCTTTTCCTGTTTGGGTTTCGATTGGCAATAGCCTTTGGTCGGGAGAAAATCCTTTTGTTAGCGCTTATCTTTTCGGAGGGAATTACCCTCTTTATCGTGATTCCCAGATGATCCCGTTATTTCATCCTGTAACTATGCCACTTTCCTTCCTTGCTCCCACTTTTTTAAGAAACGCTATTGTTGATATTTATGCTATTATTAATGTTCTTCTTGCCGCTGCTGGCTTCCGCTGGCTTCTGGCTAATTTACAAGCAGCTGGTTTATTGCGTTTAAGCTCTGGCTATGCGGTATTTCTGAGCCTCAGCTATAGCTTCAGCATGTATTCGCTTTTATTGGGAAGTTCTGGATTTTGGTATCTGGCAAATGTGGCTGCCTTACCATGGCTAATCGGTGCTTTATGGGAAAAAAAAATGCATTGGTTTTGGCTTGTCACGGTCTGTGCTGCTTTTCACAACGCTGTTGCGGGTTATCCTAGTTGTTTTATTTACTCCATGATGCTTTTAGGATCTTTTGCTTTAATGAAAATAATTTGGGATCGTGACCCACGTTTAGGTCTTCATTTGGCGGGAGCATTGTTCGTAGGAGCGATTCTAAGTAGTCCTATGATTCTGCCTTCACTTTTTACCCTTGCTCAATCGACTAGGGGTTCGGCCATTCCAGTTGAGATTGCTTCTGAGCATCAAATGCCGATACCTGTTATTTTAAGTTCAATTTTTTTCGGTGGTGGTAGTATGTTTTTTGGAACCTTCGAGCTTTTTGGGAAATCGATTCATGCCTATGGATTAGCTTCCTTTGCCGCAAGTTGGCTTGTCATAGCGTCCTTTTTTCGTCACCGACGTTATTGGGGATCTTGGGATGTATTTTTAATTGGGCTTTTTATTCTTTGCCTTTTGCTGGTGAGCCGGCCTATTTGGTTGGGTAACCTGATTTATAATACGCCCATTTTGCAAGGTATGAGATGGCCGCATAAGGAGATTTTTTTAATCGTATTCCTTCTTCATTTGTGGATTGCTCGTGGTTGTGGGTTGGTTCCCAAACGCCGAAATCAACTAGCATTTGTGGGAGTGATTCTTTTTCTTGCGACCTTGTGTTTAGCAGGGCCTCCTAGCTTAAATGAGCATGCCGCTAGCAAAAAACTTTTATTAAGCGGCGAGGCGGATCGTTACTGGGCTCAGATTAAGAAAGAGGTATCCGCAGATGGCCAGATAGTTCCTATAGTGCCAGATGAGTGTTTAGACGATATTTCTTGCGTACTGAGGCTTCCGCTAATTCTGACTGGGGCGGCTAATTTCCCTGCCATGTATGGGGTTAAGTCTTGGTCGGGTTACTCTGCCACAATGCCTAAGGATATTTTTGATCGTAAACCCACTGCAGGTAATGTGGTGGGAATGTATCGAAAGAGTGATACGGAACAAGTCCTTAAACTACAAAATCCTGTTCTCATAGAAATAGAGCAAAACGATCCCCTCGTGATCAGTCTTTCAAAGTTGGGAGAGCAAAAACAAATTATCTATCCTGAGAAATGAGGCGGAGACCGGAATCGAACCGGTGAATGGGGCTTTTGCAGAGCCCTGCCTTACCACTTGGCTACTCCGCCGTTCTCATAAACAAGAGAGACATAGTCTTCTAAAGTAAGAGGAAAAGCAACTTACTTTATTCGCGGTTTTTCGGCAAGGCCTTTAGCGCAAAGAGCAGGTCCGGCTCGTAGGTATTAAACACGTCATTTCCATAGAGCGTGCGGGACTGGCGGAGTAGCTCTGTGTATTCTGGCATCTTATTCTCTGAAAAAGCGGTGGCGGCGCGGGCGAAATAATAGGCAGGGCTATTCTCATCGACTGGGTCTAGGGCTGTAAGCCAGCGGGCGGCCTCAGGAAAATTTCCTGAAATCAGGTAGCAATAAATGGTCTTAAGTATACTTTCTTTAGCCGCTTTGTTTTTACTAATATGGACACGATAATACTGAATTGCTTCGGACCAGGCTTTACGTTTAAAGGAGGCTTCGCCTAGATAAAAATGGGGACTTACTAATTCAGGATCTTTTTCTAGGGCAGAGAAGTAAAAAGTCTCTGCCGCAGAATATTTGCCTTGGGCGTGGAGGATGCGCCCTTTCAGCTCGAAGCCTTTCGGGGCACTGCTTTTTACGATATAGGCGTCTACCTCCTGAAGTGCCTGTTCGAGTTTTCCTGATTTTAGTGCGACTAAGGCCTCTTGGTAGCCGTCCATAGTTTCTGCGGCATGACAGACACTTAGCAGAGCTGTTAAACTTAGCATGAGGCAGAGTAATTTTAGGGGGAGGGTGTCCATGAAGCTAAATTTAAGGTAAGGGACACTTTCAAGATTGTCCAAACCAGTTTTATCGTTATGGTAAAAGAATGATCCACTTTATTAGGTCTTTGTTTGCGATTTTCTTAATGACAACTTCCTTAGTGATAGCAGAGACAGCGAAGCCCTCTACTTCCAACACTCCGATGTCTGGAGACGTGGTATACTCAGAGGAGTATCAAAAGGCCTACACCGATTCTATGGTGGCTTTTAATAAGAATGATTTTGTGGCGGCCGTGAGTTTTTTAGATGAGGCAGAAAAAATTCAGCCGCGCACGCCAATGGGTCTAAATCTGCGTGGAGCTATTTTTATACGTTTACAAAAACTAGAAGAGGCGGAGGTCATTTTTCGAGAACTAATCCTTCTGAACCCCCAAGACCCTATCCCTGTTTTTAATTTAGGAGAAACGTTCTTTATGCAGAAAAAGTATGCAGAAGCGAAGAAGCAGTTTCAGCAGTTTTTAGGGATGGGTAGAAATAGTGATAATGCGCTGGGCTTGTTTAAACTTTTTCTTACGGACTTACTGCTAGGTAATAAAGCAGAAACTCAAAAGGTAATTGATAACCTTAGGCCTAGTCCACAAAGTCCATTTTACTATTTTGCTAACGCTGCAGTAAGTTTCAAACAAGGCAATGAGCAAGACGGTCGTAGTTGGGTTGATTCTGCTCGTGCTATTTATATCGCCGGCATGAACGCAGCCTTCGCAGATTCGTTTGTTGTGCTCGGCTGGTTCACTCGCGAAGAAATAGGTGATATTGGTTTGGTCAGTGAAACTAACTTTAAAAGTTTATCTAACCCTATTAATCAAAATGATGGAAAAGATCTAGGGCCTGGGGCTGGAATATCGGCCTTGCAATCTTTAATACCTGATCTGACTAGTTCTAAAGATAAGAACAAAGAAAAGGAAAAGGAAAAAAAGTAAGACCTGCATAAGCTTCTAGTAGCTAGGTAGGCGACGATTTATTTCATCTATTGCCCATTGAGCGTGCTCTTGAATCAAGGGGTTGGGGTCACTATTAACCTTCTCCAAGGCGGCTAAATCCTCTCTGACTCCTATGTTCCCGAGCACGACACAAATGTTGCGTAGCCAACGGGGTCGTTTTAGCCGGAAGATGGGCGTGCCTCGATATTTTTTGCGGAATGTGGGATCATCCCATGCTAGCATCTCCGCTAAGTCAGGACGAGCAATCGGGCTAAAATGGCTTTCTTTTGTCTCCTTTGCCCAGCGATTCCAAGGGCAGACACTCAGACAGTCGTCACAACCAAAAACTCGATCCCCAATAGCCCGACGAAATTCTAGAGGGATGGAACCCTGATGTTCAATAGTGAGGTAAGCGATGCAGCGGCGAGCATCGAGTTGATAAGGCGCGGTGATGGCTTGGGTCGGGCAAACATCAAGACAGCGGTGACAGGTTCCGCAGTGGTCTTTTTCAGGAGCATCTGGCTCTAACTTGAGGGAACTGAGGATGCCCCCTAGGGTTAACCATGTGCCCATTTTTTTATGAATCAGTAGAGTATTTTTACCCTGCCAACCTAGGCCTGCACGCATGGCCCAAGGTTTTTCCATAACGGCAGAAGTATCTACAAAGGGGCGGTGTGTGCCACCTAGCTCAGAACTTAACCAGTGGCAAAGCCCACGAAGTCGTCCAGTAATAAGTTCGTGATAATCTAAGCCCAAGGCATACGTAGCGATCTTACCCCGCTGCGACGGGCTATTTTGAAAATAATTAATTCCTGTCATGATCACGCTTTGACAACCTGGAAGGAGATGTCGAGGATCTTCCCGCAGCTCTGGCATGCGTTCTAGCCATTCCATCTGACCGTGCTGACCTTCGGAAAGCCATCTGGTGAAAGCTTCATAATGCGGGGAGCGATCGATCTGGGCGATTTGGCAAACGTCAAAACCTTGTCGTTGCGCCTCTTCTTTCACTCGCATAGTTAGTAAATTGGACATAGAAAATATTCTAAGTTTAACGCCGTTTAGAGAAGTGGGACCAGATGCGGCTTGCCACTAAACGGGGATTCATGCGATCTACTTGCAAAGTCAAGTGAGCTTGATCGTAAAAAGAGGCACGTTGGAGTAGAAGCTTTTTTAGAGTTTCTACAGGATCGCCTTCTTTCAATAATGGGCGATTCGTGTCATGAGAAACGCGCTCTAGTAAGGTGTCGAGCTCGGCTTTAAGATAAACGACAAAACCATTTTTCCAGAGCAGGTCACGATTCTCTGGGGTGATTACCGTGCCACCACCAGTTGAAATAATCATGGATTCTTCGTTCGTGACAGCATCACGAACCACGTCGCGCTCGAGCTCCCGAAAGGCCGCCTCCCCCTTAGAGGCAAATAGTTCTGGCAGGCTACATTGGCAGCGTTGCACGACTTCAAAATCCGTATCAAGAAAGCGAATACCGTGTTGATGGTTTAATAAACGACCCACACTGCTCTTGCCCGATCCCATCATGCCGACGAGCACGAGGTGTTTATGTTGACTGGAGTTCATGAAGCTTTAGGTGGTTTTAATAAGCAGTGGCTTTTTACTCATTAGAATACTTTAGATGACAAGATTGCAAGCGGAAGCTTTCTTTGGCATGTTTATGGAATGGGTAATGTTTTTGGAAAGTTATTTTGTATTTCAACCTGGGGTGAATCTCATGGTGGAGGCGTAGGGGTTGTTATTGATGGCTGCCCACCGCAAATTCCTCTTTCAGAAAAAATCATCCAAATGGATCTTGATCGGCGTCGTCCTGGTCAAAGTAAAATCGTCACACCACGTAAGGAAGCGGACTCATGCCAAATCCTTTCGGGCCTCTTTCAAGGAAAAACCCTCGGCACGCCGCTCTCCATCTGGGTAAAAAATCAAGACCAACGTCCCGAAGCTTACACCGAGATGCAGACCATGTATAGGCCCTCTCATGCTGACTACACCTATCAGGCTAAGTATGGTATACGTAATTGGGAGGGCGGTGGCCGCTCCTCCGCTAGGGAAACAATCGGGCGTGTAGCCGCTGCGGCCGTGGCTAAGCAAGTTTTTAAAAAAATACTCCCTAAACTTGAAGTCGTGGCTTACGTGAAACAAGTGCATAAACTCGTGGCTAAAATAGATCCCTCTACCGTTTCATTTAAAGAAGTGGAAAGTAATATCTTGCGCTGGCCCGACGCCCAAGATTCCGAGCGCGTAATCCGTTTTATTCAAAAAATCCGCGCCCAAGGTGACTCTGTTGGGGGCGTGATAGAGTGTGTGGTTCGCGGTGTGCCTGTTGGACTTGGTGAGCCTGTGTTTGACCGCTTGGAAGCTGACTTGGGTAAAGCTATGTTGAGTCTTCCCGCCTCGAAGGGGTTTGAGATAGGCTCTGGTTTTTCTGGCACTACCTTGTTAGGTTCGCAACACAATGACGCCTTCATCATGAAGGGCGGGAAAGTCCGCACTTTAACGAATCGGAGCGGTGGCGTGCAAGGTGGTATATCTAATGGGGAGAATATTATTTTCCGTGTCGCCTTTAAACCAGTGGCCACTATCGCTCAAGCTCAACAAACAGTTTCAATTAGTGGTAAGAAATCAGAGCTCAAAGCGCGTGGACGTCACGATCCCTGCGTCCTACCCCGTGCCGTGCCTATGGTGGAGTCCATGGCTTATCTCGTCCTGATCGATCACTACCTGCGGAACAAAGCTCAAAATGGCTGAGCTTACAAGCCTTGAGTAGAATTCCTATTTCGGGAGAACGTGGTAACTGAAGGCACCATTATTCCAGACCAGTAGCCGAACTTTTCCTTTGGCTGATTTCACGGCTTCTTTGGCTTCTTTCACGGTCTTAACTTCTTTCATCGCCACTTCAACTAGAACGCTGCCGGGTCGTATGTTCGTTTCCGCAGCTAGGCTAGTTGGATCAATCTCAGAGATAAAGACGCCTTTAATCTCTGGAGGGAGGTTAGCTTTTGAACGCAAAGCTGGGGTAATATCTTCCACGCTGATCCCCGCAAAAAGCTCGTCTAATTGTTCCTCTACTAGCTCAGGCTCAATGGTTGATTTGTCTAGAGTGTATTGCTCGGGTAATTCGGCTAAGATAATTTCAAAATCTTTCGGTTTACCGTCACGGATAATTTTTAATTTCACCTTATTTCCAGGTAAATCACGCGCTATTTTCGCGCGCAGATCATCAGCAGACTCTACTGCTTTCCCGTTAATTTCGATAACGACGTCACCACGCAGAATGCCCGCTTTTTTGGCACTACCATCAGCCGCTACGTTGGTCACCAAGGCCGCTTTGTTTGATTTTAAGTTGAAGGATTCAGCCAGCTCTGCACTTAAGGGTTGAATCATGACGCCGAGATAGCCGCGGCTTACTTTTCCTTTTTGAATAATTTGTTCCATGGCCGAACGAATCATATTAATCGGCATGGCAAAACCGATCCCGAGGTTGCCGCCATTAGGACTAAGAATAGCTGTATTTATCCCGATTAAACGTCCCTCGGCATCTATGAGAGCACCGCCGGAATTCCCTTGGTTGATAGAAGCGTCGGTCTGAATAAAATCTTCTAAGGCGTCATTACGGCTGATGCGCAGATTTCTGCCTAGAGCACTTACGATACCTTGTGTAACTGTTTGACCTAGGCCGAAGGGATTTCCTATGGCTAGAACCACATCACCGACTTGCACCTGATCACTATTCCCTACAACGATGGCGGGCAAATCAATCGCTTCAATTTTTAGCACGGCGAGGTCAGAGCGCGGATCAGTGCCCACAACTCTCGCTTTATATTCCTTGTCATTTTGGCTCGGAATATCGATTAAGATTTCATCCACGTCGCTGATTACGTGATTGTTGGTAAGAATGTAGCCATCCTTTGTCATGATGACGCCTGAACCTAAGCCGGTAGTTTTACGTGACGGAGCAGGTCTATTTGGGCGAGCCTCTTCATTTTCTTCCGCATTTGGTGAGGGCTCACTGAAGAAGCGTCGGAACCGCGGATCATCAAGGGGGGAGAGGCGGGGATTTTGAACTTTAACACTGGTGGTTGTCTTTATGTTAACCACGGAAGGTGCCGCTTTTTTTATAATGGGAGCAAAACTAGTAGTTAGGGACGTTTCACGTTTAAGTGGTTCTTGGTTGACGATCACTTCGGTAGTTTTACTAGGAGCCGCATTTTTTGGGAAAGGCCACCACGCGGGTGCCTCCGCTTGGAGCGTGATAGATGGCAACACTAAGGCTAAAACAATAAAGAAGAACCGACGCAGAAAGGATTTCATAAGGTTGATATTCTTTATATTATAATAGCAAAGAATTAGGAAACAACCGATCATTACTAGAATTACATCTTTGTAATTCTGGTTTGCACTACACTAGATTAAAGAAACTTAGAGCTTCCAGCTGAAACCCAGCACAGGACCGATGGCGTCTAAGCCGTTATTCAGGCGGGCTGGTTCGGAAAGGCCAGCGTTGGAGTAATGCTGATAGATAGCTCCAAGAGATATTTCTAAACGATCCGAAACCAAATAGCGGACCCCAGATCCTACCGAAAAAGAGAAACAAAAATCTTGGCCTTGAGCACCCTGAACGCCTGAGGCCGTGGTAAAACCGAAGCCTACCTTGCTCTCGATGTAAGGAACAAACTTCCATCCTTCTTGCACAAAATTATAGCGCGGCCCAAACATCGCTCCTGTGAAATGATCCTCGGGTCCTTCAACTACAGGTGAGTAGTAACCGCTAAAAACCCATTCCGTGTTCCCGCGACGCCAACCCTCATTTCCTACGTCATCTAACTGCCAGCGAATGGAAGTAGTCTGAGGTAAGATCACGTAGCTATTTGCATTACCACCAACATTAAAAAGAGCGGCCGTCTCGTAAGAAACATCTATGCGATTTTCGTGAAAGGATTCATTTAGACGCTGACTGGCATCGCCAACTTTAAACTCTTGCGCGGTGAGGCATACGGGAGTGGTCAAGAGCAGAAATAGTAACAATATTTTCATTGGAGATGAAATTTAACGAGAACCTCATACAAAGCAAGAATTAGTCCACTTTACGGATATTTAGGCTTTTCAATAAATAAGGAGCCTTGTCTTCTTCGGCAAAAGAACCCTTTACTTAAATTAATCTTTGCAGGCTTATCCGTAATCACGAGACCTCGAACTGCTTCCACATCATCGAAGGAAAGATTAGAGACCTCCTGAGCCAACAACCATTGGCGAACCAGCCGCCGCTGCCATGCTACGGGTTGATCTCGCAATAAGGCACAGTTTAAGGTGCTGGCCAGATTTTTAGGTAAAACGCTTTCCCAATAGATATTCTCATCACGAAGAATTTGTGCACTACGACTCAAGGTGTTCAAAGGATCACGGCCCGTAAGTTTTTTTAAATAGGGAATGAGCTTGCCTCGGACTCGGTTCCGTAGGTAATCGTCGGACTGATTGCTAGCGTCCTCCCGCCATTCTAATTTCCAAGCCTTAGCAAAGCTGACTAATTCAGTCTTACGAAAGGGTAGAAGCGGTCTGACTAAAGTAAGAGGCTCTAAAGACTTTCTCGTTTGCAATGAGGATAATCCCTCAGGCCCCGCCCCACGTAGGAGCTGAAGTAGGAAGGTTTCCGCCAGATCATCTGCGTGATGAGCCAACCAGACCTCAGAAATTCCATTTTTACCCGCAGTTTCCGCAAAGAAAGTTAGACGCGCTTGGCGTCCTGCCGCTTCCGTTTGCGGCAGCTTCGAGCTTAATTTTTTAAAGTGGAAAGATATTTTTTTCTCCTGACACCATTTTTTAACCCATACAGCATCACGCTCACTTTCTTGTCCACGCCAGCCATGATTAACGTGAAGAGCGATAAAAGGAAGCTGCAAGCGGTAGAGGGCTTCGGCCAAGAGCATGGAATCAACACCCCCAGAAAGGGCCACGGCGACGGAGCTGCCTTGAGAAGCTTCCCACGTTTTCGTCACGGTAGCTAATAAATCCTGCGTTGACATATAGAAACGCTGTCGCATCCGCCTGAGTTAAACAAGTTCTTAAAGCTCAGCCTTGCTTCACCGCTTAGATGCAGCTAAAGTCTATTCTCGCATGAAAAAAGTCATTCTTCTCATTCTTAGTGTATTCGTGATTTTAATCCTAATTGTTAGCTTGTGTATAAATGTGGTTTTAATCCTTAACCCCAACACGCAGCTTAGCAGAGATAACCATTTTGAGGAATTACATGTCGAAGGTAGCTCCTCTTTTACGTCGGACAGGGTAGCTGTGGTGGATCTATTTGGCGTCATTAGCTACGGAATTGAAGGTCAATATTACGAGACCATGGTGGATGATTTTATTGGTAAACTGGCTCAAGCGCGTGATGACGACAGTGTTAAGGCCATCGTGATTCGAATCGACAGCCCTGGTGGCGAGGTAACGGCTAGTGATGTGATTTATCATCAAATTTGTAAAGCCGATGCCGAAAAACCTGTGGTGATTTTTATGGAAAGCGTGGCGGCTTCTGGGGGCTATTATTCTGCGGTGGGTGGTCGCTACATTATCGCAAATGAGCTTACTATCACAGGAAGTATCGGTGTCATTTTACAGACTATAAATGTGGAAGGGTTAGCCGCAAAAATCGGTGTAACCAATCCCACTTTTAAATCTGGAAAAATGAAGGACGTGCTCAGCCCGACCCGCGCTATAACTGAAGAGGAGCGTCTATTCATTCAAGCTATGATTGATGATACCTATAGTAAATTTGTGGGGATTGTTGCTAAGGAACGAGGACTTGATGAGATGGAATTAAGGGCAAAAAATGCGGACGGACGCATCCTAAGCGGCAAAGCGGCTGTTGCGGCTGGACTGATTGATCAGACAGGTTACTACGAGGATGCTCTTAAGAAAGCCCGCAAACTTGGCAAGTTAGGTGAGAATGCTGGAGTTGTTCGCCTTATTGCTAAGCCCAACTTTTCAAATTTATTTCGCCTGTTTGGGACATCGCCAACAAAGAAGTTTCAAGTAAATATCGGCCCTGAATCCTTAAATATGGAAACGGGAAAACTGTATTTCATGTCTCAACATCTCTTCATTAAATAAGCAGTTTAGCTTGTTGTTGATTTACTTAAGATGAACTTCGCCGATATAGGT
>JAWXBW010000028.1:0-28103 GCA_034440395.1 Blastochloris sp. | reverse complement strand
TAGGTGATCGCCCAATGGAAAAGACCAAGCCCGAGGAAAAGACACAAACAAAGAAGAACAAGAAGGAATAAACGAAGCAGTGTAAATCGTTAAAAAAATGCCCAACTCGATTACCCAGCACGCCATACATTTCATTCCACTTTGTGCGGAGTGCTTGTTGCAACCCTTTATAAATTATCTACGCTAAGCCATGCACATGAGGTCTAACATCTCAGGAATTCCTAAACTTCTTGGCGCATTCATACTTCTCTCACTTTCTCTATCTGCTTGCTCCCCCTCTAGGCCCTTTACCCTTATCATCAGTAATCCTATAGATTTACAGCGGATCAATGAAGGCGTCACCGTTTCCCTCGATAAAGCTCCTGCATGGGCGCGCAAGAGTGACCTCATCTTATTAGACCAAGCAGGTAAGGAAATCCCCCATCAACGTGATGACTTAAATGGTGACGGCAAGCCCGATGAACTTTACTTCCAAGTCAGCCTTGCCCCAAAAGAAAGCCTCCCTGTTCAAGTGATAAATGGGAAGAGTAAAAAAAGTAAAGACAGCCCTTTCAGGGTTTCGGTTAAACAAACTATGTTGCAAGTCGATACGCCGACTTTTCTTTTTAAAACGACTGGGCCTGATGACTTACAATTTTTTACTGCCTCCGCTACGACTGCGTTGCTATCCGCAGCCTATTCAACACCCCAACTGATTTCTAAAGAGACCCAACAACGTGTCTTAAGTCAGGGTCCCTTACGTGTAGTGTTAGAACAAAAAACGCTTTGGCGCACGAAGGACGAAGTGCTCGTGATTAATCACCGCTTCAGCTTCGCCCTGCGCGATCCCCTCTTGCGTTCTACCGTCCAGAAAGTGCGTTGGCCCCAAGCACCAGACTCTGCGCCCTTCAGCCTAGAGGTGGAAAGTGCTAACTATCGTTTAAAAAGTTTCGCCACGCGATGGCTGCTGGAAGGGGCTAATGCTAAGACCGTTTTTCCCATGGCTGCGGTTATCTACCGAGCGGGAAATTTAGTTCAACCCAAGTCATTAGCCGTCCTCAAAGACCGTTGGAGCCAAGGTTTCCGGGCCGAAAGCAGCAAAGTTTCCACAGCCATTATGGTAGGAGAAATAAATAGCCAAACAAGGGTAAGCCCCAACAACTGGGATCGGCAGGTAGAGCGAGCTCAACAACGTTGGCTGAATCCGATAGAAGTTCTAGTGGCTAATTAACCCTGTGCACGTTGCCGAGCTTGGCGCGCTTCAATAAAAGACTTAATGCAAAAACCTAAGTAAAGTCCGCAAAGAATGATCAATGAAAGGGTTGAGGCTAGTTTTAAGACACTGGCATCACCAAAAGCTTCGATGAGGCGAGCCAATCCCATGATTAATCCGAAGAGAGCCACCACGGCTCCCGCGTGCATGGCATGTTTCAGAAATTTCTGCTTAGTGGCCAAGATGCCGCAAACAAAAATGATCATGCCAATAATACAAGGGATCAAGGCTGCGTTATGAGTTGAACCCGTTGAGATGAAGGAGGCAACTCCTACGATATCTAAGAGAACTCCAATGATGATACTGATCATAGGCATACGGTTTAAGACGGTCATAGGAGAAGAAATTACCGCAAGTGAAGAAGAAGGCAATTGCTAGTTTAATTAGTCATCCTCAGATTCCAGCAGTCTTCTCGTCCAACCCGACTTTTTTAGTGCTGAGGCCGCCGACCATAAATCAGGCCATGCCATAAGAAGTTTCCCATAATTTTCCAAACACTCTTTAGACCAAGCAAAGGCCTCCGCACCTTTTAATTTCTTAATTTCCACAGTTAACCATGTCATGGGTTCTCGTGCTAATTGATTTAAACGATCCATCGCTAAAGAAAGACACTCCTTTTTAAATGCGTCAGTGGACGGCTTTTTAAATTCATAGTCTAAAAGTACCATAATCTCTCCTAGTTCATTCAAAAAAGCTTCTTCCATAATTTGAATAAAATCCGGGCAAGGCAGCTTAGCCAAATGAACAAGAGAGGAACCTAACGCATAGTGTGACGTGGGAATTGAGGCGTGGCCTTGAACAGCAAGTAAGGCCAACTTAAAAAAACACCAAGGCTCATCCCAAGGATTCCACTTTAATATTTCAGTTTTCAGATCTGCATAACTTGGCCGTGCGTCAACAGGCGAGTGATAGATAGCCCAGCTTAAGTTTAGCCCGAAGGATGCCCTATTCGTGATATACTCCGTAAGGCCAAATAAGCTATCTTCCCCACGGAGAGTTGGGAAAAAACTGGCCAGACGTTTTCTAGCATCTAGCCCAATAAACCCTGTAATGCAGAAGGAACTGGGCATTAACGTATCGTTAGGAAATTGCAGAAGCACTTCGCGGTGTTGAACCTTGGTAGACCAGTCCTTTGTTGTTGTTAAGAAAGCATCCATCATTCTCGGATACCGCACATAATCATCTCCTGCTGTGCTGGCCATGACAAAGCTGACCTTAGCTTGAGGCCGTAAATACCTAGCTAGAGTCGTGGTGTGCGCATTTTCAAGCTGAAGTTCCTTCCCCACATCTAAGCTAAGGCTTTGTGGTGATTGCCCTAAAAAAGCTTCCATCGATTTAATTACGTCATGATTCTCTTCAAACAGAACCGCACTCAGTAACGACTCTCGATCTGGATAAAAAGTAGAACGCATTGAGGCATGATTATCTTTCAGTTCTAGGATAGAGTCATTCTTCTTATCCCCGTAGAAAGCAGGAATCATGTCATCATCCACACTAAGAAATACCTGATCCACACAGGATAGCATGAGACTATTCCGGTTCCCACCACAGGAGGCCTGCCCCTCGATACCGAACAGGGCAAAGTTGCAAATGGCAGGATCCACCTGTGCACGAGAAGCCAGCTCTTCAGAAAAACGTTGTCTTTTTTTGCGACCGAAATAGGTAATCATCAGCCCCGATTTTCTCTGTTCAAAGATGATACTGCGATTGCTCTTCGCATTCTCAAGATTAGAGTCATCACCAATAATAAAGTGGAAGGAACGACCCCATTTTTTTCCATAAGCACCCCAAGCACACAGACTGGTATTTAGTGCTTGCGGGCGATTGCAGGTAGGTATGACTAATGTTTCTAATTTACACTCATTAATCTTGGGAAGAGTTGCTTCTGTTCTCCAATATGCGTGGAGAGTAGAGAAATTATGAATCAACCCCAATTGCTTCAATCTCTCCAAAGCAGGTTCTAACAAATCCAGATCTGCTTGCGTCCAGAAATAATCTTGCGCAAATACTTGATACGCTTCTTGAATGGTTTGAGCCCTTTGGAAAAAGTGCCACACCATCGACTCGACTTTCGTAATTTGATGACGAGTTCCCGTCCAGGATTTTAAAAAAATGAAATCATGACTTATTGCGCGCAAGGTAGCCGGTGCGGACAACCAAAAGGCTTTTAGAGTAGGTATCTCCAGTTTCATCTCAAGGCTACAGACAGACGCTGACCTACCTGTTTATGGTGACGAGCCGCCGCAAGAAAGAGTGGCCATTTTTCTAAAAGCTCTCCGAGAAGACATAGTTCTTTAAGAAAATCGGTTAAGGGCTCTGCTCTGCCTTGAAACTCACGGGGCCAAACAGGTGTGCTATTTAATAATTTTTCCTCAAGGATTTGTGTGGCCTTGTTTAAATCAGATCTGAATACTGCGGGAAGCTGCTTACCTTTAAAAGCCATGGATAGTGTTGTCCTTGCGTTCCAGATATATTGATCATAAATAGAAACTAGATATTTAGTCATGCTCTCGGGCTCATGGGTAATACTTTCCCTGAGCCATATCCCAAAAGAGCTAGTATCCCGAACCACGGAACCTTCTTGGTAGCTATGAAAAAGAAGTGAGACCCATTTATCCATAGAGGGATCAGCCTGAAGAGATTCTGCATAGGTGTGAGCTAGGAGGCGAGTCTCTTGTCTTTTATGATAAAGCGTTTCAGGCAAGCCCACGCTGAGCAGTCTCTGTTGGTTATGTTGTAAAAAAAGTTGAAATAATCCGTCCTCGTTCCGGTGCAATGGAGGAAATGGCGGAAGCTCAGCTGTTGCATCTAAAGCCATACCCATTCCGGCGGCACAGAAATTGCCACACAGCAAGCCAGCCCCACTAACACTAACTTCTTGAGCGGAAAGAAAGGATTGATAGGCAGAGGATTCTTGAAACCATGGAGGTATTTCATTTTTAGGAAAACTAAGTAGCGTGCTGAAATCGGTAAAGGCGGCGTCCCCACGGTATCCCGTGACACTCATACCCACACGGGAATGTGGGTTATTTAAGCTTTTTCTTAATGTTAAATCCAAACCGTAAATTTTTAATGTCTTAGCTGCGGCTATTAGTTCTGATGCCGACTTTCCTAGAAATGCCTCATGTCGCTCAAATATATTACTGGCCACTTTTTCTCCATAATTGAGGGCCTCTGTAGTTAGAGGCTCATAGTTCCAGAGAGCTGCTTCGAACCCGCCTAAGATGGTGGCTTCGGAAGATGTTCTTGGACGACGTAGATCCCACACAGTGTCATCATCCGTGCTGAGATAATGTTGATCCACACATTCTAAAAGTTGTGCATTACGTAAGGCCCCAATTTTAATTTCTGGCACATCAGGCTTCAGCGCATAGGCGCAAAGCTCTAGGGAAAGTGTCGTCTCTTTAACCAGCCACCGGATAAATACCTCGCGTTCACGTGGCCCGATCCACCGTGGTTCCATGTCGCAAGTCATGTTACCCACGACCTCCCTCGCTGCATCGACATCATCCTGTTCACTAACTAAGATGAGTTCCATCTTTCTGCCGTTTTCTTGCATGTGAGGTTCGACTGATTTTAAGCACCTGACGAGAGCTGGCCCGACGGCTCGCATCGGTATCGTTAAGGCGGAGATGTGGACAGGCTTTTTTGCGCTCTCGGTGGCAGCCTTTGCGTTGAAAGATTGCTGGAACGTCTCCACGGAAAGAAGCCATCCTTTATTGACCAAATCTTGCCACATGCCCTGAAACTCAGACCATTCTGGCCGATAACCCCAATCCTCTTCCATGCTATCTAAATGTTCTGAAATGGAACGTGGTCGCTGACAGATGCGTAGGATTTCCACATCTTGGCCGCTGAGAATTTCTTTTTCACCAGTCGTCTGATTCCATACCAACTGATCTCCCCCACCAGCAGGAATAGCTAAAAATTCCGTTGAAAAAAGAACCGAATTGCTAACAGCTGCGCTCATGTCACTAATGTTTGGCATAGGCAAAGGCTGATGGCAAGAGTTGTACAAGATTAATGACTAGTAACTCGTAGAATAGAGTAAAATGAAAGTGTGAGCAAAGCAGCACTTGATCTTAGATTAAGAAAAGATAGTTTTTTTAAATGTTATTCTTCAGCCTTAAACCCCTTTACCAAGAACGTATTTGGGGAGGCCAAAATCTTCATTCTCTTTTTCAACGCCCTATCCCCTTAGATAAAAAAATCGGAGAGGCATGGGAGCTTTGTGATCGGCCTGAGGCGCAGAGTATTTTTGTGGAATCAGGAATGACACTGCATGATGTTTGGGCTAGCCCAGAGCGTAAGACTTTTTTTGGCACCGCCTCACCCAACACGGACAGGTTCCCTCTCATCATTAAACTCCTTGATGCTCAAGAAAAGCTTTCCCTCCAAGTTCATCCCCCCGCCCATCTTGCGGCTCAATTCCAGGGCGAACCCAAAACAGAGATGTGGTATTTTTTGGAAACCAAAGATCAGGCAGAAATTTATGCCGGCTTAAAAGAAGGTGTCACCCGCGCAGCGTTCATCCAAGCACTCGACAACGGGAATGTGGCCTCCTGTTTTCATCGGCTAAAAACCAGTGCGGGTGAAACGATGTTTCTGCCTTCAGGACGAGTCCATGCCATCGGATCGGGAAACGTTATTTTAGAAATTCAACAAAATTCAGATACCACTTTTCGCGTTTATGACTGGGATCGACTTGATCAAAATACTGGAAAACTGCGCCCGCTTCATGTTAAGGAATCTTTGGAGTGCATTAACTATCAGGATATCGAACCGGACTTCGCTCAACCACATGGCGAAACCTTAGTCGCCTGCATTTACTTCACCGTTATGCGCGCACCCTTCTTTGAAAAGGAAACGAGGGATTTTGAGGTCGGAGCGGAATCCTTCCAATACGTCTTTGTCTCTCAGGGTTTAGTTAAATTTGAAGGAAAAGAATTTCCTCGTGGGAGCAGCCTCTTTTTCCCAGCCAATGCCGGTCAACTAGAAATAGAATCCCTAGCCGACTACTCAGAATTAATCACTGTATCTTGGCCAGACTAAGACCGATCGTCGATTTGATTTAAAAACTAATAGCCTTTTACCATCTGGCGCAAAACTTGCCCTATGATGAAAAAAGTTCCGCGCCAACTGTAAAGGATTTCTTCCTGTGAAGCATTTGCTAGTTTCAGCAGTCCTATGCTTAAATTGTAACTCATGGTCTCGCAAAAGAGTCTGTTAAAAAGCGCTTGTGGCTCCGAATTATCCTCAGCCTCTGCTACGTCATTTAATTTCAAAAACGCTTCGTGCTGAGCGAGTAGTTCATTTACCGATTCCGATTCCAAACAACGAAAGGCTTGAATCTGAGGCGGCATTTTTAAGCCGTAAGCTAAAGGGTAATCCCAAGTCATCCACAAGGTGCCGTCTTTGGCTTTCGTGACAAAAACTATATAATACAACGAGATAGCCCCTTGCCGCACAAGGCCAATACCTCCGACTCGCTGTGAAGTTTGCTCTGAACGCTGAAATAAGCGGAATCCATAATCAACAAAAGAAGGTTTTAAGCAATATTCGCCCGCAGTCGAAAACCCTTCTTTACGGAATTCTTGAGTAAGCGTCACCCACTCCTCCAGATCATCTACATTAAGCCGCTCCTTAACTAAACTACGTGACAAAGAAAAACGTAAGTTTCTAGAAAAATAGAGTGCTTGCGCCAAGGGAAGACCAAACCAACCGAGAAATCCTGCTAGAACCAACACTCCGTTTTCGCTAACGAACCAAATGCCTAATCCTACTGTGCCGAAAACCACCCAAAGCCCTAAACGGCGCAGCCAGAAAAAAGACGATTGAGACATGGCATAAGCCAAAGCTAGGAGCCCCACACACCACAGTATTTTAGACACCCAAGGTTCCATCATAAAATTATTCTAGCTGACTTTCGTCATCCGTAAACTACAGAGCTTCATCTAAACCTTAACTTCATTCGTAAGCATGCGATCTTCATCAAACAAAAAGGCTCCCGAAAAATAGTCTCCCGACAATAGATACTTCACCCAATGACTATCATCTGCCCACATGCGCTCAAACGGAATTTCATCTGTTCCCACGATAAACGGTGTGGCTTCAGGTGTCTCTATCAACACTCCTTGAAAAGATTTAGCCTTAAACACGGTGCAGTGTAGTGCGTAACCATCCTTAAATTGAAAACGTAAGACTCCCGCCTCCGTTAACCCAATTGGAATCACGCCCACCTCCTCTTGCGTCTCACGGATAGCGGCCTCTAATGGCGTTTCTCCTAACTTGATCTTGCCGCCTGGAGCATTCACTTTACCTGCCCCTAAACCACGTTTTTTTTCGATTAATAAAATACGACTATTTTCCACCACAAAGCACAGCACTGCTAGTTCCGTAGGTTGCCATGTTAACCAATCAACCGTGATGGAATCAGAGCAAGGATTAGTCATTCCTTTGGAGTCGTTGGCTAGCGTCGGCTAAACCCTTGCGCTCTTCTCTATTGAGTGAGTCTATGCCTGACAAAGAAATTTTATCTAAAATAGTATCAACCGTTTGTTGATCGCAGACTGGAACCAATTCGTCAGAGACGAGGGATTTTACCTTTTTAAAGATTGAATTATTTTCCTCAGGCACCGCCTTAAAGAAATAAAGTATCCCGGCTCCTTTGCCCGCCCCGATCACTTCTATAAAAACAAGTGCCGCCATTAAAGTCATACTAAAATTAGCTAGCCGCCGCCAATCTCTTTCTGCCAAGAAAAAAATCAGGCAAAATCCCACAAGTAACCACGTCATGACAGCCAGACTCAAACCCGCGTAGGCACGGGGCTTAGGAACAATCATGAGATAGGTTAAGCAGAGAACCATAGTGGTATAAAAAGAAGAGCTAAGAATGAAAGAAACGGGGATTACTTTACTTAAACTTAATAATAAAAGTGGAGGCACTATAAGAAGTGTTGCCTGTAGAAAAATATAGGATTTTCTACCAATTAAGGCTTCCAACTGCCGCCCACAGACGAAGAGCAAAAGCATCTCCACCAGAAAAAAAACATGCTCGGAGCGGATATCGTGCAGGAAGGGATAAAGGAACAAGCTCAGAGGTTGATGGAACTGAAAGGTCTCCGTATTAAATATGCTAAAGATCAGCAAGTTTCCGTCTTGCCCTCCCGTCACCGTAGGCATCAGAAACGAAGATAAAACTAGCAGCACCATTATGGTAATATGCGTCAGGACGATGGCTAGAGTAGCGTCAACTGGCACCCCGCAAAGTTTTAGCATGGGCTTGATCGGCGGATAAAGCAAACGAGTCAGCACAGGATTCATCTGCGTTGTTGCTCCTCTTTCGCTTTAAGCTGTGAACCCTCTTTTTCCAAAAAGGCGCGCTCCTTTGCCGTTAAAGATTGGATCCCGTGCTGACTAATTTTATCTAAAATAGTATCAACGGAAGCCTCCTGCTCAAGGCGCTTATTTTTCTGTACAACTCTGCGTTCTTGCACTAGCTGATCTTGCTTTTTTTCACGCCAATTTTGAATTGTATCTACCCAATTAATACCACCTGCTGCGCCGACAAAATTCAGGAATGCATAAACTGTGAGCAAGGAAGCGGCGAAAGGAATAAGAGCTCCAAAGTAAGGAATAGCAATCAACGCTAACGTCGTTACCCCGATTAAAATAATTCCCACCCAGCGAGCGGTGATTCCAAAAATAAACTGAGTCGTAGGATAGATGTAGGTGAACCCAATTAAGATAGCGAAATGCGCTGTGGTTAGAACATAAGGCACACGCACCCCAAGAGGTGTTCCTAAAATAGCTGAACCTAGAATACACGCCATGGCTGGAAGAATCAACAAGGCCAAGTAAAGTAGGCCGAAATTCCAGCGGCCAATCATGCGTTCAATTTCACGACCAAAATGCAAAAAGAAAAATAAGTTCAAGGCCAAGAAAATGTGCTCCTGCGCAATATTATGATAAAAAGGATCGGTAAAAACCGTCCAAACCTTCCCGTCCCAAAAGCCTGTAGTGGTAAAGATTAGATTCAATTCCCAGAGCGATTTTTGGCCGAGGGATAAAGCCACTGCGCAAATAACCGTGGTCAAGATATGCAAGGCCGTGATTAACGTCGTTAAATCGATGGGAAAACCCCTCACATAAGCGAGAGGCTCATACGAGCCCGAAGAGTGCCAGTGCCTGTATCCCATAATCCTTTCTACCTTTTTTGAACGAAAGCGGCAAGCCCTCATCAAAGAAACTATTCACTGCAGTAGTGGTTTTTTCAGAAACTATAATGCGGCAGGAAAAGAAAAGTACTTGCGAAGATGCAAGTCAGGCTCTACGGTTTTAATTCTGTTTAATGCGGGCGTAACTCAGTGGTAGAGTGCAACCTTGCCAAGGTTGATGTCGAGGGTTCGAATCCCTTCGCCCGCTCCCCTTCACACTGGTTTGAAGGGCTTTTTTCTCTAGGAAACATACATAACATTAACGGTATGTCCTATCAACTCTGCTATTGTTGCGGAGTTGGGTACAATCTTATAGCAGAATCTAAATGCTTGGCCTGAAAGGCCTTTGCTTCATTTACAACGCTTCATTCCATAAAAACTTGTTAGATGAGAAATTAATTCCCTCCCCTCTTGAACTGCGCCCGCTGGCAGCTACCTGAAAATCTTCTTCCACAAGCTGCTTCCCATCTTTCTATAAGCATTGAGTCATAGTTCAAATTTAACAACACGATCATAAGGATTGGGCAAGCCTTTAGGCGGTAGGGTGCCTAATTTCTGTACAGACTGCACAGCATTAATCACGGATTGGTCCATTTCAGGGTTTCCAGACGTCTTAGTTAAACGCACGTAATGCACGGTGCCATCAGCGTAAATGCGGACGGCTACCCAAGCTTCGATGCTCGGACCGCTGGCGGGACGCACCCAGTTTTTTTTCAGCTGATTACCGATGTAAATATCATACCAAGGCGCATTGGCTACGCCATTAGGATCGCCTAAGCGGCCTTGACCTGTGCCACCCTCTACTCCGGCATTTCCTTGCCCTGCACCTGTGCCGTCACCTGAGCCAGTGCCGAATTTTCCACGTAATTTAGTTTCAACATCCGAGGCACTGAGACCTTGTCCTGTGTTGTTGGAAGTATTTGCACTGGGCTTACTGGTTCCACTGACTTTAGCGGTGGCTGTGCCTTCTTTTTTCACAACGGTGAGGTTGGGGGTGATTTTAGACTTGGGCTTGGCCACGGGTTCTGTGACCTTTGGTTTTTCTGGAATTGGTTCTGGTTTTGTTACAGGCTTGATTTTTTCCGACTTTACAGGCACCACGGTTTCTTTCACCACGATGGGCTTAGCAGGAACCACAGGAGCTACAGGTTTAGGCAGAATTACCTGAGCTGGGAGCACCACAGGATCTGGGGTTGCAGTTTGCGCTTTAGGTTGGGTTGGGGGCTTGGGAGTTTCTTTACCTTGGATTCCGCCGCCTTTGGAGCCCATGGAGCCGCCAGAATCTTGATCGGCAGAGTCTGGCTTACCTTCCCCAGGATCAATGGAACCAAGTGGGACCATTTGAATAAATTTATCTGGCGGACTAGGCTTCAAGATAGAGGGAATAACGAAGGCGAGAATAAGCACCAGCACATGCGCTCCAGCTACCCAAGCCAAGGTTTTTCCGCTGGGCTTACTATGAGATTCTTGCTTCATTCCCTCGGTGTGGTGGCTAGGCCTAACTTAGCTCCAGAATTTTTGATCAAGTCTAACACATCAACTAGTTGCTGGTACTGCAGCTTAGCATCTGCCCGAAGAGCGACGGCACTGTTGCTATCTTTTTTCATCTGTTGGGTGATAGCGGCTTCAAGTTGCTGGAGGGTAACTTTTTTTTCTGACAGAAAAATGGTGCCCTTAGCGTCGATATTCACGCTCAATACAGATTTAGGATTCACCTTATTCTGCGTTGCGGGCTGGGACTTGGGAAGGTTCAACGAAATCTGTTGTTCGATCAACGGTGTGGTGATCATAAAAATAATTAGCAGCACAAAGACAAGATCTAAGAGTGGAGTGATGTTTAACTCCGTCATAACATGGCCTTGGAAGCGTGAGGAATGTCGTTTCATGAACGTGACTTTAAGTAGCGATGCTCAAAATCTGAGCCACATTCAGCAGCGAAATTTTCCATCTCTACAACCATGGAACGGATGGTGGTGATGAGAAAATTATGGCCAAACATGGCTGGAATGGCGACTACCAGGCCGGTGACTGTCGTTATGAGCGCACCAGAAACGCCTGGAGCGAGTGCGGCTAGGGTGGCACTACCTTGAATGGCGATACCGCTAAAAGCTTCCATCACACCCCAGACGGTTCCAAGTAAACCAAGGAAAGGGCCGCCGCTGGCTGCGGTAGCGAGAAGGATAAGTTGGGATTCCATGGCGAGAGCTTGTTCTCCCACGGCGCGCTCCATGGCCGAACGGACGGAGGCCATGGAAACGGCATCAACTTTATCTGCATCAATAAGGCGTGAGCGGAATGTTTCATCCACCTCGGAGGAGCCTAGTAAATGGAAGGAGAGCTCACGTGCGCCTGCTTGATAAACAGCGGAGAGGGGTGAGGCGGAGTAGATTTTTTTCTCTGCATAGAGCTCAATGGGAGTGCGGTCACTGCGGTAACGTTTGAGAAAAAAAAGATTATCTCGTTTGGCTTGGCGGATCATTTTGCTCTTAGTCCATATTACTGACCACGTAAAAACGGAGATGAGGAGAAGAATGAAAATAATCACTTTCCCCGCAACGTCGGCATGTTGAAAAGAAAAGGCAACGCCGCCAGAGGCCAGCGTCGTGGGTAGAAATAGAGAGAACATAGCTTTTATGTTTAGAGCATCATCTAGTTTCGTCAATTCGATGCGGAGGGGGTGGAGGGAGAAACTTCCTGTTCCTGCAGGATTTGTTTAAGCGCGTTCCAAGCTAGTGTAGCGCACTTGACGCGCTGGGGAAATTTACGGACACCAGCTAAGGCTTTGAGATTACCGAAAGTGTCAGGTAGCTCCTCCTCCGTTTTAGCGGTAAGATGATTTTGAAAAAGTGTCAATATCTCGTGAGCTTCCGGTATGGTCTTGCCTTTAAGCTTAACGGTCATGAGAGAGGCGGATGCTTGGCTGATGGCGCAGCCTTGTCCTTCAAACTGGATAGCCTCAATTTTATTCTCTAGATCAAGGCGTAAGTAGATGGTGACTTCATCCCCACAGGCTGGATTATCTCCGCTGGCTTTTTGACATGGCTGCGGCAAGACACCACGGTTCCTTGGGCGGCGAGAATGGTCGAGGATAACGCTCTGATAAAGTTCTTCAAGATCTAGCATAACAATTATGGTGCAAAAAAAGTTTTAATTTTTTTTAGAGATTGAACAAAGAAATCAATTTCTTGCTCGGTGTTATAGAAGTAAAAGCTGGCTCGTGTGGTGGCTGGGGTGCCTAGTTTCTTCATCAAGGGCTGATTACAATGATGTCCGCCTCGTAGGGCTATGCCGGATTGGTTGGCCATTTCGGTGATGTCGTGAGCGTGAACCCCTTCCATAACAAAGCTAAGAAGGCCAGCACGTTTGCCTTGTTCTGGACGCGGACCGAGAATGTGCAGGAAGGGAAGTTCTCTTAACTTTTCATAGGCTAGTTGGGCTAGGTGATGATCATAAGCGGCGATGTTGTCTCGCCCAATTTGGTCAAGGTACTCGGCCGCAGTGGCTAGTGCGATAGCGTCGGCAATGTTCGGCGTGCCAGCCTCAAAGCGGTAAGGTGAGGGTTTCCATTCACTTTGCTCAAAGCTCACGCGGGTGATCATTTCACCACCGCCTTGCCACGGAGGCATGGTGTCGAGAATTTCTTGGCGCCCATAGAGAAGCCCGATTCCTGTAGGGCCAGCCATTTTATGACCTGAGCAAACAAGAAAGTCGCAGCCCAGCGCTTGAACATCGACGGGGCTGTGGCCGACGCTTTGGGCAGCGTCGAGTAGCGTGGTAACACCCAGACGTCGGGCACGTTGGCAAAGTTCTGCGGCGGGATTGATAACGCCCAAGGTGTTAGAAATATGGGTGAACGCAAAAAGTTTAACCTTTGTCGTGAGAAATTCATCTAAGCGATCAAGATCCAGTGAGGCGCCATTTTCCGTCACAGGCAGGAAGCGAAGACTTGCTCCGGTGGACTGTGCTAGGAGCTGCCAAGGAACGATGTTAGCGTGGTGTTCCATTTCCGTAAGTAAGATCACATCTCCTGTGCGGAGATGCGTGCGCCCCCACGTATTAGCCACGAGATTGATGCTTTCTGTCGTGCCCCGCGTAAAGATAATTTCATCGGCCGAGCGAGTGTTTAAATAACGACCCAAACGTCCCCGCGCTTTTTCATAGGCCGCAGTGGCACGGTTACTTAACTCGTGTAGTCCACGGTGCACGTTGCTATGGTCATGTTCGTAGTAATACGTTAAGGACTCTATGACGGCTCGTGGTTTTTGGGTAGAGGCACCGTTATCAAAATAAATGAGAGGGCACCCATTCACGGACTGCTGTAGGATGGGGAAGTCAGCACGTAATGAAAGTGGATCCAGCATAAAAAAAATAATGAAAAAACTATTTTTGGTTCCACGGCATTCTAGCCATCAGCAACCCCATGCCGCACCAATCTGAGATGCCAGCGAAGATTAGGCCTACTCCGACAAAACCCGGGATTAGATAAAAGCCAGGATGGATGAAATGACCCATGACGACACCGAAGAAAATCAAAGCTCCTGCTGCTATCCGCACTTGGCGCTCAAGGGAGATAACGCCTGAGCCTTTTTCAGTGGCTAGTTTAGCGGCGATCCACGCATTTGTGCCTCCCTCTACGTTGAATAAATTTTGGATACCCTCAGCCTCAAGTTTTTCAATGGCTTTACTAGAACGACCGCCCCCTTGGCAAATAATATAAAGGGGTTCGTCCGTGCTAGCTAGGCCAGTTTGTTCGAGGGTTTTTTTAGAGACAATATCTAGAGGAAAATTAAGAGCTGAGACAGCGTGCTCAGCAGAAAACTCCCCTGGAGTGCGCACATCGATAAGATGGACAATTTCATTACGCATTATTTTTTGTTGGAGGTCGTTGACGGAAATCTTATTCATAACTCTAAGCTAGTCGTTACTAAAAGAACTTCAATTGGTTTTGCGGCGCTGTGCTCTTTTGCTGAAAAGTTTGAAATTAATTAGACAGCCTTACCTAAATTCTCCAGATTCTAGTCATCACATGACGTTCTCTACTTACGCTCCAGGTCGGGCAGAATTACTCGGTAATCACACGGACTATAATGAAGGTTTAGTCCTTTCTTTAGCAATTAACACGGGAACAAAGATCGAAGCGACTCGCCTTGATGGCAAGGCCTTACGTTTTGAGTCCCGTGATTTACAGAGGCAGTGGCAGGGTGCCTTAGATCAAATCACGCCACAGTCTGATGAATCATGGGTTAACTATATTTTAGGCTGCTTTGCCGGGTTACAAGAACGTGGAGTTGCTTTAGGCGGAGCGGATTTTAAAATCTCTAGCACCATTCCCATCGGCGCGGGATTAAGTAGTAGTGCTGCGTTAGAAATAGCGACGCTTCTCAGCTTAAAAAAGCTTTATCCTTACGATTTAGCTCCCCTAGAGCTAGCGCGGGTGGCGCAACAATCGGAACATTTGTATGCAGGAGTAAAGTGCGGGCTGCTCGACCAAATTTCTGTCTTGATGAGCCGAGAAAATCACGCCACCTACATTGACTGTCGTAGCTTTGAGATCCGCCACCTCTTACTGAATCCAAAGATGGTTTTTGTTATTATTCACTCTGGAGCTAAACATGCTTTAGTCTCTGGTGAATACAACGAACGGCGCGAGTCTTGTGAAAAGGCCGCTGCCCTCATGGGTAAAAAAGCTTTACGTGATGTGTCCAGTAGTGAGCTGGAAGAATTTAGGCCAACCCTTCCCGAACAAGCATATAAGCGGGCGAAGCATGTGGTTGGTGAGAATGAACGCGTAGCCCACGCTGTCAGCTACCTAGCTCACAACAATATGGAAGCTTTCGGGAAATTAATGTTCCAATCCCACCAAAGCTCCATTGATTATTTTGAGAATAGTTGCGAAGAGCTCAACTTACTCGTGCAGCTAGCCTCGCAACAGGCAGGCTGTTTAGGCTCACGCTTAAGTGGCGGTGGCTTCGGCGGAGCCACCATTAATCTTGTCCGTAAGGAGGCAGCAGATGCTTTTAAGAATGAAGTAGGCCAAGCTTATCAAGCACTCACTAAACTTAACCCCGTGATCATTGAGACCCCAGCCTGCTCTGGTGCGCACTAATCTCCATACTTGAGAAAAGAATGGTTGCGCTAGGGCTTCGTTAAACGGTTCCGGTAGAACTCAATAATACCCTGACTCACACTTTCCGCGTAGTCACGGTAAAGACTGCGCACCATAACGCCCTGCACTTGCCTCTCCCCATCATAATCTCCCGCTTGCAAACGTGCATACACACCTGCGTCATTCATGTAAGGGCCTTCGACAAAAATGGTGGGTCCAGGGAAAAGGCGATTCGCTAAAAGATTACGTGTCCATACGTAAGGATTTCCGTTGATGCGTTGAGCGGCGGCGAAGGATGTGTAATTTTCTGGAGGCAGCTCTAGCGTGGTCTGGAGTGATTCAGCGATGCTTGTGCTCAGCCCTTCCTCTAGGGCAAAGGAGTCTTCTAAGACTTTATTAATGAGGCTAAACTTCTGATCATCATACTTTAACTCGTCCGCCATGAAACTGCCTGAAACAAAAACGATGAGCTTATTGGCTTTCAGTAAGCGTGGCCGTTTGGGGTTGCGCCATGGTGCTGCGTTGTAGTGAAGGCATATCGTGAAGTCGGGATTTAGCTTTTCTACCACGCGGGCGCGGGCACCGATCTCAGCCGGTCGGTAAAAAGCCAGCTCGGCATTCCAACCTAGCTCATAAAGTAATTTAGATTTGGAAAATGATGTATAAGCCTTTGGATTACGACGAAAAAGGAGCTGAAGTCCCTCCCACACAAGATCCTTGGGACGTAGATCTGTTACGGGCTGATAGTCTTTCTTCGTCCAGACAACTTCAGCGCCTGCCTCAATTAGTGAGCGCTCTACATGCTGACACGTGATTATGTTAAGCGTAGCTTCCTCAATGGGTGGATCTTTCCGAATTTTAAAATAACGTTCTTCCACATTCGACCATTCCCCGCCGATATGCCCAGGATCTAAGCAAATGCGCAACCCTTGCAGAGGCTTCTCAAGGGTAGCACCCATAAAGGTTCTTAAGTGAGTCGGCTTAAGGCGGTAGGGAGACAACGGCCTGAGCGCAGGGTCTAGAGCAAACCGTAATTCCCAAAGGAGGATCGTTTTTTCTAAATCTGAGTAGATCTTTAACTGCGTATCAGAAATATCGAGGAAGCGGTAAATGGCCGCATCTGGCGAATAGACCCAAAGGTTTTGCTCAAACTGTTGGCGCGTGATTCTGGATTGAAACTGATCAAGCTTACGCCACTCAGGCAGGGAGCCTAAGGTGGTGAGCGGAGCTTCGGCTAAGACGGCGTAATGACAGCAGAAGGTGACTGCCAGAGTCAGGAAGACTGGCAAGTGCCAGTTTTTTGTCATAACGCAGCACCCGTTTTAATCATGAAATTATTTTTTAATGAGCTTTTTTAGATCGATTTTAAGCTGCAGAATTTGACCGCTTTCCGCATTGATTTGAGCTTTGCCAAACTCTACTTCTTCTTGCTTTGAATCTTTCGCATACATGACAACAGACCACATTGCCGAGCCCATGGGGCCTTTGCTCATCTTGCTAAGGGAAAGATCTACACTCGTGATCTTGACATTATTTAAAGCTGACGAGCGGGATAGAATCTTAACGATTTCATTGGAATCAACTTTAAGGCGAGTTGGATCAAGAATCTCATCCTGCTTGTAAGCGAAGATACGTGCTTTATCCATCTGAGTGTAACCTTGAGTAATTTGCGTGATGACATTACCAGCGACTTTGACCTTTGTCCCGTCTTGGTCAGCATAAGGATCGTAAAATAAGATTTCCCACTCAAGAGGGTAAACACCCACAGCACCGCGCTTACCATGAATTTGAACTAAGCTTTTCTTAGCCACGTCGTTGACTTCCCGCTTAGCCACATCCTTAGCCTGATAGGCCGTGAGCGCAAAGGAAGGGGAAAATGAGGCAACGACCAACGTAAGAGCCAAGAGAAAAGATTTAATCATGAGTTATAGATAGCAAAGGAGTTGAGGCTGTGCAACTGGCTTTTACGGTTTCTGGGTTGCGAGTAACATAGTCTCTGAAGCTGCGGTGAAAGTAGATGAATCTACAAATTAATGGCAGAACCTGTTTTTCCTTCCATCACACACAACGTTCAATGCGTGCGCCTAAGCTTTTTAAACGCTCGTCGATACGGCTGAAGCCACGGTCGATCTGGACAATATTTTGGATTTCCGAGTCACCTTCCGCACAAAGCGCAGCTATTAGCATAGCCATGCCCGCACGGATATCGGGGCTGACGAGCCGTGAGCCACGCAGGCGCTCGGGCCCTATAACAACGGCACGGTGCGGGTCGCAGAGCACGATGCGAGCCCCCATGTTGATCAGAGGGTCGGTGAAGTAGAGACGGGACTCAAACATTTTTTCATGAATAAGAATGGTTCCTTTGCATTGCGTTGCGGTAACGAGTGCGACTGAGGTCATGTCAGCGGGAAAGGCAGGCCAAGGAGCGTCTTCAATTTTGGGAATGGCTCCGCCAAGATCCATTTGAATTTTCATTTTTTGTTTAGCTGGCACTAAAAGGTCTTTGCCTTGCTCAATCGTTTGAATTCCTAGCCGTGAGAAAATAAGTCGAATCATACGCAGATTCGGGATGTCTGCATCTTTAATCAAAATCTCGCCACGGGTAACTGCCGCTAAGGAAATAAAACTACCAACTTCCAGATAATCTGGACTCACCCGAAAAGTGGTGCCGTGTAGTTTTTTGACGCCTTGAATAACGAGAATGTTTGAGCCAATGCCCTCAATTTTAGCTCCCATACTAACGAGCATCCGGCAGAGACCTTGCACGTGGGGCTCACTGGCGGCGTTGCGGAGAGTGGTGGTTCCTTGTGCTAAGACGGCGGCACAAACGGCATTTTCCGTGCCCGTGACGGAGGCTTCATCCAACAAAATATCGGCTCCTTTTAAAGTGCGCCCACTTAACTCAAAACCCTCGCGCGATTCCTTAATCTTGGCACCGAGTGCTTCGAGCGCAAGCATGTGGGTGTCAAGGCGACGACGTCCGATGCGGTCACCTCCTGGTCTAGGAAGAAAGACTTTACCGCAACGTGCCAAGAGGGGGCCAGCAAAAGTGACAGAGCCGCGCAGACGGCTACTTAGCTCGAGAGGTAGAACATGGGAGGGTTTTTTAGCAGCGTTAATGGTTACGACTTGTTCGTCGCCTTCCATTTTTACATCCACGCTAACGCCGAGTTTACGCAAAATCTCCAACATGAGAGATACGTCTTCAATCTGCGGGATGTTCGTTAAGTGAACAGGCTCATCCGTCATACATGCGGCAGCTAGTAGCGGCATGGCTTCGTTCTTATTACCTTGCGGACGGATCACTCCCGAAAGAGGATGTCTGCCGTGAATTTTGAAAAAATCTTTGGGTCTAGCTTCGGCCATAATCTATGCGAACACGAATACTTTTCATGGTCAATCTTTGTTGGGTGGGAGTTTGCAGTAATTCATTTCTATCTACTAACGACCGCTCTATTTGGGTGCTGGTGCTCGATAGAAGGGAACCCAACTGATCTTAGACATGGGGGCTTGTGGGTCTTGGCTAGCGGTATTATCTTTTAAATCTTCTTGAGTAATTAGCTCAACATGACCATCACAGAAAAGGACGTGAGCCTTAGCTTGCGGGTCAGGCTGTTTTTTGCCATGACGGAAGTCAACTTCCGCCGATTGGATGCGGGGGGAATCTCCTGCAGTTTCTGTCAAAAAAACAACACGTGAGGGGTCTTCAATCTCGTAGATTTTATAGGCGGACTTGGTGGGGTCGGGTTGCAACCACGCATTCATGGCGTAAGAAAACTGAAACTCTGTTGTTTTAGACTTTTTAAGAGATGGGTCGATCCAAAGTGAAGGTTCACCGTGTTGCGGTTTAACCGCCATTTCATTTAGAGGAGTTTGGGAAAGGTAGGGCGGGAGACTATTATACCAAGCCTGAGTATCTTCGGTTGGCAAGCTGGCGTCTCCCGTATCGGGCAGTCTGTTATCATACTCTGTTAGATATAAGTTAAGCGCAATCCCCCATTGTTGTAAATTAGCTGCGCTAGCAGAGCGGGCGGCAGATGCAGCCGTATGTATGAAATAAGGAGTGGCTATACCAAAAACGACAACGCCTAAGCTAAGGATGGCTAGCCACTCGTTACGCGTGATACCCTTTCTGGAATTCAGGTGACTACCCAAAAGTTGGTGTAAGATGTTATTCCAACTTTTCATAAATCCACCCTCCTAATTGCGGGTTGGCAGAAGGCATGACTCCAGAAGTTTTTATCATGTTCTTAGCAAATTCAAATTCGTTTGGGGCTATAACTTTAATTTGGGAATCTTCTAAGCCAAGCGCATCTTGAAGAAGCCGGGTAAAGTAACGGGAACTTACTACAACGGGTTTCCTGCTAGCGTCTGGTTGACTCAGTAGGACAAAACCCTTCATTTTACGCATTTTGGCTAATTGTTCAGTGTTTAACTCAATCAAGCTAAGTTCATTCGTCCAAGGAATTACATTGTAAAATTTACTAGCTGTTAATTTTCCAGAATCGAGACTGCCGCGGATAGAGGTCGCAGAATAGAAAACAAGATTGGCTCTTGGTGTTTTTCCCAAGGTCGAAAGATGATATTTTAAAAGAGCTTCTTCGTTCACACGCTCGTTGAGCTGCCCCAGAACTTCGTCTGCTTGACGGATGGTGTCCGCGAAATTTCTCATTTTTTGTATAATAAGTGGATCCGCTTTAGCGATGTTAGCACTTAGTGGAATGAGTTGAGTCGAACCCTCCTGTTTCCAACCTTTTCCCGTTCGCACCAAGTCGAGGCGAGCCACGGTAAAGCCTCGATTTTCTCGTAAGATGTTTTCTGAAACAGGAATGCCCCAAGACGAAAAATCTCGTTGCTTCCACGTTTCGCGGGAAGTAGAGCCGTAAATGGTATGTCCTAGTATAGCGTGTACACCCCATGATTTTAGTTGCTCAAGAAAAGCAACTGGCACGTTTCCCGTATCTTCAAACTTCATCCAGTGAAATAAGACTAATGCTTCAGGAGAAATAGGAGCCAAAGAATTAAGGGAGCTATGATATTCTCGTAAGGGACCCACTTCGCTAGGATTAGAGCCAAACCAAACAGGGAAACGATAGGGAGCGGAGGCTCGACTCGTATCTCCATAAAAATTGGGTAATAAAATGATCTCCCTATTACCACGCAGCAGCTTTAAGCCCAAATGCGTTCCCACCATGGCCGGCTTACTGCTTTCACGAATAAAAGGGATAAGAACAGGAGCTTTTAAGGTTTGAAGCATCGCCTCGTCGAGATTCGCATCGAGGTTACCTAGAAAAATTGCATCATAATGCAATTCGTTAAATAATGTTACAACATTCTGAGCCTGTGTCGTATGACTAGCAAAGGAGCCGAGTAAACTATCCCCTGAATCAACTAAAAGGACTTGGTCACCATTCTTTTGAGCATCACTCCGAACCTGTGCCACATAAGCTGCCAAATAAGGATAGTATTGTAACGGAGCCAAACCCTTTAGCTCCATGGGATAAACATTACCTGCCATGCGTCCTGTGTGTAAGATAATCACTTTTTCCTGCTTACTAGGCGAACACCCCGCAGCAACCAGTAAGGCAAATAAAAGAGCCACACACGTCTTCAACAATGTTACATTCATTAGCTTAATTACGGAGTAAGCACGTGTCATTCTCGTGACAAGGATGCAGTTATTGTTCCAGATTAGAAATTAAGTATTGCAAATAAAGTGCCTTGGTTCTATCAAGAACTCTAACATCTAATTTAGGAGGCTCTATTGTCCACCATTCCCGGTTCAGAAAAAAAAATTGTTGCAGGTATTTGCGGAATATTACTTGGAGCCTTTGGCGTCCATAAATTTATTTTAGGTTACACAAAAGAGGGTATCATCATGTTGGTTGTGAGCCTTCTTACATGTGGACTCATGGGTATTGTCGGACTTATCGAAGGTATTATTTATCTAACCAAAACAGATCAGGAATTTGTTGATACTTACATCACCAATCAAAAAACGTGGTTTTGATTCTACCCCCTAACTTAAAAAACATACCTATGACTACCCCATCCGATAGCGACACGAAACTGTGGAATATGCTTTGCCACTTATCCGCACTTGCAGGCTTTGTCATTCCATTTGGAAATATTGTTGGTCCCTTGATTGTATGGCAGATCAAGAAGAATGAAATCCCTTCAGTCGACGCTCACGGCAAAGAATCCCTTAACTTTCAGATCACAGCTATGATCATTCTGCTGCCCCTATTCGTCATAGCCTTTCTGCTCTCCTTCATTGTCATCGGAGTTTTACTGTTTCCTGTCATTGGACTTCTTGGCCTTGCCGTTTTAGGCCTTTCCATCTACGCAGGAATCCAAGCCAACAATGGAGTGGAATACAAATATCCCTTTAACTTTCGCTTAATTAAGTAGGCGAACTAATTTTCTGGTTCTTGGCCTGTTCCCAAAGCAGGTCAAGCTCGCCTAGGCTTAAATCCCCCATCTTGACTCCTTGGGCTTCGGCCAGCCTTTCCACACTTAAAAATCGTTGCGTAAATTTACTGGTAGCATCTCGGCAGCATTGTTCGGCATCTAACTTCAAATGCCGTGCCACATTCACGACACTAAATAACAAATCCCCTAACTCATCAGCCGCTTTTTCTCGATCCACTAGATCTTTTTCTAATTCAGCCAACTCCTCTCGCACCTTCGCTAACACCGGCCTTAACTCTTTCCAATCAAAGCCAACTTTAGCCGCTTTTTTCTGAATTTCCTGAGCCTTCATTAAAGCAGGTAGTGCTGTGGGCACACCGTCCAATGCGCCTTTGCGTTCAGGTTTTTCATTTTTCTTAAGCTCATCCCAGCGTTGTAGCACTTGATCCGATGTGGTGAGTTTATCTTCCCCGAAAACATGCGGATGTCGTCGAACCAATTTGTCACTGATCCCCTTCGCTACATCATCTAAGACAAAAGCCCCCCGCTCCTCAGCTAATTCGGCATGAAAAACAATGTGCAATAAAACATCCCCTAATTCTTCCTTCAACAAGACATCATTCTTTTCATCAATCGCTTCCAGCGCTTCATAACATTCTTCTAACAGTTGAGAACGAATAGACTCATGCGTTTGCTCCTGATCCCATGGGCAGCCATCTGGCCCACGCAAGCGGGTTACTATATTTTTTAATTGATCAATTGAATCCATCTCTCTGGCATAGTCTGCTCTGGGCATTAAAGCAACTATGTTATTTAAGCCTTAGATTGCGTTGATTGTTGCAATCAGAAGCTATATGCAATGATAGTTTACTACGGTTTCCTGTTTCCCTTTATTAGTTGTGTCGCTACTGGTTCTAGGTATGTGACAACCTTGCTCTTCCTTAGACATCACAACCCAGAAAAAAAGAATTAGACATCCCCCTTTCTCGCAGGATATTATTCTTACTCCATGTCAACCGAGACACAACCCAACGCCTTTAAAGCACGCATCAGTGTGGAACAGGTAGAAGAAGGTTCCGACCTAGCTCCTAAGTTTGACGATGAGGGACTCATCGCCGTAGTTACCACAGACTACGCTACGGGCGAAGTGCTGATGCACGCTTACATGAATAAAGAGGCTCTGACAAAAACTATTCAAACGGGCGAAGCTTTTTATTGGAGCCGTAGCCGTAAAGTCCTCTGGCATAAAGGTGCCACAAGTGGGCTGGTGCAAAAAATACGCGAGCTACGAATTGATGATGACCAAGACGCTCTTTGGATGCGTGTTGAAGTGGCGGGCTCTGGAGCCAGTTGCCATGTGGGTTATCGCTCCTGTTTTTATCGCGAAATCCCAACGGGACCCGATCGTGCAACGGCCTTAAATTACAAAGAGAATGTTAAAACATTTGACCCTAAAGAAGTTTACGGTGACGTCCCTAACCCGACCAAGCTTTAACGTAGATACCGTTGACGTTTCGGCTCCGCAAACTTTTCAATAGCATAGCGCAACATCGTGCGGGGCATATCGCCGCGGTGCATGTCCAGAAACTGACAGAGAGCCGCTTCATCCCGTTTGCCGGCTTCACGTAACATCCATCCGCAAGCCTTGTGCATGAGGTCTTCAGGATCTTTTAAAAGTTTTTTACTTAATAAAAAAGTATCAGCTAATTGCCTTTTGCGAATAAAAGCATAGGTGCTGACCACGGCAATACGTCGTTCCCATAAAAGCGGCGAGCAACTCAGGGTTTCCAACACTTCTCGCTCCCGAGTTAGCAGCCAAGCTCCTAAGATTTTATGTGCCGTTAAATCCACTAAATCCCAGTTGTTAATCCAACGGCTATTATCTAAGTAGATCTTCACGATGGAAAGGCGTAAGGTGTCATCAGATTGTTCGTAGCGTCGTACCAGCGCAAGGAGGGCGAGGAGCCGTTCTTCGTGTTTTTTTGAATGTAGAATTTTCTCTAATTGGGATAGGCTTAAGGAGTCTGTTTGCGGCAAGAGTTTCCGGATTTGTGGTATGCGCACGCCCATGAAAACATCCCCTTCGGCATAGCCGCCAGGGCCATCTTTAAAAAAACGGCGCACTTGAACGGCGTAATCAGGATCGGCCATTTCTTGCAGTTGCTGTAGAAGCGGAGATTTGGTGCTGCTCATAATTTATCTACTTGGGGAATAAATTGGGCCAAACATTAACGAGAGTTACGTTTAGGCATGATCTCTGATTGATGAGCCGCAGGTTTGGTCGGGGGTTTTAGAGTGGCAGGTTCCGCTAATTTCGCGGTTTCAGGCGTAGCAGCGGTTGATCCGGCTTTTTTCGTTTCTGGTAAGATTTCATTCCATGTCTCTATAATGTAAGTCCAGGCTTGAATCGCCATGGCATTTGTTTCTTCCTGAATGAGGAAACCTTGGGGAGCATTGTAATAAGAGAGATTAGCTGCAATTTTTTTCAATGGTCGATTTTCTTGGCTTTTTATATAAGCCGTGTTCCATGGCCCATTACTCGTCAGGACGTGTAGTGGTTTAGGTAATCCTTTAAAGGGGTCACCTTGAAGTGCTCCACTCGGGTCGAACCACGTTAAGCTAGTTAGAGAAACCTTCATGCTAGAATCAGCTAAGGCTGCCTTAACAAATTCCATGTTCTCGCCCCAAACCCCCACGATGATGTTGTTTGTGCGATATTGTGGGCTGACGGATAAAAGGTTCATGGCAGCCTTAATCATTTTTTGGGCTACAACAGTATTTACCTTAGATTGAAGCCTACGAGCAGTTTCAGGATTTTCTGCTGTTTGAGTATTATAGAGATCAATGGTCATGGCGACAAATCCCAGCCGAGCCAGCAGATCGCAACGACTTGCCACCACTTCTGGCACACCAAAAGAGTCTGGGATTAACAAAATAGAGCCCTTAGGTGCTTCCTTCGGCAAGGCGAGATAGGCCATTTCATCGGCACCGAATTCATAAAGTCGCACCGCATCGCCCGCCTGTGTGGTAGAGAGCGGACCCAGAGTGAATGAGCTGATGAGTAATGTGAGTAATCGTATTTTTTTCAAAAGAACAACTTAAGTTTAGCCAACATTGTTACAGTTGAGAGGCATTTTTTGTAATTTTAAATTCTCTGCCTTTAGTCGTAGGCCTAGTGGATAATTTCCTGCCACGTCTCACCATACGGGATTTAGCCTCCGCAGGCTATGGGGAATGCCACCCTTTTAAGTTCCTGAAGTTTGAGCTAGTAGATGCTGCGTTAACTGATTGTTCGTGCCGTTAGAAAGGTAGCAACCTGTGGACATTTTATGGGGCATAAGAATCATGGCTAAAGCATCCTTCCAATTTCCCTCAACCCAAAACGGCTCGCCGCGGAACTGGCCACTTTCATTAAAATCACAATAAAACCAAATGTAGTTTTCCTTCCCATCGGCGAATCCACCATACTGCGCTACGACCATGGAGAGTTTCTCACCTTGAACGGCTTCTAGCTGACAAGCTAGTTGGCCACCTTCCTGCAAATCCCAACGAATGTCCCAGAACTCCTTATTCTCATGCTGCCAGTTGGCTCCATACTTCCGAATCATACTAGCAAGAATGCGCGCAAATTCTGTCCATTCCTCTTGCGTCCAAGTGGGAGGCTGCAGGATGTGCTGAACCCGCTGCAACTTAACCCGCCACTCGGAAAACAACCTTTTAAATTCAAGGGCTGTCATGAAACCAAGTAGGTTAACGATTTCTACGAATCTGAGCCATTTGATTTTCCTGCTCCTGAGCTTTTTTCTGATAAAGGCTGAGGCTCCGCTCTAAGCTTCGATTTGTAGCTCTAAGTTCTGCTAAAAGCTGAGATGTTTCACTGCGATAGCTCTCAAACTGAGTGGTGAGTTCCAATAAGCGCAGATTAGACTGTCCGAGTGTTTTATTGGTGTCCATATCGCTCGCAACGAGTTCAGCCTTTAAATCAAAGAGTCGATCTTTCGTATTCTGGTCAAGGATGGCGAGGCTTGCACTTTGCCCTTGAATTTGTTTCCAAAGGACATAGCCACCCATGCCCGCCAAAGCTGTCACTAGTAAAACGCCGCAGATAAGAACTAGGGCTACACTGTTGAGAACGGTGCCAACTGCTTTTTGCTCCTTTATCTGCCGCTGTAGATTAGTGGTGCGGATAGGTGCGGGATTTGTATTTTCTGAGTTTGGATTGATGGGTGTGCTCATGGTGGGAACTTCCTCTTGTCTGGCGGGTTTTGGTTCTGGGGAAATTGATGGGACTGGTGTTAGTGTGACAACCTTTTTAGGGATTATAGGATTAGATATCGGAGCGACTGTTTCTGGAACTGGGGTCACCGCGGTGGTCGCTGTCGTGGTTGCTGCGTGCGCACCTACCTTCCTGCGTACACGAGTGGGACTACCTGTAATAAAATTAAATTCCAAGTTCGCCCGTCTCCGCTTTCTCGGAGTCACTGAATCATCGTTGGTTAGTCCTGACATATAAATAAAGTGTTCTTTGACAAAAATGAAGTTATCTGATAATCATATTAGTTGTAAATACAATTTTACAAAAAATCTGATAATTTATGTTAACGCAAAATATCTCCATTACGGAAGCGGCTAGAAATTTTTCCGATTTCGTTAATCGTGTTGCTTATCGACGAGAAAGTTTTTTTCTTATCCGCGGAAAAAAGCCCGTGGCCGAATTGCGCCCTATTGTTGCAGGACGCCGCATGTCAGAGTTAGCTGCCCTAGTTCAGACTTTACCTAAGTTATCTTCCTTGGAATTAAGCGCCTTAAACAAAGACCTAAGCTCCATCCGGCATGGAGGCCTACCGACTAGTAAAACTCGTTAAAGTGTTCTATGGGTGTTCTTCTTGATTCCAGCGTCCTCTTACACTGCCTAAAAACAGAGCTCACCATTCCCTTGGGTGATGAAGAGTTCTTTCTTTCTATCATGAGTGCGGATGAACTCTTACGTGCGATCACCCGTGCAGAGAAGGAGTCTGAACGCGCACGGCGCCTCGCTTGGGTTGAGGCTGTGTTGGAGAATTTCCCTGTCTTACCAATCGACCGTGCTACTACCAGAACACATGCCCAGATCATGACGGCTTTGGATAAGCGGAAGATCAAGTTGGGACTGCATGAGTCATGGATCGCCGCCACCTGCGTAGCTCATGGGCTGACCTTAATCACCTTAGAGAAGAAGCATTTTCAACATGTTCCGGGCTTACAAACAAGAACCCCGTAGGCGGTCATTAACAGCTCAATCTTGAAGGTAAGGGTTGGAGTTTTTCTCTTCACCTATTGTGGTAGGATCTCCGTGACCGGGATAAACCACGGTGGCACTTGGTAAGGTCATGAGCTTTTTTTGAATACCCTGAATCAACTGCACTTGAGAACCGCCAGGCAAATCCCAACGCCCTACTCCACCCTGAAACAACACATCACCACCGAAAATAAGGCCTGCCTCTTTTTCGTAAAGACATATGCTGCCCAGACAATGCCCTGGAATGTGTAAAATTGTAAACTTCGATGGAGCTAAAGAATAGGTATCTCCTTGATCCAGAAAACGGGTCGCCTTTACGGGCTTGAGATCGACGGGTAGTCCGAAGTTTTTCATGATCTCAGGCTGAGTCATTAATGGCACATCAGCTTGATGATAATATACAGGGCACTTGGCCCATTCAACAATGGCGGCCGCATCCCACATGTGATCCCAGTGACCGTGAGTTAGAACAAGAGCGAGCACCTTAACCTTTTCTTGTTTAAGGAAATTGAGAAACCCCTCAGGGGCATCAATAGCTAAAAAGCCGCCCTCAACTTCAACTAAGTAAGCGTTTGTTTCAGCTAGACCACCCGTGTAGGTTTGAATTTTCATGATTAACCACTTTATGCGGATTACAAAATAATCACACCACTAATCAACTTGTGGGGAAATCGTCTTGAGCAGCATCATTTAAACATTAAAATCCTGCGAGTGCGAGTTGAGAGAAAAGCAAATGATTGTGGGGGCAGGATTTGAACCTGCGGTCCCGCCAACGGCGGGATTATGGCTTAGCGCGCTGTAGACCAGTGAAGCGATAGAATCCTTCTCCGCCTTTCATGC
>JAWXBW010000027.1:0-26639 GCA_034440395.1 Blastochloris sp. | reverse complement strand
TTTTTACCACGGATATCACGGCTCCGCCCGTCCCGCCACGGCGGGAAGGGATATCACGGATGGGGGACAAATGGAGAAACGGAGAAAACTTTTTTCTTTTCTGATATCCGTGATATCCGTGGTTAAATCTCTGGTTTTTCTTCAGTGGTTTAAGCAAGCGAGAGGGGGTCCTGCCGATGGCGGGATCACGCGGAGGGGGATTTTTTTACCACGGATATCACGGATATCACGGATGGGGGAGAGATAGGGAAATGGAGAAAACTTTTTTCCTTTCTTCTATCCGTGCTATCCGTGGTTAAATCTCTGGGTCTTGTTCAGTGGTTTAAGCAAGTGAGACGGAAGACTAATTTGCATCTTCCCTTTTAGGTTTAATTTTTGAGCTGCGGCAGGCGTTGTTGTAGTTCATCGGCTTTTTTGGTGTCTCCCGCTAGGCGATAGGCGGCTTCCGCTCGTGTTTGAGCCAGTGGGGTCAGGGTCGGGTCGTCGATGAGGACAGAGACGGCATTAAAAATTTTAGCTGCTTCCTTATAATTTCGTTTACCAAATTCTACTTCTCCTAATAAAAGTCGGCCCTTGGCATTATAATCTCCTTCAGGATTTTGTTTCAGAATTTGCTCTGCTAAACTTTTAGCCGCCTCAAAATTGCCTGCTCCGATCTGGGCTTGGGCTAAGGGTTCTAAGACAGGACTACGATTGGATTCTTCTGGAAAATTAACTCGGTAGATTTGCCATTCTCGCACAGCACCACCATGATTGTTTAGTTGCGACATGAGCATAGCTAGGCGGAGTTGCACACGCTTACGTTGCGGTGAATCTTTACTAGCCGCCAGCACACGGCGCAGATAAGGCTCGGCTAGCCCGGCATCGCTCGTGAGCATGAGTTCCTGCCCTAGCCATTCGTAAACAGCTAAAGCCATGGAGGGAACTTGCGGGCGCCGTTCCTTCCAAAGATCATAAGCTTCGACCTCTTTTTGGAGAGTTTTAAGATCTGATTTTTCCAACGCTAGCCGAATGAGTTGCTGGGTAGCTTCAACAAAATAGCGCGGTTCATCAAGCTTGCGCGCCTTAGCCCACGAGGCCGCGCAGAGCTGTGTATTACCTAGTTCTTGATAGGCTAGGGCGAGGAGAGCATGGGCTTCGGCCAGACGTTTTTCTTGTGGGAATTCTTGAATGAAGAGGCTAAGAAATCGTTGCATTTCCGGATACTTTTTAAGCGAGCCAGCTAGTTGGGCGCTTTGCCAAAGGGCTTCAGAACGTTGTTCAAACAGAGGTGCTGATTGAATAAGCTGGGTCCAGCTTTGCAGTGCTGCTGGGGACTGACCTAGGGAAAGTTCGGACTGACCTTTAAGCCAAAGGGCGGAAGCAACCATGCTGGATTGGGGAAACCGATCAGCTACTTTGGTAAAATGATTAATAGCCGCAGGGTGGTCTCGGAGAACGTAGGAGCTATGGGCACGTCGAAAGAAAAGGGAAGCTTGTGCTTCAGGCTTGAGTTGTTGGAGGGCGGACCCGTTCTTGAGCAAGACGTCGAGCATGGGGACAGCAGCTAGGTAGTCGCCGGTTTCATAGGTTGTCTCGGCGCGCAGAAGCTGGACGGTGTAGGTGCGTGGTGTGGCGGGATAAAGGCTCAGGTAGCGTGCTGTCTCAGCTAGAAATTTTTTGCCCCCTGCTTTTTGTAACATGAGAATTCGTGCCCAGAGGGAGGGTTCTGCAAGGGGGTCTTGAGGAAATTCTTTAAGAATAAAATCATAGAGCGGAAGGGCTTGTGTCGTTTGGTCAGTGAGACGGTAAGCCTCGGCGACTAGGAAAAAAGTTTGGGGTCGCACTTGGTCGGGAAAGGCGGGACGCACTTCGTTGAACACGGCAATAGTTGCGGAATAATCAGGCAGAGCAAAGTAGGCTTGAACAAGACCGAAGTGAGCTAACTTTTTCCAAAAATCGGGAGCGCCTGTTTTACGAACAATCTCAAAGTAACCAATAGATTCACGGACGTTTTTCGACTCTAACAGGAAGTTACCTGCTCGCACGGCGGCTTCCGCTTTAAGGCTATCGTCCTTGGTTGATTCAAGAGCTTGCTTGAGAAAAGGCAGAGCTTCGGAGGTCTTGCCTGCTTGGCTGCGTCGAGTGGCCTCTTTAAGGTTGGCATAAGACCAGGAAGAACCATTAGGCCCTAGTTTAAGCAGGGAGGAGATGTTGTCTTGAGCTAGGGATAAATCTTTAAGGTTATCAGCGGAAAGGATGGCTAGATAGTGGGCGCGCTGACTAAGCTCAGGGAGTGTGGAGGCAGAGGCCTTTTGGAAAAGGGGGAGAGCATCGTTCCATTTTTTTTCAGCCCCGAACATTTCTCCCGCAAGAAGCAGTCCAGGTTCCTTCCAAGAGCTGTTCGGGAATTTTTTAGTTAATAAGTTTAAGGTTTCTCGGGCATCCGGGAAGCGGCCTAAATCGCGGTAACAAACAGCGACACGGTAAAGAGCCTCATCGGTAAAACGGCCTTGTGGATAGTAGCGGAGGCAATCTAAGAAAAGAGTGATGGCACGGGCAGGATTTTTTGATTGCACAAAACCCATGGCTTCTTGGAAGAGGGCATCCTCTGTTGGTTGAAATTGGGAAAGATCAAGGACAGGTGTGGCGGTGGGCGGGTTAGTCTTTTGAGCAAAGATTTCAGGTAGTGCCAAAATGGGGGAAATGCATAGACAGAGCCAGACAGATTGAGCGAGTCGCATGGCTCAGATTACATCATAATCTCTAAGAACGAATGCTTTTATTATAGTTTAGGAGAGGAAATGTGCATAGCCGCAGAAGAACACCAAGAACACAAAAGGTGCGGCAAGCGAGAGGGGGGTCCCGCCGATGGCGGGATCACGCGGAGGGGGATTTTTTTCACACGAAGGCACGAAGACACGAAGGAAGACCAAGAATTTTTAACTACGAATAAGGCGCAGATGGATAAATGAAAAGAAGGTGCGAGGAGAAAGGCGGGGATTTTTTTACCACGGATATCACGGCTCCGCCCGCCTCTGGAGGGATATCACGGATAGGGGAGAGATAGGGAAATGGAGAAAACTTTTTTCTTTTCTTATATCCGTGATATCCCTTCCCGCCGTGGCGGGACGGGCGGGGCCGTGGTTAAATCTCTGGGTTCTTCTCGGTTGTTCCTGTAAGCAAGTCGGACAGAGTCGTGGTCTTAGTGGTCATTAAGACTGATTTGCAGTTTCCCTTTTAGGATTAATTAAAGGGTTTACGTAAAAGTTAAGAAAGTAAGCAACAACACGATCATCTGGAATGAGTTGTGCTTAAAAGTAGAACCAGAAATTCAACCTAACTGTCACCAAGTTGACACAAAGATTCCTTAGATTGGTTTTAGAACGTTGACATTGTGAATACAAAAGCGAGCAACTTACGTAATAGATACGGCTTTACTCTCGTCGAGTTATTAGCCGTTATCATGATTTTAATGGTCATGGCCGCTATGATGGCGCCCGTAGTTTCCACCCTTTCCAATCAAGCGGGGCGCAAGGGTGCGGTGAATATTTTACTCAATAGTTTTGAGCAGGCCAGAGTTACGGCTTTAACCACAGGGGCGACCACCTATGTGGGCTTTGCCGATGCTTCATTTCCATTAGAAAAATACCGTTACCGCGCCTTCATTATTTTTAGGGAGAGGACGGATGACGATCCATCGGCGTCGCCCTATGTGGCCTTAACAAAGTGGAATTTTCTTCCACGCGGAGTTTCTTTTAAAAGCGTGGGAGCCCATTTACTTGGTGATACGGGGCCAGGTAATGTCTTGGATTTTGGGCCTAGCGATGGTTTACCTAACATTAAAACGGAAACGTCGTTGAAGTTAATTGGCTTTAATCCTAGCGGTCAGCTCTCTTTCCCTTCTGGTGCAAGTAGTGCGCAGTTAAATCTTTTCATCTACGAAGGCGCCTACTCCGCAAGCTCGGCTAAAAAAGATGCTCCTACGGATAAAAATAACGTGTTCTTTGAGCGGATAAGCTTTCGGCGCTTTACGGGCAGGGCGGAACTAGATGTAACGAAAATAAACTAAGCGTGAACGATGTTACCTCTCCTACCTAAATGCAGTCTCCAGAAAGGCTACCTAACGTCGAGCCGTGAATCCCGTCAAGGCTTTAGCTTAATTGAGATCATGGTGGCCATGGGTATTCTTACCTTTGCGTTGGTGGGTTTGTTGGCACTATTCCCCGTTGCCTTGAGCACAGCAGCGGACAGCAAGGCGGAAACACGGGTGACGTTAATTGCCCAAGGAATTTTTGCGGATGTTAAGGCCTCATCGTTTGCCAATGCTAGCCTCGTCGTTGGCCCTGCTCCCTTAGGGGCTAATGTGCAAACAGGGATCGACTTAAACGCAGAGCAAACTTTTTACCTCTCTTATGAAGGTGATGGGCAGTGTGTTGGGGCGTTAAGCTCAGCAGATTACGACAAAGGCATTACAAAGAAGGGTCCTTTTATTGTTAAGATTCATTTCTTACCCGTTCTTCCCACTACCTCGCCAGCACTTTCAAATGTAACGGTATCCGTAGAAAGCCCCGCCGCTGCACCTAAGGCTTCCCGCAAAAAATCGGTTTTCGTTACGATCAAGGGAGATCTATGAAACGAGAGGCTTCCAGTGCGCAAAGCGCTCACCGGAAAAGAGTAAACTTAGGTCAATCTTCAGGGTTTAGTTTAGTTGAACTTCTAGTATCCACAGCAATCTTAACCACGCTGATGGTTTTATTGTTCGGATTTTTTGAACAGGCAACCCGGGCTTGGCAGAATAGTGAGAAAAAAGTAGATGCCTTCCGGGAGGCGCGAGCAGCATTATATTTTTTAAAGCGAGATCTTGAAGCACTCTATGTTGATAACGAAGTCCCCTATTTTGTTTGTGCAGATCCCAGCAATACCGTGCCGGTTGCCTACTCTGGAGCAAGTCGTCCACCCTCGGAGCATGGGAACGCTTTGTTCTTTATTTCAAAACAACCCTTCGATTCTCAAGAGGCTAGCAAAGCTAAAAGTGATCTTTGTGCTATTGGTTATTATTTAGTTTTTGATCGTGACCCGGCGGCCATTGGCACGACGAGATCTTCCTATCGACTTCTGCGTTATTTTAAGAGTAGTGATGAAACGTGGAATAATAGCTCCACGCCAGGTTTCGGGCTCTGGCCGTTTTTCAAATCCATAACGACTCCCGGTGGGGCCCCTGATTTTTCTAAACTGTTCCCCACGGCGGAGGGCCGCACCACGGGGGATGAAGTAATTGCCCGCAACGTGATTAACTTTAAAGTGCGGGCGCTTGATCGGGAGTATCAGGAGCTACAACCTACAGACACGAACCGTTACAACGTGAAGCCAGCATTCTTTGATCTTTCCTTAACAGCTTTAAATTTAGAAACCTCCCAAAAATTAAAAACCCAAAAAGACTGGCATAAGACAGGCCCTAGTTATGGTGGGAGCGACTTGTTTCAAAAAAACGCACAGGAGTTTAGTCTTCGCGTTGCATTGCCACCGTAAAAATAGTAGTCACTGATGAAACTTTATTTACTATGACACCTAAACCCAATGGCTTCGCTATTATTAGCGTGCTCCTCGTGCTGACTGTGCTGACCATCATGGTGGTAGCCTTTATGCAATCCATGCGGATCGAACGGCTAACAGCCCGCTCTTACTTAAATAAAACCAAAGCCGAACTCGTGGCCGAAGCGGGAGTTAATGCCGCTATCGTCCGGTTGAAAGAGGCGGACCTTGTTTCACCGATCACGGCTTACGAAGAGCATGAGGTTTTCTTAAAACAAGAAGTTTTACTTAGCCCTTACCTAGTGGCGATTGAGCCCGATGCGAAAGGATTAACGATTTCTAAAAAGCGATTTCTTGCTTCGAGCGCAGACATCTTTACTCCACCTTCAGACGATCCAAAGTCTGCGGACACTATGGATATCAATGCGGCTTTTGGCTCGCAAACTAACGGGCTGATTGGATTGCGGGACATCGGTGGAGCCAGACGAGAGGTTCCGGTTGATTGGATTTATTTAAAAGATTCTGATAATAAAATCGTAGGTCGATACGCTTACTGGATCGATGATGAGAGTGCTAAGGTAAACTTGAGTAAAGCGGGCTCAATCGATTCTACGCTTAAACACGTCCGCAAGGCGGGAGGTTCGGCTAGTGAGATTTCCTTGTTCCCCTTGTTGGATAAAGGTAGCTCCGTTAAGGCTTTTATAGATTTTAGAGGTAGCAGCGAAAATCTTTTACGGACCATGTTAACTTTTCGACAGGCTCCTTTGTTGGATCTTAGCGATGCGGATTTTGAAGACATACGAGGTTCGCTCACGGCGTTCAGTCAGGTCGATGAGCGAGGGGCTTTAGGTATTCGGAGAATTAATTTAAACGAGTGGGCAAATGCGGAGAGAAGTAAGTTCAGCACACCACCTGAACGAAAGGCCTTGGCAGGAAAAGTGGTGGCGATGGGAGACTATATCAATGCGGCTTTGCCTGATTTTGGCAGTCGTTATTATCCTGGAGTGGTTACGGTGGATGATAAGCGGCGTTATTGTGCAAAAATTGCGGGGAATATTCAGGACTACATTGATACCGACAGCCAGCCAACGGTGATTAGGCAGGATTTAATTAATTGGCAGGAGCCGCCTGACCCGGCGGGCATTGGAGAGGGGGCACCGACACAGCCGCCTGCAGTGTTCGGGAAAGAAGTGGTGCCGGCAATCGGGGAGTATGTGGGATTTTATTATAACGATGGGGGGAGCCTGCGGATCGATCACACCTTTGAGGTTTGGAATATTCATACCAAGCCGATTGATCTATCTAAATTAGGAAACGTGAAAATTCTCATGGCAGAGAGAAATGCGATTACGCGCGGAGCAGCTGTTTTAAATTTCCCTGGAAGTGAAAGTGGAAGTAATCCCCCTTTAGTTATCAACATTCCTAACATAGCGCTACTCCCAGCAGGAGAATATCAACTTCTGACTACCTTGCCCTTACCACCTGCGGTGCAGCTTGACAGTTCTTGGGTAGTAGGGGTTCCTCAAAAAGTCGCACTTTCTCCTAGGGAAAATGTTTATACCTACGGCCCTACTGGATTGCGAATGCAGGGGGATAGGACAGCTATTGCTGGCGATGCGAATACAGAAATAGTGACCGCAAATGAATTTGGGTATTTAGATATTCAGGCAAGGGTAGCACAACAAGGAACTGGTTCACTAGGAACTGTAAATTTAATCACAAGCAATCAACAAATAATAGCCTCGCAGTCTTTCGGAAATAATAAAACTGCAACAGGAAATAATATGCATCGAGGCTATCCTCTTGACAGCGCAGATCCACGCTCTTTTACGGAAGTTTACCCAAAATACGGAGAAAGTATAGGTAGTAGAAGCTCTATAGCTTGGCGACGAAATACTAGCAATTCTGGTGCTGGAAGTATAACCAGATTAGGAAGCGATTCTTCGGGAGTGTTCCCTGACAATCCTAATACCGTAGCAGCAGCGGGCAAAGTGCCTGAACCGCTTAATCGTGCCGCAGGAAATATTTCGCTCCAAGCAGTCTCCGTGATCAGTGACGGAGCCATGATAACGATTGGTGAATTAGGGTTTATTTATGACCCTGCTATTTCAGAAATCGTGGGGGGCAATTATACCGTTTCTGGCGGAGAGCCTACGATGTGCCGTGGGGGCTTCCGCACGCTATCGATCGGAAGCAATCGTGGGGAAGTGGAGGGGCCTAACCGTTTGACCCACGTTGTTCCTAAGGTTGCGGAGCCCTTGACCAGTAACCGAGCTTATCGTCTTTTGGATCTCTTCAGCGCAAGTAGTGAGGGCAAAGGGCTTTTCAACATTAACTCCTTTTTGCGTGATCCGAACAATCTGGCTTTTCGTTGCCTGTTGGATGAGTTTAACATTCAACAAAATCTTTTAGCAGACGCAGACTTTGCCGGCCCGAAAGACCCAACTTTTCCCACATCTGCACTAGAGGTGCAGGAGGAAGCGCTGATCAAGGCATTAGAGAAATATGTGGAAGTGAATGGCCCCTTCCTTTCTTTAGGGCAGATGACCAACGCCGACATTTTTAATAAAGGAAAAGACCTAATCAAGGCTAAGAGTTCGAGCGCAGGCTTAGATATAACTCCGAATGCTCGCAACACGGATCGCACGGATCGTGGGAGGGAAGAGGTTTTCCGAAATTTAGTAGGATTGCTTACTTTAAAAGGCAGCACCTTCAGCGTCTATGCGGTGGGTCAGGCGGGCGAACTAAATTCCCAAGGAAAGTTCGTTACCCAGTCCACCTCCCGCACGGTAAAAATCGTGGAGATGAAACGAAAGTATCAAGAAGAAGATCCCTTAAAAGTTTTAACGATGCCTGAGCTTTTAGATAATAATAAACCCCTCTCTAATTCCATAACTGTTTTACAAAACCTTACCTATTAAATGATGAAACTTCCTCTTTTCCTTTTAATATTTTCCTATGCTGCTGTGACTCTGGCGGTAGAACCTGTTCCTGCCGCACCGGAGAAACCAGTGGCACCTGCGCCGCCCGTGGAACTCTCCACAACGTATTTGAGATTAGCGAATGTTCTTTCTATTATCCATGAACCTTGCGATTTATTTTTAAACGGCCAGCCGTATCTTACCGGCATGACGGCAGGTTTTTACCAAGAATATTTTGCCTTACCTAAGACGGGTCCTTACAAATATACGGTTAAAAGTGGTGATAGAGTTCTAGGTCAATTTGAAATTAAGGTAGATAAAGATCCCAGCTTCTATACGGCTGTGTTGATCAAAGAAAAAAAAGGGATAACCGTTCACCTTTCTAAGGACACGCCCGAAGTAAAAAAGAAAACAGAGGAGGAAGTGCCAGTAATCACGAAGAGGTTACGCATCTACATGGGCGGATTCGGGTTTCCGATGGAGCTAGACGCGGGAGCCTTAGGCAAGTGGAGTGTGGACGCCGTAGGTCTCGTGGTGGACGTCCCCATTCTAGCGGAAGCACCTGCCTCTGTCTCTGTCACCTATAAGGATAAATACGACACTAAAATCGTCGAAGCATATCCCTTAGATTTTGTGGCATCTCCGCAAAATTCCGTCTTTGTCTTTCAACGCGGCCTGAATCGCCCACGCCTCAGAGCTTACCCAGATAACACCGCTCCCGTGGAAGAAGAGGAAACCCCTGCGCCTGAAGCGGCTCCATAGGAAGTGCGGATACGCCTCTGGTTCATCACAGTGCTTAGGATTCTGTTAACTCGAAGATCGTAATCTCTGGTCTGACGTTAAACCTAACTTGCAGTAAGTGGCCTAGGCCTCGGCTGATATACATTTTCCGATCATTTGATAGAACGAATTCACCCGAAGTGTAGCGGCGATTCTTCACGGGTAGTAAAGGGGCGGGTAGAAAGGGGGGCTTACACTGGCCCCCGTGAGTGTGGCCAGCTAAAACCCATCCTTTAAAATTTTCCCAACCAGGTAAGTCCACCGTGTCGGGATTATGGCTCAAGATCAAAGAGGGTAGAGTTGAGTCCAAAGAGATCGCATTAAGATCAAAGCGTTGCGCCCAGAGATCATCTAATCCGATCACACGAAGTCCGCTTAGGTCAGCCGTCTCATTGCGTAAGATGCGAATCCCGGCCTTCTCTGCCAAGGACGTTAATTCATCAGCTAGTTCATAATCAGACCACCCGTGCCCATAGTCGTGATTTCCTAAAACTCCGAAAGTTCCTAACTTACCTAAGGGCAGTTGTGAAAACATTTCTTTAGCATGAGCTAAAATAGTAGGTTCGTAATCCGTCAAGTCCCCAGTGTAAACAACGAGATCAGGAGCTAGTGCCTTCACCGCAGCAAAGCTCCGGATTAAGAAATCATCGCTCACGCGTGGGCCTATGTGAATATCACTAATATGGGCAATCGTTTTACCGAGAAGGGACTTGGGTAATCCAGAAAGGGAAAGTTTTCTTTGGGTAATCTCTAGCCAATGCGGCTCAACCAGCCACGTATATAAACCAGTGAAAGTACTTAATAAAAAACTTGCTCCCATCCCTTTTAAAAAAACGTGGCGAGTTATATTCACTTATTTTTTAATTTGGGTAACAGGGTAAGTGTAGTTCTGCCTGTAGCACTTCGTCCCCTTAGTGCGGGTTAGCCTTGATGATAGGTGCGGAGATCAAGGGTAAAGGGGAAGGTGGTGGATTTTTCCACCCGCGGGGTAAAGGCGGTGCCAGGGGTATGTCCGTGGGGGAGGAACCGTGAGACCCGGCGGGCTTCTGCTTCATAGGAGTTGACGGGAAAGGTATCGGGGCTCAGACCGCCCGGGTGCGCCACATGGTAGGCGCAGCCAGCGACGGTTTTATTATTCCACGTATCTAATAAGTCGAAGATGACCGGGCTTTGCACGGGGATGGTGGGATGCAAACAGGAAGGCGGCTGCCAAGCACGATACCGCACGCCGGCCACGTATTCTCCAGTTGTTCCGGTGGAGTGGAGGGGCACGCGGCGTCCGTTACAAAGCATGGCGTAGCGGGAGCCGATCATGCCTTGAACTTTTACTTGGACGCGTTCGATGGAGGAGTCCACATAGCGAACGTTACCGCCAGGAGCACCTTCTTCTCCGAGCACGTGCCAAGGTTCGAGGGCGTGACGAATTTCCATGTTGATCTCGCGGTAGTTGGTTTCGCCGTGGCGGGGGAAGCGGAATTCTTGGTGGGGGGCAAACCATTCTTCTTGAAAGGGTAAGCCGACTTGGTTGAGGTCGCCCATGACATCTTGGAAGTCTTGCCAAACAAAATGAGGTAGCATGAAGCGGTCATGCAGTTCGGTTCCCCACGGGACGAGGGTTTGACGGTAGGGTTTGTCCCAAAACTCGGAGATAAGGGCGCGCATGAGGAGTTGCTGGGTCAGGCTCATGCGTTCATGCGGAGGCATCTCAAAGGAGCGGAGTTCAAGGAGGCCGAGGCGGCCAGTGGGGCCATTAGGATCAAAGAGTTTATCAATACAAAATTCGGAGCGATGGGTATTACCTGTTACATCAGTGAGGAGATTACGGAAGACGCGATCGACTAGCCATGGTGGGGTGTGGCCTTTGTCAGGGATTTGATTGAAGGCAATTTCCATCTCGTAGAGGGAATCGTTCCGGGCTTCGTCGATACGGGGAGCTTGGCAGGTGGGGCCGACAAAGAGGCCTGAGAATAAGTAGGAGAGGGAGGGATGGTTATGCCAATAGTTTATTAAACTGCGCAATAAATCTGGGCGACGCAGGAAGGGGCTTTCGGCGGGTGTGCTGCCGCCCATGACGATGTGGTTACCGCCGCCGGTGCCACAATGGCGGCCGTCCACCATGAATTTCTCTGTGCCGAGGCGGGTGTGGTGGGCGTCTTCGTAGAGATCGGTGGTGATCTCTACCATCTCACGCCAACTGCTGGCGGGGTGGACGTTGACTTCGATCACGCCGGGGTCGGGGGTTACTTTAATAACTTGAATACGTGGATCGGCAGGTGGAGCATAACCTTCCACGATGACGGGCATGTTTAGTTGTTCAGCTGTGTCTTCTACGGCACTGAGCAGAGTCAGATAATCTTCGAGTGCTTCCACAGGCGGCATGAAGATGTGGAGCTTGCCCTCACGGGGTTCCACGCACATGGCGGTGCGAACAATCCAAGGAGCAGATTCTTGGGGTTCAGGGCGACGTTCTTTTTTAGGATCAGAGCGGCGCAACATTTCTTGTTCACGCAAGTTTTCTGAAGGCGCTGGGTAAAAAGAGGGATTGCTTTTTAGCGCACGTGGAGGCAGAGGCATCATTTTTTGCATGAAGTCTGGGTCATGCGTGTGCGGATATTCGGAAGGCTTAACCCACGGGAGGGATTCCAAGGGAAGGCGCAGACCCATGGGAGAATCTCCGGGGAGAAGGAAAAGGGTATCTGGTCGCAAGAACCATGAGCCTGTAGCCCAAGCTGGGCCTGAATTGCCAGGGAGACGCTTGATGGGAAGAGTGTGGCCGACGGGTTTGTTAAGGCCTTGTTCAAAAATTTGCGCTAAGCGGGCGCGTTCTTCTTTATTTTTTAATTGTGATTTAAGAGGATCGACGTTGGAGGGCAGGCGCCGTTCTTTCCACAGATAATACCACGAATCTTCAAAGGCAGGGATGATGCAATTAGTGTCGAGATCAAGGCGGTCGGCGAGCGCACTGAGGAATTCTTGAGAGTCTTCGGCGGTGACGAGGTAGTTTTTATCCTCTTGGGCGATGAGATCCATGTTCTCCCAAATGGGAACGCCGTCTTTACGCCAGTAGCAACCAAAGGACCAGCGGGGAAGCGGCTCGCCAGGATACCATTTCCCTTGGCCATAGTGGAGGAAGCCGCCGGGGGCGAAACGTTTTTGCAAGCGGCGGATGAGTTTCTCACTGAGGTTACGTTTCATGGGGCCGACGGCGGTGGTGTTCCACTCGTCACCTTCCATGTCGTCGATGGAAACGAAGGTGGGCTCACCGCCCATGGTGAGGCGAACGTCGCCTTTTTTCAGACGCCGATCCACTTGATCTCCGAGGGCATCGATTTTTTTCCATTGCTCTTCGGTATAAGGTTTCGTCACGCGGGGAGACTCGTGGATGCGTTGGAGCGTCATCTCGTATTCGAAGGTGGACTCACATTCATCTACGCCACCGCTGATGGCAGCGGCTTCGCCAGGTTGGGGCGTGCAGGCAAGGGGGATGTGGCCTTCTCCGGCCAAGAGTCCCGAGGTTGGATCTAGGCCAATCCAACCAGCACCAGGGAGATAAACTTCTGTCCACGCATGAAGATCCGTGAAGTCCGTCTCGGCACCAGAAGGACCGTCGAGGGATTTAACATCAGGCTTAATCTGGATGAGGTAGCCTGAAACAAAGCGTGCGGCCAGTCCCTTATGCCGAAGAACTTGGCACAAGAGCCAAGCAGAATCGCGGCAAGAACCGGAGCGTAGGCTTAAGGTTTCCTCGGGCGTCTGCACGCCAGGCTCAAGGCGTATGCCATAGCTGATGGCTTCTTTAAGATGTCGGTTGATTGCGACGAGATAATCAATGCTACGAACTTTCGTGTCATCGATTTCTTTAATAAATGCGGCGAGTAATGTGCCGGCCCTGCGCTTAGCTAAATAGGGCAACAGTTCGCGGGTTAACGCTTTATCGTAACGGAAGGGATAATGTTCAGCAGCAGTCTCCACAAAAAAGCCGAAGGGATTATAGACCGTCATCTCTGCGACGAGATCCACCGTGACGGAGAACTTTTTAGCCGGCTTTTCAAAAACAAGGCGGGCTAAGTAATTACCATGTGGATCCTGTTGCCAATTCACGAAATGCTCTGTGGGCTCTACCTTGAGGCTGTAGCTAAGAATCGGCGTGCGACAATGAGCGGCGGGGCGCAGGCGAATAATCTGAGACCCAATCCCGACGGCGCGGTCGTAGTGGTAGGTGGTCTTATGTTTTAAAGCGACGTGCATGGCCATAGGGTAATGTATCTATCATCTTTCGTGCCGTTATCTATGTCAAAATGTGTAAATATTTTAAGTGCTGGTTAAAGCGGGCTGAAAACGAACGTCCTAAAGTAGTTTAGCTGTTGGCCTGCGCCGGGGTTTTCCTTCTTCGGTTCCTAGTAGAACTTGACGTTGCTGTGAGGGTTTGCGCCTGTAGCCTGTTGGCTCGCAGGACATGCTAGCATACGGATGAGGGTTATTTTCAGTAAGGCAAGATGGAGAATCATATCTGGACGTAAAAAATCTTTCCTATTAAGCCTGATTGTACAAAGTCCGATAATGCCTGAAATTTTTCGTTATCATGGATATCGTTTTTTCTTTTTTCAGTGAATTGCCCGAAGATGCCGCGCGCACGTAAACGAAAAGCTAGAATCTTCTTCCTTGCAAGGCACTTAGCATACGAGGATGATTTGCCGCTCTTATATGTGTGCGACTAGAGTAGTCCACACAAAGCCGCTAGACTACATGCAAGACGAAATTAAACGCCGCCGCACCTTTGCCATCATCTCCCACCCAGATGCGGGTAAGACCACCCTGACCGAGAAGCTTTTGCTCTACGGCGGAGCCCTCTCCCTGGCCGGCTCCGTGACCGCTCGTAAAAATCAACGAGCCGCCACCTCCGATTGGATGGAACTTGAAAAGCAGCGTGGCATTTCCATTAGCTCCACCGTGCTTCAATTTGAATATGGCGGTTGCGTGGTTAACCTCCTCGACACCCCAGGCCATAAAGACTTCTCGGAAGACACTTACCGTGTGCTCACGGCGGTGGATGCCGCCATCATGGTGATCGATGCGGGTAAAGGGATCGAAGCACAAACCCGGAAGCTCTTTGAAGTTTGCCGCCGCCGAGGCGTGCCTATCTTCACTTTCTTTAATAAACTGGATCGACCCACCCTCGACCCTTTGGCTTTGTTAGACGAATTAGAGAGCGTGCTGGGGATTGGAGCTTGCGCCATGAATTGGCCGCTTGGCACTGGGCCAGAATTTCGTGGCGTCCTTGATCGCCGCACTCAGGAGGTGCATTTATTTCAACGAACGGCTCGCGGAGCCCACCGTGCGCCGGTGCGAGTCGGCGGAATTAAGGATGACTTTGTAAAAGAAATCATGGATCCCACTGCGCTCGAACGCACGATTGATGAACTAGCCATGGTCGATGGCGCAGGGCACGCCTTTGATCGTCCTGCCATTGAGCGGGGAGAGTTGACTCCGGTTTTCTTCGGCAGTGCCAGTAATAACTTCGGCGTGCAACTCTTGCTCGACGCTTTTCTCGACTTAGCTCCGCCGCCCCGTCACCGCATGGCTCAAGGCATCAGCATTGAACCTGACGCCAAGGGCTTCTCTGGCTTCATCTTTAAAATCCAAGCCAACATGGATCCTCGCCACCGTGACCGTATTTATTTTATTCGGATCGTCTCAGGTAAATTTGAGCGCGACATGCAAGTGCTCAACACCCGCAGTGGGAAAAAAGTGCGGCTCTCTAACTCCCAAAAACTGTTTGCCCAAGAACGCCAAACTGTCGATGTCGCCTACGCGGGCGACGTGGTCGGCGTGGTCGGTAATCACGACTTCCTTATTGGCGATACGCTGGCAGAAAACCCTGCGCTTAAATTTGAAGAAATCCCCTACTTCCCACCGGAGTGCTTTGCTTTCTTGCAAAACCCCGTTACGGCTAAGTTTAAACAATTCCGTGAAGGCCTGACCCAGCTCCTAGCCGAGGGCGTCGTACAAGGTTACTCCATGCCCCACTCCGTCCAGCGCGTGCCACTGCTGGGAGCGATTGGGCCCTTACAATTTGAAGTGGTGCAGTATCGTCTGCAAAGTGAGTACAACGCCGAGTCGCGACTAGAGCCAGCGCAGTGGCGTATCATCCGTTGGATTCGGACTAAAGACGGCAGTCCCTTTATTAATGGAAATACGGATTTACCTTCTGGCGTGGCCACGGCGTTAGACGGCCAAGAACGTCCTGTTGCACTTTTCCCTGAGGTCTGGCCGATTAAATTTTTTACCGAACGAAATCCAAATCTGGAAATTTCCGAATTCCCTTTTTAGGCAATTGGCGACGCGCGGGGTCGAGTTAATTCAACGCTTCTTTAGTCTCTGCTTTGATGGCTGAGAAAATAATGGCTTGCTCACCATATTCGATCCATGGCCCGTAAGGAACTTCATCATCTTCCACAAAGCGCCAATTGGTTTTATTCAAACCCGTTAAGCCTAAGTAATCTCGCACGGCGGGGGAGACGTCTAAACCGGCATTGGAATGTTCACGGGTAGGGCGTTCATTTCCGAAGACATAACCGACATGATCATAGCGGAGGGGGCCGACATCTTCCCACTGCGCAAAACAGACTTTTCCCTCGAACTCGATCATAATCCAACGACCACGAACCTGAGAGGTGTAGGGTCTTTTCCGGTGGGCGGCGGCGTTCCACCAAGGTATGTATTTAGCTGATAATTTTGGATATTTAATATCGTTGAAAGGCAGCGCAACGTAATAAGGGTTACGTGTCGGGGCGAATTTTTTAGGCAACGTGATGATGCTAGCAGGAGTAGTCCCACGCTTGTAAGGTTGATCGACTCCGCCAAAACTACTTGTCCAACGCATGTCCCAAGCACTGGCATAATTCGTCGTGCTATTGTAACCAGTGGAGCCTTGGCCAATCCAGAAATAGGTGGTAACGATGCCCTTTTTGACTGGAAATTTAGAAATTAATTTAACCGAATCAGCGCGTAAAGCGGGGGCAGCAGAAGACGAAAAAGGGCAGCTCATGAAAAGAGCCAGGAGGGTAAAAGCTGAAAGGTGGCGGATCAAGTCTTTAGGTAATAGGAGGTTTATCATAATAATGCAACTTATTTATAGGTGAATACGTTAATTCTTAAGCAACGCGTTATCGTTTAAGGACACTACATGAATTGTCGTTTGTACAGACGTCATTGAGATCTTTTATATTCAAACTACAACACAGGATAAGAAAAGTCTTTTATGTAGTTCCACTTTTCCGCTTGGCAAGACACTCTCTTTTGCTACCTTCTCACTTTCTGTTGATGCGAAGCAACGTTCACTATGTGGACACAACAACAAAAACCCCCATTCGCTAGAAAGCGAAGTCCGCCGCCCTCACCGGTATGCGTGGATCATAAAACGAAAAGAAAGCAGTAACAGTATGGCTAAAATAGATCCGAAAACATTATTAGAAGCTGGCGTTCACTTCGGTCACCGCACCGACAAGTGGAACCCAAAGATGGCCCCCTACATTTACGAAGCACGTAATGGCATCCACGTCATCGACCTGAATAAAACATCTGAGCAACTCGAAAAAGCTGCTACCTTCCTCACTAGTGTCGCAGCTAAGGGTGGAAAGATTCTTTTCGTAGGAACGAAGAAAGCGGCTCAAGAAGTCGTTAAACAAACCGCCGCCCAATCCTCGGCTTACTACGTTAATGAACGTTGGCTCGGTGGTATGCTCACTAATTTAAATACCGTTCGTAAAAGTGTCGCTCGTATGCGCGAGATTGATGAACTTGAAACCACAGGTAAAGCCAAAGAGATCGGTAAACAAGAATTATCCGCTCTCCGTCGCAAATCCGCTAAAATCCATCGTAACCTCGACGGTGTCGCTGACATGGGCAAATACCCTGATGCCATCGTTATCGTGGACATCACTCGTGAAGACACCGCCGTGCTAGAAGCTAAACGCTTGAGCATCCCCATTGTTGCTATCACGGATACGAATTGTGATCCGACTAAAGTGGACTACCCCATTGCGGCCAACGACGATGCTATCCGCTCGGTAAAAATTATTCTCGATACTCTGGCCGCAGCCGTCATTGAGGGAAATGCCTCCGCCCCTAAGCGCAGCAAAGAAAGAGATAAAAATTCCGCCCGGTCGGATAAAGACGCTGGCGAAGTTAAAGTTGAAACAGCTCCCACCGCACCTGTTGCTGTGGAAGCCGTAGCTTAACTCGCTGCTCTTACGTCTAAAATTAAACATTTAAACTAAAACTATCTATGTCCACCACAGCTACCGTAGATCCTAAGATCGTTAAACAACTCCGTGACATGACCAATGCTGGCATGATGGATTGTAAACGAGCCTTAGAACAAGCCAAAGGTAACCTCGAAGAAGGTGAAAAAATCCTGCGGAAAAACCTTGGCCTCAGTGCCGCAAAAAAAGCCGGCCGTGAAACGAAGGAAGGCATCATCGCCAGCTACATCCATCTAGGCGGAAAAGTGGGTGTCCTGATCGAAATTAACTGCGAAACTGACTTCGTCGCTAAGAACGATAACTTCCGTGATTTCGTTAAGGATATTACTCTACAAATAGCCGCTGCACAACCTATCTACATCAGCCGAGAAGAAGTTCCCCAGAACCTCGTCGATGCAGAAAAAGAAGTGGCTGCAGGCCAAGTCAAGGGTAAGCCTGAAAGCGTCATGCAAAAAATTGTCGAAGGTAAAGTAGATAAATATTACGCAACGGTTTGTTTGTTGGAACAAAGCTATATTAAAGATCCGAATAAAACCATTCGCGATATCGTAAATGAAAAAATCGGGGAGATCGGTGAAAACATCATCATCCGCCGCTTTGCCCGTTTTGCCATTGGTGAGTAAAGCGCAGCCCGTCTTTAATAGTCAAAAGCGCAGACGTTAACAGGTCTGCGCTTTTTTGTGTCTTGAAATGAGGGTAGAGAAAACGGAATTTAAAGGTCCTTCTCCCCTTTACGAAAGGATTCGCTTTAAACTGTTCAAATTAAATTAAATAAGCTAAGCCATCTTATGGACTGCACGCAACGCCTATCCCTCCGCCTGAGCTTGCGCCTGAGTTATTTATTATTAGTAAGCTTTTTTATCCTAAGTTGCGCCGCCCCCACTTCTCCGCAACCGGCTTCTAACCGGAGCCCAGCCCAGACCTCTACCCTTTATCCTGAAGAAGTCGCCAGCGCCTTGTTGACTGATGACACCCTGACCAATGATTTAGAAATTCAAAACCAACGCTTCACTCGTAGTGATAATTTGTATTTAGCCGAAAGCATTTTACAAAACAAAACGGAGCAGCCACTTATCGTAGAAGTTCGCGTTTTTTTTAAGAGCACTCCAGGAGAAACTCTTGAAACGTCCCCTTGGAAAAGGATGGTTATTCCTCCGAAACAACGCGTCAGCTACGCCGCCCCCACACTCAACAGGCTCGTCACCCGTTATCTGCTAGAAATTCGCCGCTCACCTTAACGCCAAGCCGGCAAGGTTTTGCCCCGCCCTCCCTCCAAGCCGGAAGCCTGCGTCAACCATCCCCATCTTACCAAAAACGAAAATATTGCCCACCAATCCTTGCTGTGTTGTATTTAAATAATACTAGATTGCATTGTCATTGATCCTGCGATTTGTAATGGTCGTCCTGTGGTGCGAGGGACTAGAATTACGGCGCAAACTACTTTAGAGTTTTTAGGAGCGGGAGATTCCATTGAAGATATTTTAGAAGAGTATCCTTCTTTAACTCGTGACGACATTTTAGATTGTCTGCGCTATAACTCTCGTTTAATGGCCAATAACTTTCATTTAGAGGCCGTGAGGTGACGGGATTTTTGTTAGATGAAAATTTGCCGCATCGGTTTCAATTTACGCCCTTCCTTCTTATCTGCCACTCAACTGATATTTCAGACTGCCCTATCGATGCCGTGGTTTGGAATTATGCTTTGACTAACCGTCTGGTTATTGTCACGAAAGACTCTGATTTTTCAAACTGGATTTTATTGACTAGTCCACCACCTTGGATTGTCCACCTAAGGAAAGGAAACTTACGCAGAAAGGAGTTCCGTTCTTTCCTTGGCTGGATTTGGCATCAGGTAGAGGCACTTTTGCCTGAGCATAAATTGATCAACGTGTACTTGAATAAAATCGAAGCTGTATCATAAAATAAGGACTCTTGGAATATCTCCTTGGAAAAGATTGGTTATACCACCGAAAGAGCGTAGCGGCAACGCTACTAAGATTCTTCCACCCTTCCTTAAAGTTTAAATCCATTCTTCAATTGTTCTATTTAAGTCTTATAATCTGCGTAATCAGCGGATAAACAGCAGTGCTCGGTAGATGCTGGCAATCCACTCCGTCAAGCTCCCCGTTTTTAATTCGGTTTCATCCGAGCCCCTTCAAGAACTCACGCCCATCACTTTTTTAGTTGCCAAACTCTGCGCCCTCCCATACCTTCTCCCCCTGCTTAAGTGTCTCGTATGTAACGGGACGGCAGATTTAAAAGTAGTAACAACCCTCCGCTAACCGAGGTTAATTGGTTGGCATATAAGAAAGTAACTCGCCGGGCTTTGCCATTCACGCATGAGCTCACTCTCCTGATCACTGGCTCCGGCGCATCATCCCATGAAAGACCTCTCCGCATTGCTAGATGCCTCCTTACAAAGTTTTAAGGAAGGTAGCATCATCCACGGAACCGTTCTCGAAAAACGCTCCAAAGAAATCGTTGTCGATATCGGCTATAAATCCGAAGGTATCATCGACCTCGGCGAATTTGAAAACCCCGACGAAATCGTTGTCGGCCAAAAAATCGAAATCCTACTCGAACGTCTCGAAGATGACGACGGCATGGTTGTCCTCTCCCGCCAGAAAGCGGCGCAGAAACAGAATTGGGATAAAATTGTTAAGACCTTCAACGAAGGCGGCACCATCATCGGCCGCGTGCATAAAATCGTCAAAGGCGGTCTTATGGTCAACGTCGGCGTCGAGGCCTTCCTTCCTTCCTCCCAGATTGACGTCATCCCTCCGAAGAATCTTCGCGAGTTCGAGAACGCCAGCATTGAGTGTAAAATTGTTAAACTCAACGAAGATCGTAAAAACGTGGTCCTTTCCCGTCGCGAAATCATCGAAGCGCAGCGTGCCGAGAAACGTGCCTCCCTCCTCAGCGGTATCGAAAAAGGCTCTAAGGTCAAGGGCGTGGTCAAGAACCTCACCGACTTCGGTGCCTTCATTGATCTGGACGGCCTAGACGGATTGCTCCACATCACCGACATCAGTTGGAGCCGTCTCAACCATCCTTCTGAAGTCTTGAAAATCGGTCAAGAAATTGAAGTCATGGAGCTCGACATCGATCGTGAAAAAGAACGCGTCAGCCTCGGCCTCAAGCAACAGAGCTCGAATCCTTGGGAAAAACTTTCCGAGAAATACCCTGTTGGCACCAAGATCAAAGGCAAAATCACCAGCCTCGTTCCTTACGGAGCCTTCGTCGAACTGGAGCCCGGGATCGAAGGTCTTATCCACGTTTCCGAAATTTCTTGGACTAAGCGTATCGCCCGTCCTTCCGACGTCTTGGCTACTGGTCAGGAAGTGGAAGCGCAAGTCACCGAACTCAACACGGAAGAGCAAAAACTCTCCCTCAGCTTGCGTTCCTTGGAAGCGAATCCTTGGGATGTCATCCATGAAAAATATGCTGTCGGCAGCAAGGTCAAGGGAATCGTCCGTAACCTAACCGCCTATGGTGCTTTCGTTGAACTTGAAGAAGGCATCGACGGTATGATCCACGTGTCCGATTTATCCTGGACCCGTAAAATCAATCACCCTTCGGAAATTCTTAAAAAGAACGAAGAGATCGAAGCGCAAGTCATCGGCATCGACAAACAAAACCAACGCATCAGCCTCGGTATCAAACAACTCGCTAACGATCCTTGGAGCGAAATCGAAACACGTTATAAAACGGGCGATCTGGTTAAGGGAATCGTTACGAAAGTGGCAAGCTTTGGTGCCTTTATCCAATTGGCCGACGAAATCGATGGGCTTGTCCACATCTCGCAAATCAGCGAAGACCGTGTTAACAAGGTCAAAGACGTCCTTAAAGTTGGACAAGAAGTGGAAGCCCGCGTCATTAAGGTGGACCGCACCGAACGTCGCATTGGTCTCTCCATTAAAGCCGCTAACTACTCGGATGAGCAGTTGGAAAAAGAAACTGCATCCTTTGAAAGCCTACGCAGCACCGACATGCTGGGCTCCATGGGAGACGCGTTTGACAAGGCTGAAGAAGAATTCCGCCCTGGCGAAGGCAAGAAATAACGAGCTAAGGCTCCGATCTTTCGACCCAAATAAAAAGGCCGAGTCACACGACTCGGCCTTTTTTGTGGGCATTCCCCATCCTACCTTTTTAGATAAGAGGTAGACTCAGCGCACTTCCCCCTTGTTCTTCTTATTTGCGGAACAAAGAAGGTTTCACGCAAGGTTCGTCAGGGTCGCAACGGGGATAGGATCTGGGTGAGGTGTGTCTGCATTCTTGCCTATACCTAAATGGCTGTTATTTTTGGTTCATGTTTGTTTTCCTTTGCAAGCTGGCCTTGGCTGTACTCAGCGGCGTGGCCATCACGTTGGCGCTGTGAAGCGTTTCCGCTACGTTCTTGATCCCCTATGTCTCGGATCTTGTCTGCTTTATGCCTTGAACCGTTGGTGCATCAAGGCTTTCACGGACTGGTCTTTCTTTCATAACACGTTCAATGACCTGCTCCTGATTCCTGCCGCGCTTCCGCTCCTGCTCTTGGTTCAGCGGTGGCTGAGTCTTCGACGTAGCGACACAGCTCCGTCCTTTTCGGAGATTGTTGGACACTGGCTGGTCTGGTCTCTCCTGAGTGAGGTGTTGCTTCCCTTGTTTAGCTCCCGGATTACGGGAGACCCTTTCGATGTGCTGGCCTATGCGGCTGGGGCTTGTTTCGCCGGGCTGTGGTGGGGTTGGTTTTACAGCAGCCGTACAGATTTTGATTGGATAGCGTCTTACTATGGGTGGATCGAGACCTTTGCAGCAGGCGAGCTCATGCAGAAAAGCCGGACACCTTTCCTTTCTTCCTTGTCTGGTAATATTCTGTTGGCGGGTGAAGGTAATGGCCGTTGTCTGGAGGCTTTGTTGCGCCTCAACCACAGGCTTGAAATCACTTGTCTGGATCAAAGCGAAAAAATGTTGGCACTGGCTCGCAGACGTTTGCAAAGGGCGGGTTTTTCTGGAGCCTCCGTTACCTATCTCTGCCAAGATATTCGCAAAATAGAACTCCCCGCCAACAGCTACGATGGAATCATCACCCCGTATTTTCTGGATTGTTTTGATGGTGTAGAGCTGGATGAGGTGGTGACCAAGCTTGCCTCCGCCGGTAAGGTGCGCTGCCATTGGGTAGTGGCAGATTTTCAAATTCCTGAAAGTGGGGCGGGTCGGTATCGTGCCAAGCTTGTGGTGTGGTTGCTAATCCGTTTTTTCAGGGTTGTTACCGGGTTGCGGGCGGCATCTCTGCAAAATCCCGCGGAGTCTCTGAATAGAGCCGGCTTTGTCCGCAGACAGCATTTGGAATTTGACGGTGGTTTGGTCTATGCCGATTTATGGGAAAGAGGCTGAAAAAAGATGGAGCCAAGTAGGGAAATTGATTTGTCCTACTTGGCTCCAAATAAAAGCGCAAAACAGGCGATGTTCTGTCGCTCTGAGTGAATGTTACTTAGGCATGAGAACGGTATCAATCACGTGGATGACTCCGTTGCTGGCGTTTACGTCAGCTGTAATTACCTTCGCGTTATTAACCATAACGGAGCCAGTGCTGACCTTTAGATCGAGTTCTTGCCCGTTAACCGTTTTAGCCATCATCGTCTTTACGTCGGCAGCAGGGATCTTTCCAGCAATGACGTGGTAGGTCAGAATGCTAGCAAGTTTTTGCTTATTTTCTGGTTTGAGGAGATCCTCCACCGTCCCCTTGGGCAGTTTCGCAAAAGCCGCATCGGTTGGTGCAAAAACGGTGAACGGGCCAGCTCCTTGCAGCGTATCGACCAGACCCGCGGCCTTTAAGGCTGTGACAAGTGTTGTAAAATTGTCCGCAGCTGAGGCAACGGCTACAATGTCACCAGTGGCGGCTTTGGTTTCTGCGCGGGCCGAGCCAAGGGGCAGGGCGAGGACAGTGATGAGAGAAAGGGTTAGGATATAGATAGATTTCATAATTACTTTGGGTTTGTTATTTTCGTTGATAGATGAGTTGAATGTTGATGTTTATTAGCGTCCTAGACAGAGGGGTCTTTGGGCGATGGTTAACTATACGCCATCTTTTCGTAAAGCAAATGGACGCCACCACGCCTTCAAAGCTAGAATGATCCTGCTTCTGCGCACTAGCTCGTGATCACTAAAAAGTTTTCCACTTTTGTTCCGACCCCGATCGCATTTAAGGCCCATAACAAAAGATACTAAGACTTGTGGGACGCTTAAATCCAAGGACTGACCCCAAGTCCCCGGGGGGTGGTTGATGCTGTTGACATCATGTAATGATGCTTGTAGCATTACTTTGATGAGAACTACGGTAACGCTTGATGATGACCTTATTGCGCTGCTGCAGAACGAGGCTAAGGCACAGCATTCTTCCTTTAAAGAAGTGCTGAACTATACCCTCCGCTTCGGCCTTACCGCTAAACGTGCCGCAGCGGAAGCTTCCCGAAACGCGCCTAAGGTCGCAGTGCGGCCTTTTTCGGGCGGGCTCTTACCTGGTTACGACCCCGACAGGATGAATCAGCTCTGCGATGAATTAGAGGTAGAGGAATTCATCAACAAGGACCGCAAACTCAATCCGCACCCGTGATCCTCCCTGATGTTAATTTACTGCTCTATGCCCACGATTCGCGAGGAGCGTTGTTTATCCCAGCCTCGCGCTGGTGGTTACGTTGCTTGCAAAGTGGCGAACCGATCGGCCTAGCTTGGGTGGTCATTCTAGGGTTCCTGCGCATCTCAACCAACCCCCGGATTTACGCCACACCCCAGACCCCTGCAGCCGCTCTGGCAACAGTAGCTGAATGGATATCTCTTCCGCATTTTCACCTGCTCAATCCTAGCGCAGATCACTTTAAGATTTTAAATGAGCTTGTAGGTGAACTTGGCACGGCAGGTAATCTCACGACCGACGCTCATCTTGCAACTCTTGCTCTGGAGCATGGCTATATCCTCCACACCACGGATGCCGACTTCGCCCGATTTCCTAAACTGAATTGGGTCAATCCGCTTCGTGAAGAAAAAATCTTTTAGACCGCCCGATTCTCTTGACAAGTCAACCAGACCAGACCAAGTATAATTTGTGAAGATAGTTAATATCCAAGAGGCAAAAACCCAACTCTCTCGCTTAATCGAAAACGTGAGTCAGGGAGAAACTATTCTCATTGGGCGATACGGTAAGCCCGTGGCCAAGCTATCAGCTTATGCTCCTTTGACCGAACCGCGACGGCTCGGCGGTCTAGAGGGAAAAATCCAAATCTCCGCCAGTTTTGATGAAGTCGATCCGCGTATCGAGGCTCTTTTTCGTTGATCGATTCTTGTGAATTACCTACTTGATACCCACGTCTTTCTTTGGGTCCTGAGCGCCCCCAAGAGACTTTCCTCGGTGGCTATGGCAGCTATTCAAAATCCTGACTATTCCATCTTTATTAGTGCTGTCTCAGGAATGGAAATCGCTATAAAGAAACGCTTGGGGAAACTGGAAGCTCTTGAGGGATTGCTCTTAGAGATTCCTCAGCGGGGCTTGACGGAGTTACCCCTAAAATACGCCCACACCGAGATGTTGCTGACTTTGCCCGATCATCATCAAGATCCTTTTGATCGCATACTGGTAGCCCAAGCCCTGCATGAAAAGCTGACATTGGTCACGCACGACCAGAAGCTGGCTCCGTATGGGGCTAAGATACTGTGGACATAAGTCCCGTATCGACAGGCTCAACTTTTGTTGGTGATAATAAATGAACTAGCTGGATCAATAGTCGCCCTGCGGGGGTGTCCCATCGAATAACAGGCTGCCATAATCAAATAATGTTATTCATATTTAGAAGCTCGAACTTTCTCCTAAGGTATGTCTTGGTCGATAAGACGGTTTTCTACCCCTAGACCGCTAGCTAGAAGAGTGGCAATTTTACGATCACGTTCATTCCAAATTTTTTTCACATAAAGCCGCGCGCGGATGCGGGAGGCGCGCCAAAAGGGGTCGGGCTTCTTACTGGAGTAGTGGCGAATTTGAATAAAACTCACACTACAAGCAAGCTCGCAAAGGTGTGGGGCAGATTAAAGTTTTAAGTTACCTGTCTTGGTCGGCAGGTTAGCTGCCACTACAACATTGCTCCACACAAAGCCGCAGGGGCAGGAGAACTGAGAGGAACTATCCCTCTTCGCCCCACCACCGCTGCGGCAGTCTATGAAGAACTTTTAAATACTATTTCGCTACTACACCTTTACCGCGGCGTAAGATGAAAAGAGCAGCGAGTCCTAAACCTAGAAGTGCGTAGGTGGAGGGTTCGGGGATGACCTCGGCAAAGGTAGTTGCGACAATGAGATCATCGATTCCAGCAGTGCCAGAACTCCCCGCCTGGCGGAATGCGAATGCTGTTAGGGAAGTGCCCAAATCAGCAGCGGTGGTTGATATGGATGTGCTCGAGATGTCAGTCGGGTTCACCCAAAGCGTAATGAAATCGCTGGCACCCACTCCTTGAGTGAAACGAGTCACGATTTGATAAGTGGTGCCAGTGTCAAGATCCGAAGCCCAGTCAATAAACGATGCGGTAGCTGAGTTTGAGATGCCAAGCCGGAACTTTCCGGCAGCTGTGCCCGTTGGGCGCAATGCAAAAATCCTCCCATCATACCCTGTTCCATCCCTGTAAGACGCAAAGTATTCGCCTAAGGTTGTTGGTAAAGTCGCAGACATATTCAGGGTAAATGATGAAAAAAGATCAACCGTTTGGGATGCTGCAAAATCTGACTCAGCATCTTCCGAGTTGGCAGCAATAATCTGGAGTGCATTTCCGCTCACCCCGAGCGACCCGGCTGTTCCCGACAAACTCTGCCAAATCCCACCAGTGATTGGCGTAGTCCCAACTAAAGCTCCATTAGTTGGAAAATTGTCTTGAATGATGATTGCCGCGGGAGCTCCTACCGATAAGGTCAATACTGCCACTACACTCATTAGTATTTTTTTCATTTTTCATTTTCCTTTATTCACTTTGTAATCAGAAGCAACGTGGTGGCTGCTCCTAATCGGTTTCAATGTAAAATTTTATTTAGCAGGATTTGTGCCTTATCAAATTAAGGCTTTAGTAAAATTTACTCAGAAACCCTGCTTGTTATGTGATGATAAGTAAGCCTCTACCTACACATTTTGACGTACAAAGAG
>JAWXBW010000026.1:0-4303 GCA_034440395.1 Blastochloris sp. | reverse complement strand
TCCTCGCGATAGCGAGAAGATAAAAAATGACGCGAACCCTTTGGTTCGTTTGCTTGTCGCAAAGCGACTTTACTAAAAGAACGAAGTTGAGCCCGCAACTTTTCAGCAGAGCCGAAATATTTCTCACAAATGGTTTTTTTGCCCAAGCGTTGACGGGCGGGTCTTTGTTGGGCAGGGTTCTGGTGTGAGGTTTTCTAAAAAAAGTGAGTATGCTATTTTTGCCCTAACAGAGATTGCGATGCGGGCGCACAAGGGAGAGCAGTGGTCGCCCATTTCCCAGATTGCAACGGCAACGGGAATCCCGGAGAAGTTTTTAGAACAGATTCTTTTAGTATTAAAAAAGGCGGGTTTTTTGCAGAGCCGACGGGGGGTGGAAGGTGGTTACTCCTTAAAGGCTAAGGCGGAGGATTTAAATCTAGAACAGGTTATTGAGCTATTGGATGGTGGAGTGGCAGTGGAACCTGAATCGGAAGGAAGAGTGGACAAAAGGCGGGAGTTGCTTTTCAGTTTGTTACGAGAATCAGAAGCGGCGGCACGTGCGGTTTTGCGGGAGACAAGTATCGCCCAGATGGCGGAACGGGTGGCGGCTTTAAAAGGTTCTCGTGCGGGGATGGAATATCAAATTTAAACGTTTAGTTTTATGAATATACTTTTTGCAACGAGTGAGCTGACGCCTTACGCCAAGACAGGCGGTTTGGGGGACGTGGTAGCGGCTCTGCCTGCGGCTATTAGGGGTCAGGGGCATAGTGTGAGTGTGGTGATTCCCTTATATCGGGCTTTAAAGAAAACGTTACCTAGATTAAAGCTTAGCGAATTAATATTAACAGCTCAGCTAGGGGCCTTTGAAGTGACGGCGCGGGTTTGGAATGGGGTGACGGAGAACGGGGTGAGTGTGTTTGCGATAGAGCGGGATGAATATTATGACCGGGGCAATCTTTACGGCGGGGCAGGTGGAGATTATTTCGATAACGCCTCGCGCTTTATTTTCTTTTCTAAAATGGTGGTGGAGTTAGCTCGGTATGTGGAGCCGCGGCCAGAAATTATTCACGTGAATGATTGGCAAACGGCCTTAGTGCCGGCCTTAGTGAAGCAGGCGCGGTTACCCTATAAAACGGTGCTAACGATTCATAATTTAGCCTACCAAGGACTGTTTCCGTATTATGATTTCAATTTAACGAATTTACCGGATTCTTGGTTTCGAGTAGATGCGTTGGAATATTACGGAATGTTGAATTTGCTAAAATCGGGTATTTTATCTGTAGATGAGGTGACGACGGTGAGCCCAACTTATGCTAAGGAAATTTTGACGGAGGAGTTCGGCTGTGGGTTGCATGATGCGTTGACATTGAGATCTGCCCAAGGGGCGCTGACGGGAATTTTAAACGGGATTGATACGGAAGTGTGGAACCCAGCCAAGGATCGTTTCATTAAGCATGGGTATGATAGGGAAACCTTAAAAAATAAAAAAATTTGTAAGAAGGAATTGTTGCAAAAAATGGGATTTAAGAAGGGTGCTAGTAAGCCGTTGGTGGCATGTATTTCCCGCTTAGTAGAGCAAAAGGGATTTGATTTGATTGTGGAGATCATGCCTAAGCTTTTAAAGACAGGGGCTCATTTTGTTTTGCTAGGCTCAGGCGATCCAGTCTTAGAAAAAGCGTTTTTAGAGTTAGCCAAAAAGTTTCCACAGCAGGTGGCAGTGAGGATTGGTTTTGATGAGGATTTGGCTCATGAGATAGAGGCGGGGGCAGATTTATTTTTGATGCCTTCAGTCTTCGAGCCTTGTGGATTAAATCAAATGTATAGTCAGCGTTATGGCACCATTCCAATTGTGCATGACATCGGTGGATTAAGTGATTCGGTCAAGGCTTGGAATGGGAAGAAGAAATCGGGAACGGGCTTTAAGTTCAAGGGTGGCACGAGTGATGCTTTATGGAAGCAAGTTAAGGCGGCCTTGGAGTTGATGGGAGATTCCGAGGGTTGGGAGGCTATTCGGCGTAATGCAATGGCACGAGATTTTTCTTGGGCTCATGTGGTGCCGAGATATGAGGATGTGTATGAGAAAGTGTTGGGTAAATGAAGCAGAAGAGAAGAGTAAAATTTTTATTGTGCAATTTCGTTTAGTTTTATAAGAGAGGAATCACTGTGCCAGAAATACGTAAAGATCCAATAACGGGAAGATGGGTAGTTTTTAGTCCCGAGAGGTTGCAGCGACCGAATCAATTCAGTGGGCAAGAGGAATTGAGTTTAGAAGGCGGGGTTAACCCTTTTATTTCTGGGAATGAGTCGTTCACGCCGCCAGAAGTTTTTGCGATACGGGAGGCGGGAACGGAAGCGAATAAGCCTGGTTGGAAGGTGCGAGTCGTGCCGAACCGTTTCCCGGCCTTGCGCGTAGAGGGGGAGCTGAATAAGGAGGCAGTAGGTTTTTACGATAAGATGAACGGGATTGGAGCGCACGAAGTGGTCATTGAAACAAGTGATCCAACTCTAGCTCTGGAGGAACAACCTTTAAGTGGGATCGTGGATGTGTTAAAGGCGTATCGTGCTCGAATGTTGGATTTGATGAAGGATTCGCGTTTTAAATTTTTGATGGTTTTTAAAAATGTAGGAGCGCAGGCAGGAGCTTCGCAAAAGCACGCACATTCTCAGGTGATGGCACTACCCGTTATCCCTCTGGTTTTGAAAGAAAAACTCTTGCCCTGTCGGGATTATTTTGCGCTGAAGGATCGGAATTTATATGAAGACATTTTGCGTAATGAAATAAAGGGGAAGGAGCGCATGGTGTATGAAAATGCGGGTTATGGCATAATGTGTCCTTTTGCGAGCCGGTTTCCTTTTGAAGTTTTATTGCTGCCCAAGCAGCAACGAGCGGATTTCCATTCGTGCACGGATCACGAGTTGGTCTTACTGGCAGACGCTTTGCAAAAAGTGTTACTTGCCTATCGCACAGGTTTAAATGTGCCTAGTTATAATCTCATCCTACACACGGCACCTTTACGGCATGGAAGAAAGGATCAATGGCATACTTTAGATTTTGATTTTCGTTGGCATATTGAAATTTTGCCGCGAATGGCAGGGATTGCAGGGTTTGAGTTTGGCACAGGGTTTCACATTAATTCTGTCTTACCTGAAGAAGCTGCTCGCTTTTTGCGCCAAGTAAAATCGGCTACATCTTAAATCCTTAATTTAACTAATATACCATTATGCTAAATGTTGTTTTTCTCTGGCACATGCATCAACCCTACTACGTTGATCCTCTGACGAAGACGGCGATGATGCCTTGGGTGCGACTCCATGCGGTGCGGGGTTATCTGGATATGATTGATGTGGTGATGGCCTATCCGTCTTTGCGGGTGAACTTTAATTTCACTCCCGTTCTGGTGCAGCAGTTGGAAGAATTTAGTGAAGGTAGGGTGTTGGATAAGTGGGGAGAACTCTCCCGTTGCCCAGCAGATTTATTAAGTGTGATCGACAAAGAGCAGTTGTTAGAGAATTTCTTTAAGATTAACTGGACCACATTGATCGAGCCGTCACCCCGTTATGCAGAGTTACTAGAGTTGCGCGGGCGGGAGTGGAATCTAACGACGGTGCAAGAAAGTATAGGCCACTTTACTACGCAAGATTACCGAGATTTACAGGTGTGGTTTAATTTAGCTTGGTGCGGGTTCAGTGTATTCAAGAGATACCCTGAGTTGCAGGAGTTGAAGCGTAAGGGGTCAGGGTTTACCGAAGAGGAAAAAAATCGAGTGATGGATATTCATTTAGAGGTCATCCGCATGGTGTTGGGGCTGTATCGTCAGGCGCAGGAGGAGATGCGGGTGGAAATCACGACGACGCCTTTTTTTCATCCGATTATGCCCTTAGTGTATGACACGCGCTTTGCTGTGCGTTGTATGCCGGGACGGGAATTACCGCCGGTGTTTTCTGCGCCAGAAGATGTGCGGGCGCAGTTACGTTTAGCGCAGGAATTACATACAAAGGTTTTCGGGCGGGCGGCCCGTGGCCTCTGGCCCTCGGAGGGCTCGGTGGCTCCTGAATTGATGCCGTTATTCAAGGAAGCGGGGATTGAGTATTTTTGTACAGATGAAGAAGTCTTATTCCGCAGTTTGGCCCAAGACCCAGCTTATAATGGACGCCAAGCGGATCATCTAGAATTATTTCAGCCATGGGCGGCGGAGTTTGAGGGGGCTCGAGTAGGTGCTTTGTTTAGGGAAAGACCTTTATCTGATTTTATCGGGTTTAATGCTGCGCGTAATACGGCTCGGGATGCGGCAGAGTATATGGTGTATCATCTGGAGCACATTGC
>JAWXBW010000025.1:0-31846 GCA_034440395.1 Blastochloris sp. | reverse complement strand
GGTTTACCATCGACCTTATTATCAACATTATAGACCTGCCCCACGAGTGATTTATCAAACACATCCGTATTACTACGATCAACGTTATTACCCAGTCCACCGCCAACAAAGGTATCGCCACGACAGATTTCGTTAAGCACTTTGTCGAGAACTAAAAACCCGGCTTGCCTAGGCAAAGCCGGGTTTTCTTTTATCGCTAAAAGCTAGTTATAGGCTTTTTTTGAATTCGCTGCCGGGAGAAAATTTCACGGACTTAGAAGCGGCGATTTTAATTTTTGCGCCTGTCTTGGGATTGACGCCAAGGCGAGCTTTGCGGTTCACAACCTTGAAGGTTCCGAATCCGATAAGCTGGACGGCTTTGGATTTTTTTACGCTGACTTTGATGCTTTCGATCACTGCGGCTAAGGCGCGCTCTGAGGCTGCTTTACTTGTTTCTCCACCGAGTAGTTTCTGGATTTTTTCCACGAGTTGAGCACGATTGACTGCCATAATAATTTATTTCCTTTCAATAGTTCCATAACCGTTAGAGCTCACGCACACACGTGCAGTGCCTAACGATAATTAAAAAGTTGTACACAGGCTTGTACTTGCGTCAAGAAAAACTTAGGAATGTTAGGCTCTTCGATCCATTGTTTATAAGCTTAGACAGCGGGAGAAGACGTGGAAGTCCCTTAGAATGTAGTGCGCCAGCACCTAGGGTGCTCTAGGCTGATACGTAGTGGCTGGGAAGGCTTTTAGTTTTGCAGACTGATGATGTCACCTGCCTTAAATCCATAGGTCGCCGCAGCACTGGATTCGCGCAGGGAAAACTGAAGCTCCCCATCCGTATTTAATACGCAGAATATACGGTCTTTAGGCGCCTCCCCATTGCCATCCCAAAAAGGAAGGGAAATGATGCGACCTTTAAAGGAAAGTTTTAGGAGCTTTCCTTTGACTTGGGCGGGAAGGTCTTCAGGCCGGATGTTGGTGATGGCGTTCCCAAAACGATCAATGTGAATGATCTGGCCGTTAATCTTATTCCCCAAAACGGTAGGAGTCATGAGCTTAAGGCGCACAATTTCTTTCAGTTTAGTGCCGATATCCTCAAGACTCTTTCCAGAGATAATCTGTTGAGCAACGGGAGCATATAAATCGCGACCAAGGAAAGCTCTGCCAATGAAGCTGGGGGTCGTTGAATCGGGGCGATTTATCTCGACGGCATATTGCACGAGTTCAGTTTGCATAACATGAGTAAAGATGCCGGTGTCTTGGCCTATGTAATATTTACCATTTCGTGTTTGAATCAAAATCGATTTTTCGGAAGCTTTAAAACCACCGTCCAGCATAACAATGACGATGGTGCCAGCGGGTAAGAGACGGGTAGATTTCTCTAGGAGATAACTTGCCTCTGAGGCTGTGGTCGTGGAAAATTCATGATTGAGGTCGATGATCGTTAGCGAGGGGTTGGCGGTAAGTAAACTGCCCTTAAGCTGGGAAATAGAGGCGTCTTGATTTCGGCTATCTGAGATTAATGCAACCTTAGTCAAAGAGTTGGAATTTTTTCCCCCACGACAGGCCGTAAGGTTAAAAGCAATGAGGAATCCAAGTAAAATAAAAAGGGCTTTGTAGTTATTCATAAAATGCTTGGGCTTCAAGTTCGCAAAATAAAAAACTAGCAATTAGCTCTCTAATACACAAGAAGTTGCGTAAAGTTTGAAAATTATGAAGTTGCCTAAGAAAATGACCCCCTTAATGTAGTTAAACGACACACCCTTTTGATGATGATCTTATAACCAACCTCATGAGTCAAATTTCACTACCAGACTATTTACAGACCCATGGCCAATCTCAAGATACTGGTTGCCTCCTTGTCGAGGGGTCGAGGGGTCTTGCCATCATTTATTTGTTAAATGGAGATATCGTTTTTTCTCAATTCAATGATCATCAAGGCTTAGCCGGTATTTTTTTGGCGCTGACTTGGAAGAATGCGTCGGTTAAATGGCAGCCTAGGGTTCCTGCGCCTAAGAAGTTATTCCGTCTTTCCGTTGAAGAAGTCTTATTCCAATTCGCTCAGCTCCGAGATGGCGGGCATGCTAGCGAAGAGGATATTCTAGCGAGCTATGTCTCGGATCCGTCAGAAACTGCCAAATCGGTGAAGCAAGTTGACCTTAGTCAATACGATATCAGCTTTGAAGTTTTAAACGGTGCCTTTAAAGGTTTCATCTTTCACCTTCTTCAGCCTGAAATCCTCATTGGCCGACAGGAAGATTGCGACGTGCTCCTGCCTGATGGATCCATCTCTAGCCATCATTGTAAAATTTTTAAAGAAGAGTTTTCGCTCCGTATTCTTGATCTGGACTCGACGAATGGCACGTTCATTAACGGCAAATCAATTGCCGAAGCTATCCTAAATTTAGATGATAAATTACAAATCGGCAGTCTCTCCCTAGCTGTCCGTTTAAAGATGCAGCGCAAGCTTGCTATGACTCCCATCGTTCAAGAAGTGGCCCCTCCTAAAGATCAACGCCCTATCTTCAATACCACCAAACTAGACCCGATCGTAATGAGTCGGCGCACCTCTAAGGTTACAGGTCCGATTACATGGCAAAACGCTGGTGGCAAAGATCCTAAAAAAACAACCTCTAGCGGAAATATTTTTTCCAAAATGTTTGGGAAGAAATAACGAAAGATTCCGAGACGTATATGATTTTCCCCTTAGAAGATTCGTGGATTGATGTTCTAGCCAAAGCTCAAAAAGGCCTAGGCCTAGAAGATGCGCAGCTTTCACAAAAAGCCGGCATTGAACTTTCCCAACTCCAAGCCATTAAAGAAGGACGTTATGATCTCCCCATCTTGAAAAAACTTTGCTCTGCCCTTGGACTAAAAGAATCCGCCATGATCGAGCTCGCCCACAGCGAATGGTTTCCTGACGAGATCGAACTAAGTGGCCTAGCTCAATTCAATACGCCGTATGCTGAAATGACGGTAAATAGCTTTCTAGCTTACGATAAAGTCTCGAAGCAAGCCGTCGTTTTTGATACAGGGGCTGACGCTACACCTATTCTTCATTTTATTAAGAAGCAGAACCTAACCTGTGAGTTGATTTTACTCACTCATACGCATGGAGATCATATATTAGAACTGGATCGGCTAAAGGAGAAAACGGGAGCATTAGCCTTTGTCAATGAGCTGGAGCCACTCAGTGGTGCAACCTCTTTTGCCACAGGTAAAGCCTTCCAAGTTGGTTCGCTTCACATAGTTTCCCGCCTCACTTGGGGTCATTCCCTTGGCGGCACGACGTATGTCATCACTGGTCTAACTCAACCCGTCGCCATCGTCGGTGATGCCTTGTTCGCCTCCTCCATGGGCGGAGCTAAAATTTCTTACTCTGCTGCCCTAAAAACGAATCGAGAAGAAATCTTTAGCTTATCAAATAACACTATCCTCTGTCCAGGCCACGGCCCCATGACCACCGTTGGTGAAGAAAAAAGTCACAACCCCTTCTTTTAACTCATGAAACCTAAAGTTGCCCTCATCGGCCTAGGGAGAATGGGAGCAAACATGGCTCGGCGCCTCCATGAACAAGGCTTTATCATTAGCTCTGTTTATGATGTAAAAATCCAAACCGCTCAAGTTATAGCACTGGAACTTTCCTGCCCCTGCGCTACCTCATTAGCCGAAGTCACTGCATCTGCTGACGTCATCCTCACCATTGTCACGAACGACGCTGCCATGCGAGCCCTATTTCAAAAAGACGCACTCCTACAAAATGCGCGGGGAAAACTTTTTATCAACTGCGCCACCGTTTCACCTGAGGTTCATCAAGAAGTCGAAGCCGCCTGTCAAGCCGTAGAAGCACGGAGCTTAGAGGCGTGTATGGCCTCTAGCATCACGCAAGCTCGTGCAGGAACCCTTTACCTGATGTGCGCTGGCCATCCCGCCGTCTTTGCCCAAGCCCAACCCATCCTTCAAGCTCTCTCCTCCCATTGCCGCTTCATCGGCCCTGCGGGATCTGCGGCTCAAGTGAAAGCGCTCGTCAACATGGTCATGAATATCAACACTGCTGGCCTAGCTGAAGGTCTTGGGTTAGGAAATGCGCTAGGGCTTGATCTGAGCATGCTGCGTGAAGTTTTTGCGGAAACGGGAGCCAACTCACGTGTTTTAGAAACGGATGGTGAGGACATGCAAAACCGTGACCATGCCTGCTTCTTTTCCGCTGCTCATGCCGCTAAGGACTCAGGCATAGCACTCCAACTAGCAAGAGCCCTAAATTTAAAACTCCCCCTCGCTACTGCCACCTTAGCTCAATATGAACTAATGACTAAGGTAGGTCTTGGCGAGTTAGATAAGTCTGGCGTAGCCGAGCTGACTTTTAAAAATCGCACTGTCGTCTAAATGTTAAGTGTTTCTTGCCAATGGAACGGACACCTTGTGTCTTTCCGCATGAGCTTTCGCTACGTGAATATATTTTTCCGCCCATGCCCGTATGCCCGCCCTCTCTTCTGCACTTAAAGCACGAACCACTCGTGCCGGAGAACCAAAGACCATAGAACCTTCCGGCACCACCATCTTTTTTGTGACCAATGATCCTGCGCCAATGATGGATTGTTGACCTATCTGTGCTCCGTCTAATACGGTGGCACCCATTCCGATTAGGCATTCATCGCCGATTTCACAGGCATGAATCATCGTCTGATGTCCCACTGTGCAATAGCTTCCAATCTTCACTCCGAAATCATCCGCTAAGTGAATGACCGTTCCATCCTGCACGTTCGTGCCAGATCCAATTTGTATGCTGTTAATATCACCTCTCAAGACACATTGATACCACACACTCGCATTATGCCCTAAGGTTACAGCTCCCATGATTTCAGCCGAAGGTGCCACGAAGGCAGCTCGACTAATTTCGGGATTCTGCGGTAGATAGATAGCGAGACGTTCCGTAATTGTCATAAATGGTGGCAGAAGAATTAGCGTCTATTTCGCCATACGCCAAGAGCGGAATAGAAAAACATGCGCAACACCAAGTGAGTTTATGCGCCACAAATACCATTCCGCCCGAGTTTCATCAACGCAGAAATAAAGGAAAAAAGGCTCGCGATGCGCTGGGTCTTCTTGTGAGCATGAAGACACGGTCTTAGCCTGATTTAGGATTCCACCGCAAATAGGCTCCATTATTTTGTTTAGCCAGTTTTGTAAGAAATAATTCTTCAGGTGAACCCGCTGCGATGTAAAATCCTATCGAATAAATACGTGCCGCTGGAAGAATTTTTTGCCGCAAAAATTTTGTTTCTGTCAGTAAAATACTTGGTTCAGAAGAGGTCGGGATTCCGTCGCTTAAAACAATAAGGTGATCAGGACGCATAGCCAGACTGGCTTGCAGCCCACCTAGTAGATTCGTGCTGCCGCCGCAATCAATTTCGCTATCAAGATAACGGTATGCTTTTATAATATTTTCTCGTGTCGCCGCCACGGGTTCAGGAGCGAAGCTGTCCATTCTAGTGGCAAAAAGTACAATATTAAACCGTTGCCCTGAACCCATACAAGCCAGTGCTTGCTTAAGCTGGTCATAGGCCTGATCTAAACGCGAGGAGCCACCACTGTGCTGCAACATGCTGCCAGAAATATCAATCAAAAAAACAGTGCTACCCTTTTCATTCGGTGGCTTAAGCCCGAAAAAATTGATGCCCTCTTTAGACGCTTTAACATACCGCTCAAAAAGGGATTCAGTGGTTAGCAGCCTAGTCTCAGCTAAGCTCGGCTTAATTACTTCAACGGGTTCTGCGGGAGTATCAACAGATTCAGTGGGCACTTGGTAAAGGCGGTCGATGTTAGCAGCAGCACCGCTAGCGGGGATTTCGCCTGGCAGCTCAATGACCATAAATCGGGTCGTCGGGAAAGTTGGCGCTACGTGGCTGAAAATAACAAAACTACGGAAACATAAGATCAGCAAGACATGCACCATAATGGAGATGCCTAAAATTTTCCATAAAGGTAGCTGATTCACGAACGGAGTTTAGAGCAGAACGCTAAAGAGTACAAATAGAAAGGAAAGCGAGGCAGAACAAGCTCTCATAACTGACAGGGAGGAAGGATGTAGTTTACTTGTCTTTAGGCGGACTTGAAGAATCAATCATGGCCCAAAAATTAGGGTTTTTCTGTAACTCTTCATCTTCAGACAAGGGAATTTGCGAACGATAGAAAAAATCTTTGATCGTATTTTTGTTAAGCACCCGGTGGATAAGTAATCCGTCCGCATTCTTTTCAAAGTAAATTCGATAATCGGTGGCACGGAAACGATAAAGCGTGCGATTATCCTGTTGGATAATGCCAAACTTTTCTGGGTGTTGCACAACATACTCGGGGGAAAAAGCCTCAAACTCATTTAGAATTTCTAGCTGTAACATTTTCGGCAGAGCTGACATTTCAGCAGAGCTACCAGGAGTGAAGATAATTTGGAACATGGTGTAAGTAAATATCTAGCCTTGTTGAAGCGGCCTTGTAAAGCGGGTAAAAGGGTGTTTGATAGCAGAATGACTTTAAATGTGAGCACTTCCCATGGGCAATTGATTATTATGGGGGTTCCAGGTCCGCAGTTGACGGACGGCTTACGCAGCATGATCAGACGCATCCAGCCCAGCGGTTTTATTTTGTTTAATCGCAATCTTGAATCGGCTCTTCAAATTTTTCAGCTAATTGCAGAACTAAATTCTCTCTGTGAAATTCCTCCCATTATCACGATCGATCAAGAGGGAGGACGCGTTTCGCGACTCAAGGCAGTGGGGGAGGAGCCTCCTTCAGGACTTGATCTAGGTCGAGCAGGGAACCTAGGGTGGTGTCGGGAACACGGTGTGCTTACAGGGCGCGTTTTACGTAGTCTCGGCTTTAATCTGAACCTAGCGCCCGTGATTGATTACACCCTAGATGAAAAGGCCGATAATTCCTTGCGTGGCCGTTGTTATGGCCAAACCCCTGCCGACGTGATTCAACGGGCGGGAGCTTTTTTGGAAGGGATGCAATCTGCGGGTGTTCTCGGCACGGCTAAGCATTTCCCAGGCTATACGTTTTGCGAGTTGGATCCCCATGGGGAACTGCCTAAAATTACGCGCACGAAGGATGAAATCGGGCGGGATGAACTTACCGCTTTCCGAGCCTTCGTGCCCAAGGCGGAATGCTTCATGATCGGGCATGGCCATTTCACGGCATGGCATCAAGAGCCTTTCCCAGCTTCCATGTCGCGGGAGATTGTAACAGATTTATTAAGAAAAGAATTAGGCTATGCGGGTGCGATCATGACGGATGATTTAGAAATGGGGGCGATCGCTAACCGCTATGGTGCAGCAGAGGCAACAAGGCTGGCATTAGAAGCAGGCGAAGAGCTGCTTTTATTTTGTCACAATCCTGCCTGCGTGGAAATAGCCCATGACCAAATCCTTACCATGCCGGAAGCAACTTGGAGTGGAGCCTTGCGATCTGTGGCTAAGCTAAAATGTAAGCTGGCACCCACACCGCTAGAATTTGATGAAGTTGAGTTTCTGAAAATTAACCAAGAAATTAAAGCCTTACGCTTAAAGGTGCAGGCATCGTTAGAAACTCCCTAGCCTTTAAAAAAGGCGTTATAAAATATGAAGGCAAAACTATCAGCATCCGCTCTTAAAGTTCAGTTACGTAGTCTTCCTTTATGGAAGATGGAGAAGAGTAAACTTAAAAGAGAATTTAAATTCAAAAGTTTTATCCAAGCCTTCTCTTTCATGACGGTCTGTGCCCTTGAAGCAGAAAAAATGAATCATCACCCTGAATGGTCAAATGTTTATAATCGTGTGGTTGTGAATTTAACAACGCACGATGCTGGTGGCGTTACCAAGCTAGATTTTCAGTTAGCTGCTAAGATGGATGCCGCAGCGGGAGATTCAAACCTCTAGCGTTGCGACCACTTACCATCTGCTTGCTGAATCCATTCTCCAGGGAAGGCGCTTTCACGGAGGCGGCGCGTGTATTCCGCCGTAACAAAAGATAGGGGCTTATTTTGGGCATCCGCTTCGATTTGATAAATTTGAGCGCGGTCCTTATTTTCCGCTTCAACAATTTTTTTTGCGTACTCTTGATATGCAGGATCAGTAGGAAGTTTTTGGATTTCCAAAAGGCCCTTACTAGATTCCCCCACGATACGGTCGTTCTTAAGGCTTTGCACTTCGGTAATGCGTGTGCGTTGACGCAATCGTGGGGAAGGTTCCTCCTGCCCTGCTCCACCTGTTCCTGCCCGTAAAGCTGCGTTAGGGTCGCCTTTAGTGGTGACTTCCACTTTCATATTTACATCAATTTTGACTGGTTCTGGCGTAGTGAGCCGCACTGTAGGTGCACACGAAGTAAGAAGCGTGGCACTTAGACAACTGAGTAGAAGAAAAATAAAGGGTCTTTTAGGTGATACGGGAAACATGTTCATGGTGTTAAAAAATTAGTCCAGGTTGTGGTCGTTCATCGTTCCATTTCAAATCTATATTGCGCTGACCTTGCTTGCCGTCGAGCCGAAGTTGAAAAGTACTGGTAGGAGGGGCAAAGTTAATTTCGCAATGACCTGTGGAATAATCATAGCGTTTAAAGGCCATCAAAGCAATTTCTGATAGGTCTTTTTTAGTTAGGCTCCATTCACCTGGAAGTTTAGCTAAAACTTCATCAATAGCAGGTATGGACATAACGCCAGGACCGTCAAGGGTGGCAACACCATTTAAATCAAGGACTTGCTTACTTTTACCGCTGACCTTAAAGCTGAGAGAAACTGGGCCGTTCAAGAGAAAATTCTCCGGAGAGAGTAACCGGGTGATAGGCTCAACATCAACCTTCGAAACCACAGCAGAAGCTACCCAAGGGAATCCGTCTTTTAGATAAATAGCTACAGTCCCTTGGGTATAGCCTTGGTAGGTTTTACCTCCAAATTCTCCGAAAATGCCCCGCCGGTCAAAAGTCAACCCCACCCAAGCCTCGATCATTTTCAGTCCTTTCCATTCGACGGATTCCAGACTCAGGACAGGGACAAGATTAGCCACATTTTTTTCACTCAGCGGAAGACTGAAGGATAGCTTTCCTTCCATCCCCTGAATTTTTAAACCGTAATCAGGATAACTTAAATTTGTTTTTTCAATAATAAAATCTGTTGCAAATTGAATCTTGGAAAAATCATCTAAAACAATTGACTGCGGCTTACTAGAAAAAAGAAAAGGTAGCGTAGTCCCAGGTTGACTAAAAGTCGTCACCACGATTTGCCCGTTCTTTACTTCAAAACTACTAATGCTCCAAGGCTTAGTGATTTCTTTTTTAACAAGTTTAGCGCGCTGCGCTTGCACTTGATCCACAAACAAGAAAAGGTCGTCGCTTACATAGATGGTGGGATTGGTTAAGACAAGTTGATCGAGAAGTTGGTTCTGGATCCCGTTCCAGCTAAAGGCGAGTCGAACTTGTTCAAACCCAATGACAGGACTAAACGCATCATAAGGGGAATAAAATTTTAAATCATCTAAGATGACGATTTGTAACTCATCTGCTGTAGGGTCTGTTTCAGACCCGCCTAATTTTAAGTTGTTTAAGACCAATGGAGTTACTTCCGCTATGCGCAAGGGTAAAGGTGGTAGCCCACTACCCAGATTATCTAAAAAGATAATGCCTTGACCTAAAATAGCTTTTTTTACTTTGAAGGGGTTCGAGCTCTTCTTATCTTTCTTGTTCTGTTTTTTTTCTGCACTGTTTTCCAGTTTGCTTAAAAATAACTGCACTCCGTGAATACGTATCTGTTCTAGTTCCCGTGAAAGTAGGCCGCGGTAAGTCCATTGCAGTTCCAAAAAGTCGAGACGGGCGAAATCTCCAATAGTTACATTACGCAGCTCAAGGGTATGGTAATTTTTAAAAGTGGCCTGCCCAATTTCTACCCGTTGACCCGATTTTTGACCCAGCCATGCCAGAGCATTACTAAGATTTGTTGGCCGCAGTAGATACAAAAGACCTGCACCAAGAACGAAGAAGAGTGCTGCAAACAACAGTAATACTCGCCGTGTTCGTCGTTGCTTCAGGATCAAAGCAAATCGTCCGAAGAACTGGTTTATTTTTTCGCTTAAGATCATAAAGCATCCTTAATATAGAGGGTCTGATCAAATTGCCAAGGCGGTTTGCAAGATGACTTTCTTATGCGATGTCACCCCAGAAACTTATCCTCTGACTTTTTTAAACATGGCAAGGGCTTTAAGCCTCCGCTGTCCATGATCTACGATGGGGGCGGCGTAACGCAGGCTGTTAATTTCAGGCACGTATTTTTCGATAAATATGCCTTCTGGATCAAATTTCTTGGCCTGACTTTCTGGATTAAATATACGAAAGTAAGGTTGGGCGTCTGTGCCTGTTCCAGCGGCCCATTGCCAACCTCCGTTGTTGGCAGCTAAATCTCCATCGTAAAGTTGTTGCATAAAGTAGCGTTCGCCTTGACGCCAATCAATGAGAAGATCCTTCGTGAGAAAACTAGCCACGATCATGCGTAGGCGGTTATGCATCCAGCCCGTGGTGTTGAGCTGGCGCATGGCGGCATCCACGATCGGGAAGCCCGTTTGTCCCGCACACCAGGCTTGAAAAAGGCGGTCGTTGTTTTCCCATTCTAAATCATCATAGATAGGTCGAAAACTCCCTAACGCAACATGGGGGAAATAGAAAAGAATGGTTTTATAAAAGTCTCGCCAAATAAGTTCAGAGATAAAGACATCTATTTCTTTAGCGGCTGGCGGATTCTTTTCTCTAGCTAGGACTGCGGCTCTGTGGACGGTGCGAGCCGAGATGGTGCCAAAACGAAGATGGGGAGATAGTCGCGAGGTGGCATCAAGTGCGGGCAAGTTACGTCTCGACTGATAACTTTCTACACCACTCTGAATGTAACTGTTAAGAAGGTCATGCGCCGCTTTTTCTCCAGCGGCTGGAAGTGGTATCTTCAACGTATGACCTAATTCCCCTAGTGATGGGAGCGGGATAGATTTTAGTTCTGAAGGGCTTTTAATGGCTCGAGGTCTGGGGTGGAGAATGGGAACAGTTTGTTGCTTCCAGATTTTCGAGTAAGGCGTAAAGACGGTGTAAGGTGTGCCGTCTGATTTTAAGACGTGACCCGGCGCTTGGATACATTGATCTGGAACTTGGTGAACTTGCACTCCTAGATCGTTACAGCAGGCTTGCATCTCAGCATCTCGCTTTAAGGCGTAAGGTTCTAAGTCGGTGTTCCAATATATTTTAGTAGCCTTGGTTTCCTGCAGGATGGCAGCTAGTTGTTCGATAGGCTTGCCTTGACGGATAAGGAGGTAGGAGCCTAGGTGCGTAAGATTTTTTCCGAGGGATTCTAAGGATGTCAGTAGGAACGCAACGCGCGGGGCCCCAATGTCAGGGGATTTTAAAATCTCCCGATCAAAGATGAAGAGGGGGAGGACTTCATCTGATTCTTTCAGTGCTAGAGAGAGGCCAGGATTATCATTGAGACGAAGATCTCGACGGAACCAAAAAAGGGAACGTATCATATCTATATATTTAAATGGTTCCTTGTTTGTTTACGCCGATAACAAAACATAAGTGTTAAGACGATGGTTACTCCAGGAAGTAGTAACCATCCGAAACGTCCTCCAGGCGGCTCGAAATCTATCGTGTCTTCAATCAGGGTAGCATCTACGTGAGCAGTGAACTCGTGGCGATGGCGCCAAAAAGGGAAAGGGCCTGAAATCATGGTATCGATCATCAAAGCACGACGCGGTTCACCGTGAGGTTCGTGGAGCTCATCTACCCGTACTTTCCACGACTGGCGGGGGAAAGGTCCCAGTTCAACTTCTACTAGGGATCCGACCGAGAGTTCGGGGGGGCAGATGAGGGAGAGCACTTTGGGAAAAGGTGGCTGCACTTTGGGGAGGTTGCGGGCGTCACGATGAAAGGCGAGTACTTTATCTAAAGGAACTTGAACGGTGAAATGACTGTGAAAGGTGGGCATGGTAAAGGGATCTATAATTTTAAAGTCTATTCCACTAGGTGTTATGCTTAGTGATTAATTAATGGCGAAAGGGCGCTTGGAGATTCTCTTGAAGGTAAGCAGCGACCTTTTTCAAATCTTTCTGCTGCCCGAAATACCAGCCTATGTAAAGCAAGTGAAGTCCTGCCCAAAGAAAGGCGCTAGCGGTATAAATTAGAAAAAAGGGAGTCGAGTTTTCTTTATGAATAATAAACAGGCTTGCAACGAAACCCCCTGTCCAAAGGACGACCCAGTGCAAGGTGTAGATATTAAAAAAACGGCTGGGAGCACTTAATAGTATGCCCCCAACTTTTTTTGATGACTGGGGGTAAAAATAGAGTTCTTCCAGTGCGGTTCCAAGTAAGACTTGCTGCCCCAAAAGTTCATTTATTTTACTTTCTAAAAAGCGACTGTGGGTGCGGGCGAAGTCGCAGAAGTGGAGATAGAAGGCAGACTGCACTCCTGCGCTCACGACAAAAAAGGGGATTAAATAGTAGCCGACACGGTTTGGCAGAAGCAGCAAGGTCAGAAAAATGAAAATGCTAATGATGATCCAATGAAAAAACTTTTGATGATATCCATATTGCATTCCCCGCATTCGCTCAAGCTGGCGTAGTGTGGCGTCGTAGATTAAACGTTCTTTTGTTTCAGCGTCCATAGGTGTGTTGCGTTAAACTTTCTATTAATTGATAGAAATCCATCTTATACATCTACTACATATATCTACGGATGCGAATCCAGAGCACTATTTTTGAGTCGGGATTACTCTTCTCTGAACTACCCAACTAAAGTAACTGGGTAAGCTAAGGAGCGAAGCAATGCGGTCACAGCTAGGCCTAAGAGTAATACCTCCCGATCTTTTGCCCTTCACTTAGAAATTCTACTCAATCAGAGTAGGTATCGGTGTGGACGCGGGGGTTGGCGTAGGCGTAGGCGTAGGCGTTGGGGTGGCGGTAGGTGACGGTGTTGGGGTGTTCGTCGGCGTCGAAGTGGGTTCCTGGGTTGGTACGGTATTTAATTTTATTTCTTGTTCTGGCGCAGTTAGTAGTGCTTCTAAATCCAGCAGCAGGAATTCACTGTTATCTAACCATGTGCCTTTAGGCAAGGGCACCGTTGCCCCCGCCATTTCTAGTCCTACACGTGTTCGAACCGGAAAATAACCCGTTTGCTGCATAAGTTCTTTCTGGCCTCCTTCCGAAAGGAGGAGCCCGACTAATTCGTTAATTGATGAAAGATACGGGGTTTTAGCTGGAATCATCAGATGCTCGAATTGAATTAACGTGCCTTGGCTCGGAATAGACCATTCTATTAAGGGATTATCACCAGCCTTAGGGTTAAGCTTCCATGCTGCAAGGGCAAAGGTTTGGCGCACCATACCAGTGGGCTCGTTTATTGCCTTCCAGCACTCCCTTTGCGGTTTTACTAAATTATAAAGTGAGGTCTTTGTCTCTTGGAATGCCTTAATCTCAGAATCGTTAACTGGGGTGTTAGCCGAGCCTTTGGTCATGTGTCGTTTCATCCCCCAGAGAAGAGCCCATTCTTGCGGCCAGAGTGTGAACGGCTCTGTGCTCCAGCCTTGGAAAAAAAAGACGGGCAGGTTTGTTTCTGCAGTCTCTTTTTTTCTATAAAAAACATAGGGCGACCATCGCCAAGGTAAGCTGACCTTATTTTCTGGGTCGAACGAGTGGCTAGTGAATAAGGGATTCAGCTGCTCTAAAGGGATGATATGAGACGCCGCCTGCCATTCTATGAGATTGCGCAGTTTTTTAATAGCGGGCGCGCTTACAATATAGAGATCCCCATCACTAGGCAAAACCCCAGACAGATCAGGTTCCAGCTTCTTTTGCACGAGCTCATAATTCGCTAAACTAGGCCACGTAGTCAGGCACTCCTGAGGTAAAGGTTCATGGTCATAATAGATAGTTAGGGTCGGCTTATTCGGCCAAGGTGCGCGCGGCGGGACGATAGCAGGTGTTTTCAGGTCAGGTGTTTCTTCCACCACGTTCGACGGCGGGTTCTCAGGCACGGATTTTTTTTGGCAACCTATCCAGAGGAGTGGTAACAAAAAAAGTAAAACAAGCTGGATCCAGTGAATTCGGTAAAGCTGCATGACGAGTATTTACGATAATGAAAGAAAGCAGGCCTTACTGGCAAGACCGTTTTAGTTTTTTAAGTTTATGGTTTTACTTATGTATATCGCAGGCAAGAAAAAAAATTCCCAGTGTCTTTGCGAGCTGGCGGGTCAAGGCCGTGCAATTAAATTCTTTTAATTCAAACTTGAAGACGCTTAAATCCAAGGACTGACCCCAAATCCGCTTTACCACGAACCACACGAAAGGGGAAGAGGTCAGCCGTCCCGCTTTTGGCGGAAAAAATTAAGGATTTTTCTAGCTCCTTTTCGTGTGGTTCGTGTTTTTCGTGGTAAAGAACCCCATCTCAGTTTTTACTCCCTCCCCCCTTAGCGTGAAGACAAACATTCCCACACGAGCCGACGAGGGCGTCGGCGTTCATAGGGATTATGAAAAGGCAAAAAGAAGCCCCAGTCTTGCGACTGGGGCTTCAAATCTAAATTCGTAGTGTAACGAATGAATTAGAATGTATAGACTGCTTGCACTGCAATTGTGTTTGCAATGTCACTGTTCTCATCACCAGCTGCTCCATCGACGATGTCGGCACGATATTCAGCACGAACCAAGAGGTTTTCAAGCAAGTTGAAACCAGCGGTTAACGTGAAGGAATAAGCATCGCCATTGAGGGCGGAGGGAACGGCTAAAGGAGCACCATCAATGCTGTGAAGGTAAGAACCACGACCTGCTAAGCTGAAGATCTGTGTGAACTGATATTTAGCATAGAGACTTCCTGTGAAGTATGTATAGCCATTCTCAGTACCAACTTCAGAACGAGCAGAGTCACCTAACGTTGTGCTAAAACCAAGCAAGAGCTTGTCATTAGCAAACTTAGGTGCCCAGTTTCCCCAGCTGTTCCACTGGAAAGCGGACTCATCATTGGTGAAACCATCAGCTACTCCGTTGCTAGCGTAAACACCATTGAACCAGTTAGCATTGCCGCCTGGAGCTTTGATATTGATCGTTGCATTAACGGCATAACCGTCTGTGTTAGTATCTGTTAGGTTTGAAGTTGCAAGTGAGCCAGAGTTGGTATCAATGCCGGAACCGTTAGTTACAGCAAGCTGTAGTTCAATGATGTCGTTGACAGGGTAGAAGAACTTAACACCCGTCTGATGGCTGGACTGAAACACGTAATCATAACCATGAGTGATGTTTAAGTTAGCTGGACGATCGTCAACTTCATAACCGAGAAGAGCAGCAAACTTACCAACCGTGATGTCCAAACCGTTACCGATAGGAGCACGAACGATGACATAAGCTTGATCTAAAGACAAAGTGTCAGAAGAACCAGCACCAGTTGCGGTTAGGTTAGTAGCATCTTCACCGATTTTAACGTCAGCGCGGAAACCAGCTTGGAATTCATTCTTGTCAGACAATGCTTTTTGCAAAGTTAACTTGAACGCGTTCAGGCTGAAGTCGCCCCTTGCTTGGTTATCAGCAGTTGTGCGGCCAAAAGCTGCTGCTTGAAAGTTATAGATATAACCTGCATCGACATAACCGCTGAGAACGACACCTTTAGTGGCGGTTTCAACGTAGATCGCTTCATCAACTACTTTTTCGAGGTCTTTAGCTGCAATCGCGGGAGCGGCCACGTCAGCAAAAGCGACGGAACCAGTCAGAGCGACGGCAAACAGACTTGTAATCCATTTATTCATTTTAGTATTTCTCCTATTTTTGTTTGTTCGGGTTCGCAACATACGAACCCTTTTCATCATGCAAAGCATAACTCATGCCATGCACTCCTTTGATGAACTTTGAATATTTATAATTGAATTCGTCGAAGGGTCAAGGGATTTTTTTAGTTTGGGCAAGTTTTTTTGAGATTAAGAGTTTTACCACGAATTACACGGACTACACGAATGGGGAGAGCTTGGGAGTAAGCAGAGGAACGCAAAGAACACAAATGGTGCAGCAAGCGAGACGGGGTTCCGCCGATGGCGGGATCACCCAGCAGAGGCGGAGAGGTGCGGGGGTTAGGAGTTGAAAATATGGAAGTTCTTCACACGAAGGCACGAAGACACGAAAGAAGGCACAGATTGTTTGGTTGCGGATAGGGGGCTGATGGGAGAATAGTAAAGATTTTATCTGGTTGTAAGTCAACTACTTAGAACATAATCAAGATTCTGTTAATCTTTTTCTGAACGTTTTTGCACAGACGCTGTCTAATTTTATACAGTTTTTATTCATTTTGTTCTCTCTCCTATCCTAAGAAAGACGCAAACCCATCAGTTTGCGTTTTTTCTTGCCCCAAGATAAAGCTCCCACAGGGTGCCACAGAAAATGGCGGGGAATTTTAACCACGGATAGCGCTGATAATACGGATGGAAGATAGGAAAGATAAAGAATATTTTCACTTCCTCGTCTCTCCTACCTGTCCTCAACCGTGCTATCCGCCGCGCTATCCGTGGCAAAAATTTTTCCGACTACTCCACCTCTCCGTGGTTACGAGCCATCTTTTCACTTATTGTAGTTTAACTAGGAATCTGCCGCGGCCTCGGCTTCAGGTTGCACAGGTTCCTGCCAGATGTAGCGATACATGAGCACTTTTAATGTGGCGGTGAGAGGGATGGCTAGGATGGCACCGAGTAGTCCGCCTAGAACAATCGACCAGACGAGAATAGAAATAATAATGGTCAGGGGGTGCAGCCCTGTTCGGTCACCCATGATTTTAGGAGAGATAAAGGTTCCCTCACAGACTTGCACCACGACGAAAACTCCCGCAATTAAGGCTAGGTAGCCTGGACTGCCTCCCGATTGGGTAAAGGCGATGAGTAGGGCGGGCACCACGCTGATGATGACGCCCAGATACGGGATAATGCTGAAGGTGGCTGAAATCACCCCGATCAAGAGGGCATATTTTAATCCAAATAAGCTCAACCCGATTCCAGTCATGGTTCCAAGGATAAGCGCCACGATAACCTGACCCCGAAAAAAAGTGATCATGTGCTTATTGATTTCTGCGATGATAACCACGATTTCATCGCGCAGCCGTGAGCGATGGAGCGGTATGTATTCGTGCCAGCGGGATTGGATATGGGGTTGCTCCCGCAGGAAGTAGAAAACATAGAGGGGTATAAAAACTAGACCCAATATTAAACCTAGCGTGCTAAAGACGTTGCCTACTCCGGCCCACACCCATGAGGCAATTTTGGCGTTGTACTTGGGCAGCTCCGTTTGGAATTGGGCCTCGAGCTCATGCAGCTTTGCCACGACATCAGGATGATCCTGTAACCACGTTGCGCTTTGAAATTCTATTTTTTCCTTGAATGTAGGAATATCCCGAATAAGCCCAGCCGTCTCGGTATAAAGTCTAGGAATCAAAAGGACAGAAGCTACCATTAAGATCGTGCCGACTACAGCAAAGAGGAGAAAAATCCCGCGCGTTCGTTTCATGCCTAGAGACTCCAACCATTGAATGACGGGATGCAAGAGATAAGCCACCACGGCCGCTAGGGCGAGAGGAACGAGCACGGCTTTTAGAAACACTGCCGTCTCTATTAAGAGGTAGAATGCACCTAGACCCAAGGCAGCGATAAAGAGAAGGCTCAGAGCGGAGAGAGCCTGCCAGATGATTTTTTCTTGCTGAGAGTTAGGTCCGTTCATGGGTGTTTTTTATTTGTGGGTTAAGGAACTTGCGCTGCGGTGGCAGGGCTAGGAACTGGGAGGGAAGATTTAAGATCCACCACAAAGTCGATTCGCCTATTGTTCGCACGCCCAGCTTCATTATCATTAGTATCTACGGGAGCGGTATCGGCACGGCCAACGGCGCGTAAGCGTTGGGGGTTGATGCCCTTATCCACTAAATAAACGACGGCGGCGCTAGCCCGCGCAGAGGACAGCTCCCAATTAGTTGCGAATTTTACTTTTAAAACTTGACCAATAGGGTCATTATCAGTGTGGCCTTCTACTTTGATGGTTAAATCCTTTAACTCCGTATCTAAAAGTTGCACGACTGCGTCTAAAACAACGGCTCCCTGTTTACTAAGAGAAGCCTGACCCGAGGCGAATAAGACGCTGTTCGTCAGGCGCACGGTTAAGGCATCGCCTTCGAGGAAAACACTGCCTTGTCCAGCACTGAAAAGGGATTCCACTCTTTTTTGGGCGGATTTTAATAAATCTTGATCTCGTTTCTCTGCTTCCAGCCGCAGGCGGCGTTGCTCTTGCATTTCTAGCTTAGCCCGTTCGGCGTCAGCTAACTGCTCTTCTTTGGTTTTTAAGCGACCGGCATTTTCGGTAATATCCTCTTTTAAACGATTGATCTGACCTTGAAGACGTTCATTTTTTTCCAGTTGGAGGCGTTGTTCTTCCTCAGCTAAGCCTAAGCGACGATGATCTGCTAGGGCTTTAAAGGAAATGAAAAAAGCAACGATTAAGATGATTAAGCAAAGCAAGAAGGCGGCGGCCAAAGCGATGAGCGTTTTATCTTTTCTACTCCAACTTTTTTGCATGACAGTAGTTTCAACACAAAGTCGCTGGGGTAAAGAGGAAAAAAATCTTGGGGAGGAGGATCTCACACGAAGGCACGAAGGAAGCAGTAGCACTATTAGGAATACTGGGATTTTCTCACGCCCGTCCCGCATGCGGGACGGGCACGCTACGGGGGACGGAGTAAGGCGGAGGTGGGAAAGGTAGTAGAGTTAGGTGTAAGAGAGAATAGATGGGGGTTTGTCACACTAAGACACGAAAGCCCACTGGGGGGAAAATTAGATTTTCATGGGACAAGCAATTAAGACTTGGGAAGAAGCATGAAATATGTCCGTCATAGAGGCACGACCAACCCTTCAGCCTAAGCGAGTTTTTTTTGATGGCATCGAAGGTTAGAAACTTATCAGCTCTTAGAGCTAGAGCGGCCACCACATGCAGCACGTCAAAACTACGGTGTCCTCTATTATGAGGCAATGGAACCAATTCCCCATCACTGCTACGGTGTGCTGTAATTATGAGGCAAAAGGGGAAAAGAGTGGAGTTAAGAGGTAGGCGTATAATAGTATTTATAATATGCGTAGTGATAGTAGTCAGGCAGATTGGTGTCGATGCAGTTGAAAATGAGCCCGAGCACATTCACTTGTCTTTGGTAGAGGATGTCGAGGGAGTTATGGGTCAGGCGGGATGAGGTATGTGAGGCACGCATGACCATGAAGACGCCGTCCATCTTCGGAGCCAGACTGGGTGTGTCATCCGTGGCCATGATCGGGGGGCTGTCATAGACAACGTAGTCATAGGCCTCACGAGTTTCCCTAATGAGCAAAGCCGCTGCGGGGCTTAGCACGAGTTCGCCCACGTGGTTTAAGGTTTTACCACGGGGTATAAAGGAGAGATTTTCTACGGAGGTCTTTCGAACCACCTCTGGCCAAGAAAACTGTTGACTCAAAACATCGGACAGGCCGGGGCTTGAATCGATCTCTAGATCTTTGTGAATTAAGCCTTTTCTTAAATCCGCATCAATTAATAAAACCTTCGAACCAGAAAAAGCTAGGGTGGCGGCTAAATTACAGGCCACGGTGGATTTACCTTCCCCAGGAATGGCACTGGTGATGAGCAGGGTCTTGGGGCGTGCGCCTTCCATCGCCATATACATGAGGGAAGAACGGACGTTACGAAAAGCTTCTGCGTAAATTTGGCGTTCATCATTTTGGGTTAAAATGGGGACTCGTTCGCCCACCACCACTTCAAAAGGGATCTGACCTAAGACCTGCTCCTCAAATTGTTCGCGCAGTTCGGTAAAGGAGTTGACCCGATCATCTATTCTATCCAAAAGAAATAAGATGCCTATTCCCATAATGCCGCCAAAGAGAATTCCCAACCCAAGACCTTTAAGAATACCACTTTTTTTGCTCAAGGCGGTTGAGGCTCGTTCTAGGATGGAGATCGTGCCTTGAGACAAGTTACTAGCTACGTTGATATTTTGTACGGAGCTTAAGAGCTGACCGTGAGTGGTCTTAGTTAAATCACGCGCAGCTTTTAATTGATCATATTCCACTGTGCGCCGATTAACGTCTAGAGCTTTAACTTGCCATTCGGTAATGAGGGATTGTGTATTGGCGATGTCGAGCCCGAGGGAATCACGACGGGCTTTGAGCCTAGCTAATCCTTGAGTTTTTAAAATAGCAAGGGTGCGCTCCATGCGGTCGATGTCCTCGCGCATTCTGCCTAGCTTAGGGTGGAAGGGCTTTAAGCTGATAGTGAGTTCTTCCAACTGCCCTTTTTTAAAATCTACTTCCTTTTTAGCTTTTTGATATTCGGCTTCAGGGCCTTCTTTAAAAAGTTCACCCGCCGCATCAAGGGTATCGGTTGCGCCAGAGTTAATATCCGTTTTCTCGCGGGCACTGCCTTTAAGGATGGTGTCGAGTAATTGGAACTCCTTGCGGTTGTCTGCTACCTCTTTTTCCAATTTTACGACATAGTCGGCGGACGTATTGCCTTGCTCTCGCAGGTAAACGACGTCGTTACTTTTTTGATAGGCAAAGAGCACTTCCTCTTGTTCTTTGAGGGTTTTTTCTAATCGAAGTAACTCCTCCATAATGGTAGCGAGGGTTTTGTCCGAGGTTTGCTCCCGCATGTTATCTTTAAAACGGGTAAACTCCTCCATGGCAGCATCCAGCATAGCTTGGGTATAAAGAGGTTCTGCCCCTGTAGCTTGAAGATTAAAAATGGAAGTCTTAGGGGATTGAAAGGCGCGGATGGAGACGCCCACTGGTGCTAGCTCAGGCCTAGTGGCGCGCACGCGATCCGCAGCACGACGGTTGACCTCTCCGCTTTGCATGAGCTCGATCTGGGTGCCGAAAAAGTTAGATGTCTCCTCAGAATAAATAGCCTTTTCTTGAGTAGCCTGCGTGGCCATGCGAGCCGCCACCATCATCCGCGCGGAAGAAACATAAACAGGATCAGCCCTAAAAATGCTAAACCCTTGATAGAGTAAGCCAGCGGAAACGCAGAGAACCAGCACCCACCAACGGCGTTTTACTAAAGCTTTATAGCGGTGCAACTTGGTAAAAAATGCGGCCGACCATGAAGCCATCACTGCGGGTTGATTCATCGGGGCAAAATTATTCGGATCACTCATAAATCAAGTGCTTAGAAATTGATCAATTTTTCTGAGACGATGATCATGTCTCCACCTTCCACTACCAGATCCTTATCGAGCTGACCTTTTTCTAAAACAGCCCCTGCGTCCACCACAAACTCTTTTCTATCTTTGGGGCCTTCACCTGTTTTACGCACGACCTTTACTTTACCCTTATTACTAAACTGGACAAAACCACCTGCTGCTAGGATAGCCTTACTAACCGTCAATTTTTCAACAGGTGAAATTTCTACTGGCCCTGGACGCCCCACCGCGCCTACGACATAGACTTTACCTTTTTGGGTTTCTTCGAGCGAAATAAGGACGGTGGCGCGGTTATAAAGATTTTTTTCTAATAGGGGCTTAATATCAGCGGCCAACTGAAAGCAGGTCTTACCGAGTGCTTTAACGGATCCAAAGTAAGGCACATTCACCTCACCAGATTCTGTGACGGTGAGTTTTTTTGTCTCATCACGGTCTTCGATCACCCTATAATTAATCACGTCGCCATAGCTAAGGGATTCCTTATTGTTTAACGCCGCCATCGGGTCTGAACCTAAAATAGAAACAGGAGGAACCACTTCACTTGAAGGTTGCGCATAAGAAATCACGCATAACAAGAGGCTAAGAAATAGCTGTAAGCAAACTCTTTTCACAATCCAAGTATAGCCTTCCCAGACCATTTTGTCTAAGTAAATACCAAGATAAAGTCAGGTGAGGAAAGGATGAAGGATTAGTGATGACGGATAAATACCACCATAATCTATTGCCCTAGATCAATGACAATTGACCAATGCCGATTGACCACTAGTTTCACCTTTGTGTCACGATTTTTAAGCGGCTTAAATACTTCCCAGCGGCTGGCGGTTTCCACCACGGAAGGCCCTCTTCTCGTCCTAGCGGGCGCAGGCACGGGCAAGACGCGGGTCATCACCCATCGTATGGCTTACTTGATTGAAAAAGGCGTGCGTCCTGACCAAATTTTAGCCCTGACTTTTACCAACAAAGCTGCGCGCGAGATGAAGGAACGTTTTACCACCTTGGTAGAACCGATCGTAGATGTGAAGTCGTTAAAAAATCTTTTCGCCGGAACGTTTCACTCCTTTTGCGTGCGACTTCTGCGCCAATATATTGAAAATTTAGGTTATAAAAAGAACTTCACTATTTATGACGACGGTGACCAACAGTCCCTCATGAAGCAGGTAATTAATCGGGCGGGCGGGAACACGGCAGATGTAGGTAAATTTAAGTTCCTCATCAGCCTAGCTAAAAATAAAGGCTTACCCATGCCTGACGGAACCTCTGAGGCTCTGGCTCCGACGGTTTACCGACATTATCAAGATGAGTTAAAGCTGAAGAACGCCGTGGATTTTGATGATTTATTAGTTCTGGCCGTTAAGCTCCTACGGGACTATCCAGAAGTGCGCGAGTCCGTGCGGCAACGCATACGGTATTGTTTAGTCGATGAGTATCAGGACACGAATACCCTCCAGTTTGAAATCGTCCGGCGGATCGCTTCCGAGAATAACGACGTGTGCGTGGTGGGCGATGATGATCAAAGCATCTACAGTTGGCGTGGGGCAGAGTCGGCAAACATTCTCGAATTTGACCGCCATTTTCATGGAGCCCAGATTGTTAAACTAGAGCAAAATTACCGCTGCACCCCCAACATTTTAAAAGCGGCTAATGGAGTTATTAAAAATAATGCCCGCCGCCACGGTAAAACACTGTGGGCGGAGGGGAATTCTGGGATGCCGGTGCGCCTCGTCACCGCCCAAGCGGATACAGAGGAGGCTACGTGGCTGGTGAGCGATATCATGCGCTTGCGGCGTGAAGATAATAGAAAGTGGGAAAGTTTCGCCATCCTCTATCGGGCGAATCACCTCTCCCGTGTCTTTGAACAGGAGCTGCGCCGCTTTAAAATACCCTATCAGGTGATCGGAGGGATGGAGTTTTTTGAACGTCGCGAGGTTAAAGATATGCTGGCCTATCTGCAAGTGGTCTTAAATCCGGATGACGACATTAGCTTACTGCGCATCATTAATACCCCACCGCGCGGTATTGGTAAAACATCTATAGAGAAGCTAATCGAGACCAGTCGAGCTGAAAAAAAGTCTATCTGGGAAATCATGCAAACCGAAATGGGTGGCCGCAGCCAAGAAGGAATTAGCCGTTTTGTAAAATTGTTAAGCAAATACCATGTTCGCGTGCGACAAGAGACCTGTTGGTCAGAAATTTTTAAGGCCTTGATAGAAGAAGTTGGTTATTTTGCGGAGTTAAAGCGTTCATCGAAAGATGTGGATGAAGCACGAAGTCGGATTCAAAACGTGGAGGAATTGGTTTCGGCCTTGGTTACTTTTGAAGAAAAGAAGGAAGGTAATCTGACCGACTTTGTGGATACTATGCGACTTGATACAAGCAAGAAAGATGAGAAAGAGGACGCCGCCTACGGTGTGACTTTAATGACCATGCACGCTTCAAAAGGACTAGAGTTCCCCTATGTTTACATTGTGGGAGTGGAAGAGGGAACCCTGCCACATGACCGCTCCAAGGCGGAAGGAAACATTGAGGAAGAACGCCGCCTTTTCTATGTCGGAATCACACGGGCGATGAAGGGCTTGGCCCTCAGCTTCTGTGATAAACGTAAGCGCTACGGACAGGATATGCCCTGTCATCCTTCTTCGTTTTTACTAGAGCTACCAGAAGATATCTTAGAGAGAGTCGATGCTGCGGAGATCGGTGCGCCAGTTAAAAAAGAGGAAGCCTCGGATCGGTTAAAGGCATTACTGGAGCGTTTAGGTTAAAAATTAAAATGCGTTTTTAGGTTTTAAATTGGTAATAGATTTACATCAGATATCCAGACCTGTCGGGACTGATTCCTGTTAAGAAGGCCAGGGCATAGAACTTGCCTCCCTTAGTATTTTGTGCGCCGTTAAAACCATATTGATACTAGACCACAGTCCAGTTCACTCAAACCCTAATGTCATGGGCGGGACGCTTGTGTTTAAGGGCACGCGGGTTCAAGCTCAGACTCTATTTGGTTACGTCGATAAAGGCCCTTCACTTGACTTATTCTTAGACTATTTTCCGTCTGTGAATCGTAATGGCGCCCTTGATTTTCTGCGCATAACTCGTGAAAAAAATTATCCTCGATGAAAATAGGCCACGTCCGCTCAAGAACCTTTTTTGACCCCTCAATCTACGTGGAAACCCATCTTTTTGCGGGGAGCTTTGCGTGGTCGTAAAAGCAGGGAGCCAATTTTCTGGATAACGTGTGCAGGGTGGTTTCGTGAGCAAGAAGGGTCTTTTCGATCACAGCTAATCGTTTTCCCAAGCTGGTGTTGGCGGCAAACTCCTCACGTAGTCGGATGATAGTGCGGATGACGTAAACGCTCATAGCCACGGCCTTAGGACTGTTAAGGATGCTGGAGGCCATCAAAGCACCATGCTCGGTGAAAGCTCAGGGTAAGTGTTTGATGTTTTGGCCGCGCTTTATGTAGCAATCTTATTTCTACAAGAAAGGACAAACAAACGGATCATTGGGCCAATGCACCTAAGCCCGCTTCTTTAAATGGATACTCTTCATGCGCTCGTCCGATTTAGGGCTGTAACTTTGCACCGCTGGGTTATCTTTAAAGTGGTTATGAACGAGGCGGCGCTGGAAGGAATTCATGGGTGTTAGCTCCACCTCTTCGCCTGAGTCGATCACGTGTTGGGCGGATTGATCTACCTCTTTGATCATTTGCAGGAATTCTTGTTGCCGGTGATTTTCCACATCTACGAGTATGCGGGAAGTGTCGTCCTCATCCGTTTGATGAATGATACGGTTCAATAAATATTGTAAATCATCCAGAACCTTTCCATTGCGTCCGATTAAGCGGTCTGGGTCGCTCGTTAGCACTTGCAGGGTGAGACCCATGGGGCGTTGCTCTTCCCGCACCTCGCAGGATTGGCCGAGGTGGCTTAAAAGCAACTCCAATGTTTCTTTTGCTGAAATGTGCGTACTCATGGGTCTTAGTTATCTTCTAACTTTTCTTTTTCTTTTGGTTTTTCTTCTTAGCCGCAACCTCTGCCTTCATCTGCTCCAAGGTTATCTCATTTTGAAAATGTAGGTTATAATAGAGTTGTAAAATAGTGACTATATTCTGCACTGTCCAATAAAGAGAAAGTGCTGCGGAGAAGTTATAGCAAAATGCTAAGAACATCAAGGGCATGAACTTCATGACTTTAAGCATGGGGTTATTAACGCCGGCAGGTTGCGGCGTAACGTGCATGCTCCAATACATGGATGCCGCCATAATCAGAGGCATGGGATTGACGGGGAAGTCGTAACCAAACATGGGTATGGTAAAGACGGTGTCGGGTTGAGCTAAATCTTGAATCCAAAAAAAGGATTGGTGCCGCAACTCAGTCGTGGTTTGGAGCATGGAGTAAAAGCCGAGGAAGATCGGGAATTGCAACAGCATGGGTAGGCAGCCGCCTACTGGGTTCACACCATAGTCTTTGTAGGTGCGGATCATTTCTTCGTTAAGCTTTTCTGGCTTATCTTTGTATTTATCCTGCACTTCTTTCATGACGGGAGCTACCGTTGCCATGCGTTTCATGCTCTTGTTGGCCATCCCTTGGGGATACCAGAGCACGCCTTTCAAAAGAATCGTTAGGATGACAATGGACCAGCCGTAGCTTTGCACGATGTCGTTGATGTGGTTAAGCACCCAGAGGAGAAAACGGCTGACTACACTGAACATACCGAACTCCATGACGTGGGCTTGGTTGTCACTCATCAAAGCGAGGCGGCTGTTTTCCTTCGGCCCGGCATAGACATCAAATTTTTGAGTGTAGCTTGCGTTGGGCTCTACTTGCACTCCGGGGATGCTCATGCTGGCTACGACGCCGTCGGGGATGGCTTGGTTTTTATCGCGTAATTCTGGATAAAAACGACGGGTGCCTTCCACTTTTTTTGCGGCAAAATCTACGGGGTTGACGATCATGACAAAAAATTGGCTCTTGATCGCCGCCCAGTTGATCTCGTCTTCCAGCTTACTTTCTACTAATAATTTACCAGCCCAGAGCTGGATGCCTAGTAAAGGAACGTTGGCTGCATCAAACTCATGAATTTTGTGCGTTGAATAATTTCCCCCCATGCTCATCCAAGACAGCCCCATCAAGGTGCGCTCTGTTCCCTTCGTATAAACGGGGGTGGCGCTGCCTAAATCTAACGAATAAGGAGAGAGCACTTCCATTTTTGTTCCCGTATTAAAAACGGTTTGCGCTAGCTCAATGGTGTAGTCTCCCGTCAGAGTGTAAACACGCTGCAGCCTCATGGTAGGGGTGAGGGTTTTCACCATCGTTACACTGTTGGAAGTCTGAGATTCTAACTGATAACCACTGAGGCCGTAAGCTCCAGTCCAACCACGTAGGTTTAAGATAGGTAAGGGGCCGCCGATATTTAAAATGACGGGATTTTCACCGAGTGCTAGGTGCTTTTTAAGTGCAACGGTTTTAATGGCACCGCCAAATGTGGTAAGCTCAGCTTTAATGAAGTCATTCTCTAAAAACGCCACGCGCTCTGAGCCGATGTTAGGCTCTTGCGTCATCTCGACGTTGGTCAGACTTGTTTTCAGTTCAGGCTGACTCGTCCCATTGGAGGGCGGTAGGTTCCTAGCTGGATCCCCTGAGGTTGGGGTAAGTTCTTGGGTCTGTGCTGTGGGTGCCGGCCGTGCCGTGGGAGGTGGCGGCGGGTAAAAGTAATTAATGAGTGCGGGGTAAGCCACGATCAATCCCAAACATGCTGCTATGAGTAACCAATTTTTCTTATCCATTAAAGTGTTCCAAATGTTTTTTTTCTGATCCGCAAGAACAGGTAGGCTCTTGGAGTTTACCTGTTTTATTTAAATCGGACGGCACGGGATCATAGCCATGTCCACCCCAAGGCTGGCAACGCAGAATTCTGCGAAACCCTAAAAAAGTTCCCCGCACCACTCCATGCTCCTGGACCGCCTGCACCGCATACTCCGAGCAGGTCGGTATGAAACGGCAGGATCCACCAACTCCACCAAAAAAAATCTTCAGGGGCGATATCCATTGTTGATACCCTTTAATGCAGGAAATGACGATGGTCTTAAGCATAAAGTTTTTAGTTATTCGCCAATAAACCCACAACGTTTCACGATTTGTTCAAAATCTTGGGTAAAAGATTTAAGTTCAGACCCTGCTGCCGTGCGACGTGCGATCCAGACACTTTGCAGACCATCTGGAAATTTCCCCTGCCAATGACGGTAAATTTCTCGTAATCGACGCTTTATCTTGTTACGAGCCACCGCATTGCCGCAAGCTTTAGGCACGATAAATCCCGCCAAGCGCGGTTCTCTTGGCCGGATCATATAGTTACAAACGAGATGGCGACCAGCCTGACGTTTACCCAAAGCCTTAATCCGCTCAAAGTCCGTGCGTAGGCGCAAAGTGTGGGAGCGAGGCAGGGAAAAGTCAGATGCCGGATCAGGCTTCGGTGTGACGGGCAAATTTACGATCCGTTCCCTTGGGAGTGAGGCGTTTACGGCCCTTAGCGCGACGGCGTGCTAGGAGGGCGCGGCCATTTTTAGTGCGGGTTCTGGAAAGAAAGCCAAATTTACGTTTACGTGTGCGCTGGGAGGGTTGATAGGTCGGTTGCATAGATCAGTTCTTGGTTAATAAAGGTAAAATTCTATCGATTCCATTCCGACTGTCAACAGCATATGCGTATGAAAAACTCGGACTTTTTTGGATGAATTAAGTGACTAGCCTAGCCGCAACTTTCAAAGCGTCAGATTTTAACATCCAAAAAAAATTTAAAAATCCTTCTGTACACTTGGTTTAGCTTCTGATACAACTAGTTCACCCTTGATTTTACACATTTTTATATAAAAATAAATACGCTACACTATGACAACTTTTGCTAAGAATTTAACGAGAAAAACAATGTTAGGCTCACTCATTGCCTTCAGCTTTTTTTACACTGTAATCAGCCCTGAACTGTTCGCCCAAGCCAAGCCCGACATCGTGGTCACGGGTCGCATAGACATAGCCTTAACAAATCTTTCCGGCTCAAATGGCTCTGCTGCCACCAACGTTCTGAAAAACGATTTAAATATGTTAGGCTTGTTTAATATCACCACGGCTAACGCCGCTACTATCTTAATAAAGGGAACCGCCACCGCTGACTCCATTCAAGGAACTGTTACCGATAAAAACGGCACCGTCATCATTAACCAGACGTTCACGGGCGGCTGGCGCAAAGCGACTCACCAGTTTGCGGATATGATTGTAGAAAAATTAACTGGCACTCCAGGAATCGCCACCAGTTCTGTTACCTTTGTTTCCGCACAGACTGGCACAAAAGAGCTTTACATCATGGACATAGACGGGGCAAACGTGCGCCAACTCACGAATGACAAATCCACCAACATAGGCCCCAAATTTTCCAAAGAAGGTAATCAGATTGCCTACACCTCTTGGAAAAGCGGTTATCCAGACGTTTGGGTAATCGACTTAGCGAACAACAACCGCCGCCGTGTCTCCTTCTACCCTGGCGTGAACAGCGGCCCGGCCTTTTCCCCAGACGGCAGCCTGATCGCTCTTACCCTTTCCAAAGATGGGAACACGGAGCTTTACACGATTGCAGCGGGCGGCGGCTCTCCAACGCGCCTCACCCGTAGCCGTGGCACTGAGGCTAGCCCCACTTGGTCACCTGACGGTTCCACCTTAGCCTACGTCTCCGATGACCGCGGCACACCCCAACTCTTCACCGTGCTTCTAGCAGGCAGCACTCCCCAACGCCTTAAAATTTCTGCGTCCTACACCACAGAGCCAGACTGGTCGCCCGACGGAGCTAAGATCGCCTACTCCATTCAAGCAGCAGGTCAAAACCAAATCTCTTTCTCCAGCATCGCCACGGGCGAACAAACTGTTTTAACTAGTAGCGGCACCAATGAAACTCCCAGCTGGACACGCAATTCCCGCCACCTCCTCTTTGCCCGCGCCGGCAAGCTCTACCTCCTTGACTCCGTCTCACGCCAAACCACTGCCATCGAAAATGGCTTAACCCGCAACACCGAACCCAACGCTTCCCGTTAATCACCGCCGATACAACACCTTTTCAAGTCAATAAAGCCCACACAACTAAAACAAAAATCTATGAAATCTACTATCCTCTCTCTCGCCGCTCTCGCCGTTTGCTTATCCTTCACTGCTTGCTCTAAAAACGTTAAGCGCGACGGCACTGCGGGTGATGGCACCTACTCCAGCGGCGCTGGCACTGATGGCCTCTACAATCAATCTCTCCCTGGCCGTATTGACGGATCCAACCCTGAGCTAGCTAACTACGACACCCTTCAAGCCTACGTGGTTCTCTTCGACTTCAACAGCTTCTCCATCAACGCAGCCGAGCGCTCTAAGCTAAACGCTATTGCTAAATGGATGACCGAAAACTCCTCTGCAAAAATTGTCTTAGCCGGCCATACCGATGCACGCGGCACCACCCAATACAACGTCGGTCTGGGCGAACGCCGCGCCCTCGCCACCCGCGACTACCTTCTCGGGCTCGGAGCCGATGGCAGCCGCCTCATGACCATCACCTATGGCGAAGAACGTCCCGCGGTAGCCGAGGAAAGCGAAGCCGCTTACTCCCAAAACCGTCGTTGTGCCGCTGGTATCCTGCCTTGAGTCTAAGCCGATTCTCTTGTCGAACAAACCCCGCTTTCTCCTGCGGGGTTTGTTATTTCAAGCCTTGGAATTTCCGCCTTTATTCATCTAAGCTCCTAAGATGATGTCTCACCTAAACCATCTCGGCACCAACATCCTTCTCCGCAGTCCTAACTGGCTCGGAGATGCCGTCATGACTCTGCCCGCCGTGCAGTTCCTCCGCACCCAACTCCCTGCCGCCACACACCTCACCGTTTTAACCCCTACCAAACTCGCTGATTTCTGGCGGCTCGTTCCCGGTTTACATTCCGTATTACTCGCAGATGATAACATAGCCATCACCGCCGACACCATTAAGGCACAAGCCTTCGACACCGCCATCCTTTTTCCCAATTCTCTCCGCAGTGCCCTAGAACCATGGCTCGCCCGCATCCCGCAGCGTTACGGCTTCACAGGCCACTCCCGTAACTGGCTCTTAAGCGATTCATGGCCACGCCCTTCTAACGACAAAGGCTGGGTTCATCACCAGCTCCATTACCTAGAACTCATTCAACATCTCATCCCAACTGCCGCTGCCACTCCACCTTTCCAGCCCCTCACCACCACAACGATCAGGCCCTACCCCGAGCCCTACCTCGTCGTCTGCCCCGGTGCTGAATACGGTGCTGCCAAACGCTGGCCTCTTTCCCACTACGCCGAAGCCATCAACAAACTCACCGCTCAATATCATTTAAAAATCATTCTCCTCGGATCTGCTAACGACATCCCCACTTCTCTCTCCCTAACCCAACTACTAAAAGTTCCGCCCTATCTCTTGCATAACCTCACGGGTCAAACCTCCCTCGCCACCTTCATCCAACACATCGCCCACGCTAGCCTTGTGCTCTGTAACGACAGCGGCTCCATGCACCTTGCCGCCGCCTTTGGCACCCGCACTGTTGCCATCTTCGGATCCACCGAACCTCTCCTCACCGGCCCCATCCACCCTTCCGTAGAAGTCATACGCCACCACGTCCCTTGTAGTCCATGCTTCCTGCGTGAATGCCCGATCGACTTCCGCTGCATGAACGCCGTCAGTGCTGATGAAGTCGTTCACGCCGCAGCCCCAGCTCTAAAACCATCCCCTAAATCCCAACCCTAAAAAACGTTTCCCCACTTTGTCCTGCTCCTGCTATACCTTTTCATCTGTTATTTAAACTATCCATTTTATGAAAATCTCCGCCTGCATCATCACGAAAAACGAAGAATCGAACCTACCCCGGTGCCTGAAAAGTATTCAAGGTCTCGTTGATGAAATCATCATCGTGGACAGCGGCAGTACCGATCGCACCCCATTTATCGCCACCGACTTTAACGCCCGCTTCATCCGTCAGGAATGGCAAGGCTATGTTGGTCAAAAAAACTTTGCCCTCACCAAAGCTAGCTATAACTGGGTTCTCAGCATCGACGCTGACGAAGAGCTTTCCCCCGATTTACAACAACAACTCAAAGCCCTTCACGACTCTCCCCTAGACCCCATCATCTCCGGCTTCCAAGTCTGCCGCGTCGTCTTTTATCAAGGCCAATGGATCCGCTTTGGTGACTGGTATCCCGACCAACTCGTCCGCTTTTTTGATAAACGCAAAGCCTCCTTCGCTGGAGGTAAAGTCCATGAACGCCTCGAAGTCACCGGTCCCCTTCAACCCCTTACCGGCGAGCTCTACCATTACACTTATAAAGACCTAGCCGACCAACAAGCCCGCATCCAACTCTACTCCACCCTCTGGGCCGAAACAGCTAAGGCCGAAGGCAAATCAGCCAACGCCCTCGACCCCTACACCCACGCCGCTTGGAGACTCTTCCGCAGCCTCTTCCTTAAAGGCTCCATTAAAGGTGGCGCCCTTGGCTGGCAAATCGCACGCCTCAATGCCTACGAAGTCTTTTTGAAATATAAGAAACTTTCCCAGATGAAATAATCCACCTCCCCCGGATGTCCTCCCC
>JAWXBW010000024.1:0-63503 GCA_034440395.1 Blastochloris sp. | reverse complement strand
ACATTTTATAGAATATTTTACCTTGTCAGTAAAATAAGATAATAACCTTGAAATACCTAAAACCTACTCTCTGCGTCAATAGATTTTTTAGAAAAAAAGTTTCTTCTAACGTCTTCTTCGGGATGTTCCTACTAAAGCCCTTTTTCCAAGAGTTTTTACTTAACTATCTATAGATTTTAGCATGAATATAAATAATCTTTTCGTGACAATGTTCTTTTAAAAGCTACAGCGTTTTCAACAACTTATCTGCTTAGTTTTAAAGTCGGTTCAACATACCCGCAATCACCACATGACTATCAAAAGTGCGCTCCGCTAAAGCCCGAGCGGCACCTTGTTGTTCTTGGAAATTTTCAAGAAGAGCTTGGCACGCTTCCGCCGCACTAGAAACGTCGGAAAAGGTAAATAACCCCTCGCCTGTCGGAATCAATTTCTCAATCCCCGTGGTTTGCAAAACCACTGGCCTACCACTAGCTAAGTAACACACACTACGATCACTAAACCAGCCACCCTGAGATAAAACATAACCACCCTTAGCCGCACTAAACTCACTAGAAGACTGGCGCAGATATGCTTCATAGGTTTCAAAGGATTGACTAATCTCTGAGCCACTGACTAAGTTCCAACCCTCCGATTTAAAACAGTCTAGCTCTACCTGATTCGATTCCACCTCTGTTGCAATCTCAAATTGAGCCTCCAGGCCACGAGGCAACGTCGTCAGCTTCATGAATTCCTCACTCTTACCCTTATACCATTGCCCCTCCCACTCGCACCAACTATACCCCTGCCAATGCGCCAAGGTGCTAAACTTCACAAACTCAGACTGCTGAGCCTGACAGGGCCAATACTTAAGAACTACGGGAGGAAATACGCCTACCCACTCCAGACCACAAGTCGGAGCCAGACACCCTTGCTGACCTAGGAGCGAACCGTAGCTAAAGTAGCGGTCATGGCCCGCAAAATTCATGTCACTTTTATAAACTAAAGACCAGATCTGGGTAAACGCAGGGTCTAGATCGAGATAGATTTTTTTGGCTTTAGGGAACTTCAAAATGTGTGAACGAAAATGGCCTGAAATGTTTAAAAATAAATCTGCCTCCGTCGCAAAATCCTGAGCCCTACCAAGCGTCTCAGCCGCATCATCAACCAATAAGGTGGAACACTCCGTAAGTCCAAATCTCGCCATCACGCTGTCCCAATGGCTTTTATTAGAACTCTGCTCGAAGGAAGCCTTTGCCCAGGTAGCATCCACTAATTTTTCTGAGTGCAGACTTTCCACCACCCAGACATCCCAACCCGCCTCTTGAAAACCCAGCACCCATTGCAGGAAAGCCCAACTATTCCCAGCCGCAGCAATGGGGTGGCCAGCTATACCAACAGCGATAACAATTTTATTTTTCACAGTGTTTTTCATAGCAAAGTAAAAACACGAGGTCACGCCGTTCTTCACGGAAGAAATAAAAAGAAGCTCCTCTCTAACCTTATTCTGGATTGACAGAACACTGGCTGAAGATCATTTTCGTGGTTCGTTATGCCTCAATTTTCACCACGGTCTTTCATTGCCTTAAGCCTTACTCTTTCTCTCTGCCTTTTTTTGAACGCTTGCTTATTCAAAGAAAAAATCCCTGTTGGCTCTTATTTTAAGATAGAGACGGACACGAGCCCCACTAAAGATGAAACTAAAATAGCTCAGAAGAATCTTAGACTCATTCAAATTGAAATCCTTGACGATTCGAAACTTGAGTTCACCTACCGCCATGCGACGTGGTTTCTACCCTCTGGAACAGTGCCTCTCTGGTTTAAGAAAATGGCGAGCGAAGGAACTCCTGAACTAGATGGAATGAAAATTTATGAAGATGGAGTCAGGCGTTTTATGGAAGGAAATATCTTGGATGAGACCACGCCTTTTCTCGGTAGTTTAAGTAAATCGGATTACGAAAATAGAGTAACCCTGCGTCAGACCTTTCCTTATCAGGTGAAAAACGGTTCTGTCTTGATTACCTTAAATGGCACCAACGTTCAGCTGGCCACCTATAAGAAAAACATTTTATCACTTAACTTAGATGCTGATTCTGCCAAAAAACTCCTTCCTGCTTCCAGCGAAATTTTAAGTATCGAACTTGCTTTCCAGAGCAATGAGTCCATTGCATTAGCACTTAAAGAGGCGACCACGAAACTTAATGATACCTACACCAAAGCTCCCGCAGGAACTTTTCCCGACAAACCCTTAACCACTTACCTAGAAAAACATCGCGCTCTGCTCCAAATCGAGTGGGAAGCCATTCATGGTAGATATTACTCAAAAGTCACTTCCTACGTGCTCATGTCAAAAGTGCATCAAAGCAATCCTGAGACCATTAAATCTACCCTGCTGGCCTTTCAACAAGAGTTTGATAAAGCTAAACTACCTACCCAAACTAAAGCGGACGCTTTAGGCATTACATTAGTGTCCGTGGCACCGCTTAGTAACTTTCCTGATCTCGCACCGTATCTTAATCCGACTATCGCCCCTTCTCCCGCTCCGACCACAATTGCGCCCGCCGCCGTCACTCCACTCACAGCTCCTCCTTCAACCACTGACCCTAGTCCCAAACCATAGATCTCAACCGACGATGCTGCCTAAGATTGACACAATCGCTACGGCAACCTATCCATTTTAAAGATGTCACTGTTTCATAAAAAGCCTGACCCCTTTTCTGACGAGCTCAAGAAACTCGAACAAGAATCTCGTCTAGTTGAGGAGAAGCTACGTAAGCTGCACCATGAGCTCGGTCAGCCAACTCAAGATCCCATTCCCGTGACAACATCGATCAAACAATTCCAAGGTGCCATGTTTAAAGACAACGACATATCTCCCGAAGTCGCTCCGCAAAAATCAGCCACCCTCAAAGTTCAACGCAGAAAACTCCGCAACCGCGCCATTATTTTAGGTGTTATCTTAATGATCTTGATTCTACTCGTATTAAAAACCTTAAACTATTAGGCCACTCTTAACGGCTACCAGGTTTATGAGCCGGCAGGGCTAAAAGATCATCTGGTAGAGCCTCCGCAGAAAAGGTCTCGACCTTGATTTCTAACAACGCCACAAAAGGTGCCCCAAAGTTAGGCTTATTTTCCCCACTCCGATCCACTAAACACGCTACCGCTTCCACGATGCCCCCGCCCTCACGCACGATCTGACAAACTTCTCTCACCGCACTACCCGTCGTTACAACATCTTCGGCCACCAAGTACCTCTTACCTTGCTCTACTTGAAAACGGCGCATCACTAACTTACCCTCCGCCTTTTCCGCAAAAATGTGCTTTTTATTTAAATGTCGTCCTAAATCATGCCCCACTAAAATACCCCCCATGGCAGGGGAAATAATCGTATCAATGTTTAAATTTTCTAATCGCTGTCCTAACGCCTCACTAATTTCAGAAGCTAAAGCAGGGTATTGCAATAAGTGGGCACATTGAAAAAACTGACGACTGTGTAAACCAGAACGTAGAATAAAGTGACCTTCTAATAAGGCACCAGACTCTTTAAACTTAGCTAATAATTGATCCGCATTCATGATGGGTTTTTGTAAGCGATGGCCTCAATTTCAACCAAGGCTCCTTTTGGTAGTGCTGAGACTTGGATAGTCGAGCGAGCGGGTAAAGACTCATTAAAAAAATCAGCATAAACGGTATTCATTTGAGAAAAATGGGCGAGATCTGTTAAGAAAACGGTGGTCTTTAAAACATTCGTTAACCCCGAGCCCCCAGCCTCAAGCACAGCTTTAAGATTAGATAAAACACGTAACGTCTGTGCTTTGATGTCACCTTGAATCAACTCACCCGTTACGGGATCTAGAGGAATCTGGCCTGCCGTAAAAAGAAGTTCCCCATAAGCCGTAGCCTGAGAATAAGGGCCTACTGCTGGAGGAGCAGCATCCGTTTGAATAATGGATTTGGATTTCATAGACCTATCAGCTAAGCCTTGCCCGCCACATTGCCAAGAAAAAAACCGTTGCATCTAAAGTATGATCATAGGCTCAGTTTTTGACAGACTCTAAAAAAGTAAAAGTCATAAGACCCAGGTATTTAGTACAGAACGGTTTTGATTCTAGCGTTGTGTAGGGCTATCTTTGAAAAAAATTAGTGCCTCTACATTACACCCTTCAAGATGCTAACACTTACTATTACCCTAGCTCTTCGATATCTCCACTCTTCACAGCTCGGCAGATCCCGCGTTTGGTCTGCTCAACGAAACGGCAGAGGAGTTCTATGTCCTCATTTTGTAACTCTGGTCTAGCGCGGATGGTCTCAAGGGCTTGTTGACGGTTTTTACCTTCGTAATAGAGAATTTTGTAGGCGTCCATAATGTGGGTGCGACGTGCGGCATCAAAGCCTTTACGCTTGAGCCCGACCCGGTTTAACCCACAAACCGCATTCGTTGCCACAGCCATGAAATAAGGGGGCACGTCCAGTCCGAGACGGGTCTGCCCACGAACCATAACATGTTCCCCAACACGGGTGAATTGATGCACGACGGAGCCGCCGCCGAGAAAAGCGAAGTCCTTCACTTCGACATAGCCGCCTAACAAGACGTTATTAACTAAAATAATGAAGTTACCAATCTGACAATTATGGGCAATGTGAACACCCGTCATGAGGTAGTTATGGTTTCCAATGGAGGTAGAAGACCCTTCCTTAGTCCCACGGTGGACAGTGACGTATTCACGGATGATGTTGTTATCGCCGATGCTGGTAAAGCTTTGGCATGGCTTATAAGCTAGGTCTTGTGGTTCGGCACCTACAATGGCGCCATACCCGATTTGATTTCCTGCGCCCACCTTCGTATGACCAGTGATGATGGCGCGGGCGCGCACTTCACAATTCTCTCCGATTTCGACATGCTCGTCGATCACGACGTCAGGGCCGATGATAGTGCCCTCGCCGATTTGAGCGTTAGGATGGATGAGGGCTCGTGGATGAATGGTGGAGGTTGCAGATGTCATAAAAAATCATTTCGTGGTTACAAAATACGATCAAAGCAGACCTGATTCCTTAAAGCTATAATAACCTAACTGCGCATCATGAGAGCTGCCGAGAATAATATGATCTAAAAATTTTATTTGCATGAGCTTAGCCGACTCACGCACAACCTTGGTGAATTCAAAGTCCGCCGCACTTGGGGAAGGATCCCCTGAAGGATGGTTATGAACTAAAATAATCGCATAGGCTTGGTGAATCAAACCGACCCGTAAAACATCACGAGGATGTGCGACGGTTTCATTAATGCTGCCGCGACTAATTTCTTCCGCTGCCACCAATTTAAGTCTAGTGTTTAAAGCGAGCACGCGTAAGGACTCTTGGCGAAGTTGCCGCATCTCTTCACCAAGGTAACGCTGAACATCTTGGGGATTCTCCATAGCTTGATCAAGCGATTTACTACGAGCTAAGCGGATGCCTAATTCAAAAGCGGCCTTTAATTGAACGGCTTTAACTGGTCCTAGACCTTTTATTTTAGAGAGATCTTGAGCAGAGGTTTTACCAAGGTGATCAAGCGTTTGGTAGCGAGCTAGCATTTCCTCCGCCATAATAAGAGCCGATTTTCCTTTGATTCCCGTGCGGATCAAAATAGCCAGCAGCTCAGAAGTTTTTAAAGAAGCAGGCCCTTGCTTCCAAAGACGCTCTCTGGGTCGCTCCTCTGAGATCATATCCTTAATGAGTGGCATGGGTGGTGTAATCTAAGAGCGAGCGGGAACAAAAATCAATAGTGGTTTTGCTGTCTTCTCCTAAATTACGAGGTCTAGGGTTCGTCCACTATTTTAAGGAACTGCCTTTTCTTTATGTTTGGCTAATTGATCAGAATGCTTAGTCTCAACTATGTTCAAGAAGTTACTCCTCGATTTTGCCCTCCTAGTTATCTTAATTATTGCAGCTCTTGTGGCAGTGTTTGTTTATGGCCTTAATTATGTGAATTCCACTGAATTTGCGGACACCATCAAAAATAAAATTAAGAGCCAACTTAACACCGACATTACTTTTTCAGAGCATAGCATCAGCTTTAACCATTTGATCCTTAAAAATATAACCATTCCCAATCCTAAAGCCGCTGTGGGAGAAAATCTTCTGGCAGTCGAAGAGGTTAAACTTACCTATAGCTTGATGAGTTTTTATCAAGGTAGATACGAAGTTTCCGAAGCGCTTATCACAAAACCCGTTATTAAATTACGGCAGTCTAAAGAGGGCTCCCTTATTCTTCCTGTCGATTTAGCCCAACTAAAAACCACATTAGCCACAGCCAAAGGAGTGGAGAAACCAGCTGAGGTGCCGCTGTCTTTTTTACTGCCTAACATCAAAGTAGTGGGGGCAGAAGTTGAATGTCTAGCAGAGGATGGAGCCACACTATTTAAAGCAGAAAACGCCAACATCCTAGCTTCCTACAAGCAACAGGGTACGGAACAAAGTGCCCAAGGTGATTTAACGATAAACGTAGTTACCGTTATGCCTGGCTTAAAAATCACGAATGTAAAATCTCCCTTAAAATTTGAAAAAGATATTTTAAGCCTGACTGAAATCAAGGGCTCAGTTTATAACGGCTCTCTTAAAGGAAATGTTACTTTAAACACTAAGGCTTCCCCTATGACCTATGAAACTAAGGTTGATTTGGACTCAGTCGATATGTCAGCCTTGATGGCAGATGTCGGTAGTGATGCTCAAACCTTACTCGGTCGGTTGCAGCTTGATTTTACGGGTAAGGGAAACCTAGACGCTCCTAAAGAAGTCATCGGAAGCGGGTCCTTTAAAATTTCCGAAGCTCAAGTCCCTAAACTTAAAAAACTTCAGCTTTTAGGAAACTTGGCCGGAGTGTCCGCCCTTAAAGAAGGTAAGTTTGAACATGTTGACGCTACCTATCAAATCGCTCAACAAAAAGTCCAACTTGCACCTCTGTCGATTAGATCTCCCAACTTAAATATCACGATGAATGGGCCAGTTGGTTTTGATAAATCACTCAATCTTAATGGTGCAGTTCAATTAGATCCCGCGGCCATCCAGCTTCTTTTGAATCTAGCTGGACTTAAGTCAGAAGACGGTAAGTCTTTACCCGTTGAAGTAAAAGGAACTACGCAAGAACCAAAAGTCAGTATCTCAGGTAGATTGATCGACGATATTTTAGCGATGGATCCCGCTGCCCTCATAAATAAAGGCACACAGCTTATGGATCAATTTTTTAAAACAAAGTCTGATGCACCTACTGATCCTAATGCGCCGAGTGAGGGGAAGAAAAATATCCTAGATGGCTTCAATAACCATTTCAAAAAGAAAACTCAAACTCCTGAACCGACGCCGGCACCTGCTGCGCCTTGATCCCTTAAAGCTACATGGAACTGCTTTAGTTTAGGGTAAGAGGACACGAGTAGCAGGCAAAAAATAGGCCGTCTCATTGAGGCGGCCTAAATTGAATAGTTATTTCAGGTCAGCAGACCTAAACCACACCGTGCCATCTATTCTACACTGACATCACGGCTGCCGAAGTTGTGCCGTGAACCACGACCTTGTTTCGTTTGACCTTCAAAACGTTTATGGAACCCACCCTGACGTGGCTGATAACCGACGCCACCACTACGACTGCGGCTGGATGATTGGTTGCGGCCGCGTGAGGAGCCTGCCGCACTGGGTTGAGCCGTGGATTTAGAGGCAGCTTCACAATGGTAAGGCTGCTCTAACATGACGGGAATGGTCTGACGAATAAACCGTTCCACGTCACGCAGAAGTTTACGGTCTTCTGCATCGCAAAGCGTGTAGGCTATACCTTCAGCTCCGGCACGGGCGGTGCGGCCAATGCGGTGTACGTAAGACTCGGGCTCGTTCGGTAGGTCATAATTCACCACAAGGCTGATACCTTTGACATCTATACCACGAGCCGCAATATCCGTAGCTACAAGGACTTTGACTCGACCTTTGCGGAAATTTTCTAAAGCACGCTCACGAGCACTTTGTGATTTATTGCCATGGATGGCATCGGAGGGAACGCCTTCTTTATGAAGCTGGTCAGCTAAGCGATTAGCTCCATGCTTGGTCTTGGTAAAGATCAAGGTTAACCCATCTCCTGCTGTTTCTTTAATTAAGTGATGAACAAGGTCACGCTTTTTAGAATGATCGACAAAACAAACTTTTTGTACGATACGTTCGGCCGTAGTGACCTTAGGGGTCACCTCGACTTTAATCGGGTTACGTAACAAGGAATCTGCGAGGCCTGCAATTTCTTGCGGCATAGTAGCCGAGAAAAGTAAGGACTGACGTTTCTGTGGGAGGAATTTAAGGATACGTTTAACGTCATGAATAAATCCCATGTCTAACATACGGTCGGCTTCATCTAAAACGAAGACTTCCACTTGATCGAAACGAATATGGCCTTGGTCATGGAGATCAAGTAAGCGGCCCGGCGTGGCGATGAGGACATGCAAACCTTTAAGCAGTGCTTTGACTTGTGGATACTGACCCACGCCGCCGAAGACAACGCTGTGTGAGATGTTAAGGTGTTTTCCATACGAGCGAAAGCTTTCGCCGATTTGGGAGGCTAACTCACGAGTAGGCGTTAAGATTAAAACGAGAGGTGACTTAACGACGGTGCGCTTTTGTTGCTCGCTCAAATGGTTTAAAATGGGCAAGGCAAAGGCTGCCGTTTTGCCTGTGCCCGTTTGGGCGATACCGAGCAAATCTTTGCCTTCAAGTAAATGAGGAATGGATTGAGCCTGAATGGGTGAAGGCGTGGTGTAGTTTTTTTCTGCGAGAGCACGCTGAAGGGGCTCGGACAGTTTTAGGTCGGCAAAGGTCGTGGACATAACATTTCTTTCTGGTGAGTAGGGCGATCTCTATGCCTATGCACAACACTGCAACGGCGCAGTGACCCGTAAAATCCAAACATGGGAAGTTCGATGAGAGTTAACTTTATCCCTACACAATCTCTCATCGATGAGACCAAAAAAGGAGGCTGAACTAAACCGTGAAACGGAAACTTCAGACAGGCAATAACCTGTGAACCAGCTGAAAGTTAGTAGAGAATTAACGGAAAGGCAAGCTAAGTTTTTTTGTTTCTGGTTACTATGTGAAGACACATTAAAAACTAAAGAAGATTAGTGGGATCAATGTCGATCGTCATGCGAATGTTTTCAGGCCACTTTTGATTCAAAAAATGCTGACGAAGCAGTCGGCTAAGGGCGGGCATATTTTTAGTTAATAAAAAAAGATGAAAACGATAATGATCCTTTATTTTAGGGATAGGTGCAGGCGAAGCGTCGGGAACTAGTGTTTGTGAATCGGTTAATTCTTTTAATTTTTTGGCCACGGAGTCTATACAGTAGCGCGTTTTTTCTTCAGAAAGACCGCGGAATTTAATGAGGGCAGCCCGTCGGAAGGGCGGATACCCGTGGGCCTTACGGTAGTCTAATTCCTGTTCTAAAAAACCGTCCACGTCATGATGTCGGGCAAATTGAATGGAAGGATGAAAAGGCGTATAAGTTTGGATAAAGACTTCTCCTAGCTTATCTCCCCTGCCCGCTCGTCCTGCTACTTGCACGAGTTGTTGAAAGACGCGTTCTGAAGCACGGAAATCTGGGAGTTGGAGGGCTTGGTCACAGTTGATCACACCGACGCAGGTAACATTAGGGAAGTGCAAGCCTTTGGTGATCATCTGGGTGCCGACGAGAATTTCCGTACGGCCTTCACGAAAATCTTGGAGTGCATTTTGATAGGCGGTCTTGCCTCTCATGCTGTCAGAATCCATGCGACAGACTTTAGCTTTATCAAAGGCCTGACTGATGCTGTCCTCAATGCGTTGGGTGCCTAAGCCTGCCAACTTGTAGTCAGTAAAGCCGCACTCAGGACAATGTTGAGGTGCCTGTTTTTCATAATCACAAAGGTGGCATCGCAGTTGATGTTGAGTACGGTGATAGGTTAAGGAAACTTCGCAATGTGGACACTCTGCCACGTAGCCACATTTAGGGCATTGTAGGCTGGTGGCGTAGCCGCGACGGTTTAAAAAAAGAATGGACTGTTCTTTCAGTTGGAGTCGTTGTTGAACGGCTTGGCGCAGTTTTTCAGCCACTCCGGCACGTTGCCCTTTCTCAGGCTTTTCCTTACGTAAATCCAGAATGTGAATGACAGGCATTTTAATCTCCAGCACCCTTTTCTTCAAACGCACAAGACGATATTTCCCCGCCAACGCATTCTGGTAAGACTCTAGCGATGGCGTGGCCGTTCCTAACACTACGGGAATATGTTCGAGGGAACTACGGAGCACGGCTAGATCACGTGCATGATAATGCGGTGCTTCCTCTTGTTTATAACTTGCTTCGTGCTCTTCATCAATAATGATGACCCCTAGATCTTGCAGAGGGGCAAAAATGGCTGAACGGGCACCGATGACGACCCGGGCTTTCCCGCTGCGAATAAGTTGCCACTGGTCATGCCTTTCCCCTGAGCTGAGGTGGCTGTGTAAAACCGCTATGCGGATGTGCATAGTTTCGAAACGGCACCGGAATTGTTCAACGGTCTGAGGCGTCAGGGCAATCTCTGGGACGAGCACGAGTGCGCTGCGTCCCCGTTCTAAAACTTTCCGAATAATTTGTAGATAGACTTCCGTTTTTCCGCTGCCGGTGACGCCTTGTAGTAAAATGGGGTGAGGTTGTTGCGAAGCAGCTTCTTCATGATAAATACGGAGTGCTTCTACCTGCTCATCATTTAAAATTAAATCTTCTGTCACGGGTAAAAGGCCCGCTAAGGGATCGCGCTCAACTTTTTCTCTGGAAAGGATAATAAGCTGTTTTTCCTCCAACGCTTTCCACACGGCAGCGGAGCAACCGCTTTGCTTGATAAGTTCTGCCAGCCAGCCACCATTTTTTTCATGCACTAACTGCCAAGCTTTGGCTTGAGCTTTAGCGGACTTCAAACGCTCCTGCACGACGGCGGGAATCAAATGAGCGGGAACTTGCGCCCATAATCTTTTTTTGAAAGAATCTTCCTTCGCCCTTACTGTATCAGGGAGCATAGTCTTTAAGGACTGAGCTAAATCACAGCAGTAATAGTCCGCCATCCAACGCGCTAGTTGAATAAGAACAGGTGGAATAAGGGGCTCTTCCCCCACGACTTGCAGCACGTCCCGACAATTCTCGACTTCGGGTTTTAAAGGAAAGTCCACGGCATAGGCTAAAATCTGTCGGTTACCCCAAGGCACTCGCAGTCGCTGCCCAAGACTAACCTGACCGACTAAGGATGGTGGGAGCCTGTAATCAAACATGCGATCTAGAGCTAACTCGGGCACGACACGCACAAAGCTGGAAGTGGGTGTGGTTGAGTTAAAAAGATCAGGCATGGCATTTAATCTTACGGATCATTAAGCGTTGATCAACACTGTTGAATCTTGCACGTCTGGCATAGATAGGAATACTGTAGAGATATGGTGCGTAAGTTATTTCGTTCTTTGGGACTCATATTAGGTGTTCTCCTTCCACCCGTACTTGTCTTAGCGGCTGTTTGGTGGTGGGGCAGTGTTCAGCGCGAAGAAGACAGGCATTATAACATCATCATCAAGGAAGCAGCAGAAAAATACCAACTTGATCCCTTACTCATCCGTGCTGTTATCTGGAGGGAAAGTGATTTTGATTCTGGTGCCTACGGGATGGCGGAGGAAAGAGGTCTGATGCAAGTAACCCCAATCGCTGCGGGCGAATGGGCTAAGGCGGAAAATATTCAAAACTTTCGCAACATTGATCTCTTCGATCCACGAACAGGAATTTTTGCGGGTAGCTGGTATCTCAGCCGCGCTATTTCTCGCTGGGAGGCAACAGATCGACCACTGATTTTTGGCCTAGCTGAATATAATGCTGGACGCACCCATGCCCGACGTTGGTCGAAGCAATTGCCAGAAGAGAGTGCTGCCCTCTTCATTGAACAAATCGATTTCCCCACCACCAAGGCCTATATTTTAGATATATTAGAGCGTTACCATTATTACCAACAGCACCCCGACCCAAGCGTACGGAAAGTAATAATGGAAAAAATAAGCGGCTACTGGTGGCGTTGGATGGAGCGGAGACAAGTTCAGAAAATAAAGGCGCAGCGGGCCCAAGAATCGCAAGAACCTTAATCTCGATTATTAGATAAGTGCGCTTCAAGCTTGTAGTTTGCGTTTGTTTCCTTACAATCAGATTATTGGAATGAGGATTAGCTTATGACCGACACCAAAAAAGATACTGCTCGTTTGTCTTTTGACTCAAAGGAGAGGGCTCTGTCCCTGCTGCGCACTTTGATTCGCAGTCGTTACATAGCGGAAGTTCTACCCAGCGCCGCCGAGCTAAGCCGTATCCTGCGTATCCCTAAAACTGCTATTGATTATTCTTTAGAAGAATTAACCAAGCAGCGACTGATCGAAGCAAGGACAGGCGAAATAGGATACCATTACATTCAACGTGCTAATCCTCCCAGCGGTGAAGTCATCCTCGTGGTCAATCGAGATATTCTCAGAGGTTGGTATAGCCTTATCCTTGACTGGATGATTGGAGTGGAGGAAACGCTCTTCGAAGAAGGCTATGAGCTACGTGCTTATTCTGGATTTCATTCCGCACAAGAAAAAATGGCTAAGATAGCTGAGGCACGCCACCACGGCTGCATGGGAGTCGTGCTTCCCAACCATGTAGAGCCTCAAGTTATTGCTCAACTTGTGCGAGATAAAATACCCGCTGTGACTTTAGGAAATGCCACGCTCAACCAAGAAGAAATCGGCTGCATTTGTAGTGACAATCGTGCAGGCATGGAAAAACTTTTAGCTCATTTGTTTTCAGAAAATCATAAACGGATTGCCATGTATGTAACGGGCTTAAATGTTCACGACGGCTACCGAGAACGGTTTCTCACCTACCAGCAGGTTATGCGGCAACATGGCCAAGATACCTGCTTAGACATGGTATTTTACGATAACCACACAGAAAGATCCGCCCGCCGCGCCGCTGAAATATATTACGGATTAACAACGAAGCCTACAGCTATCGTTTGCGGATCTGATCGTGAAGCCTTCGAGCTCGTTTCGGAATTGCACCATTTAAAAATAGAGGTTCCTAAACACGTAAGCGTGGTCGGTTTTGATAACAACCACTTTGGGCAAATGCTAGAGCCTCCCATGACAACGATCGATATCTACTCTAGCCAGATGGGGCGAGTTGCAGCTAATTATCTCTTGAACGAGATGCAGACCCCACAGCTGCCAGTTAAAATACTTTTACCGACTGAGCTTATCGTGCGGGGATCTACGCTTAAACGTTGATTTAAGCGTAGTGTTATTAATTGACGGGTTGAAATAGTTGCAGCCGTTGGTGTATTAGCTCATACTTTCGGAATGCGTGCCCCTCTGAAAATTTCAGTTTGCAGCCTTTTTTTAATAGTATGGCCACTCATTCTACAAGCTGACAGCCCTCGGATTGAAAAGCCTTTCACACAAGAAAGCGCTACAAAAACTGATTACTCTGATAGAACCAGTATCCGTATTGCTACGTGGAATATCGAGTGGTTTCCCGCTGGCCTACGTCAGAGCACCAAGGAAAATGTACAATGGCAAACGGCTGCCGTAGCAGCCATGATCAAAGATTTTAAACCAGATATTTTGCTCACACAGGAAACGCGTAATCTGGCTGCATTAGTTTCTTTAAATAAGAATCTAGGGACTAGCGCATTCCATAATATCGCCTCCTCGTGGTTTAATGACGAGAATCAAGAACGTCTGCTTAATGATAAGATTCAACAACAAGTCGGAATACTCTCAAACCCAGCGTGGAGCGAAACGTGGGAGATCGACTTTGCCACTCTTGCTGAAAAAGATCGCCCAGCACGGGGCTGGTTAGCTGCGCGGTATGAAGTAGGTAATTTAAAATTTGTCATCTACAACGGCCATACTAAAAGCAATTTCGGAGCAGAAAATGAAAAGGACCGCAGTTCAAATTACGCCAAGAGATTAGCTGCCATCCAAGAATTAAAGCGTGATTTAGACAGGCTCAACCTTGATCCCTATCGCGATAAAATATTAGTCTGTGGTGATTTTAATACAGATTTTTTTTCCAAAAACTTTGAAGACGAAAAAACTTTTTCCGAACTGCAGAGTATGGGATTCCGACATTCCTTCGGTATTCAGGAGCGCAAGGCCATTATCACCATCCCCGCACGTGAGGGCGAACCTTACCCTGACAGCACATTTGATTATATCTGGTTTTCCTCTGGATGGGGTGAAAACATCCCGACTGCCTACGTTTTAGCTCGTGGTGCCAGTAAGCGAAAAGATGTGTTTGGTGGCGATGAACGCGGACTAGCCAGCGACCACTACCCTGTGTATGTCGATATCCCGTTACGAAGCCAGCCTTGAAGGTTTATTCCAAAAACATGCCTGTGGTTAAGTGAATACCGCGAGCCATTTCGTCCGCTTTCATGCGTTTACGGCCTTCCAATTGCACCTCTCGCAAGAGCAGACCACCCTCCCCCGCCGCCACCAAAATACCATGCTCATCTATCCGCAAGATTTCCCCAGGTGAACCCTTGGCCCTATTAGAAATAATAGTCTGAAAAATTTTTACCGATTTTTTCTCTCCATCCATATTGAGAAAATTAAAAGCACCAGGCCAAGGGATCATTGAGCGAATGTGTGCCTCTACTTCGACTTGAGGAAAATTCCAGTCCACATGCCCGTCCGCCTTACTTAGCTTTTTAACATACGTTGCTTGGGAAGTACTCTGAGCTTTCCTGATGGTCTTCCCCTTTCCGATTAGATCCAAAGCGGATAATAATAAGCTTGGGCCTTGACTTGCTAAGCGGTCATGAAGAGTTCCAGCCGTCTCGTCGCGCGCAAGTTTTAACTCCTCTTGAAGGAAGATATCACCCGTATCAAGTCCTTCATCCATCCACATCACAGTCATACCGCTCTTGGCATCGCCATTTTTAATAGCCGCTTGAATGCATGACGAACCACGGTATTTAGGCAGCAGTGAGGCATGTAGATTTAAGCAACCTACGCGTGGTGACTTAAGGATGGGGGATTTTAAAATTTGTCCATATGCGCAGACCACCATAATGTCAGGCTTGAGATAATTGATCTGCTCAAGGACGGCTGTAGTATTGATTTTCTCAGGCTGATAAACAGATACATGATGAAGAAATGCCATTTGCTTAACGGGCGAAGCAAGAAGCTCTTGATGGCGTCCCGCAGCACGATCGGGCTGAGTGATGACACCCACGACATGATGAATTTCGGACTCTAATAAAGCCCGTAAGGCAGGAACCCCAATTTCCCCTGTGCCTGTGAAAAGAATACGCATCCTAAAAACTAAGGCTAATCCTTAAGCGTATGAATGTGTTTCAATATTTCCCGTAGCACTTCATAAGGGTATTTCATGGCATCGACATCAACAGTCTTAGCAGTGCCATAATAGTCCAGCACGGGCTTAGTCTCCTCTAAGTATTTTTGCAAACGCACACGGATGATGTCCTCATTTGCATCATCAAAGCGGTTGTCTTTAAGTGCACGGCGGCGCATACGCTCTACAAGTAGCTCGCGGTTAGGGCAATCCAGGTGAAAAACTTTTTTTACATTAATATCCCCTTCTAAAATTCGAGCCTGCTCAAGATTTCGGGGGATGCCGTCTAAAACCAAGTGATCCAAATCTGGCTTAAAGCGGCCAAGAGTGACCATGTTAGCGAGATGATTTTTCCAGAGCTTAATCGTAATGTCGTTGGGAACTAGCTCTCCACGACTGGAGTATTCAATGAACGCACGGCCTACCTCTGAACGTAAATCCAATGACCTAAATACATCGCCACAAGCAAGGTGAAAAAAACCTGGGATCGTGCCAAGAATTTTTCCCTGAGTTCCTTTACCAGAGCCAGGAGCCCCGAAAATTAAAAAAGCACGATATTCCATCACGTCTATTCCACCAAATAGTTAGGAAAAGCTCAATCTTAGAATTCAGATTTGTTCACACTTAGAGAAACAAGAAGAATTCTCTTGGAACAAATCACTTGCCGTTAAGTGTTCTTGAGGTTAAACGTAATTTATGCGCTTGGTAATCGAAAACACCTCTAAATATTCCGATAGTACTCAAGCACTGTGCTCTCTGATTATTACTCAGATTTAATTTGCACTTGCTGGCTTGGCTCAGCGAGATCTACTCACCTTTCATTGTTTTTTCAACCTATTTAATCCTTTATGAAATCCACTATCACACTTTACGATACCACCTTGCGCGACGGTGCTCAGGGAGAAGGTATCAACTTTTCTCTACGTGATAAGCTTCGAGTTGCTCGGCGTTTAGCTGATTTTGGAGTACATTACATTGAGGGTGGTTGGCCTGGGTCTAACGAGAAGGATGTAGCCTTCTTCCAAGAGGCAGCAAAACAGGATTGGGGGCAAACCAAAATAGCGGCCTTCGGCAGTACCTGTAAGCCTGGAATGAAGGCTTCCGAAGATCCGCAGGTGAAGATGCTGCTTGATGCGGCTACGCCCGTTGTCACCTTTTTTGGGAAGTCATGGATGTTACACGTGGAAAAAGTTTTAAGAACAACTCCTGAAGAAAATATCCGCATGATTGCTGATACCGTGGCAGTACTAAAAGCGAATGGGCGTGAGGTCATTTACGATGCCGAACATTTTTTTGACGGTTATAAAAATAATCCTGCCTATGCTCTCAGCACGATCCAAGCAGCCTCCGATGCAGGAGCGGATTATATAGTGCTGTGCGACACAAACGGAGGCACTATGCCGCATGAGATCGCTGAGATAACTCGAAAAATGGTCGGCACCGTTAAAACTAAGATCGGCATTCATACCCATAATGATTGTGGACTCGGCGTGGCCAATGCCTTAGCTGCGGTTCTTGAAGGAGCTTCTCAAATACAAGGTACGATCAATGGTTACGGTGAGAGAACTGGTAACTGCAACCTCATCTCCGTCATGCCCCTTCTAGAACTGAAGTTGCAAAGAAGAGTCCTTGCTGATTCCAAACTGAGCCAACTTAGTGAACTGTCCTGTTTTGTTGATGAAGTAGCGAATCAAAACCACGATAACCGCGCTCCTTTCGTTGGCATCTCCTCCTTTGCCCATAAGGGAGGTATGCACGTTAATGCCGTCAATAAAACGGAAGTCAGCTACGAACACATCACTCCTGAACTGGTGGGAAACCGCCAACGTATTTTAGTTGGTGAACTTTCTGGCCGCACCAATGTCATGCTTAAGGCTAGGGAACTGGGAATCACCTTAGATGAAAAGGATCCTGCCACACGTCGCATTTTAGAAGATATCAAACGCTTAGAAAATGAAGGCTATGAATTCGAGGCGGCAGATGCTTCGTTTGAATTACTTGTGCGAAGCCAACTGGAGGGTTTTAAACCGTCTTTTGAGCTTAGTGAATATCATGTGTCCATGAGAAAAAACGTCACGCACGGCTTCACCAATTGTGAGGCTACGGTTAAACTCATGGTGGATAATGAAGTCATCCATACCGTAGCCAATGGTGATGGCCCCGTAAACGCTTTAGACAACAGCCTGCGCCGAGCACTAGTACAAAAATACCCTCAGATTAATGCTTTTCATCTCATCGATTATAAAGTTCGGATCATGGATTCCTCCAACGGCACCGCTGCAAAAACACGCGTTCTAATCATCTCAAGTGACGGACTAAAAGAATGGGGAACCGTGGGTGTGTCGGATAATGTGATTGAAGCCAGTTGGCTAGCACTTTGTGATAGCGTGCTTTATTACCTTAACGTCATGCTACTTCAGAGTGAAAGCCAAGGCAAGTGACATTTTAGACGTCATCATCATCATCATACTCACCCGCATACTCAGCTTTCTGCTTAGTGCGTTTGAGTAGAGACATCCAAGCAAGCGCCCCGACAAAAACTCCTAGACCCAAGGGGAGCATAGCTAGGGCAGCCATAAAGGCCCAGCCTAAAGAATACAAAGCCTTTAGAGGGGAAACGCCTTCTAAAAGAAATAAACTAACAATACAAAGCCCTAAAGGAATAATGGTTAATAGCAAGCCTACCCCTGCAAGAATGTTGGCTATTTCTTTAGCTCTTGCAATATTTTGGTGGGTATTTTTCATATCGAAATCTAGGCAGCAATATCCTATCAGCTAGAGTTTATGTCAAGATCTAGTTGTTAGCGAATAAGTTACGAGTTTTTGTTTGCAGAGCGTGTAGTGCGGTCTGAACACCTCTAGCTGAGTCGATACATCTAGCTAAATAGTTTAAAAATTTCTCGTCATGCCCACCGTATTTTTCCAAAAGTGGCAAGTATCCGATGAGCGGACTAAGCTCATTGCTTAAATGGTGGATATCCTCACGTACTAATAAAACCCCTTCTTTTTTTAACCAAAGCTCGAGTATTTCCCAATCCATGGTTCGGGTGATTTTTAAATTTAAAGTGTCTGATTCTACAACAAAAACTGTCCCTCCCGCTAGTTCAACAGTAGAGGCGTCATCTGTAACGAAGGCTTTCTTAGTGATCACCCTCTCGTAAGATTCCGTGATGATTTTTTTATGAAAGACTTGTGGAGTTTCGACTAACCAGATAGTTGAGCGATCGAGGGTAGCCTCAATTTCATCTGTTGCAGAAACTTTTTTTAAGGTGTCTGTTGCTCGCCTAGCGACCACTGCGGCACCCGTTTTTTCGCAGGCTATTAAACTTTTTTCGATCATGGAGAGGGACAGCAGTGGGCGAGCGGCATCATGAATCAGAATATGGGTAGAGTTGGCAGCAACAGATTTTAGTCCTAGGTAAACTGAGTCTTGCCTCTCGGCGCCTCCTTGGATCACACGAACATTTTTAACTGGCTTCTGCCCTGCAACTAAAGACTCAATTGCAGGTATGATATCTTGACGAGTGACGATGATAACCTCATGGATCAAGGGAGAATTTAAAAGACTTTGTAAGGAATAAATGAGAACGGGCTGACCGCAAAGTGGGGTTAAAATTTTATCAAACCCTAAACGCTGACTCTTACCAGCAGCCAGCAGAATGGCTGAACAGTGGTTCATCTAGTTTTTTGGCCTTTTGCGGGGGCCTTAGCTTTACTTTTATCAGCATTTTCTTTAGAGGTTTCTTCACTGACATCTTTATAAAAAAGGATACCACGGGTTCTTAGATTAAAACTGAGCTGCTTCATTTCAGCTATGGTCATGCGTAGATCACTGGCCACTTTCTCATCCTTCATCAACATGTAAACTGCCCCTTTACCAGATTCGGCTTCGGACATAAATTTATCCATGCGACCTAATAAATTTTTGGCATTCTTAACGGACTCATGTATGTCCTCGGTCAGTTCAGGAGTTAGTAATTTATTTTGTATATTTTCTGAAATAGTATCTAACCGTTCTGCAATATCTCCAAACCCTTTACTTTCCGTTCCTTTCAAAACTGCATCATGTTGGATGTATTGATCCGTGTTAACGTCAGGGGGAATGATATCCACAAAACGATCACCCAGTAGGCCATACACTCCTATTTTAAACTTAGAGCCTTGATCAATCTGAATATCACTTCTAATCATAAGGCTTAGATCAACGTACTTGCCACCGTCACTAATAACTGGGGCTTTCGATACTGTGCCGATCTTGGCTCCACGGTAGAGAACTTGAGAGTTCTTAATGACTCCACTGCTATTAGCAAACTGAACCGTGATATTATAGGTTGACCGGTTGAATTGTCCAAAGCGACCAAAGGTCACGATAAGGATACCTATAGCTAAAAGCCCAAAGAGAAAAAAAGCACCTACTTTAATTTCGAGATTTTTATCTTTCATTTTTATATTCCAATCTTAATCGATTTTAAACCACCGCATCTGATGTTTCTGAAATGCCATTCACAAATTTTTTCACTAATGGATCTTCTGTGCTTTGAACTTGTTGAGGAGTTCCCTCAAAGTAAATCTTTCCAGCATGAAGGTAGCAAATCCGCTCGGCGATCAAATAGGCGCTCACCATGTCATGGGTGACTACGATAGAAGCCATTCCAAGTTTATCCGACAATCTCAAAATTAATCGATTAATGCTATCTGCTACGATGGGGTCTAGGCCTGTCGTGGGCTCGTCATAAAGCATGAGTTCAGGGCGGTTAATGACAGCGCGAGCTAGAGCAACACGCTTCTTCATACCTCCGCTAAGTTCGGCAGGCATCTTATTTTGTTGTCCAGGTAAGTCCACCATCTCTAAAGATTCAGCAACCTTCAGCCTGATTTCTTTAGCTGTATATCCGCCCATTTCATGTAAAGGGAAAGCTAGGTTATCTTCAACGGACATAGAATCAAATAAAGCTCCATTTTGGAAAAGCATTCCCATCTTGCGGCGATAGGGATTGATCTCTTCATCCGAGAGGATGGAAATGTTGACTCCTTGATAAATCACCTGTCCTTCATCTGGCTGCATAAGCCCCATGACGTGGCGAAGTAAAACACTTTTCCCTCCGCCACTGCGTCCTATGATGACTACTCGTTCCCCTTTATTTAGACATAGATTCACGTCCTTAAGAACTGGGGTGCGATTCAAGGTCTTCTTTAAATGTTGAATTTCAAGTAGCATTCTAATTACCCAAAAAAAGATTATTCAAGATGATTGTGAAAAAGAAATTTGAGACGAGCACGGCTAAAGAGGAATTAACAACTGCTTCTGTAGTGGTTCGCCCAACCCCTGCGGTTCCCGTTTCAGGATTGAACCCTTTGTAACAAGAAATAACGGCGATAATGATGCCGAATAAAAATCCTTTAGACAAACCAATGCTGACATCCATGAAATTTGTGAACTTAATACTGTTATCCATGTAATAGGCACCGTCCACTCCTAGAATCGGCACTGCAACTAGATACCCACAGCCGATCCCCACCGCTAAAGCCATGCCTGTGAGTAAAGGGGCGGAAATTAACAGCGCTAAAAAGCGGGGTACCGCCAAATATTCAATGGGGTAAACGCCCATGGCACGTAGAGCGTCTAATTGCTCCGTATTTTTCATGGAGGAAATTTCTGCAGCCATGGCCGCTCCGACTCTGCCCGCCAAAAGTAAGCATGCAAGCACAGGCCCCAATTCTCGGCACATGGCCACAGAAACCGTGGGTCCGACGGCGGATTCCATCCCCAACTTAACAAACTGAAAATGAACTTGCGTTGCGAACACAGCACCCACGGAGGCTCCCGTGGTTAAGACAACAAATTGTGATTTGAGGCCAATGAAATAAATTTGCTCTAAAATTAAACGCCAACGCCACGGATAACGGAATAGGCAGCGTATGATATTACAAAAAAGAAGACAGATGCCTCCAGCGGAGTGTACACCCTCAATAATCCAACGACCCATAGCTGCAGACGCATTTTCAAGAGAAAAAATCACTAAGTCTGTCTATGCGGAACTGGACGCTCCGACAAGGCTAGATTTAGAAAAGCATGAAGATTCAGAAAAGATCCATGCTACAACTTGACCATAAGCTTGTTTAAATCTATAGATAACGCATGCGATTAAGCAAGCTACCTACCCTTCTCCCCATTTTCTTTACCTTATCGACTTTAGCCCAAGCCGCTACAACCAACAGCTCCTCAGACTCAAGTAACCTAAGCCTCTGGCAAATGGTTTGGTCGGCTGAATGGGTATTGGTTCCTTTGGCTCTTCTTTCCTTAATCGTCATTACCTTGATTATTTTTAATATTTTTTGGCTACGCTCATCAAATATCATCGACACAGAGTTTTATGAAACCGCTACCCACCTACTCAAGGACAGAAAACTAGAAGACCTTTTAGAGCTATCCTCTCAGAATCACACGGCTACCGCCCGTGTACTGACTAAAGTCCTAGAATTTGCCCGGGAGAATCATGGCACTTCCCTAGAAGCCCTCAAAGAGATCGCTGAAGTAGAAGGGAACCGCGCCACCATGCGGCTCAACCAACCTAATACTCTACTCATGGATATGGGCGTCATGGCACCCCTCGTCGGACTACTCGGCACAGTCTTCGGTATCTTGCGTGCCTTCGGCTCCATCGCTAGTGATGCCACGCCCATGCGCACGATGCTTCTGGCTGGGGGCGTCTCGCAAGCCTTGGTCTCCACCGCCATAGGACTCTGCGTCGGTTTGCTGGCCATGATCTGTTACTCCTTTTTTCGTTCGAGAGTGCAGAGCTTAGTCGGAGAATTTGAGTCTACCCTCACGGAACTTATGGTAAAAACCTACGACTGCCTAGCCAAGGGACGTTGATCTCAAAAACCTTATCCTTTCTTCCATGCGCCTAAATAAACACATAGCTTCCGAGCCTTTGCAAATGCAGCTCGCTCCGTTTATTGATGTGGCCATGTTCTTACTAACTTTCTTTTTATTGACTTGGAACATCGCACGCTACGAGGCCGAACTCAGCGTGAGTTTACCTACGGCTAAAGAGGCTGAGACTTCCACACGGATGCCAGGAGAAATTCTAGTGAACGTAAATCAGGCCGGTGACATCATCGTTAACCGCCGCACCTTGACCCCGCAAGAGCTGCAAATCATACTAGCTAAAGTCACGGCCGATTTCCCCGATCAGGCCGTTATCCTCAGAGGAGATAAGAACACCTCGTATCAAAGTATCATCCGCGTGATCGACATCTGTAAGGCAGCTAAAGTATGGAACATCGCCTTCACCACGGATGATCCAGCTAAAAAGTAGTCCACAAAGATTCAACCATCTTAATTGTTAATTCGTCCAAACGCTCCACAGCCATATCTGTTTGACCTAGCTTCTCCTTAGGATGAGTAGTGGCCACACCAATAACTTTCATACCGCCAGCTCGCGCCGCCTCAATACCGACAAACGCATCTTCAAAAACCACGCATCGAGCTGGGATTCTGTCGGCCATCACTGCCGCTTTTATAAATACCTCAGGATGCGGCTTATCTACAGAGACATCTTCAGCGGAAACAATTCCTTGAAAGTACGAACCCAACCCCGTTTGCCCTAAAATCGTCGTGATATTTAATCGCTCCGTTGAGGATCCAATAACGCAAGGAACAGCAGCCTCCTTCAATTGCTTCAGCCATGTCACCACTCCCGGCAATGGTTCTGCACCATTCTTAATTACCTGCTCCCGATACAGCTCCTCCTTGCGCAAGGAGAGCCTCCTTATTTCTTGGGGTTCCTGTGTCCATTGCAGCAATTCAGGAATGATAAAGGTGTTTTTCATCCCGAATCCTTTAATGAAATGATCCGCCGGCAATACTAGTCCCTCTTCTTGAGCTAATAACTCCCACGATTCCTCGTGCCGTTCAGAAGAATCGATAATCACACCATCCCAATCAAATAAAGCCGCCCATGTTGATGAAGCCATCTTGCCACTTTGATCACATCCACTTCTTGGTGCAAGCCCATGAAACGTAATAATCTACCCAGTTTATCTACTCCAATTGATGTCTTTACTCGACTCTGTCAGCATTTAACCCCTTTTTACTCAACTTCAACCACCTAACTATCAACTATTTAAAATTTTCTGTAAAAGAACTCGCCTCCTTCCCTTCGCTTGTGTACGTTTTCATCTTATGGAAATCTCAGAACGAGTTGAAAAGTTGTCACCCTCTATAACCTTGGCCATAGACGCCAAAGCCAAAGCCCTAAAAGCTGAGGGTGTGGATATTATAGCCTTCGCTGCGGGGGAACCCGACTTCGATACCCCCGAGCACATCAAAGCTGCTGCCATGGGATCGCTTGATGCTGGCTTCACGAAATACACGCCCGCAGCTGGCATTCCCGAGCTGCGCACCGCCATCAGCGAAAAACTGAAGTCTGACAATAACCTCGACTACGAGCCTTCTCAAATCATCGTCACTTGTGGAGCTAAGCACGCTTGCTACAACGCCCTTCTCGCCACCATTAACCCTGGCGACGAAGTTCTCATCCCAGCCCCTTACTGGACGAGCTATCCTGAAATGGTCAAACTCGTCGGAGGTGAACCTGTCATCGTCCCCACCACAGCCGAGAACGGTTACAAGATCACTCCTGATCAATTCTTAGAATACATGAGCCCGATGACCAAGATGCTCATCATCAACACCCCCGGCAATCCCACAGGTGCCGTTTACACAGCAAATGAACTAGCAGCCTTAGCCGATGTGGCCTTGGATGAAGATATGCTCATCCTATCCGATGAAATTTACGAGAAGCTCATTTACGACGGAGCCAAGCACAGCTCCATCGCTAGCTTTAGTAAAGACATCTACCAAAACACCCTAACCATCAATGGATTTAGCAAACCCTACTCCATGACAGGTTGGCGTCTGGGCTACGTAGCTGCACCTAAAGATGTCGCAGCTAAGATCGAATCGCTTCAAAGCCACTCTACCTCCAACGCAACATCCTTTGCCCAAAAAGGTGCTTTGGCGGCCTATAAAGGCCCTCAAGATTGCGTCGAGGAAATGCTTAAGGAATATGGCAAACGCCGTGCACGTGTCTGCGATATTCTTGATGGCATCCCTTCTCTCAGCTATGTCAAACCTATGGGAGCTTTTTACTTCCTCGTGGACATTTCTGAAACGGGTATGAACTCAACTAAATTCGCTCAAGACCTTCTTGAAGAAGAAAAAGTAGCCGTTGTTCCAGGCATCGCCTTCGGGGATGACAAAACCATCCGCATCTCCTACGCCACCAGCATGGAAAACATCGAAAAAGGTATGCAACGTATTAAGAAATTCGTTTCTTAATATTAAGTAGGGAATTACACCTCCCTAACAAAAGCCGCAGCTCCTGCAAAGGACTGCGGCTTTTTTATTTATTAAAATCAACAGCCTCGATTAGCCCTGCGCCATCCTCTGGGCTTATGACCAAGGTTCTTTCCTTCCAACGTAACACCACCACCTTTTCTAAGCGTGTACCAAGAAAACGATACCTGCCAAACTCTCGATTCCAAAACCAACCTGTCCAACCCCAGAATCCGCCACTCCCGAAGAGTCGAACCCCAACTCGAAAATCCTCTCCCCGTAAAGTTGCCTCCTCTAGCCCGTCTAGCTTGAAACTAGTCTTCCAAAAAGGCCGGTGAATGATTAGTTTTCGCTCACTGATAGAATAACCCAAGACACTAAACAGACCCGACCCGACAACAAAAAAAGGTCCCAATACCGCTAACAGTTCAACCGCTGGAGAAAAGGGAGTTCCGTTTTTAGAAAGAACATAAATAAAAATTGGTACACTTAAACAAACCAAACTAAGTAAGAGTGTAATAAATTTACTCGAGACACTCCAAGGAGCAGAAAATTGTGGAATTGCCATCACAACTATTTAAATCAAAAAAAAGAGAACGACTATCTTTTTCGACTTTACTTTTATCCCTTAACACCGAATAACCATAACATGCACTTCCGTCCCGCTCGACGGCTCCTTTTTTTACTTACTTACACTCTCTTCTTCTATGTTACGTTCTCGTGTCGAGCCGCAGATAAACGAGAACTCATCATCGTCTCTCCCCATTGGGAGGGCATCCAATACGAATTCGGAAGAGCCTTTGAACAGCATTACTTTGAAACTTTCGGAGAGCCCGTCCATGTTCGTTGGCGCGATATGGGCGGCGGCACATCTCAGATTGAAAAAGCTATCGATGCAGGCTTTAAAGCCACACCTGGCTCTTGCCAAATTGATGTTTTCTTTGGCGGCGGTATCGACCCCTATGAAAGTCAAAAACGTAAAGGCCAACTACAACCATACCGATTACCAGAACCCATTCTTAAAAAAATACCAGTATCCATCGGAGGCTTTAACATCATCGATCCCGACTACACCTTTTACGGTGCTGCTCTCTCCTCCTTCGGAATCTTAGAGAATCGTAAAGTAATCGAATTCGCCAAACTACCGCCCGTCAATAGCTGGGAAGACCTTTGCCAACCTGAACTCTCCGGCTGGGTCAGTTCTGCCGACCCTCGCAAAAGCGGAGCCGTTCACATGATCTACGAAATCATCCTCCAAGCTTATGGGTGGGATCGAGGGTGGTCCGTGATCTATCGCATGAGCGGCAACGTTAAATCCTTCCTCCCCGCCAGCTCGGGTCCTACTAAGGAAGTAGCCACAGGGGATGCCGCCTACGCCGTTTCCATCGACGTGAATGGGCTCGCACAACAGTCCTTCCTCGGTAAAGACAAAGTCCTCTTTAAAATACCTCCTGGCGTATCGATCATTAACCCAGACGGCATAGCCATTCTCAAAGGAGCCCCCAACCTTCCCATCGCCCAAGAATTCCTCAACTTCGTCATGTCAGAAAAAGGACAAACCCTCTGGATGAAACCCACTGGAAGCCCCGGCGCTGCGACCAAATACAATATCACCCGCATGGGCATACTTCCCTATTTCTACGATGCCGATATCTCCCAACTCCTCGTCCCCGTCAATCCCTTCACCCTCGATTATCCCTTTCACTACAGCTCAGCTACAGGAAGCAAACGCTGGAATGTCATCAACGACCTCATGGGTCAAAGCGTAATCGATGTCCATACTCATTTACGTAAGGCTTGGGAAGCCATTCAAAAAGCTCCACCCTCCCAGCGCAAAATCCTGCTAGCCCAATTTACTAAACCCCTCATTACAGAAGAACAAGCCATGTCTCTCAGCACTATCTGGAAGACAGACCCTGCACAAAGTCGTCGCCTAGCTAACCAATGGATGAATGAAGCCGTTCGCCGTTACCAACTGATCTACGACTCTGCCCAAGCTCCACCATGAAAATTACGTTAAAAAACATCGTTAAACGATTCGACTCCAACCTCATCGTTGATCACGTTAACCTCGAGATCAAATCTGGTGAAATGTTCTTCCTCCTCGGCTCCTCAGGTTGCGGTAAGACTACTATCCTTCGCATGTTAGCAGGTTTCTATCATCCAGATGAGGGTGACATTCTCTTTGGCGATCACTCCATCCTTGGACGCCCTCCCCACCAACGCAACACCGCTATGGTTTTCCAAAATTACGCCGTCTGGCCCCACCTCTCCGTATTTGAAAATGTCGCTTATGGCTTACGTGTCCGTAAGCTGCCTGCTGCAACTATCCGTGACATAACTTTAGCCGCCCTCAAAAAAGTTAAAATGGAACACATGGCAGACCGTAAACCCACCTCACTCTCCGGAGGCCAACAGCAGCGCGTAGCCCTAGCTCGCGCCATTGCCGTGCAACCCGACCTACTCCTTTTTGACGAACCCCTCTGCAACCTCGACGCCAAACTCCGCTTAGAAATGCGTGACGAAATTAAAAAACTTCACACAGAAACCAAAATCACCAGCCTCTACGTTACCCATGACCAAGAAGAAGCCCTCTCCCTAGCTGACCGTATTGCCGTAATGAATGCAGGCCGCATCCAACAAATTGGCACCCCATACGAAATTTACAATCAACCTGCCAACGCCTTCGTTGCATCCTTCATTGGCGAAATTAACCTGCTCGCTCCCAATTCCAAAATCGCCCACCAGTTAGGTTGCCAGACAAATAAACAAGCGGCCTTCCGTCCCGAAAAAGTGGAAGTCACCTCCAACGGTATTCCCATGACCGTCATTTACAGCTCCTACCTAGGCAGTAAGAATCACGTAGCCCTGCGCAGCTCTGATGGCGAAGAAATTAAAGCTTGGCTTCCCGACTACTTCCCAGAAGGTCAGGAAATACAAATCAGTGTGGCCGCAAAAAATTTACTTCACTTTTAACTCAGCCCAAAAAGAGCTTTTGTGAAAAAAATACTTCTCCCCTTTTTAGTCTTCTTCTTCGGTCTATTCTTAGTCTATCCCCTCTTCTTTCTTTTAAAGGGAGCATTTTTTATCGAGACAGTTAACGGCCAACAAAGCCAGCTTCATTTCAGCCTCGACTACTTTTTTATCATCTTTGAAAACCCCTTCTATCGAGAATGTTTTCTCAACAGCCTTCTCATCGCCATCTTCAGCACCGCCTTTTGCCTGATCATCGCCATTCCTTTAGCTCAACTTTTTTTACGCTATCGTTTCCCTGGGAAAGCCATTTTCAGCACCCTCCTACTCATCCCCCTCATCCTGCCGCCCTTCGTTGGTGCCATTGGGCTCAAGCAATTCTTTTCTCGCTTCGGTAGCTTAAATCTTATCCTTAGCCAATGGAATCTTATCGACCTCCAGAACCCACCCGACTGGTTCGGCTCAGGCGGATTTATCGGCATCATCCTCCTGCAAGTTCTTCACCTTTATCCTATCATGTATCTCAGCGTCCAAGCCGCTTTAGCCAACATCGACCCCAGCCTTCGCGACTCCGCTCGTAACCTCGGTGCTGACAGCTTACATATCTTCCGCACCATCAGCTTTCCCCTTGCCTTACCTGGAGTCTTTGCCGGTGCCTCCATTGTCTTCGTTGCCGCTTTTACCGATCTCGGCGTCCCCCTGATGTTTGATTTTCAAACCACCGTGCCGAGCCAAATCTTTAACCTCGTTACCCAATCAAATAATCCTCTTGGTTACGCTTTAGTCGTGCTGACCTTAGTTTTTGTTTCTGTCCTTTTTCTCATCGGTAAAAAATGGGGCGAAGGTAATTTTGCCATGATGGCGCGCTCCGCTTCTTATGACGATTCCATAAAACTCTCACCTCGCACCGGTTTTCTCGTTGTCACTGGCATGGTCTTTTTTATTCTGGTTTCCATCTTGCCCCACCTCGGAGTCATTATCCAATCGTTCTCAGCTAAGTGGTTTTTTAGCATCATGCCTAACGAATGGTCGGCGGCATTTTATCACGAGGTCTTCTCCCTGCCGCTCACCGTCATGAGCATGAAAAACTCCCTTTTTTATGCTACCTCCTCCGCCCTCGTTGATTTAGTTCTTGGGCTCGGTATAGCCTACCTCCTCGCCCGGGAAAATTTTAAAGGAAAAAACCTTCTTGATGTTGTCGCCATGCTTCCCCTCGCCCTACCCGGCCTCGTCCTAGCCTTTGCCTACTTCGTAGCCTTCACTCGCCCTCCTTTTGCAGGGATTGAGTGGTTAGATCCTCGCCAAAATCCCACCCTCCTACTCGTTATCGCTTACGCCATTCATCGCCTACCTTACATCGTCCGAGCGGCTTACGCTGGCTTTCAACAAACTTCCGTGTCCTTAGAGGAAGCTTCTGCCAACATGGGATGCCCTCCTTGGAAAACGCTTCTAAAAATCAGCCTCCCTTTAATAAGTGCAAACTTAATTGCCGGAACTATTCTTACCTTTTCCTTTGCCATGCTCGACGTGAGTAGCGGCATGATTTTAGCGCAAGAGGCCGATTACTATCCCGTGACTAAGGCCATTTACTCCCTCATGGGACGCATTACACCCATCGCACCCTCTGTCGCTTGTGCCCTAGGGGTATTAGCCATGCTATTTTTAGCTGTATCCCTAGCCCTAGCGTCCAAACTACTCGGACAAAAAATGGGACAATTGTTTAGGTAAAACCCTGCAGTGAATAATTCACCGAATACAAAGGCAAATCGGATTCCATTTTTTTGGTCACTTAATTCTTGATTGCCTACACAGAACAGAAAGTGCTATGACTCAGCAGCACATTTGTTTAGCTGTTGAACTATCCATGCAAGCCCAACTCATATCCGATCAAGCCCGTCCTCAACAGTCTTGCCCATAGAACACCATGCCAACCAAAATATCCTCTTCTCCATTAAAAAAAGTGCGTCTCGGTGTTGTCGGGCTCGGCGGCATGGGCGCAGCTCACTGTGCATCGTTACTCAATGGGATAGTCCCTAACTGTGAGCTCGTAGCGGTGAGCGACACCAATCCAAAGCTTCTCGAACTTTATCCTGCCCAAACCTGTTTTCTCAATGCCTATGAATGCATTCAATCCAAACTGATTGATGCGATCCTCATTACGACACCTCACTACTCCCATACTCCCCTTGGCATAGCAGCTCTGCAGGCTGGCCTCCACGTAATGATGGAAAAACCCCTTTCCGTTCATAAAGCTGATTGCGAAAAACTCCTCTCCGCACACAAGAATCCTCGTCAAGTTTTCTCTGGAATGTTTAATCAACGCACAGATCCTCGGTATCAAAAAATTCGGAGCTTAGTGACCAGTGGTAAGATAGGGAAAATTAGACGGATTAACTGGATTATCACGGATTGGTATAGAACTGAGGCCTACTACTCCTCGGGTAGGTGGAGAGCTACATGGGAAGGAGAAGGTGGAGGGATCCTCGTTAACCAAGCAATCCACAATCTAGACCTTTTTCAATGGATTTTCGGTATGCCAGATAATGTCCGCGGATTTTGCCAGCTAGGACGCTACCATGAAATTGAAGTCGAAGATGATGTCACTGCCTACTTTGACTATGCTGATGGAACCACGGCTGTCTTCATCACCTCAACAGGTGAATCTCCTGGAACGAATCGGTTAGAAGTGACCGGTGACTTAGGTAAAATAGTCTTAGAAAACAATCAACTGCAACTCACTCTTAACACTGTTTCCATGACGCAGTTCGGTAAAAAGTCCAAGAACGGTTCCGATCGACCTAAGTCAAAATTCCAATCCATTCCCCTGCCTAACAACGCAGGAGAGCAACACATCGGTATCCTAAAAAATTTCACCCGCGCCATATTAAAAGGAGAAACTCTCTTGGCGCCTGCGGCAGAAGGCATCAATTCGGTTATATTAGGTAACGCCATCCTCATGTCCTCACTTCAAGGTAAGACCATCACCCTACCCTTCGCCTCAAGCACCTACACGGCTCTACTCAAAAAACTCATTCTAAACTCAAAAGTAAAAAAAATACCTAAACCCAAAACAAATTTATGAAAATTAATCAAATAGCCGCTCAGCTTTACACCTGCCGAGACCTTCTCAAAACCCCAACCGAAATCGCCCAAACTCTGAAGCGTCTAAGAAAAATCGGTTACACCGCCGTGCAAGTAAGCGGCATGGGACCCATTCCAGAAAACGAACTAAACATTATCCTAAACGCCGAAGGTCTTACTTGCTGTGCCACACACGAACCATCTGATTTAATTCGCCAAAATCCTCAAGCTGTTGTCGATCGCCTCAAGCTGCTGAATTGTAAGCTCACCGCTTATCCCTTTCCCTCCAACGTGGATATGTCAAATCGAGCCAGCCTTGATTCACTCTGCTTTGATCTCAACCAAGCAGGGAAATTGCTGGCCGAATCTGGTCAAATCCTCACTTACCATAACCATGGAAATGAATTCATTAAAACCGATGGAGTTACGGCACTTGACTACATCTATCAAAACACCGATCCGAACTATCTCCAAGCTGAGCCCGACACTTACTGGATTCAATACGGTGGTGGCAATAATATCGAATGGTGTGAGAAGCTAAAGAACCGTTTACCCATGATCCATTTAAAGGACTATTCTTTTACCGCTGCGAATACGCCCATCTATTGTGAAATTGGTCAAGGAACCCTTAATTTTAAAGCGATCATTTCAGCCGCTGAAAAGTCGGGCTGTCAGTGGTTTATCGTGGAACAAGATACCTGCCCGCAGGATCCCGTAGAATCATTGCAGATAAGTTTTGAGTATATTCAAGAACACCTAGTTTCTTAATGCCCTTAATCAAAAGCTACTTCAGTCCCAGCACATCGAACATCTCGTAAACCTTAGGTTCTTTACCCACTAACCAACGAGATGCGCGCAAAGCTCCTGCGGCAAAAGTGTCGCGACTGGATGCTTTATGTGTTAGCTCCACCCGCTCACCGTCACTGGCAAAAATCACGGTATGATCTCCCACCACATCTCCGCCACGTAAAGCATGAATACCAATCTCATCCACGCTACGCGCTCCAGGCTCCCCTGAGCGCCCGTGTCTAGCTAACTCGGACACGGTTTTTTCCTTCACCTCACATAAGATTTCTACTAAAGAACGAGCTGTCCCACTGGGGGAGTCTTTCTTATGGCGGTGGTGCATTTCCACCACCTCTTGATCAAAGCCTTCGCGCAAAATCTCTGCTGCCTTTCGGGTCAAATAAAACAGCGTGTTCACTCCTACTGAATAATTTGAGGCAAAAATCAACGGAATTTTTGAACCGTAAGAAAGAATCTCCCGCTTTAATTCGTCAGTATGTCCTGTTGTGCCTATCGCTAACACTTTACCATGTTGTGCCGCTAGCTGAGTGACTTCTAAAGTCTTAGTGTGGTGGCTGAAATCGATGATGGCATCACACTTGGGGACTAAAGAACTCCACTCATCACCCTGATCGACTTCACCGACTATTTCAAATTCTGGGCTTTCTGTGGCTAAGCGGAGGATTGCTTGACCCATGCGTCCTTTTGAACCCACCACTATTATTCTTGTTTTTAACATATCCAACACTTTTTAAATTAAAGTACGCCCGCCGTTTTTAATGTAGCGAGTAATCTTTCACGATTAGTTGCAGCCATTGTCACTAAAGGTAAGCGCACTTCCTCTTCTATCCAGCCTTTAAGAGCCATAGCCGCCTTGATTGGTCCTGGGTTAGCCTCAATAAAAATATCCGTATAAACCCCGTAGTATTTACGATGCAGCACTTCTGCTTTGACATAATCTCCTGCCAGAGCAGCCTCCACCATGTTACGCACTTCCGCCGGAATCAGATTCGAGGCCACGCTGATCACTCCCCTCGCCCCGACACTCATAAAAGGCACAGTTAAACTGTCATCGCCAGATAGAATGTCGAAACTATCAGGCAACACTTGACGCAACTTACTCACGCGATCAACCGAGCCACCGGCTTCTTTAATAGCGACGATGTTCTTTGCGTCCGTCGCTAGCCTCAGCACCGTATCAATCCCAATCTCAATCCCGCAACGGCCTGGAATAGAATATAAAACCAAAGGCAACTCCGTGCTTTTGGCTACAGCCATGTAGTGCTGATACAAACCTTCTTGCGTAGGTTTGTTGTAATAAGGTGCTACCAAGAGTGCCGCATCAGCACCTAGAGTCTCTGCCATTTGCGTATACTCCACAGCTTCCGCCGTGGAGTTCGATCCCGTGCCAGCGATCACGAGCGTCCTTTTGTCAGCAAACTTCACGGCAAGTTCAATTACCCGCAGATGCTCTTGATGATTGAGAGTTGGGGATTCTCCCGTCGTGCCTACCGGGACGATCCCGTCAATCCCTGCCGCCACTTGACGCCCAATCAGAGCCTCAAATGCCACGGTATCGATCAAGCCATTTTTAAATGGCGTGACCAGAGCTGTAATCGTTCCCTTAAACATAAGTTTCTCCTTTAAAAATAAAATCAGCTGGTCCGAGTAGTTTTACTTCCTTAAAAATGCCGTCTTTTTTTTGAAAATACACCTTTAATAAATCGCCGCCCTGCACCTTAATCGAGACGGGTGATTTAAAGCCATGAACCTCAGAAGCAATCAAGGCTACTGCCGTTACCCCCGTTCCACAAGCCAGTGTTTCCCCTTCGACTCCACGCTCATAGGTGCGGACGCGTAACTTGTTCGACCCTAAAATTTGAGCAAAATTCACGTTCGTGCCCTTCGGAGAAAAGTGCGGATGATAACGTAACTCTGCACCTAGACTCAGAATATCTGTCTTCCCGACATCCTCCACAAACAAAACGGTGTGTGGCACACCTGTATTTAAGCTATGCACATTTAGTTGTCCCAGACTGGTTAGGAGTTGCCGGTTTAGATCGAGACCTTGTGGTGCGGTCAACTGAACACGAACCTCTTCACCAAAAAACTCAGCTTCGACTAGACCTGCTCCCGTATCGAAACGCATCCCCTTTTTTTTCACCTTAGCCATCTTCTGCGCAAAGCGAGCAAAACAGCGGGCTCCGTTGCCACACATCTCAGCTTCGCCCCCATCCGCATTATAGTAACGCATACGGAAGTCCGCAGATTTCGTTTTAGCACGTTCCAATATAAGTAAACCGTCAGCACCCACCCCGAATTGGCGGTGGCACAAAGCCTCAATTTGCTTAGCACTAAGGCGTAGAGTTTTTTTACGGTTATCTAAACAGACAAAGTCATTGCCAGCACCGCTCATTTTCCAAAATGAAAGATTCATTAAGTACTAACTTAGATAAAAATCAGCTTAATGACATGAAAAATTTAGAAGATTTTACTACAACTTATTCAGAAAAAATATTCTCAAAGTGTCACTGTTAACCAGCCTTTTCTCCACGAACTAAATCTTCTAGTTTCTGCCGCTGACGGGCTAAATGAATTTTTTCGCCCTTCACTAAAAGTTCAGCCGCCATAGGCCGACTGTTATAGTTAGATGCCATGACGAAGCCATATGCACCTGCACTCATGAAAACAATGCGATCCTTTTGTTGCAGGGGCGGTAGGGGTCTTTCCTTACAAAAGGTATCACCTGATTCGCACACAGGGCCCACGACATCACTAGGAATAGTTTTTCCCGTCTTCTTCATCAAGGGGACAATTTCATGAAAAGACTCGTAGAATGCAGGACGGATCAGATCATTCATCGCTGCGTCCACAATGACGAAATTCTTTTTCTTCGTCTTTTTTACATACACAACTTCTGAGACTAAAACCCCTGCATTTCCCGCAATGAAGCGTCCTGGCTCTAGGAGAATTCTCAAACCTAAATCCTTTAGTAGTGGCATCACAGCATCTGCATAAACCTTTGGAGTTAAGGGGGCTTCTGTTTGCTTAGCCCACCAATCCCCCGACCCGCTTTGCAGCGCATGATCGTATACAATGCCTAAACCACCACCTACATCAAAATACTCAATCTTAAATTTCTTTTTTAACTCCAAGACTAAAGGAACCATTTTTTGCACAGCCTTTTTAAAAGGTGCGACAGAAGTAATTTGTGATCCTATGTGCATCTGCACACCTCGCAGCCAGATATTCTTTAAGCGCGCTGCTTTTGCGTAAAGGCTAGAAATTTCCTCGAAAGGTATGCCAAACTTGTTTTCATAAGTCCCCGTTGTGATCTTAGCGTGCGTCTTGGCGTCCACGTTAGGATTAACCCTGATCGCCACAGGGGCTTTTACTTTCAGCCGAGCGGCTATTTTATTAATCAACTCAAGTTCAGCCGAACTCTCTACCGTGAACGAGTAAACTTTCTGCTTTAACGCATACTCAATTTCTCCTGCCGTTTTTCCCACCCCAGCAAACACGCAACGACTGGCTTTTCCCCCAGCCTTGATCACTCGGTAAAGCTCTCCAGCACTCACTATGTCAAAGCCCGAGCCTTGTTTGGCCAGCAAGCTCAACACAGCAAGATTGGAATTAGCCTTCATGGCATAACAAATCATGTGATCCACAGGAGCTAAGACTTTATCTAAGCCGTTATAATGATCTAACAAAGTTTGAGCAGAATAAACGTAAAGCGGTGTGCCGTAATTATCCGCTAAAACTTCGAGCGAAACGCCTTCAACATGAAGGGCTCCTTTTTTATAATGAAAGTGGTGCATAATTATAGATAGTTGAACATGGAAGCATTTCAAGTGTTAACCCCAGAGACAAGCGAAATGCTCAAAGAAGTTCTGTCAGTTTCTAATCCAATGGTGGTGGGTGATAATTCCACACGTTTTACAGTCCATCTCATGCCTCTTTGTTTTATGAAGGCTCTTTAAGCTTGCCGCTATTCTATTCACGCTTAGAAAGATATTCTATGTCAATAAACGTTTCCTACCTCTGCATCGGTGTCGGTGCTCCTATTATGGACTCGATCGCTCAAGTCCCCGAATCCTTCCTGCAAAAAGTAGGCGGTGCTAAAGGTGGAATGGAGTATTTAGAAGCTCCGCAAATGGAAGGCATTTTGCTTGAATTGATCGGACAATTAACGGAAGTCCCCGGTGGCTCCAGTGCAAACACGGTTCAAGCTCTCGCCCAACTCGGCCTCCCTGTAACCTTCCTTGGGAAAATCGGTAATGATTCCACGGCTCAAACCTATATGCAGCATTTTAAACAAGCTGGTGGCGATACCTCAAAATTTAAGAAAGGCGATCTACCCCATGCCCGCTGCCTTTCGCTCGTCACACCAGATTCAGAAAGAACTATGCGCACTCACTTGGGTGCTGCTGTAACCTTATCCCCAACAGAAATTACCGTGGACGATTTTAAAGGATGTCGTCATGCCCATTTAGAAGGCTACTTACTTTTTAATCCTGACCTAGCTCAACACATCATCAAGTGCGCTCATGAAGCAGGTTGTACAATCAGTCTTGATCTAGCATCCTTTGAAGTTGTTCATGCCTCTAAGGCTATCCTTAAAGATTTACTGACCAACTACGTAGACATCATTTTTGCAAATGAAGACGAAGCCAAGGCCTTCACTGGCAAAGAATCCGACTACGCCGCCATGGCACTAGAGCTATCCACCCTGTGCGACATCGCCGCCGTGAAGGTCGGTAAGAAAGGCTCCTTCATAGCTCAGAACGGTAAAGTCATCTCCATTGCACCCCAGAATGTAGAAACACCGCTCGACACGACAGGAGCAGGAGATGCTTGGGCCGCAGGCTTCCTCTACGGATGGCTTACGGGCTTAGATTTAGAAAAAAGCGGGGCACTAGGTTCCCGTCTAGGAGCCGAAGTCGTGCAAGTGCTCGGCCCGAAAATCCCCGCCGAACGTTGGAGCCTACTCAAGACCTAAAGCTAAAACCTATTTTCCTAAGCGCTACTCCGAATTGTGACCTCTCCAATCAACCCTTGTCCTAGCCTCTAACTTTCTGCTAAAAAATCCATGCATGAATCACTTATTTAATCTCATCTGCATCACCATGCTCCTCATCAACCTCGCAGGACTTACCGCGGGTGCCGTTCGCCTAACGGGTCTGACCTTCGGTCTAGCCAAGGCTTTCACTCTTTTAAGCGGCTGCTTAATTTTCTTTTTTATTGAACATTTTTACGGCTTTAAAAGTCTGTCCTTACTCCTCTATCCCTCTACCGCCTTCTCCGTCTGGTTGCTCTGGAAAATGAGGTTCCAGCTCAAAAACTTCATCGGGGCAGAACTAGCTTTTCTAGCTGGTTTTGGGTTCACGCTGATGTGGCGTTATTTTTATCCTAATATTGACGCAAACACCGAGAGATTAGCTGATTTAAGTTTTGTCGCAAGCTACCTGCAAGGAGGCACACTTCCCCCGCCCGACTTATGGCTGCATCCCTATAAATTAACTCAATATTACAGCTTCCAACACTACGCCGCAGGACTACTAGGTCGTGTTATGGACATCTCTGCAGGCATGGCTTGTCACTTAGCCTACTGCGTCATCGTCGGACTAGTCATGGCTCCTGCCTATGACTACATTCAATCTAGAACCCCTAGTCGTTGGATCCAAATCCTCGTTCTAGCCGCACTCATGCTGGGCGGCAGCGGTGCTGTTGTCTTTACCCCTTTCCTCGTAAAAAATGAAACTCTCTTTAGTGCCATGCGCTTCATCGGTATTACTACGGTTGACACCCCAGAAAATCTTACCGAACTCGGAGTTAAGTTAGCTGAGTTTTCCCACGGAGTAGGTTACCGGGATCGCTTGGAATCCGAAGCCATCCCCGAATTAGCAATGGAAGTTTTTTCTTACTCCATTCAACTAGGTGATTACCACGCTTATCTTAGCAGCTACGTCTTACTGGCCATGGCGTTAGCCGCCTTCGGACTTCTACTGAACAATCCCAATCAAAAGTGGGCACTAGGCTGCCTTATGGCTACCATCCCACTCACGCTCGTTAGCCACACATGGATCCTACCACTTCAAGTTATCCTTGTCGGTTTCTTCCTCCTCTTTCTCTGGAGATACCGCGGGCAACCCGATTGGAAAACCGTTTTTGGTTCGAGCTTATTAGTCACTTTTCTTCTCTACCCATTCCTCACCTATTTTCTTAACCGTGGTGTTTATGACGGCATGAGCTTCGAGTTCGTACAAGCAGGGCAACATGCCCCTGTCTTAGCTTACTTTATGGTGTTCTGGCCCATTTATTTTATCATCATAGCCCTCCTCTTCGTTGCTAGAAAAGAGTACAGCCCGTTTCGTTGGTTTGTCGTTCTTATCGTTCTCTTCCTTATCCTTGTGGAGACAGTAAACCTAAATGACCTTTACTCAGGACGGTTCGAACGCTTCAACACAACCCTGAAATGGTGGTCTTGGTTGGCCGCATTAGTCACCTTGATGCTAGCTCCCATCTGCCTATCTCTAGCTAGACGGATATCCGTCAGCATGATCCTTACTTTAGCAGCTCTTTTGGGAACTCTTTATTTCGCCGTAGGTCTGGGGCGAGCTTGGATCCTTGGTGATAAAGGTGACAGAGGTCACCTAAACGGTGCAGCTTATTTAACTCAAACAGAACCCGCCAATGTTCACAATAGCATCATGAGCTACCTCAAAGTTCATCCCCAAGGCGTGACCCTAGAAAAACCTGTAAAGGATCGACAAGCCTTTGTTGAGACTGGTGCTATTTCCGTCTTCACGGGTCACCCCAGTGTCTTTGGGTGGGTTTCCCATGAAAAACTTTGGAGAGGCTACCAAAAAGACATCGAACAGCGCTGGAATCGGAGTACTGAGTTTTTCCTTGGTGAGCTAACATCTCCAATCGATTTTCTTAACTCTTACGAAGTTCAATATATCTTGTGGCCTATGGCCGAACCTGTGGATAAAGCTCTCTTCGACAAAATAGCAGACCAGATTAAAACGCACTTCATCTTCGTTCGCTTTGATGAGGCCAACCCTCTGATCGGTATCTGGGTCAGGAAAAATTCACTGCCCTGAGCATTCCGTGTCTTATCTTCCAACTAGGTTTTCGACTTCACAACACCTTGCTTTAAAAAAGTAAGGTGTGTTTTATGATGGAACTTTCCTCAACTCTTCCCGTTCGCAGCTTATCCAAGAGCATCGTCACCTCCCTGCAAAAGCACGGCCGACTCATCCTTAAAGCCCCCACGGGCTCAGGTAAGTCAACTCAAGTCCCTCAGATCCTACTCGAGGCTGGCTTAGCCGATACGGGCCAAATAATCATCTTACAACCACGTCGTCTTGCCACCCGCCTCCTCGCTCAACGCGTAGCCCATGAACGCAAATCCGCCCTTGGCAAAGAAGTCGGCTATCAAATCCGTCTGGAAGATCGTTCCAGCGCAGAAACTAAAATTCTTTACCTAACAGAAGGTATCCTGTTGAGAAAACTCATCTCCGACCCGTTATTAAAAGACGTGAGCGTTTTAATTTTTGACGAGTTTCATGAGCGTCATCTATACAGCGATATCTCACTGGCTCGAGCCTTTGAACTGCAAAAAACTACTCGTCCTGATTTAAAAATCGTCGTCATGTCGGCCACTCTAACCACGGATTTATTACTCAATTATTTACACCCTTGCCCCTTGATCGAGTCCGAGGGGCGCCAGTTCACCGTCACCGAAGAATATCTCCCTGACACCATTAACATCGGCAACTCAAATGTGTGGGATCTAGCCGCCCAAGCTATCGAGTCCCTTACCCGTGATAAAGTCCCCGGAGATGCTCTCATCTTCATGCCAGGTGCTTACGAGATTCGGAAAACCATCGAAGCACTACGCCAATGCCGCAACAGCCAAGACTGGAGCCTACGCCCTCTTTACGGGGAACTTAGCGCAGATCAGCAAGACGAAGCCTTAGCCCCTTCCCCTCAACGCCGCATCATCGTAGCCACCAACGTAGCGGAAACATCCATCACCATTCCCGGTATTCGCATCGTCATCGACGGAGGACTGGCTCGTATCGCACGTTATGACTCTCGCCGCGGACTTAACACCCTGCTCATTGAGAAAATTAGTCAAGCCTCAGCCGAGCAGCGTAAGGGCCGAGCGGGTCGAACCGATCATGGTCACTGCTACCGACTCTGGAACAGACAAGAACAGATGCAGCGTCCCCTCTCCGAACTACCAGAGATACGCCGAGTGGAACTGTCGGAAGCCCTTCTCCAACTCAAAGGGACAGGCGTGGTGTCTTTGCATCATTTCCCTTGGGTAGAAAAACCAAGTGAGGAATCCCTTCAAAAAGCACTCACTCTCTTGTGTGATCTAGGAGCCCTCGACCAAGAAGAAAAGTTAACACCACTAGGCCGCAGGATGTTGGTCTTTCCCATGCATCCCCGTTACTCACGCATGTTGATTGAGGCCGGAAAACTAGATTGCGTGCGCGCTGTTTGCACCGTAGCGGCCTTGGCGCAAAGTAAACCTATCTTACGACGGCGCAGCGGCAAGCAAGTGGAAGACAGGCGTGATGATTTTTTAGGCGATGAACGAGATTCTGATTTTTTTATCCAAATGAAAGCGTGGCGTTTTGCTGTTGAAAATAGGTTTGATTTTAAAGCATGTGAACGCATGGGTGTCGATGTTCAGGCAGCTCGACAAATTGAAGAATTGGCAGATTACTTCACTGCCACCGCACGGCGCCTAGGCTTGCCCGTGAATGAAAACGATATTCATGAAGTCCACCTACGCAAATGCGTACTCGCAGGATTTGCCGACCAAGTGGCCTGCCGCTTAGACAAAGGCTCCCTGCGTTGCCAACTCGTACATGGACGCAAGGGTGAACTAGCCCGCGAAAGCGTCGTGCGTGATCACGAGTGCCTTGTCATAACCGAAATTAGTGAAATTCAAGATAGTCGGGGCGAGCTTAAGACCTTATTAACCCAAGCTAGTGGTATTAAAAGGGAATGGTTAAGTGAACTTTTCCCAGAAGCCATTCATAAGAGACTAGATGTTTTCTTTGATGAAACCTTACGCCGCGCGCAAACGCGAGAGACCGAATGTTATCATGATCTAGTCCTAGCCTCACGTGTCCGTGACGAAGCTCCCCCCGTAGACGCGGCGCGACTCCTGAGCGAACAAGTGCTCAAAGGTAAGTGCCTACTGACAGGTTGGAATGAGCGCATGGATCAATGGGTTCTACGAATTGATTTCCTAAGAAAAATCATGCCTGAGCTTGAGATGCCGTGTTTTGGTTTAGAAGAAAAACAAAGTTTTATCGAAAGCCTTTGCCATGGGGCCCGCAGTTATAAAGAAATTAAAGACCGTGAATTATGGACACAGGCACTGGACTGGCACTCCAGCACGCAGCGTTCTTGGTTGGAAGACTTCGCTCCTGAACGTTCCGCCCTAGCTGGTGGCTACAAGGCAAAAGTAACTTATGCCCTGCAAGAGCCGCCCAGTATTTCGGTGAAAATTCAAGATCTTTTTGGTCAAAAAGAAAACCCGCGCATCGCCTCCGGAAAAGTAGCACTAGTGATTAAGATTTTAGCTCCAAACTTCCGCCCTGTGCAAGTAACGACAGACTTAACCTCTTTCTGGCGAGACAGCTACCCAAACCTAAAAGTAGAACTGCAACGTCGCTACCCGAAACATAAATGGTTATGATTATTGTAAGAGCTTAAGCCTGATCCCAAATAGCCTTTTTCTTCGCATCCATTTCTTCTCGAATAACACTGAGGTCGCGACGTAATTGATCAGAAAGTTCTGCTTCCTCTTTTAAATCACCACTAATGATGGCTGCCTGTAGTTTCCCTTGGAGAAAGGTCTGACGTTCGGCTATTTTAGCTTCGTAACGATTACTGATTTCGCTGATGTCAGCTCGTTGTTGATCGCTCAATTTTGGTGCTGGCTCTGTTTTAGCTAACCGTTCCATCGCTAGTTCATAGGCAGATTTCATCATGCTGTATTAAAGACCCTAGGCCCTACCTTGGCAATGATGCTTGTAACCCTTGAGACTATCATTTTTGCCTGTCGATGTTGGGCAAAAGGTTTATGGTGCCTGAGTGACTCAACATCTTGACGTAGGAATACTCATTCATCAAACTCCCTATTCTGAGACCAGCCGCTTAATTACATGGTTCACTCAAGAAAATGGAATCCTCCGCACCTTAGCCAAAGGTGTGAGTCGGAAAAAATCCAGCTTCGGTGTGCTTGATGTTTTTTATGAATGCCAGCTTTCCTACACCTTGAAATCTAAAACCAGCCTCCATAACTTAATCAGCTCCCAACTCATCCTTAACCACGGTCAACATCTGAGTAGCTACCCTAAGCAAGTTAGTGCACTGTATTTTTTTGAAGTGGTTGAAGCTCTCGTAGAAAAACAAACTCCCATCCAAGAGTATTACGGAATCTTCCGCCAAGCACTCCTTTATCTGCATACTCATGAAAGTAGTTGGAAGCTTATCGAACGTTACGAAAGAAAAATTTTAGAGCTAGCTGGGCTGAATAAACCCAGTGATTCTCTCGCTAACTTACGTAAGACGGCCTACCATCCGGTGCCTAAATGTTTAAACCTCCTGAAAAAAGTCATTTCAATCTAAGAAATCTGTGGCACCGCCTAATGAGAACATTCATATCTTTGTTACAAAAGTCCCCTAGCTTTTTTTATTATAAATGATACGTTCAGCATCTAATGTGGAAGATTGCTTTTTTATTTATCAGCGCCGTTACCTGCTCTTTGCAAGCTGGTGAACACATCTTTGTCAGTGGCGGGCCAGCCTTGCGCTACTTCGAACGTCATAAGGACAAAGACCATGATAAATATTGGGGTAACTTCATTGTCTCCGTTGTCGCACGACAAAAAGAGGTCTCACAAGAGTATGGCGCTGACGACCTACTCACTTGGTTGATCTACAAACCAGCCCACCAAAGTCGCGACAAAGAAGAAAAGGTTGATTTTATGCCAAGCATTATAGCAAACGCTGCTAAGATCAATGCCACGCTCATCTGGTTTAGCACCAAGGATGAACTCATTAACTACATCAACACAGGGCAAGACCGGAGTAAGATCAAAATCGAGCGCTTTGAATACTTCGGACACTCCAATAAGCGGTGCTTCATGTTTGATTACAGCAACAAACTTGACGGAGCCGTTCCTGATTTTAGCGCATTACACTTAGACGATCTCAAAAAAATTAAGCCAAGCAGCTTTGACCCTCGCGCCCACTGCCAAAGCTGGGGTTGCCATTCTGGCGAAGAATTTTCCAGGGCGTGGTTCAAGCAAGTCAAAGTTCCCATGCTTGGAGCTATTGGCAAAACGGATTACTCCAAAGGTGGCGTGCCGCACCTCTCCACCCAACAAGGACGCTGGGCACAGTGAAAAATATTTTTATCACCCTACTTCTTACACTAGCTAGCCTTGGCGCCTCTTACGCTCAAGACGCTAACACCTCCCCTAGTGCCCCCGTCGTTGAATCAATCAATCCAGAAACTCCTTTAAGTGAGCCCCCATTAGTTGATCCAACACCTACTCCTGCCCCTGCAGCCGCAAATGAAATTCCACCTCAACTGAACATTAAACCCAACATCAAACCGGTTACCCCTAAGCCTCCACGCACTATTCCCACTCGTTTTGGCGATACCACAGGTGAGGTTTTTATCGGACAGCGCACCGTCATTAACCGCTATGCTGGCTGGGGCTGGATAAGGCGTGAAAAGGATACTTGGAGAAAGAGCAAGTGGGTTATGTTAGAAGAAACCCCTGGAGTCCTTTTTGCTCCAGGCAGATACCTAGGGCATCCTGATCGTGATAACGGAACTCAATACAAACTTTATGGAACATGGGCAACTTACAAAGGCTACGAGCCCAATTTCGATGTTTTTGTTGATGTATTTCAAATCAAAGGATTCGAGCTGATTGGTGCTGCTGAGATTCCTAAAATGTCTCCACCACGCTCCAGCCGCGGTCGCAGTGACAGTGAAGGCACTTACTCCCGCGGTGCTAATTTACGCAGATAATGTGCCACCTCTTCCATCCCAGCTAACAAGCAAGCTTCACGCTTTTCTAAGGGGAAACTAGAAGGCGTCTCCAACGTAAAGCAACATTTAGTTAAGCTTCTCGCTAAATAAATGGCTTCTGGCCAGTCCTCAATATCCATCATATTTTCATGACGCTGGATCAACCCTTTCGCAGCTTCCTGACCATCTATTAGCGCACTTAGTTCCACGGGTAGGATGCGACTCATCGCTTCTAAAACTCTAGAGCCTAACTCCATGTCCGTTCCATCCGTCAAATGATAAAGGTAACAACCACTTGCTTCCCAGTCTTCATGGAGACATACCGCAGCACTCAGCTCTGGCATGGCATCCAAGAAAGCACGATGAAGCTTCACTTCACTGGTCTGCGGCATTCTGTAATCACGGTTTAAATCTACGCCGTCCCTATTTTCTCTTTTACCTAAAGTAAATCCGGTAGGATTAAGTATTGGGAAAATATAAATCTCTAAATCATGCCATAAGTCAGGACGTTGTAAAAATTGTAGTATTGCTCGTGGTCCGGCTGGTTCATCCCCGTGGATACCCGCTGACAAATACAATAAAGGAACTTTCTTAAACTTTGATGGCTGCTTATAGTGCAAGTAACACAAGCTAGGACTTAGAAAAGATAACTCCCAAAATAGCCCGATCTCAAGCGATTGAAGCTCTTTTAAAAACCTCTCCCTAATCATAATTATTTCACTTCAATTAAGCGCCCTGTCATCGTTGCGTAAAGCCAGACGTGTTCAACTCGACGACCACTAACTTGGGTTAACATCTCTGCGTAAGCCTGTAATTGTTTTCCATAAATTTTGAGAAGGCGCACATCGTGCTCCAATAACGTCTCCTGTTCAAAAAGGCGATTAGTCTTCCAATCTAAAACAGCTAATCCCCCATTCTTGCCAATTAAAACCAAGTCCACTATCCCCTCCATCCAAGATGATTGCGACTGAGGCCAAGCAAAAGGCAACTCGGTTAAAAACATTTTTGACCAACCCAATAACTGGCCACGCGCCTCACTGCTTTGCCATAGCTCCAACTCGGTCACGGCACGCTGCTTAAGTTCCAAGACACCACGTAATTCATCTAAGCCTATGCTTAACAATTTATCCTGCTCTTCCTTTGTCTCAGACCAAGGGTAATGCTCCATTACGGCGTGCCACCATGTTCCATAATCAACGCCACCTAAACCATGAAGAGGTGTCACCATAAAGTCCTGTCTCGTGTCTTCTTTAACCGCCAACTCATGAGGCAGCACTCGATTGGGAATCTGTCGTGCGTTCTGATAAGCCTGACTTTTTCCTTCTAGAGTAAGATCAACCCATGAATCGTTTTCAGGCAACAAAGTACTAGGTGATTCTGTTGAACTTTTCAAATCTGCGTTGGACACACCTACAGGATCCAACTTACATAACTCCCCAAAACTCTGTTTTTGAATTTTATAAAAATGAGTGCTGGCTGGTAACACAAGTAACTTCTTAGCTCGTGTAAGCTCTACATAAAAAAGACGCTGATATTCCTCATCACTAGCTGTTCTCTTTTTAGCTTTATCAACTTCATCAGACGTTAAATTGTTAAAATGCACATTGACCTTACCATTTGCACGATGAACCGCTGGATAGCCTTTGGGTGGGACACCTATGGGGCGCCCCAATCCCAGAGCCACCACTACTGGCCATTCCAAGCCCTTAGATTTTAAGGATGTTAATAATTGGACCTCGTCTTGATTTCCTTCAATACGCGGGGGAGCTTTGCCCAAAAGCTTTTTTTGTTCCCCTAACCACATGTTGACTGAAATACCTTCCGCCTCAGCTAATAAGGCCGCTTGGTAAAAGTTCTGTAAAGGTTCAGGATCTTGCTGTGCCGCCAGAATCCGCTCACTTAAGCTAAGTCTCCCCATCATCGTTGTGAGAAAATGCGCCAAACTAAAACTATCTGTTAACTGACCTATTTTCAATTCTTCCGCTAAAATACCTAAAACACTTAACGCATTTTCCAGCAAGCTACGATTAAGTTTTTCAGATTCTGTCTCATCAGGACTACGTGAGATTTTAGTAAATAAATCTAAACCATCACTCTCTAGATGCACCTGCAACAGGACCGTATCTGATATACAAAAAACTTCGCGTAACACCCCAATCAATTCAAAACGATCCGTGGGGTGTGCCAACACATGCAATAACGCCACTGGCCAACTGTAAGCTGGAAAGTCCTTGCGGCGTTGTTTTGTTGAAAGTAAGTGTGAAGGAATTCCATGCTCTTTAAGAATTTTTGAAGCAATAATAAGCCAATCAATACGCGGACATAAGATCGCCACTTCGGACCATTTCTGCACTCCTAATCCTAAACGACCCTGCCTAGCTAACCACGCCACTACTTGTTGACACTCTGCTTGGAATAACTCATCAACATTTCCTTCTATCTCTTTCTCTAATTTCAACCAAAAAACCTGCCCCTGACATGCCTCTGGCTTAGGAGATAAGTGTCGGAACTCCACGAGGCTTTGTTTAAGCTTCAAAAAAATGTCGTTCACTTGATTGATAACGGCAATTGGGCAACGCATCGTCACACTGAACTCCAGGGCTTCTCCGCTGACGCCTTTTCGATAGGCCTCTACATAACGATAGTAATGAGCCAAATCAGCTCGATTCCCATAGATGGCTTGTTGATCGTCACCGACAAAAGAGAAGCGACCGGCTAAAGGACCTGGAGCATCGGGATCTAAAGGCCATGTAAAAGGCGCTGCTTTCACAGGGCGCGTTAACTCAGTTAAGATGTCAAACATACCCGAGTCTGTGTCTTGGGCTTCATCTAGCATAACACAATAACCACGTTGCCGCAGTCGCTCTAAAATCTCCGGACTTTCCAGTAACTGACGGGCACAGGCTATCATGTCGTCATAAGTCAGATAACCTTCCGCTTGGCGAAAGGCGGCATAATCTAACGTTAGGTGTGCCGCTAAATAACATGCTCGTTCATTTAGCCACTGCACAAAAGGCATAAATCCGTCTTTTACCGCTTGAATAAAAGCTTCGCCCCCTTTTGTAAATTCTATAATTGGAAGATAGCTCTCTTCAGAAATATACTGCTTATACCAAGAAGAAAGTTCCTCTTGAAACTTGGGGAGATCCTTGCTCCTTTTCGATTCTATATTTAATGCCGACGTAAAATCTAAGTATGGAGGCTTTCCTTCTGGGAGTTTTTTAACTAAACGACTCGCCTCTGCCACACCCAGATCCTTCGCTAAATCCAACAGTTTATCGAAACTATAATGGCGCAGCACAACATCAATCAAACTTTCAGGAACTTGCTTAGGTAATTGTAAATCTGTTTCGATAAAGCGTTGCCACAACCTCTCATCTTCGTCATCTAAAAGTTGAACCGTTCCAGGCAAACCTGCATGACGCCCTTCTTCATGAATCAATTTTAAGCAAAAACTATGGATCGTTCCGAAATAGGCTTGATTGAATTCAGCTAAGAGTTGTTGCGGCTTAATATTCTCGCTCACCATAGCTTCAAAAATTTCTTGCCGTGCCCTTACCCTGAGCTCCTCAGCTGCTAAGACTCCATACGTCACCACCACCAGCTTCCCCAATCGCAAGGGCTTGCCCTGAACCATCATTTTAATGTCTTCTCTAGCCATCGTCACGATGCGCTTCACAATCGCCGTCGTCTTACCCGCTCCGGCCGATGCCGACACGCAAAAATTTTTATCTAATTCATAAATGAATCGCTCACGCGCCTGAGAGTCAACTAAGGGCAGTTTCATTTATTCTGAACCTCACGTTTTTTATCAAGTATAGTGGGTTCAATGGGCACCGTCGCCAAAGGTAGTTGTTCTGTCATCTTGTGCTGATTAAAAAGAGAGCCTCTCATTCCAAATACGGGACTGTGTTGTAATGTAGCGACTAGAGCTAATCCTTCCAGCGCTGCACCCAAATCCCCTAAACTCAAAACCCCTTTAAAGTTTATTCTTGGATTTATACAAAGTAAACTAACCTCCCTCGCCCCCAAAACATTAGCCAAAGCTAAATAGGCAGCAAACTGTAAGCCTTCACCTCTTTGCATTTGGGCGGAACTTGGTATGTCTGTTTTGCCCGTTTTAAAATCTATAATCTTCGCCGTGGAATCTGACCAATCTGATTGGTTTCGCATCACCAGATCAAGACGCCCGCTGAGTTTGAGTAGTCCAGATTCCGTAGTAATGGTGCCCGCAATGGGTAGCTCCGCCTGCACGTCATCCTTACTACTAGTAACAGTTAGCTGTCCCCAACAGGATTTTACCGCCCATCTTGCTTGGTCAAAAATGATGCGCCACCAGATAGAGTTACTTGCGATATCAGGCAAGTATTTTTTCTTCAAGTTGTTTTCAATCGTGTTGATCTCACTGGTATCTTTAGCCTTCACTAAAAGTCGTAGCCATTCATGCACCAAAGTTCCTAAAATCCAATTCTCACTCCGTTTAAATTTTTGAGCCTCGACCGATTCTACGTCAAAAAATTGTTTTAAGGCAAAAGTGGCTGGTCTTTGTAACGCATTTTCTAGAGTAGTGACTGACCATGCTCTTTCGCCCGAACTCGAGTAGGAAAAGAGATACTCATCAAAAGGTAAATCTGCATTTAAACGTGTGCTTCTGATCCTTTGACAGTGTTCCAGTTCGTTAATAATGTTAGAACTCGTAGTCACTCGCTTCTTTAATAATGTCACAGGTGCCTTTTGAATCATTCTTTCCCAGCTTTTTAAAATGGGCTCTTGCGAACTCGAAATCAGCATCAGGCATTGCAGAAACCATTCATTGGGATAAAAAACTTTCTCGGGACTTTCTGGGTTTTGCTGTTGAGCGGCTAAAGCTACCTGACCAGAGGTGTTCTCTAAGATGTCTAGAAATCGACTTTGACCTAATTTAACCTGATCTCTGCTCCGTAGCAGCACAGAATGCACTTTACTACGACGACCATTTAAATCACTGCGCAACGCATCATCTAAAAAGGCATTCTCTAAACTGCTTTGCGGCCACTGACCTTCATTTGATTCCAGAAAACACACATGTCCCCATGTTTGCTGAGCTGCCTGTTCCATCGTCGTCAGCACGATGCGAGCAAAGGGCTGATTAGCTTTCTCGTCTCTCGTATGTCGCGAGGTTTTTGTAATCGCTACAACATACTGCAAGAAAGCTCGGCCATCGATAACTTGGCCAGTCAACAAATCATCCATACGGGACCAGAGCGGCTCCAACTTCGCTAAATCCACATGTAGAACATTCGTAACCTTTTGCCATGCTGCTTTCAAGTTTTCCCACTCTCCCTGCTGAGGCCAATCCCCTAAGGTTTTCGCCAACTCCGCAAGCCGCTTGAGCAAGGCTGAGCTCTTCTCATCCACAGAACTTAGTAACACGCGTATTTGTTGACTTTGAGAAACTCGGAAAGATTGGTAGAGCCGAGCACGAGCATCTAGAGAATCAGGCCAAGTCCCTTTCCCTAATGCTAACAGATCCAGTAAGTCTAAAAAGAGATACACGTTTCCATTCGATAAAAAATAATCTGCTAAAACACGCTGCACCTGCAAGTCCATGTCGGGATATTCCAAATGCCCAACCTCATCATGAAAAGGAATCTCTAATTCTAAGAGACGAGATGTTAACTGTAAGGATAGTGGACTAGAACCACAAAAAACCAGTGCGATCCGATCTTGGGCTGATCCCTCAACTAACCATTTTAGGAGCTGATTCTCAACCAAGGCCAGCTGATCCTGGGCAGTCTTACCCGCTAGAAGAAGAGGCGGTGTTAATATGCCGTTGCCTTCACCACGCCGTACTAAACGCTCTACTAAAGTGTCACTAGCCGAAATGAAATCAGAAGCAGGACAAATCTCTGCCTCTGTGTTCCACAACTTTTCCAAAAAATCAACCCATGAAGCGTCTAGATCGTGACTGGAAATACGTGGGGCAGGAACTAGAACCAACATAGAATCGGAAACACACGCAGCCGCTTTTAGTAAAGTGTGTTCTGAATAAAGATTGGCATCCCACCCATAAACCAAGATAGCTATTTTATGGCTGTCTGGACGAATTTCCATAGCCTTATGCTGTAACTTTTTATCTAATGCTGGTGTCCATGCTCCACTCTTACCTAAAATAGTTAACCAGTCTTTTACCGGCGATGGCACCTCACCCAAGTCCGTCTCTTCGCCCGTCCAACCAGCACGGCCTAAATCATCCAGAGCTCTCAAACAATCGCCAGGACTTAGTGCTACCGAGCGTGCCTGTGGGGAAGAGCCCTTAAGAGCTTGTAAGCGTAAAAGAAACTCTAAGCTTTCCCGCCCCATGGTGTTCGTTTCTACGTCTAAGACACGACACATCTGTTTGCGTAAAGAGCCCGGAGTAAGGAATTTAACTCCGATCAGTGCGAGTCCTGCGTAAAGGCAGCGTTGCCGCAACCAAAGAGCCTGAGCTTGGGTAGGTAAAACAACCCAAACTGATTCACCCGCAAGGGCAGAAGCGGCACGAGCCCGAAGCCACGGAAAGACCTCCGCCTCCCAAGCATCCTCTGCTAAGCGATACATCCGTAAGCAGGGTTGACTCATAGAAAAAGAGTACAAGCCAACAACCGCTTGTCACCCGAGAAAAAAATAGTCAGGAATAATATTCCCGTATCTACTGTAACTAACATTAAGCATTTTCATGTTTACAGATAAGAAGAGCTAATAAAGACAGAGCTAGACCACATTATAGCAATACTGATCCTTTAATATGGACTCGATCTCGAACGGAATTACGTTCAATTTTTTTTGGTAATTACTGTTGCAAACTTGGATCTTTCAACACCTTTTCTGCATCTTCTGGTTGATTATACTCCCAGTAGGGCAGCTTGAGAGATCGGCGCAAAGTTAACTGGCCACCATTTGCCTGACGCCATTCCAACAACAAATGGGGAGACTCTGCTTTCAGCCAGAATCGATCACTTCCTAGCGAACTGGAGATTGTTAACACGATTCTTTTACCCTCCTGCTTCCACGAAACTTTTGCCGGAGTGAAGGCCAGCGGCGTGTTCTTCGACGTAATCGTGGTGGGTGCCAACAAAAAACTCTTCTCCCCTGAGGGTTTGGTAAAATCCAGTGTCCGCACCCAAAGGGGCAGTTCATCGTAAAAAACCGTCTCCGCAGTGAGAGGAAAAGTTAATTCTCCCTCCACCATATTTTCCCAGTAAGTAAAATAGCGCATCCGCATTTCGTTCCCGGTTCTTTCTCCAATTTTAAAGGTGTTTCCGCAACTGTCGTTGCTCGTCAATGTCCATTTGAGCAGCCGCCCATCCTCTAAATTCCAGAAAGATGAATGCATTTGTTGATACACATAGATCCCAGTTGGGATGTGCAAGATTTGATTTAATTTAAGCACGTGATAAGCACTCTCCGCATCCCACTTGTCTGATTTTACCAAGGTTTTGGCAGCAAATTTTTCACTCACCACGATATGGGTAACTTCGCTGGGATGCTGCACCCCGTAGCGCACTTGTCGAGCGTCGTAGAGATTGAATTCCGCCTTGCCATCCTTCCAAGCCGCACTTTTTAGAAAACTGCCCGTAAACAAATCCGCCCTTACTGTTGTAATTAAAACAAGAAATAACAACGCAATCCATTTTATTGCCATGACTCTAACCTAAAAGAAAAAACCAAAAAAGCGATCCTATTTTCAAATATGCAAAATGAAAACAATCGATTGGCTACTTAAACAAATACGAAAAGCGCGGACACCCGTTTACGATCTTGACTTACTTTAACTAGTGACCGCTATATCCTTGAGCGGAGAATTTAGTGCACTGCAGCTTGCATGGCACCAAATTTATGTCTTAATGAAATAATGTTGATCATTATTCTCCTTCTTCTGGTCTCGCTCGTCATCCTGACGTTCGGGGCAAATTACCTTGTCAAGGGTAGCTCTAATCTCGCTCTCCGCTGCGGCTTAACTCCGCTCGCCGTAGGTCTAACTGTCGTAGCCTTTGGAACGAGCTCCCCTGAATTAATCGTTAGCCTCAAGGCTGCTCTTGCTAATCAAGGCGACATCGCGGTGGGTAACGTCGTCGGTTCTAACATTTTTAACATCGCCTTTATTTTGGGTTTAACTGCTCTTATTTGTCCGATGAAAGTGGAAAATCAAATCATCAAAGTTGATCTCCCTATCATGATTGGGGTTGGTCTTTTCGGAGCCTATTTCCTAATGGACGGGCAGCTCACAAGGCTGGAGGGAATCATCTTTTTCCTCTCAATCATTGGCTACACCATTTTTACTTACTTTTTAGCGCGTAAAACTCACAACGCTGCCCTTGATAAAGATTACGCTGGGAGTATGCCCAAGGACTTGGGAAAGCTCTGGTCTAATGTTCTCATGATTATAGGTGGTCTTGCCTTATTAGTTTTAGGAGGAAAAATACTGGTAGAAAACGCTGTCGCCCTAGCGCGCATCTTGGGCATGAGTGAAGCACTTATCGGGCTGACCATCGTCGCAGCAGGAACGAGTATGCCTGAGTTAGCTACAAGTATCGTCGCTGCCTTCAAAAAAGAACCCGAGATAGCCATCGGCAATATTGTGGGTTCAAACATTTTCAATATCCTATTCATTCTTGGTCTTTCCGCCACTGTTCAGCCCATGAGTTTCCCAGGAATACAAACTTCTGACCTTGTCGTCATGCTGATTTTTTCCTTAGTGCTCTTACCGCTTATGGCCACAAATTTCCAGCTTAAACGCTGGGAAGGCGCCGCACTATTCTTGGGCTACGGAATCTATCTTTATAGCGTTTGGCCGCAAGCCAAGTAATCTTATCTATCTAAGCTACGGCGAGTTCGTCCCTGCGACTCTCACACGAATCAAAGCATGTTTTCTTTGAGGATGAGTAGGTAAGACTTTACTCGTTTTAACTTAGCCTCATCTCCTAAACGGGAGTAGCTGTTCATTAAATTAGATAGCATTCTTTCTGCTGTTTCAAATGGCGTAGCCGAAAAAAAATGAGCACAACCACACTCCTCAATTGTGCCGCCAAACCGTACCGCCAAAGCCTCAGGCTTTAAGGTCATCGCTCCAAAAAACGGATCGAATATTAAGCCATCAATCGAAGCTAAATAATGTCCAGGCGTATTCACTCCTACTATGTTCCAATTTAACCGCATTCCGATGAATATGTAGATCAAAGCTAAGGTCAGTGGAATGCCAGTCTTATACTCTAAAACCTGATTGAGATAGCTATTGGATGGTGAATAATAGTTTTCTTTATTTCCAGAAAATTTTTCTTCTTGAACCAAGACTTTGTGCAACGCCAATAATTTGCCTGCCGTATTTTGAGGATGAGACTGATAATGAGTAAGAACTCTTTCAGCAAGATCGTCTAGTTGTTGACTACCTAGCACCGTATTATAAAAAGGGTATTCCGTTTTAGCGAACAGCCAACAAAGATGCTCTAGGTCTTGCCAGGCCACGACATGGCCTTGGGAAGTTTGTGAGATTTGCGGAACCGTAGTGGTCTCGCCTTTCCACTTTTTTAGGATTCCCTTAGCTTGATTAGAAACCTGTGGAATCGTAGAGTGTGCCAAAAGTTCCACCAACTCCGCATTCTTTTCACGTTGTTGAAAAAGTTCTTCAACCACAAGACGACGCATGGCGATGTCATCATCCGCAAGGAGGGATTCCAGAGCCCTTTGTTGTGCAACTTCTACCATGAAGACTTACTGTCTTGGGATGAAGCGAATGTTAGCAACTGCCGCTCCCATCGCTTGCGCGGCGTGCTCTTCGTCGGAACATCCACGATCCGTAGCCACACCCACAGGAGTGCCGTCTTTGGTCACATAACCTTTTGCTAGAAGCCAAGCCTCGACTTCTTCACCGCTAATATCGGGAAGCATATGTCCGTCGATTTCTACGCAAGGCGAGAGCTCTTGTTTACTTTTCTGAATCATTTCCATGCGTTGAGCAGGATTATTAATAATGTCACGATCCTCAAACTCGTAGTTGTATTTATTAAGAATGGCACGCACTCCACGGCTCCAGCCGCAGGACGGTTTTAGATAGGCGATAATTTTGGGTTGGCTCATAGGGTATTTTCTTTGATTTAATATGACTTAGATTATAAAAAGTGCAACAAGGCGGAGATTTACTGACTCATTCTTTCAATTGAATGTGAAGATCACGTAGCTGCTTCGGCTCCACATCTCCTGGAGCTTGGCTCATCAAGTCGATGCCCTTATTATTTTTAGGGAAAGCCATAACGTCACGGATACTGGTGGAGCCAGTTATGATGGCGACGAGACGATCAAAGCCTAGAGCGATACCGCCGTGTGGAGGTGCTCCAAATTTTAAGGCCTTCACCATGTAACCAAAGCGTGACTCCGCAATATCTGCTGGAATTTTCAGTAAATCCGTAAAGAGCTTTTCCTGAATGGCACCTTGATGGATACGGATGCTGCCTCCACCTAACTCTACTCCGTTTAAAACCAGATCATAGTGCTGACCACGAACCTTCGTGGGATCAGATTCTAATAGCACCACATCTTCCGCCACTGGTGCGGTGAAGGGATGGTGGGTTGAGAAAAAACGCTGGTTTTCTTTATCGAAGCTTAGTAGCGGGAAGTCCACGACCCAGAAGAAATCAAACACGCCTTTTTGACGATTTAGTTTACCCGCAGCCTCCAATAATTCGGCGGCACGTAAACGAATCTGACCCAAAACTTCACACGTAGCTAGCCATTCTCCGGCCCCGAAAAGAATCAAATCCCCTTCCCCGATATCCAGTAATTTGGTCAGCTCCGCTTTTTCTTGTTCGCTGAAAAACTTCACAATGGGAGATTTCCATTCACCCCCCTCAGACTTAATCCAGGCCAGTCCCTTGGCTCCATGGGATTTAGCTAGTTCCGTTAAATCCTCAATTTGCCCCTGTGTGATCGAGGCCAGCCCTTTAGCATTAAGTCCCTTTACAACACCGCCTGAATCTAAAACCGAACGAAATACCTTGAACTGCGAATCTTTAAAAACGTTCGACAGGTCTGTTAACTTCAAATCAAAACGACGATCTGGTTTATCAATCCCATAAATATCTATGGCATCTTTAAATGTCACACGGGGCAATGGAAGCTGTACCTCGTGGTTTAAGGTTTTCCTCCAAACTGCCGCCACGAGACCTTCGATTAATTTATAAATATCTTCCCGTTCAATAAAGGACATCTCTAAATCGATCTGGGTAAATTCTGGCTGACGATCTGCTCGTAAATCTTCGTCACGGAAACATTTTGCTATTTGGTAATAGCGTTCAATACCGCCGACCATCAACAATTGCTTATACTGTTGCGGCGATTGGGTTAGGGCATAGAATTTTTTAGGGTTTAAACGTGAGGGGACGAGAAATTCACGAGCCCCTTCTGGCGTGCTTTTAAAAAGAATGGGGGTTTCGATTTCAAAAAAACGTTCCGCATCCAAATAGGTGCGGACTGCTTGCAGGGCTTGATGTCTAACCCTCAGGTTATTAATCATCTTAGGCCGACGAAGATCTAAATAACGATAGGTCATGCGTAAGTCTTCGTTCACCGAGTCTTCATCCAGTGGGAAGGGCGGAACCTCAGAAGTGTTGAGAATAATCAACTCCTCAGCCGAAAGCTCTATCTCCCCGGTCTGTAAATTCTTGTTTTCTGTTCCAGCTAAGCGAGCTACGACTTTTCCTACAACTTGGATCACGTATTCACTGCGCAGACCATGGGCGGCCTCAGCCACAACCTTATTCTGTTCAGGATTAAAAACGATCTGCGTCACGCCTTCACGATCCCGCAGATCAATAAAAATTACGCCACCATGGTCACGCCGAGAGTCCACCCAGCCTGCCAAGGTTACACTTTTCCCGATATCAGTTGCCCGTAATTCTGCACAATGTTGTGTCCGATACATAAATTCTATTTTCTAATTTTACACGTTACGTTACTACTTTAAAAATTAACAACCCACAGGAATCCATTTTACAAAACAGCCGTTCAAGATTTCTGGCCGCACTGTTTCCTGAGTTCGCAGGGCTAACTGTTTTAATCCACAGGTGCCTTCTATTGTAAATTCAGCGCCTACCACCACGGCATGAGTAAATCCAATATCCTCTGCGGCCTGAAACTGTTTACCTACTTTAGTGGGAGCTAAGGGATAGTCAACGCGGCAACCCGATTGACGTAAGGCAGTCACCAGAGCTAAGGCTTGGTTCCGTTGAGCTTCCTCCGTCACGACTACATAATAGCTAGCTTCTGCGCTCGCCGGAGGTAAAAGGCCACGATCTTTCAGCATCTCACCTAAGACCACGTCTCCCATGCCAAAACCCACAGCGGTAAGATCTTCACCAGAAATAAGTTTTACCAAGTGATCATAGCGTCCACCCCCAGCGATGGCGCGCATTTCGCCTTTACGATCATGCACTTCAAAAACCACTCCTGTGTAGTAAGCAAGACCCCGAACAATACGAAGATCAACCTGCACCACGTCCGCTAGACCCATGGCGGCGCAGCGTTCTAACACTTCATTCAGTCGGGCATTCCCCTCACCCTTTTCAATCGCCGCTAAAACGTGATCTGCTAAATCTCCCAACTTAACTCGTGTTTCCTCAGGTTTTTCCCTCTCAATCTTATCGAGGACTTGAAAAAAGTCATAATGCCTTTCCTCAGGAACATTATGTTTGGTTAAAAATTCTTGCCAAAAAACTCGGTCACTAATTTTAAAAACATAATCCGCTGAGCTTAGGCCTAGCTTACGCAAGGCCATATCTAGCACCGCTAGCACCTCGACCTCTGCGCCTAATCCTGTTTCACCGAGAACATCACAGTTCCATTGAAAATGTTCTCGCAGTCGACCACGCTGCGCTCGCTCGTAACGAAAAAGTTGAGGGATAGCGAACCACTTCATCGGTTTCTTATAATCACGATGCTTGGCTCCCGCCATACGTGCTAAGGTAGGTGTCATCTCAGGGCGTAAGGCCACTTCACGCTCGCCCTTATCTACAAAGTGATAGAGCTGATTCACGATCTCTTCGCCCGACTTTTTCTTATACAACTCTAATGGCTCTAAGGGCGGTCCGTCTATTTGAGAAAACCCGAAAACTAGCGCACTCTCGCGCCATGCCTTGAAGATATGTTCGCGTAACCGACATTGCTCAGGATAAAAATCACGGAAACCAGATAGACACTTAAGGGACATGAATGAATAAAGTTGCGTTCAGGAGTCTTAACTCCTTTATGAAAGAGTTAGCACTAAACGATGGGTTCAGTACTCTTAGCAGGATCGACCATTTTCTCAGAAAGTTGAGCCACCTTAGCCTTCATCTCCTTGCCAGGCTTAAACTTGACTACGGCACGGGGAGGAATGGGAACATCACTTTGTGGTTTATTAGGATTACGACCCACCCGAGCTTTGCGTAATTTGATTTCAAAAACACCGAAGTTCCTTAACTCCACCGTTTTACCTTCGGAAAGACTGTCGGTTAGATAGTCTAAAGTCTTCTGAATAACATTGAGAACATCCTGCTGGACCATCCCGGTCTCATTGCTGATGCGAACTACTAGATCTCGTTTGGTTAAATTAGACATGATGCTTTGAGGCTGAAAGACTTAGAAAGATTTTAGGCTTCTGGCAAGCACTTAATTAAGAAAATTTTTCACAAGCCCTATGCACTAAGGACAAATGCTACCAAAATGCAAAGAGCTATCGACGCGTGTAGCCTCTAAAGATAAGGTAATTGACATGCAAGGCTCAGCACAATTGACCGATCCCACATTGTTTAAAAAATTGATTATTTTAGCTGGAGCACTGATCTTAGCCGTTTCCGCACTACTGCTCAGCTCAAAAAATCTATGGAGTTTACATTATCAAGCTAACAGCAACGAAGCTGTAGAAATTACCGACTTTCAATTCCACCATGGCTACTCCGTGTTTTTAAGGCACAACCCCCATACTGCCGCCTACCAAGAATCCAGCCACTACGCTTTCATGAAGCAACTAATGAAGGGCGAACCTGAAGGCTCCCTCAGCTTCGGTTATAGCCCTACCTTGGCTTTTTTATACGGTTGGACGGGTCTCGATAATTCTCGCCTAGCTTGGATAGTCTGGATTTTAGCTTCTTTAACACTTTTTTTAGGTGCCGTGAAAAAGTATTTGCCTGATCTAAATCGCGTAGAGAGCGCCTTTCTCTTAGTCGTGTTTGCCTCTCCTGCTGTAGTTATGACTTTATACCAAGGGCAAACAGCACTCCTCACTACAGGCATATTTCTATGGCTGGCTACCAATTCAGAAAAAAATCCAGTCTGTAAAGTAACGTCCGTAATTAATATCCTCCTCCTCGTACTTTTAACCATTAAGCCGCCTTTAGCTCTCTGTGCAGGCTGCATTATGCTAACACACAAAAATTTTCGTGAAGTTTTCACTGCTGCCCTCATCGCCTTGATAATCGGAATATTTTGGACTCTGCGAGAATCCAATCTTCAGTGGGTTACAGACTACTTATCCTTAGTCAACTCGTGGAATAAAACCGATGCTAGTCCTTTTTTCGGCTCATGGATCTGGCCTGAAACCATGAGTAATTTGCGAGGAGTTCTTTACCAAATTAAATGCTCCGATCGCACAGCTTTTTTAATTTCTAAAACCTGTTTTGGCCTAGCTCTAATAATTTTTACCTGCGCTGCTTACAAGTTGCGAAGCCACCTTTCGAGCAAAGCACGATGGACTCTAGGATTACTCATCTATCTTTTGTTCTGTCCCCACCTTTCTGCTACGGAGGACCTAGCAATGATCGCTGTATTTCTTTGGTTATCTACGGATACCAGCCTCACCCTTTCCTCGTGTGAACGTCTTTTTATCATGATCCTTTGCAGCAGTGCTACCTTCCTCCTAATCATGATCCCTTGGTTACCTCAAGCTCCTCTAGCTGTTTTTATGATCAAAGCCGCATTCCTGCTAGGCCTACTCAAGCGACTCTACTCATCTATTCACATCCCTTTGCGCTAACGCACCTTACCGTGGGTTCCAAGAAGGCATACATTTTAGCCATTTACTAATTAATTACTTTTAAAAAGCTCCTCTAAATAAGAATTTAAACCATCCTGCCATGGGAGAATCGATTTACCCACCACCCTTTCTATCTTCTTCGTGCTTAACACAGAGTAATCCGGTCTCTTAGCTTGCAGGGCTCGATAGGTATCAAGTGAAGCAGGGCGTATCTCTTGACTCTTGATTGGCAGACCACGCTGCAACATCTGCTTTTTACATTCCAGAGCAAAGTCCTGCCAAGTCACTACACCATGATGGGTTAAATGGTAGAGTCCAACACCGTTGCTTAAAATTAAGTCGGAAATCATGGTGGCGCCGTAACCCGCATAAAGACAACCTCCCGTGCGACCCATAGCAACTTCCAATACATCTTGCTCCTGTAATAGATGTGGGATCATGCTCATAAAGGTTTTCCCCTCAGACCCGAACACCCAAGCCAACCTCACGACCGTGCTAGTAGCATTACGCAAAACCGCCGCCTCTCCCTCACATTTATGTTGTGCATATACCGATAAAGGCTTAGGAATATCCTCCTCAGTGTAAGGCACGCAAACGCCTCCCCCAAAAACATAATCCGTGCTCATATGCACGAAGTTAAGTCCTCTCTCTGCACATGCTTGCGACCACCATGCAGGAGCGTGTGTGTTGATAGCTCGAGACGTCTCTGGTGCCAGCTCGCACTCTTCCATTCGGCACAGTGCCGCTGCGTTAATTACGTGTGTGGGGTTTACATGATCTAGAAAATGAAGAGACGTTTCTGAATCACAAATATCTAGCTCTGCACGACTCAGCCCCGTCACAGCAACCCCCTCCCTCTGCCAGTGTTCTGTTAAATATCTTCCCATCAGCCCCTTGGCTCCTAGCAAGAGTATTTTCATCCTCTAAACCTCAAGGTTGCGCGCCCTCACTAATCATAAATTTCGGTGCGATATCTGAGGTAAACTTCTCTAACATCGCCATGGTATCTTTCTCATTAAATCCATACGGCTTGATATTATCCGTCACCATACTATTCACAATTACATAAGCCCAACGATGGTTGATATTATGAATCAAACGATCCCAACTCGTTAATAAAACGCGAGTCTGATGATAAGGGGTCGAGACATTTTTGCCGACAAACCAGTAAAGATAAAGGCTCTTAATTTTAATACGCTTATCTGAAGAAATTTGCACTTCACGCTCCAGAACCAGCTTAGTTACTTTGATCGTGTTACCATTGGCTAACTTAATTGGAACAACCTGACTACTGTTAATGATCCATCCTTGGCCTGGTAAGCAAACCTCGGGTCGGTGAATACTGCGCTTCTCTCCACCAGCCAGCACGATTGAGCAGAGAATCTCTTCTTGCCTTAAGCCTTGATAGACCCGCCTAACCACTTCTGTGTCGGCCGGGAGAAGTGTTTTTTCTGCCTGAGAAATTTCCTGAGGATTACTAAAGTAGGATCCCATGTATTGAGGTAATTTCATGACTACCCCGGGCTGATTAGCCGTATTTACATCTGGTGATACTAGGCAAGCGGCCACAACTATACCCGTTAAAACGAAGGCGACTACGCCGCGCAAACAAGGTGATTGTATCCATGACATAGTAACCTGTTTGGCAGAATCCATAGCTCCAGATGTCATGATTCACTCCTCCCCATTTTCTCAACGGGTTTAATAAAACTCTTATCCTTCAAGCCACAAAGAACCAATACCACTTTCCATCCGTCACTTAACAACCAACCCAAAGTCACCATTCCACCCAATGCCACAATGAAAACTACATAGCCACTCAGCATGTGATAAAAACTAGGATGCTCTAAGGTGCCAATTGCGAATTCATTACCGAAGAGCATCGTGCCAAAAGTCAGCATCAAAATACGCACAAAATTACCTGCTACCGCTAGAGGCACTGCACAGACAACTATGACCAATTGTTTCCATAAAGATTTTTGAGTGAAATAGGCAAATAAAGCTGCCACCATAGTTAGAGCAAAAAGAGAACGTATGCCACTGCAGGGATCAGCCACATCCAGAGAAAATTTAGCTCCTTGTGCAATCCCAGAAGCAAAATCTGGGGCGGAGATAATGGCTGTCCCTATCCTTAAAACATCAATACCGATGATTTTTAAAAATTGATAAGAAAGCTCTGACATTATAATTCTCAGCTTAAAAGCTAAAGAATCTAAAATAGGAATGGGCCAAGCAAAAAACAAAAACGCATAAGGAAAAGCTATTTTCCTCATGAAGTTCCAACCGAAAAACCATACGATCATAGCACCTATAGTAAAATGCAAAGAAAGAAAGCTCAGCTGCAAAACGTCTATCTTATAACCGATCCAATACCACAACAAAGCCAGAAACAAAAGAATACCTGCACGGTAGTCACTAGTTATTGTTACGTCCGCACAACGGTCACGCCCTAAGAAGACATGCGCTATTAAACCCAACAGAGAAGGCACAGCCAACAAGGGCAGCCGCTCAAAACAAGCCACCACGAAACCCACCGTAAGAACGGCATAGATGATAAAATCTAAACTCTTAAATTCTATATCTCTTCCTTTTTCGCGTTCAAAGTTCCAGTACAATATTCCTAAAGCAACCGCTGGGACTAGCTGACAATGCTCCCAATCAGGCGTGGTGTGCCACATCACCCACAAATTGTAGAACACACTAGCAGCCTTCTGACCATAGCCTAAACTATACGGAACAAGAGCGTAGAGAATGACGATTAAAGCAGTCCCTAAAAGCCCTAACGGAAAAAGTGGATGCGCCAGCCAACGCTTAAGATTCCATGACATAGATCGAGATTAATCAGAGATTTTTCTTTTGCCAAGTGTTGAAATCAGCCTCTGCATATTTCATCATTTCTACCGTGTCTCTAACCTTAATTTTTGCAACTAAAGAAGAGTCTTCTCCAAACTTAAATTCTGTCATGTCTCCATAAGCGATCACCCATTGCTCATTCCCATAAGGCGCAAACCAACAGGTTGGCATCCCCCCAAAAAGTGTTACCACCCGCTTACCCAGTGCTGCCGCCAGATGTGCCACACTGGTATCATGACACAAAATTAAATCAGCGGCGTTCACTTCCTCAATAAGCCGGTTCCACGTCGTCGTTTCTTTATATTTTGACCGCAAATTAATTGGATAGTTTTCTCGGCGTTCACTCAAACCAAGGCAAACCCATTCTCTATGGCTCTTATCGAGATAGGTGTTCGCCACTTGCTCAAAATTTTCTAAAGCCCAGCACTTCTCCGCTAGCCTAGCTCCGACGTGAACAAGCCAACGTCCATTGTTGTTCGGCACCTTTGTGCTTCCTCCAGATTCAAGCTTAAACCAAGGCGTTTCCATAGAAACTGTTAAACCCAAAGCTTCGCCCACTTGTATCCAATCTTTCCAGTGAGACTGATTAAACTCTACTCGTTGTAGTGAACAAGTAAGCAGCGGCTGCCCTTTCCAAAGTCGCACAACTAATGAAAAACTAATTCCGAGAAACAATCGGCTTTTTTGGAAAGCAGCCTTCCAACTAAAATAATTAAGGCGGTTCATCGGGAAGCCCACCCGTCGAGAGGCTCCAGTCAGTAGCATAAATAAATGCACCCTGCTATCTGCCCACCCACAGACCACAATCTCTGCATTAATTTCTTTTAAACGCTTTTCCTCGTTCGCTAGTTCCGCCAAACTCCAGAAACAGCCCCGAGTCCAAAACGGCTCCCACGTTACTATCCGTGTTGCTGGCACCATAGATAGAAAAACTGATCGTAACTGAGGCCGGCAATAAACCCAAACTTCATACTTTTCAGAGGCGGCTCGAATAAACGGAAAGCTTAGAAGTGCGTCTCCTAGATGATGAAACTCCATGATAATTAAACGCGGTTTCATGCCTTAAGCTCACAGAATATTTTCTCATACTCACCAGCCACTTTATCCCAACAAAAATGACCCACAGCCCTCTCAAGAGCTTGGGCTCCTAAGGTCTCAAGTAATTGCGGATTTTCCCATACATAAGTCATTTGAGTTAATAGATCATTTTGGGGTTGATCGGGATCGAAAGCACAACCCGCTGCTCCCATGACTTCCCTTGTAGCAAGGCAATCGCGATAGATAATAACTGAGCCAAACCCCAGTTGATCCAGGAGCACGAGCCGGGTCGCCTCAATGGTGGCAGGCATGATAAAAGCTAAGGAATTTTGGCTCAATTCCTTGTACGCATCTCCGAAGCGACCTCCCGTGAAAATGACATCCTTATCAGCTAAACCTTGTAATTCCCGATAATAATTTTGCTCATACCCTGAAGAACCTACAATGACTAGTTTAGGTAATAGCTCTACTTTATGACCTGCATCAATGAACTTTTTCTTAAACTTTTGATAGCCCCGTATTACCACTTCAGCCTCATTTTCAGGTGTTAAACGTGAGACAAATAAAAAGTATTTTTTTGAATCTAAACCCCAACGTTGCAGCTCACCAAAGTTTATTCTGTCTTGATCGGTAGGAGTGCCGTACGATAAATAGACGGGGCAACGGCCATAAGTGTTTGCATATCTTTTAACCACTTCGTTATTATCTGCAATTAAGGCGTCTGCTAATTCCACCGCCTGACTTTCACTAGACCGCAACCAAAACTTAGCGATTGGCCCCCATTTTTTTCTTCTGTAATCAGCTCCGTCAACATTAATAATGATTTTAGAGTGAGTGAATAGTTTTAGTAATCTACTTAAAGGCGCATTCCCAACACCACAAACGTAAACAATATCATACCGACAAAACAAGGCGTGAACCATTGATAAAGTCGTGTGGATAATTGTGTCGAAACTTTTAGTT
>JAWXBW010000023.1:0-24260 GCA_034440395.1 Blastochloris sp. | reverse complement strand
GGCGGAAAAAGTCAGACCAGCTTTGTATGCCAGAATACCCAGCCTGTGATGTTCTGCCGCCACGGCCCGGTAACCCTGTATTTCCAGCTCATGTGATTTAAGCCATTCGGGAATGATCAGGGGTTCGGCCAGTTGTTTGTTGCCTGAGCGCAGGAGTTCTTTAAAGTTGAGGTTCAGTTCGGGATCAGCTTCCCCGTTGTTTTCAGGATTCTCCGTAGAGCCTTTTACGTTCTTGGAGGATTTCAAAAGCAGGACAGTCAAATCCGAAAGCATTTTTGCGCGATAACATTCTGCTCCTTGGCTTTTGATCCAAGACGCCAGATTGACCATGTCTTCGTCCTCACCAATGACGGTTTGGGAGACGGGCAACACAAAGACGCGAAGACCTTGTTGCAGGCCCGCCGCGATCCGTTCCTTGATGTGATCCACATTCCGCAGGGTGCGGTCGGGATTTATTCTTCCAAGAATAAGAATATCCTCTGGGAGTGTTTTCCTTTCAGCGGTAGCAATCAAGGCTAGGGCAAGAGAGGCTTCATGATCACTCCACTCCGCCTTTGGCAATTCTGTGATATGCCAGGAGGAAGCCAGCCAAGGTCTGCCCCGGGTCACGCAGGCAAAGTAAGCTGCGGTGTAAAGGCCGGAGCCGAAAATCTTTTCTGGAAGCAGATCTTCCCCATTATTGGAAATAAATCGGATATTTCCAGGATACCCGTGCTCGCTCATGGAGTCAGCTTCATGGCGCAACGTCACTTGGGTCAGGCTGGCTTTTTGTGAATCTTCGTTCCACGAGCTCAGCCATATCCTGGCCTGATTGGGAGATGATTCAGTTTTGGCGGCAATAACGGGTGAAAGAGGCAGAACCGCACCCAGTAACACTCCGATAAGGACTTTTCCGTAAGTGTTTTCCATACAATCTTTTCGCATCTTTAATGCCATAGACCGCTGAATTATGGGACATGTTCCACGCGAGGCACTTACGCGCGGTGGCTTGTGGCCAGCACTCATGGGTTCGAGCCGATTGCATGGTTATAAGATAAAAAATCATGCAAATTGCTTGATCAACGCCAGGCAGCTCGGAGGATATCCTCTGGGAAAAAAAGTTCGGGGCAGAGTGTTTTCTCATTGTTGCGATGAAGCAGAACACAGGGTGTTCCCATCAGAAGAGTGTTCTTCAAATGATCCACCAGTTCCGTCGTGGCTTTGATCTGAGCGGAACTCGGTGGGATTGTCGGAGAGGCATGTAAAGAAAAGATGTCATCATCGTTTCGCAGAAGTGTTTCACTCAGGATTTTAGGCCTGCTCACATAGCCCGAGGTGATCCCGGCTGCCAAATAGCAGAAGGACTTGCGCGTTAGTGATACCAGATTCACAGAATTTTTACTATCCAAGGGATTTTTCATGCAGTTTTCTTCCTGATTGCTAAAAGAGCGCTCTTTAATTTAAACCCAGCTTATTGCATGCCACGAAAACTGGGCGAGAGTGCGAATTTTTAGACAATTACCAGAAAGACAGATTCTGCTGAGTACGATTTCGTTTCGTTTCTGGAAAAAGCAAGTGAGAAAAAATATCTTCAGATTCTGGAAGATAAAAAAGATCCTGTTGCCCTCTGCGATTTGCGCAAAAGGCAGGGTCTTTTTCGTGCGTTCTGCCCGAGAAAGTTCTATGCGTATTAACCAATTTATTTTTGATAAAAAACAGGATGTAGAGATAAAAACATCTCTAAGATCGGACGTTATCAGCAGGTTCTGACTTTTAGGTCGGGTCTGATTCCATACGATTTTCTAGGAATAAGTCCAATGGCATGGCTTATGCGATTCTTCTCTCAGTCCGCTTTTGCCATCAATTCAACAAGGAAACCTTATGCTTAGAAAAACATTCTTTATCAGCCAGACCGTCGCACTGTTGCTCATCTTGCTCACCACCGGGATGGCTGTCTACTATCTAACCGTTCAAAACCAGCAGGTGGTTCAAATCTGGAGAGGTCTGAACGATCAGGTTGACGGCTTGTATGAAATCCGGGAACTCGCACTGAGGACAGACGGTGCACTTTTTGTTGCCGAAAACGGACAGCATCAATTGGCCATTGACACCGTGATCGAAAGCCAAGGCCGTCTGGATGATATCCTGAATGACGGCTCGCTGGCTTTCTTGGCCGATACTACCATCCTCAGGGATATACGCAGTGTTTATGCATCTTTTGCTGGTGAGGTTCTTTCTCTAATCACTCAGAGCGGGCAGGGTTTTGATATTTTAGATGCGTCGATCAACTCTATTCCGGCCTATCGCATGGAAATTGATGCGTTGGTTTCAGACGCAGTTGAGAGACATCACAGGCTGACTGATAATACCGACAGTTACTGGCTAAAACAACTAGGTGCTTTCAAGGCCGAAGCCTATTGGCTTATGGGATTTGCGGTAATCATCTTGGTGGGCACTTCCATCGGAACCTATCGGCTGATTATTTCCCCAATGAGGGCTGACGCAGCAGATACCATGGCCTCAGGACATTACGAGGCTGCAATTACCAAAGCACCCAAGCGCAGCGAGACGCTTGTCAAAATGCGGCATGCACTCAAACGGTTGACGGCCAAGTCAAGGCATTACCATCCCCACTCACACGCACATCAGGCATATCACCGCTGAGTGATCATGTTACCGTTTTCAATTCTCAAGACTGAGCCAAGGGATTTCTTCTGGTGTTAGTTATCAACGGCGGCATCCGTGACGGCTTCTGAGAGCTTCTCAGCTTTGCAAATTGAGCCAAGAGATTTCCTCACCCGTCAAGATGTCTAAACGGGGTTGCTGACCATGTTAAGCACTTTTATCACAGCTCATCAGGCTGAATTAATAACTTCCAATGGCGAATGACGGCAGACTCCACGACTGAGAACAAGCCCTGCTAGAACGGAGAGGAGGGTCGTTGCGGCAATCACTAATAGAGGCAAAAATACCCCAGGCCAAGCTGATGATTCGAAGACCCAGATGGAGAGCGGGATATAAGCTGTGAGTGCAAGCAGAACCCCAGTTAAACCGGAGAAAAATCCGAGAGCCGCATATTCGACCACGAGGATACTTTGAATCTGACGTGTGGATGCCCCGAGAGTTCTAAGCAGAGCACTTTCACGTAGGCGCTGATCCCTTCCGTTCAATAGAGTGCCGGCAAGAATGGCCAAGCCAGAGGCCAAGGTGAATCCGACTACAAACTGGATGACAAGGGAGACTTTTTGCAGAATCGAATTCACGGTTTCTAGAATTAAGGTCAGGTCGATGGCGGAGACATTAGGAAATTGTTTGACCAGTTCCCGCTGGAGTTGGCCAGAGGAAGATCCTTCTGGAATGCGTGTTGTCACGATATGAAATCCTGGAGCGTCCTTCAGAACATCTGAGGGAAAAAGCATGAAGAAATTGAGGTTAAAACGGCTCCAGTCCACTTTGCGAAGACTGGCTATTTTTGCCTGGATAAGAACTCCTTGGATATCGATTTCCAATTCGTCACCTAGGATGACTCCGAGATCTTTGGCCATATCGACTTCCAGTGACACGGGCACAGTAGTGAGCATCTTGTCATAATTTGTGGACCATTCTCCTGCTACTACGGTTTCCGTATTGCTTAAGTTGTCACGGTAGCTGGATCGGAATTCACGCTGTAAAATCCAACGCGGAACCTTTCCCTTTTCTTGTAATTCTCGAACCGCTACCCCTTTGATCGATTTGATACGCATGGTCACGATAGGAGCACGTTCTAGGACTGGAAGATCGAGTTTTTTTACCAAAGTGGTAACTCCTTCCAACTGGCCAGCCTGCACGTCAACTAAATAAATATTCGGGCTGTCTTTCATGTCGGAGAGGGTAATGCGCTCCAAGGCGGCGTTTTTGGCCAGAAGGATGAAAAGTAAAAGGAAGGCTCCCAATCCAAGTGAAAACAAAAAAAGGTGTGTTTGGTTTTGGGGTCGATGCAGATTGGACAAACCTTGGCGTAACAGATAGGGCCAAGAGCGGCGGGTAAGTCGGCGGGCGAGGAAAATAAGCAACCGAGCCGTTCCGCCAAGACAGGCCAGAACAATGGCAAGCCCCACCACCATGCCGGCTGCTCGTTTGGGATCAGGTATATTGAACCAAGCCAGAATCAGGAGCATGATAAAAAGGAAGGATCCCACGGCCAGAAGTGAGCGGCCCTGCTGCTTGAATCCTTGTGCAGTGAAGTTGTTCAAAGCCCGGCCCGGGGAGATGGAGGAAATCCGGCTGAGAGGCAGAAAAGTGAACGCCGTGCAAACAGCGAAACCGATGGCGGTAGTGGTGAACGCAGTGAGCCATTGGGGTGAGGCTTCGATCGTGATGGGAAGTTGGTCTTTAAAGATATGAAGGAGACTCACATGCAGAAGAATCCCAAGCATTCCGCCACTGAGAGCTCCCAAAACTCCTAGAGCCAAGGATTGAACAAGGTAAACGGCATAAGCCGTCTGCCCTGGACATCCGAGACAACGTAAAATGGCGATACTGGAAATCCGCCGGTTCAGATGGGTCTGGATTGCGCTGGCTACGCCGATAGCCCCAAGGATAAGCGCCACCATGGCGATGATGCCGAGAAATTGTTGAAAAACGTCGAGAGTTTTGCCAAGGGAATCACGTCTATCTTCCGGCGTTTCAAAGCGCCAGCCTTTTGATGCGTAAGTGGTCCGCAACTCTTTGATTTGTTCGGCATTGTTATTTTTCAGGTAGAGAGTGTGAAAGCTCAGGCTGGAAGTCCCGAGTAGTCCTGTGGCTTCAAGTTCGTTGAGGTTGAGGTAAATTTCAGGGGCGATTCCGCTGAAGCGACTACTGCGTGGAGCGGGCTTGGTCACGACGCCGAGAATGGTTAGATTAAGCTCGCCTAATTTAACCGTATCACCGATTTTGAGGCCGAACTGATCCATCAAGGACGCCTCCAGAACTACGCCGCGTTGTTGTTGAATCAATTGCCAAGCTGCGGAGGGTTTTGTTTCGATGTCCCCATAAAATGGGAATTTCCCATCCACCCCGCGGACTTGCACCAGTTTGGCGGCATCAGCTTCCGGGAAAAAGAGCATGGAGGAAAATGCCACTTCACGGCTGAGGCTTTCCGCCTTGGAACTGATAAATTCGGTGTCCGCTGTTTCGTAGGCTTCCCGTGAGCTGATTTGGAGGTCGGCGCCGAGCAGAGCCTTGGCCTGAACATCAACGGCGGCTTCCACACTGACCTTGACACAGTGGATGGCGGTCAGGGCCGCCACGCCAGAGACAATGGCCAGAGCAAAAACGGAGAGACGTTTCCGCTCCGAGCGACCATCCCGCCAGGCCATGCGCCAGACCCAGGGATGGGACAGGGCTTTTAGCAGTTTGGTTGGAGGTGGGTTGTAATTTTGAGAATTAGGAGCGGGCATGATTTTCCTCAGAAACAATGCGCCCGGCACGCATGGAAATAACGCGATCAGCTTTGGCGGCCAAAGCAGGGTCGTGAGTGACCAAGACAAGAGCGGTTCCAGCCTCCTTGTTCAGACGGAAGAGCATTTCCACTATCGGTTCGCTGGTGGCATTATCGAGGTTGCCAGTTGGTTCATCTGCGAACAGGAGGGCGGGGCGATGAATAAAAGCGCGGGCTAGGGCGACGCGCTGTTGTTCTCCCCCAGATAGTTGGGTCGGATAATGATCGAGGCGATCCTTCAAACCGACCTGAGCCAGAAGAGCTTCCGCTTTTTCTTCCTCTCCGTTTTGTCCGCGAAGCTCGAGAGGGACAAGGACGTTTTCCAAGGCGGTGAGGGTGGGTATGAGTTGAAAGTTCTGAAAAACAAAACCTACTAGGCGATTGCGTAAGGCTGCGCGTTGATCTTCACTTAGGAGACCGAGTTCTTCCCCTGCTAATTTAACATGACCTTGGCTGGGTTGGTCGAGTCCAGCGCAAAGTCCTAGGAGAGTGGTCTTGCCGCTGCCCGAAGGTCCGATGATGGCGCAGGATTCTCCAGCATGAACGTCCATGTTTACGGAATGCAAGACAGTCAGTTCATGGCCTGCATTACGGTAGATTTTTCCGAGATTGCGGATCTCTAGGATGACGCCATTGACAAGAGCATTATCTGGCACGATATTGAGTTCGGAGTTTTTTTGAGATGAAGTCTTATCCTGATCGATCATACGTTTTGCGAGTTCCTCGTCTGTTGTTCTTGGCGACATTAGTGTCGCAGGTAATATGCCCCCCAACCCCCGTTTGCGCAAGTGACCAATCTTCATCGGTAGTCTCCCGTGGAAGAATAGTTGTTCTTGGGGATAGTATCACGTCGGGTTACGGGTTGGAAGATCCGGCGAATCAAACTTACACCGCTCTGATTCAGCTAAAAATTGATGAAGCTGGCTGGGCTTATGATGTCGTAAATGCTGGAGTCAGTGGAGATACAACGGCGGGAGGACTGAGCCGTATCAAATGGGCAATGAAAGGCGGCGCTCACGTTCTGGTAGTGGCGTTGGGGGGGAATGACGGACTCCGCGGGGTAGATCCGAAGACTACGGCCTCCAATCTAACGAATATCATCCGTGATGCGCGGCAGATTGAACCAAATGTAAGCATTGTGCTGGCGGGAATGAAAATGCCCTCAAGTATGGGGGATTCCTACACCCGGGCCTATTCGGCTGTTTTCCCAACGGTAGCCAAACAGGAAAGCGCTTGGCTGGTGCCCTATTTATTACAGGGTGTCGGAGGCGTCCCCCAATTGAACCAGCCTGATCGTATTCATCCAACCCTAGAAGGACAACGGATCATTGCGGAGAATGTATGGAAAATCCTAAAACCCCTTTTGGAAGCAATGAGTAAAAAACAGTAGAACCGAAGGCGGTAAAGTTAACCAAGCTGTTTATGGGGTTGCTGACCGCTTAGAAACATTTGCCTCGGCTAGCCAACGATTGCCGGATCACCCTCCTTTTAACCGGGTCAAGGCTTCTCTTACGTCCCACCGCCCCCCCACAGAACCGTAAGGATGTGTAAAGCAGACCAAGAACGAGAGTCGCTGGTAGGGTTTCACCCCATGGCAAGCGAATATAAACACTGGTATATTTTAAATTGAAACAACTTCCGGAGACAAGTGTGCGGTAAGACCGTCAACTACTCTGTCACTTAAAGTCAACCAACGAACCATTATCATCATGTTATTCAAAACCAAAACACTAAAGACTTACAAACTGGACAGCCTCGACGGGGAATTCGGGAAGGTCAAAGAATTCTACTTTGACGACCATCACTGGACGATCCGCTACTTGGTCGCCGAAACCGGAAACTGGCTTACTGGCCGACAGGTGCTGATTTCCCCATATGCGCTGGTCGCCGCAATCAAGGCAGATGAACACGTTGCCGTTAACCTGACAAAAAAGCAGATTGAGGACAGTCCCGCGCTGGACAGTGACAAGCCCGTCTCGCAACAATTCGAGGAGTCCTATTATGGGTATTATGGTTGGCCGGTGTACTGGAGTGGTCCTTTAATGTGGGGACTTAATCCCTACATCGCAACGAACTACGAACATCGGGAAAAGCCCACCCAAGATGAAAAAGCGTGGGATCCGCATTTGCGCAGCACCGACGCGGTGCAAGGTCATCACATACAGGCGATGGACGGCGAAATTGGCCACGTCGAGGATTTTATCATTGATGATGAGACTTGGGCGATCCGTTACTTGGTCGTTGACACAAATAATTGGTGGCCGGGCAAAAAGGTTCTGGTTTCACCGCAGTGGATTGATCGCTTAGGCTGGAGCGAATCGAAAGTTTTCTTCAAACTTACACGTGAAGCTATCAAACAGTCTCCTGAATTCACGGAGGACTCTCTGCTGACGCGTGATTATGAGACGGAGCTTTTTCAACATTATCAACGGGAAGGCTATTGGACCCAAGAATTCGCCGATAAATCACGTTAACCTTGTTTTTTCATGAATAATAAACAATCCGACAAAAAAATAATGAACCAATTAACAAAGGATTTTCGCTCTTCGCTTTTAGGCTTAGAGAAAAAGCCGTGCCTCTCGCTATATCAGCCCACGCACCGGCATCATCCTGGCAATCAGGAAGACCCGATTCGCTTTCGCAATCTGGTCAAGGAACTCGACCAGTCCTTGCAGAAAAAATATTCATCCGAGGAGATTCGTCTGCTTCTGGAACCGTTTGAGGCGCTTTCCCGCGATCATCACTTCTGGACTCACTGCACGGACGGATTGGTTGTGTTTGGAGGACCCGGGTTGTTCCAGGTTTTTGGATTACAACGAACGACGCCCGAACTCGCCGTGGTGGCCGACAGTTTTCACACCAAGCCGCTGTTGAGCTATTTGCAATCGGCGGATCGCTTTCAAGTGCTGGCGATAAACCTTCATGGGATTAAACTTTTTGAGGGAAGCCGAGACGCGCTTGATGAAATTGCTCTCGCGCCCGGAGTGCCTCGCACCCTTGAGGAAGCATTGGGCGAGGAGTTGACAGAGCCACACCAGACCGTCGCTTCTTATGGAGGAACGGGCGGCTCGAGCGTGGCCATGCGGCACGGGCACGGAGATAAAAAGGATGAAATGGACAAGGATGCGGAACGGTTCTTTCGCAGGGTTGACCGTGCGATTCTCGAATTACATTCTAAACCCTCGGGACTGCCTTTGATTCTAGCGGCACTGCCCGAACATCAAGGCAATTTCCGCAAGCTCAGCCAGAACACTTTCCTGTTGGAGGAAGGAATAAAATTCCATCCTGACGCGTTGCCGATGGTGGAGTTCCGCGAACGCGCGTGGAGCATTTTCCAACCCCAATATCAAGCGAGACTTGCGGCGCTGGCGGATGAATTTGCTTTGGCAAAATCCAAAGGGCTTGGCCAAGAGGATCTGAAACAGGTGGCGGCAGCCGCTACGGCTGGGCGGATCGCAACCCTGCTAATTGAGGCGGATCGACAGATTTCAGGGCGAATTGACGGTGCGACGGGAGAAGTTGAGTTCAAGGATTTGAGCCATCCCGAGTCGGATGATTTGCTGGACGATCTCGGCGAGTTGGTGCTCAAGACTGGTGGACACGTGGTGGTGGTTCCCGCCGATCGGATGCCTACGATGACTGGAGCTGCGGCAATATGTCGCTTTTAAAGAGTACAACAAGATGGCTAGCTAAAAAATTATGAAAATCCAAATTAACACAGACAACAACATTGACGGCAGCGACGCATTAACTCAGCAGACACAGGCGGTGGTAGAGGATGCGATGGGGCACTTTGCCCAGCAGATAACCCGCGTGGAAGTCCACCTGAGTGACGAGAACAGTCACAAAGGTGGACGAGACAAACGTTGCGTCATGGAGGCACGCTTGGAAGGAATGCAGCCGGTCGCCGTGACCGACCAAGCGCAACACATAGAGCAGGCTGTCCAAGGCGCCGCAGACAAATTGAAAAAACTACTCGATCGTGAACTTGGGCGATTGAGCAATCAATAGGGTAGAATCCGTATGAGCATCATTACCATCGTTTACCTACCGTAGTTCACTCTGGAAACTGGCAGGTTTGTCTGCCCATTTTAAAATGATGCCCACTTTGTTACCTAATGAAAAGCAATCGATTTGGTGGCGAACCATCAAACATGCATGGGCACGTTGGGCGGAAGTGGATGGCGACCAGCGCGCCGCCGCCTTTACCTATTACCTGTTGCTGTCACTCCTACCGATAGCCTTCATTCTAGTGAGTGCAGTGTCCTTGTTCGTTGAGCGGGAAGTAGCCACGCAGGACGTCGTCCAGTGGATAAAACGATATGTTCCGCTGACCGTTGAGCAGGAATTCAGTGCGATGGCGAATATTCATGGGGTGCTGGCAAAGCGCGGCGAAATCAGTCTCGCCGCACTTCCGGTTTTGCTTTGGAGCTCGATGAAATTCCTGCGCACTTTGGTTCGAACCACGAATCGCATTTGGCACTCACCCACTTACAACTGGTGGCGATTGCCTTTGAAAAGCCTTGGATTGCTCGGTATCACTTTAAGCGCAGCCTTTCTGGGCATCCTGCTTCCGGGCTTCGCGCGTCTAACTCGCAGATGGGCGGCCACTTATTTCGAATTTCCCCATTGGATCGTAGCCTTGATGCCCAATCTCCTACCTTGGCTCGTTTTGTTCTGCGGAGCCATGCTGATTTACAAGCTGGCTCCGAGCCGAACCACCCGATTCTCCGAAGTGTGGATCGGTGCGCTGGCGGCAACGGGTTTGATCTGGATGGGCGGATGGCTGTTTCTGATTTACGCGGTTCACTTCGGTAATTTTAACGTGCTCTATGGAACACTAGGCGGCGTTGTGGCGTTCTTGCTATGGCTTTATCTCTCAAGCTGCATTGGCGTGTTCGGAATTTGCGTTTGTGCAGCGCAAGCGGAAGTCCGGGCGGAAAGTAGTGGGCACACGGACCGATCTCCAGCCACTAGACCCGGAGCTAAATCATGAATAAGCTCAAACTTCTTTGGAGCAATCTGCGGTCAAGTCTTTGGTTTATCCCCACGCTGATCGTCGCGGCCAGCATTATGCTCGCGGTTGCTGTGATTGACGTGGACTCCCATGAGAGTGATCTCTGGCTGGCTCAATGGCCTCGCTTATTCGGTGCGGGAGCTGAGGGAGCACGAGGGATGTTATCCACGATTGCCGGTTCGATGATGTCGGTGGTGGGGGTTACGTTCTCCATGACCTTGGTAGCACTAGCAATGGCTTCGAGCCAATATACCTCTCGCATACTGCGGAACTTCATGAGCAGCCGGGTGACGCAGTCTGTGCTGGGAATCTTCTCCGGCATTTTTACGTATTGTTTGATCGTGCTGCGCACGATTCGTGGCGGAGACGAGGGGGTATTTGTTCCAAACCTCGCGGTCTTCTTAGGCTTCGTGCTGGCGGTGGGCGGCGTGGGTCTGCTCATCTTCTTCATTCATCACGTTGCCTCATCGATCCAGGCTTCCAGCATTATTGCGTCTGTTGCTAACGAAACCGTCGAGGCAATTGACCGGTTGTTTCCAAAACAACTCGCGCGCGGCACAGATGAAGACCCAGATGACCTATCCTCCCTCCCGCCGAACGGGGGAAAGTGGCAGACCGTTCCAGCCCTGAAGAGTGGTTACATTCAGAGCGTGGATAACAGCGCCCTCCTGCGCCTGGCACGCGAACAGAAAACCGTGGTGAGGATGGAGCGAGGTATCGGAGAATTTGTGGTCGAGAACACCGCGTTGGCTTCGCTTAGTCTCGAAAATCCGCCGAGCGCTGAGACGACTGTCGCGCTGCAGGCGACCTTTAACTTCAGTAGCTATCGCACACTGGAACAGGATGCGGCCTTCGGCATCCGACAGATTGTAGATGTGGCGTTGAAGGCACTCTCGCCTGGCGTCAACGACACTACTACCGCCGTGACTTGCGTGGATTACCTGACGGTTATTCTGGCACGGCTCGCAACCAAACATATCCCCGCATCGCACCGCTACGAAGATGGAGCACTGCGAGTGATTGCCGTCGGACCGAGCTTTCAAAGCCTGTTGTCCGAGGCCTTCGACCAAATCAGGGAGGGAGCCAAGGGTAATCTTAGCATGATGCTGCGGATGCTGGACTCAGTGCGAACCATTGCGAGTCTGACGTCCGATCCCAGTCGGCGGCAGGCGCTTCATGAACAAGTGGAATGGATTACAGAACTGGCCAAACGCAGCACCGATTCCCCGCACGACCGCTCCTTGTTTGAGGGCCAGTTGGTGCAAGTGCGCAAATCACTCAAAGTAGATCTGATTCTGCCAATTCACGAAGAACCCAAAGAAGCATAAAGAACAAAATAAAATCCAAAGACTTCCGGGTGCCTCTTAGCAAAAAAATGAATCTCAAAAAGCGGCCGATGCTGGTGCCCTATTTGTTACAGGGTGTCGGAGGCGTCCCCCAATTGAACCAGCATGATCATATTCATCCAACCCTAGAAGGACAACGGATCATTGCGGAGAACGTATGGAAAATCTTAAGGATGAAATTTTCAATAAAAATCCCGAACGTCATTTAAAACAGGCTAAGAATCTATCAGAAAGTTACCGCGAAGCACAAACCCCTAATTATAGAAGCCCAGAGGCTTAGGTGCGAGGAGATGTGGCAGTGGCTAGTTCGGAAATACCCTATTGGGTAAATAAAGGATGGTTAGAGCGTCAATTCAATACTTTTCCAGTGGTATCAATAAAATTAGATAAAGTCCAAAACCCTGAATATGTTCTTTATCAGTGGTATCTTAAAGGAGTTGCCATACCAGTTTGCTCGGATTCTAAGGCAAGGAGTCTGGGATTTGACCTGTTTCATGGCCGTTTTCGGAATAGCCCTTCTGCTGGTTCTGATTACCCTTAATAAAATTTTGGCTCATCGAAAAATCAGGAGAATAGCTCGCCAGATTAAACGCCAAAGGGGCAGCAATAGACCTACAGTATATATTTCGAGTCGCTCGGGTGAAAAGCAACCTTAACTCAAGCATCTCCTAACAAAAACCAACGCAATAATTCACACCCACCTGAGAAAATCCTGCTTCGAAATCAGGCAGCAGTTTGCAAACTATTGCGTGTTATCAATGGTCAGGAATCAACTCAGTAAAACAGTGCAAAAGTGTTTACTATTGAGAGTCGGCTCCGTTGACTTGATTGAGTTATCTAGCTTAGAATAAAAGCGTTTGATCGCTTACAAAGCTTAGGATGAAGGAGCCCCCAGAAAAGATCTATGATAAGCTTGGCGTGGCCAACCGCCATGCTGCGGCTCCTATGTCATCGGCACGGGAGCAGGCCTCAATGATCTGAGACGCTTTAATCCGAAAAACTACGTCAAAAAGTTTTTTTAGGCGTTTGATTCTTCTCTGCGAAAAAGCACTCTTATACGTTTGCGCTCACGCCAACCAACCAGACCCAAGAGCAGCATCGCGCCCATCACTACGGAGGGTTCTGGCACAACAACAAGGGAAACGTTATCGAGGGAAACATTGGAATTGTCGGAAGTTGGACTGTCGGCAAAACGAATCACCGTGTCCCCGCTCGCTGTGGCAGTAAATCGGATGCTGTGTTGCTGCCAAACCGCAGCAGCTGCGGTAACATTAGCAGGATTAGTAACAGTAAATGTCTGATTACTTATGTAACTGGTTCCAATGGCACCGATGTTAGCAGCTCCAGTGAGTGTACCCACATTAAGAAGACTGGCGGATGTCCCGCCTTTTCCTGTCCCCACTTCTGTGTTGATCCAAAAACTCAATTCATACTCTGTTCCCGAAACAAGAGAAATCACCTGATAAAGCGAACATCCAACCGTGAAGCCCGTGCTCTGAGTACTGTCCAACTGCATAAGGAAAGCCCCGTTTTGAGCATTTGGAATCCACCATGCCGTAGTGCGGTCACCGGGCGTGCTCTGCGTATAATAAATAGCGAAGCTTGGTCCATCACTGGTCGTCGGCCGTAGATACCAGCCAGGTATAGCAGTGTCATTGTCAGCAGAGTAGCCCACGTAATCCGTTGTGAGAGCAATTCCGGGATCTTCAAAATTGCCGTTGACCAAAATATTGGCGGACGATGTCATTACCCACGGCACCGTGGTCAAAAATAGAGCTACCATCAGCTTTGGATATGCCACTTTCATTAAAATAATGTAGCCTCATCAGGCCAATGTGACAAGGCAAAATAGAACTGCATCAAGGCAAGGAATCCAGAAGACGCCTCTCTTCATCCATGAGCCGGGCTTGTGCCGCTTTCTTTCGATAAACAGATGATAGCTCCTGCTGTCCGCCTGAGGCTAGCAAAAGTGCCCACTTAAAGGCAAGGGATGGCTGATCCTCGGGTTCGGGCCATTTATTCAAAAGTTCCAGTGCTTCCACGTGCTTACCTGAAAAATAACAGGCCAGCGCATAGGTATTTCGCACTATCGGGTTCGACGGATAACGTTCCTGTAGATCCTCTGCGTTCCTGATGGCCGATGCCCTGTTGATATTGAGAAGAAGACTGAGATAGGTGTGGTTGTTCTGATAAACGGTATTTTGCGGATTGTCGCTTAGCTGCTCGCTCACTACCTGATACACATTCAGAGCCTTTCCCTGCCAGTATGCCGTTTCTAAAAGGAGCTGGAGGGCCTGTGAGCGCTCGGAGGTTTTGGCGCGGGCGACAGTCCAAAAAAGCCCAGAGGCCTCACTCTCCCAACCCCACTTTAATACCCATTGCCCCAGTAAAAGAGCCATGCCATCCATGGATGTTGTGGATTTCACGGCAGTTTCCCACCGTTCTTTAAAATCCGGGCTTCCCTGTTGACGGGAAACTTTGGCCAACAGCGCCAGTCTTAGAGTATCCAGTTTTCTCCACTCAATACGCTGAAGAAACTCTTCCATTCCGGCAAAGTCCCCCAGAGACCATAGGACATCGCAACGGCTCATCTGGACGGGAAAAAGATTCCGGAGATTTTCATTCTGACCGTCCAGCCAAAGCAGACATTCCTGCGCCCTTCCATGGGCAATCATCCATGAAGCCAAGGAAGCAACGTGAAGCGGATTCTGAACCGCCAGAGTTTTCAACTCTGCCAAGGTTGCGGATTCCACGGATACTTCCGACTCCGACGCATCCAGCTCCTGCAACCTGTCTTCCCACCCGCCTGGAGCGCGCTTGAGTATTTCACGTGACAGACGAAGGTAGGCAGGGAAGTCACGACGTTGGGAGGCATCCTTGGCCAAAGCACGCAGCGCGGCAAGCCCATCCTGCGGATCTCCCGAAAGTTTCTCCAGTCTCATTCGAGCTTCCTGAGCAAGAGCGGGGTCATGGACATCTAGGCGCAAAGCTGCTAGGTTAATCTCATGAATCGGACGCCCCGGTTCCCATCGTGCTGCCTGGACAAAAAAAACATCCGCCCGTTTCTTATCGCCGAGTGCCAGAGCAACCCCTGCGGAGAGTGAGCAATATTCCACTTTCCTCTCGGGTTCTGGAATTAGATCCAGCGCATGTTGAGCCGTTTTGACTTGGCCGTATCGTAAGGCAGAAGCGGCCCAAGCCAAATAGTCTTTGCTTGGTGGATTTTTCTGAAGTTGAATCAAGCGAGAGTGCCAAAAAACAGTCATCGGATGCCCTTGGGCCTCGAATACCTGAATCACTAACCTGTTGGCGGCGAGGCGCTCTGGATTGCGTTTAAGAGCCTCGAAGGCCCAAAGCTGGGCGTTTTCCAACCTTGACTCTGCGAGAGCTGATTTTGACAGAGCCATGAAACGTTCTTGCTTCAGCCAGTTATAGGCGGGAGGCGCTCCGTAGTAGAGGGTTACGCCTAAAATCAGAACTGCCACCGCCAAAAAAAGGCGCAGGTATGTCTGTGAAGTCTTCACAATTGTCACATTCCACTATGCACCACGATCCGCTCTACGTCAAGACCGGGTCGATGTCGCAGACAGGCCCGCCTTTGCGCAGCTCCGCCTTAATCCGTCCCCCTCTGCGTGAGCCATTCTGGATTCTAGCTGCACACTTTTATTGATTGAGGATTTGGTTAATGATGATTCTAACTCATCAGCCTTGAGGCCTAGCAGAGCACTTTCTTTAGATAGTTTCCCGTGTGGCTCTTAACGCATTTAGCTATGTCCTCAGGTGTGCCTTCGCCTACGATGGTGCCGCCGCCTAGTCCCGCTTCAGGGCCGATGTCTATGACGTGATCGGCCTCGGCGATGACGTTGAGATGATGCTCAATCACGATTACGGTGTGCCCTTCCTCTACGAGTTGATGGAGGAGTTCGATCAATTTTTTAACATCAGCTAGGTGTAACCCTACGGTGGGTTCTTCTAGGAGATAGAGGGTGTGCGCTTTGATTTTTTGTAGTGAACGCATTTTCATGCGGTTTAGGCTTTGTTGAGAGGCAGCTAGTTCCGTCACGAGTTTCAAGCGTTGAGCCTCGCCGCCCGATAGGGTGGGACTCGTTTGACCTAGGGTGAGGTAGCCTAGACCTGTTTGCTGCATGAGCTTAAGAGGGAGTTGGATAGCAGACTGATTTTCAAAAAAGGTAACGGCCTCGTCCACACTCAGTTGTAGGACGTCGTGAATATTTTTATCTTTAAATAAAGTTTCCAACACGGGATCGCTCCAACGCCGCCCCTGACATTTTTCGCAGACGGTGTAGGTCGAAGGAAGAAAATTCATGTCGATTTTAATGGTGCCTTGACCTTGACAAGCTTGGCAGCGGCCGGGACCTGAGTTGTAAGAAAAGTAGTTAGCGGTGAAACCTCGTGCTTTAGCTAAATTCGTGGAGGCGAAGAGTTCTCGCAAACGATCCATCAGCCCAAGATAAGTGATGACGGTGGAGCGGGAGGTTTTACCGATGGGAGACTGATCTACTTCCGTGACATGAGTGATGTGTTCGGCTCCTTGCACTTTAGACCAGCGTCGTAAGCTTTTGGAGAGGGGTGTTTTTTTAATGGCATTAAGGACAGCGGGCTGAATGATCTGACGCAGGAGCGTGCTTTTACCTGAACCGCTAACTCCGCTCAAAACGGTGAGGCGGCCTAGGGGTATGGAGATGGAAATATTTTTGAGGTTGTTGGCTTGAGCACCTTGAATTTTTAAGTAAGGGATGGATTTGTCACAAGGGCGACGTTTCCCGCGCATCGGGTGTTTAAGGGGTTTACCGAGAAGCAGGCCAGTAGCAGATTTTTTATTACCAGCTATTTTTTTCCACGATCCTTGAGCCACGATTTCGCCGCCGTGTATGCCCGCGCCAGGGCCAAGGTCGATGATGTGATCGGCTTCTTTCATCATTTCTTCATCGTGTTCAACGATGACCACAGAATTTCCTCGTTGTTGCAGTTGTCGGAGAGTTTTAATAAGTTCGGTGTTATCACGAGGGTGGAGACCTATGGTGGGTTCGTCTAAAACGTAGAGCACGCCTTGGAGGTTAGAGCCGAGCTGAGCGGCAAGGCGGATGCGTTGGGATTCACCGCCCGATAAAGTCGGGGCGGCACGGTCTAGATTTAAATAATCAAGCCCAACGTGTTGGAGGAAGCGCAGACGTTGTTCGATCTCGGGCTGGATATCGCGCATGATAATGGCTTCGCGCCCTTTCCATTTCAGGCTGCTAAAGAAATGGCGGAAGTCCGAGATGGTCATAGCGTTAATTTCGGTTATGGGTTTTCCGCCAAAGCGCACGGCGCGGGCGATTTCATTTAACTTACTGCCGTGACAAGCTGGGCAGATCCTAGCCTCGCCCGTATCGGCAGATTCTCGGAGCCATTCCCGTTGTTGTTCTTGTTCAATCTCAGAAAGATTTTCGTCGGTGCTGATTTTAAGGATGCTGCCATAGCCTTCACAAACAGGACACCAACCGTGCGGGCTGTTGAAAGAGAAGAGGCGCGGATCAAGTTCATTAAAGGATCTCCCCGTCGAGGGTGAGTAGAGAGCGGTGCTGTAAACGGTTTCCTTTTTATAATTATTAAGCGTGTAGAGAGTTCCCTTACCGAGGCTTAGAGCTTGATTAATCAAGGCTGCGAGGTTGTCGGTCTTTTTGTTGATGTTACCTAAGATGAGGTCGATGTTGTGATCCCGGTAACGGTCCAGAGCCTTGAATTTATCAGGGGCGATCCACTGTCCATCGACACGAAGGAAAGGAAACCCTTTCTTCTCAGCCCAAGCGGCTATTTCTGTGTAAAGACCCTTACGCCCTCGAACTAGCGGTGCCATGAGGCTCAGTTCGTGGTTGCGTAATTGTAGTTGAACATTTTTAATAATGTCTTCAGGACTTTGTTGGATGCAGGCTTCTCCCGTTTGAGGATCGTGTTGTTGCCCCATCTTAGCATAGAGAAGGCGCATGAAATGGTAGAGTTCGGTGATGGTGGCAACGGTGCTTTTCCCGCCACCGCGCGTGGTGCGTTGTTCAATGGCTACGGAAGGAGGAATGCCGAGGATAGCGTCCACCCGTGGCTTCTCCATTTGTTCCATGAATTGACGGGCATAATTGTTTAAGCAATCAAGATAACGCCGCTGGCCTTCCGCAAAGAGTAGGTCAAAGGCTAGTGTGCTTTTGCCAGAGCCAGAAAGTCCCGTGATTACGACCATCTGATCGCGAGGAATTTTTAGGCTAACATTCTTTAAGTTATGGTGGCGCGCTCCACTAATCTCGATAAAGCGGCTCGGAGCCTTTTTTGGTAAAATTGCAGTTTTTTGGGTACATTTCTTCTCAGAGATTTTTGCAGGAGCTAAAATATCTTTTAAGTAAAAGCCAGTGAGACTTTTAGGGTGCAGGGAAATTTCTTCGGGCGTTCCGCTCGCGACGAGATCTCCACCGCCGTCGCCTGACTCGGGGCCAAGATCAAGAATGTAGTCGGCGCATTTGATTACATCTAAATTATGTTCAATAACAATTAAGGTATGACCTGCATCGACTAGTCGTTGCAGGACTTGAACCAGAACGCGGATGTCGTCAAAGTGCAGACCCGTAGTGGGTTCATCTAAAATCAGAACCTTAGTAGTTAAGCTTTCGATACGATCGGCATTAGGTTTAACTTGAGGAGCTCTTTTCTTGCCAGACTTTTTCTTTAATGTTTCAAAAAGATAACTAACCAGTTTCAGGCGTTGTGATTCACCGCCAGAGAGTTGATTAAGAGGCTGACCACATTTTAAATAACCAAGGCCGACTTCTTGGATTAAGGCCAGACCGTCTCGGATTTGCTCACGCTGTTTAACTTCTTTAGCGGCGGCTGCGGTGATTTCTAAGGAAAAGAAATCAATCCCTTCCTGAATAGTCATTTCTAAAAGTTGATCAATAGAAATTCCGTGATACTTAACTTGAAGCACATGTTTTTGGAAGCGTTTTCCTTCACAGACGGGGCAACGAACATAGACGTCGGAAAGGAACTGCATCTTAATCAATTCATAACCAGTTCCGTTACAGCGGGTGCAGCGACCTGTTCCTGTGTTAAAGGAGAAGCAGGAGGCGCCAACACCCGTCTGGCGCGCATCATCCGTGGCGGCAAAAAGATCCCGCACAGCATCGTAAACCCCTAGGTAAAGTAGCGGGGTGGAGCGGGGTGTTTGCGTGAGAGGACTTTGATCTACCAACACGACATCAGAAACAAGATCGGTATTTTTAAGGGATGTGAGCGAACCGGCCTCTGAGACGGTGCGACCGAGAGATTGGGTTAGGTGTTTGAAAATAATCTCTTCAACTAAAGTACTTTTTCCTGAACCGCTGACGCCTGTTATGGCGGTAAGGCGACGAAGAGGAATTTGAAAATCCATTTTGCGGACGTTATGTTTGGCGGCTCCTTTAAACAAAAGGTTGATGGCATTTTTTAAAGGACGTCTTGCGAGGGGTAATGGAATGCTGAGCCGGTGGCTGAGATAGCCTCCAGTGAGAGATTTTGGATCCTCTAACATCTGGGCTACACTGCCTTGGAAACTTAGATGACCGCCGCCCTCGCCTCGTCCTGGTCCAAGCTCGATTACACGATCTGCGGCGCGCATCATAGAGGCATCATGTTCGACCACAAGGATGCTGTTGCCTTGGTCCCGTAGGCATTGCAAGACCTTGATGAGTTGATCCGTGTCACGCGGGTGGAGGCCGATGCTGGGTTCATCTAGGACAAACATGGTGCCAACCAGTGAGGTGCCGAGGCAGGTGGTGAGATTGACGCGCTGCACCTCACCGCCGGAGAGGGTTCTTGTGGTGCGATTGAGCGTCAAATATCCTAGGCCTACTTGGCTGAGGAACTGCACGCGGGAGCGGATTTGTTGAAGGAGGATCGTAGAAGATTCGTCTGGGGTATGAATTTTTTCTAGAAAAGGCAGAAGATCTTTGAAGGCCAGATCGTTGAGTTCGGGGAGGCTTTTCCCTTGAATTTTCCAGAGATGAGTTTGGGGTTGGAATCGTGTGCCGAGACATGCTGGGCAAATATGATACGCACGGTAACGGGATAGGAGAACACGGACGTGCATTTTGTAGCTGCGCGTTTCCATCCATTCAAAGAAACCTTTCACGCCATACCAAAGACCTTGATCGTGAATCTGTTCATTAGTCTTGCCTTTACGATCATCGCCGGAGAGGACGAAGTGTTGTTGCTCAGGGCTGAGTTGCTGGAAAGGTTTTGTCAGAGAAATTTTTTTACGTTTGCAGGCTTTGGTTAAATCTTTTTGGCACTCAGCATTGCTGTCCGTTTGGAAGGGTTTGACTACACCTTCCTCAATACTTAACTTGCGGTCTGGTAAGGCTAGGCCGTAGTCAATTTCAACAGTGCGCCCAAAACCGCGGCAGACGGGACAAGCTCCGATGGGGTTATTAAAGCTAAAGAGGGCAGGTGAGGGAGGAGTGAATTCATGCTGAGATTCTGGACAGAACCAGCGTTGGGAAAAGGCAAGAGGTTGTGCGTTAGGAACATGAATACTGAGGAGACCTTTACCGAAACGGAAGGAGGACTCGAGAGCTTCCATGAGGCGAGCCTTACTATCTTGGTCGAGCGTGATGCGGTCTGTGACGACGGGAATGTTAAAAATTTGAGCAGCGAGATTTTTTTTAGGACTCTTTGTTTTAGAACCACTTTCTGGCGGAGAGGCAGACGAAGGCAGTGAGCTGAGCCAGAGTCTAAGGTCGGGGGCGTTTTCAGGTTCGAGTCGGATGGGCTTATCCCCATGAAGGACTCGGACAAAGCCTTGGGCTGAAAGGAAGGAGCAGAGATCTTTCCACGGAGTGTTAGAGGGAAAGGGCACATTAAACGTGATAAGAATTGTTTTTCCAGGATGAGTGAGTAATAAAGTGTCGGCTAAGTCTTGGGCTTTCCAAGGCTTAATCTGCCTGCCCGTCAGTGGGCTATGTAGGGTGGCAATGCTGGGGTAAAGTAGTTTAAGGTAATCGGCTATTTCGGTCATAGTGCCGACGGTGCTACGGCTGGTGCGGACGGAGTTAGCTTGTTGAATAGCGATGGATGGGGGGATGCCTTCGATTTTATCAACCTGCGGTTTATCCATGCGTTCAAGGAACTGGCGGGTGTAAGGGCTAAAGGTCTCGGTGTAACGGCGTTGGCCTTCGGCATAAAGCGTGTCAAAGGCTAGAGAAGACTTTCCAGAACCGCTGACTCCAGTCAAGACGACGAGTTCGTTTAACGGAATATCGAGATCGAGATTTTTCAGGTTATTTTGGCGTGCGCCACGCACGGTAATGAATCCTGAGGGTAGAGTTAAAGACATCGTACTTGCTTAGCGCAGATTTGAGTTGAGGCAAGAGAGCCCAGATTATTGTGTTAGAATATTGAGGCGGTTGCTTTTGGTTAAAAGAGAGCGTAATTTAGAATGATAATGAGGAAAATATTATTTATGAGCTTTTTAAGTTTTGTTGGTTTGACGCACGCGGCGGAGTTAAAGGTGGGAGACAGTGCCCCTAGCATGGTCGTAAAGGACGAGGCTGGGAAAGAGCTTAATTTAGGCGAGATATTTACGACGGGTTTGACGTTGGTTTATTTTTATCCCAAGGCGGACACGCCAGGCTGCACGGCTCAAGGTTGTAGTTTACGCGACAGCTACACGGCTTTAACAGATAAGGGAATTCGGGTCATAGGGGTAAGTCATGACAATGCGGTAGCGCAAAAGGCTTTTAAGGAAAAATATAAGTTGCCGTTTACGCTTATTCCAGACACGGAGAATGTGGTGATTAAAGCGTTCGGGGTGCCGAGTATGATGGGGTTTGCGAAGCGACAGGCTTATTTGATTAAGGATGGGAAAGTGGTTTGGACTGATTTAAGTGCCTCAACTGCGCAGCAGGCGAGTGATGTATTAAAAGCGGTTGGAGAGCTTAGGTAGGAGGTGATCCGCAGCCAAGGCAGCGAGTGAGCCTAATAGTGCTCTGCATCAATGGACTCATGGCAAGTTTAAGTAGGTTTTTTCAAATCGTCTTTAAGGACATGCAAAAATGCAGTTAATCCATGCATTCATTTAAGGCAATCTTTATGACCTAATACGCTGCACTAGTTTACGGTTAGCGATAATTTTAAATAAGCTTAACCTTGCGGTTTTGGGGGTTTTGACTACGCTTATTTTATGAGATACCTAGCCGTTCTTTCGGTTTACTTTTTTTGCGTGCTGTCTCTTCATGCAGATCGAGTAGATAAAATTTACAGCTTTGGTTCCGCTGATCCACGGGAAGTGGAGGAAGTGCTTAAGGGAGTGTTAAGTCCTGAGGGTAAAATCGTCATTTTACGCGATAAGGCTAAGGTTCTAGTCCAAGACAATGCAGGGGTGCACGAATTAGTAGGGCTTTTACTAACAGATATGGCTAAGCCTAGGCCTAACATAAAAGTCGAAGTCATTTTTAATGAAGACACTTCCAACAAGCAGCGTGGTGGGGATGTGGGGTTTCGAGCTGGTGGTCGAGATATACAGGTAGGAAACAGGCCAGGCTTACCGCGAAATTCTATCGATATTAATTTAATGAATCAAACGACCACGACGAGCCGAAGCGCAGGTCAATTTCTCGTTGTGCAGAGCGGTTTATCCGCAGCTATTCGGGTGGTGCAAGAAGTTCCTTATGTGGATTATTTTTTCAATTATGCTTATGGCCATGGCTACATCACGACCCAAACGCAATGGCGCGATATTGGATCCCAAATGTCGGTGCGGCCTACCTTACGGGGAAATTTAATTGAGGTAGTTTTGATGCCTCAAATTACCGCACTTGTTGATGGAAATCCGATGGTTATAGATTACCGAGATTTGGCCACCACAGTTATGGTGGCGAATGGCCAGGAGGTTTCCATAGGGGGCTTTCAAGGGGCGGGCGATGAATTTAACCGTAATTTTTTTATGGGTGGAAACCGTACGCAGACGAGTCAATCCACGGGATTCAAAATCAGAGCTACCGTGTTTGAGTATTGATTTTTCATAAACGATTGGTTTAAAAGTCTAGGGAACGGCAGGCTGTTTGAATAACTTGAGCCGTGAGGATTATGCGGTAACACCTAATTTTAAATGAAACGATTTACTCTTACTGGAGGGATAGCTTGTGGAAAATCTACGGTCTCTGAATCACTAAAAAAGAGGGGCTGGCAGGTTATTGATGCAGATGAAATTGCGCAAGAAATAGTGAAGAAAGATTCCGAGGGGTATAAAAAAGTTATTGACTCCTTCGGCTCATCTATCCTAAATAGCGAAGGTTCGATTGATCGTCTCCAGTTGGGTGACATCATTTTTACGGATTCTGGAAAACGGAGTTTATTAAACTCAATTCTTCATCCCCTCATACAAAAAGAATGGCAGCTACAGCATTCTGTTTGCGTGCAGCGAGGTGCCACCCTAGTGGTTATCCCGTTGCTTTATGAAGTTGAAGGAGACGGTTGGTTTGACTCGGTGGCGTGCGTGGGATGTTCCCACGATACCCAACAGATGAGACTGAAGCAGCGAGGTTTTGATTTCGGGCAGATTCAGATGAGAATCAAAGCTCAAATGGGCCTTGAACAGAAACTTAAAAAAAGTGATTTGGTCGTTTGGAATAACGGCAGTGAAGAACTGTTAGAACAGCAAGTTAACTTGCTAGATAGACATTGGAAAAGCTTGTGAAAATATCCCCCATTTTGAAAAAACTAGTAAAAGGTAAGAAAGAAGTTATGCCGAAAGAAGAACAGCAAAGCAGTCCAGCTCCGGCGGAATCCCCAGCTCCATCGTCTCATTCCGCTCCGCCTGAACAATCTAACGTATCCGAAGCCCGCCCTGAGCGCGAACCAAGAGAACCGCGCGAGCAGAGAAGCCCACGCGAAGCGCGCACCCAGCGTGAACCTCGGGAAGTCAGCGAACCCCGTGAACCCGCCACATCCCGTGAGCCACGTGAAGGTAGTGAACCCCGTGAGTTTCGCGAAAGAACGGATACCCGCACTTCTAACGAACCTCGTGAGCCCCGTGATTTACGCGCGCCTCGTGAAGGAACGGAAAGCCGTGAAAGCCGGGATACACGAGAGGCACGTGAGCCTCGCCCGCAAGGTGAATTTCGTCAGCCGATGGATAATGATCGCCCTAGGCAAGATGGCAATGGTCGCCGTCAAGGGAAGGCAGGGCGGTTTTTCCGTCGCGGTCGCCGTGGACAGAATCAGGGGCCAAGTCAAGGCGGCCCGCGAGGAGGCGAATTCCCTGAAGATGTGGGACACCGCGACGAATATATGCCGAGTTTAGAAGGATCTGGCGGCTCAATAAATTCAGAAGATCAGGGTGAACCCTTGCCATTGCCAGCAGGAAAAGACTTTCATTTAGCAGACTTACAAAAGCTTAAAATTCAAGAGCTAGCAGAATTGGCTGTCGCTTATC
>JAWXBW010000022.1:0-51088 GCA_034440395.1 Blastochloris sp. | reverse complement strand
GAGCAGCCCCGCAGCCAGACCTTTAAGTGAAGCATCCCAGCCGCCTTCGAGAATGAGGGTTTGCAAGAAAAGTGTCGTTTCAAAACCTTCGCGGTAAATAGTTAGAAAGCCTACGCCAACCATGGAAAACAGCTCCCAGAATCCTCCCTGCTCCGTTGCTTTAGCTTTATTACCCAGAACGCGAATCTTGGCATTCCATTCCACCCAATAAACTTTATGGAAAACCCAGTTCGTAACCATAAGTAAGAGAACCACTGCAAAGACAGAGACCACCGCCTCCAGCACTTCCCCATATCGACTGAGCCCGCGGATGATCGTATTCCCGATAATGAACGTAATGATGCTCGCCACTAAGGCTAAGATCACTCCCATAAAAATACCCCGTCTGGGGCGTTGATGTTGTGGACCGCGGAAGCCAGCCAGAAGAGCCGCTAAGACCACCACGGCCTCCATGCCTTCGCGGGTAACAATGGTAAAGGCGTTGAAGCTCACGGTTTGGGGAGAGAGACCCACGCGCAGCATCGCTACGCACTCGTCGAGGCCGTCGAGGGTGCGTTGATACGCTGCTTGGATTTCTTCACTCGTGCCCCTGCCGTCGAGAACAGCTTTAATACCTTTATGTCCGTCGTAACCTTCGAGGAAACTTTTCTCCACTTGCCGTCCGAGATCAGGGGCGCGGGGGAGAACGCGACGTTCAATCTCTAAATCAAAGGTGGTGTAGGCCTCAAGTCTAAGGGCATTAGCCTCCCTCCAATGATCGTCTAAGGCAGCTAACATGGATTGTCCCAAAAGGGATCGAACTTCTAAGGCACTTTCAGCAACGACATCACCAGACTTGCCGGCCTTACGGATACCTATACCAAACTCTTTTTGTAAAATGCCTAATAACTTTTCTGATTGAGACGTGATAATACTGCTGTCTTCTTTTTTTCTAATACTTTTATCAAGCGAGGCTAGCAGCTCTTCCACCTCTGCACCGTGTAGCTTGAGGGCATCAGCCTTTTCGATGCGCCAAGCCGCCGCGAGCTCGGCAAAAATCAGCGTGGCTTGTTGGGTAAAAGAAACGGCTTCACGATATTCTAGAGGAACAACGATCTCCCCTGCCCTCACTCCGCCCTTGTATTCTTTAGGAACAAGTTTAACGAGTTTACCCATGAGGCTCTGGCGGCGGGTTAGGTCATCTGCAGTTAGGAGATTGGGTAAGGCATTAAGGATGGCGTTGCGGAAAGCTTGCGCTGTCTGCTCAGAAGGGTTTTGAGTGAACTCATTTAGTGACTTAAGTTCTAAAGGCTGCCCGCGTTGCTCAGGTAATAAGGCTGAGGCTCGTATGATGTCCTGTGGAAAACTGGCAAGCTCCTGAATCTCGTGGCTTCGGGAGCTGAGAATGAGGGGCGAAAAATCACTGCGCGTAATGTAGCGTAACATGTCATCCGTTTTCTGACGAATTCGGGAGCTCTGCCAGACGAGGTATTCGCGAGCCAGAAGCTGCTTGATCTGAGGGATCTGGCTGCGGTTGCTACCTAAACGGGTTAAGGCAATGGCACCCTCGACCGCACTAGCGTATTTAGGTAAATCAATTTCAGCACGCCAGCTTTGAGTCAATAGAACGTCCCCTTTTTCAAGGCTTAGTAACATGGCGGAGGCGGCTTGATGATTGATCTGCGCACGTTGCTGTCCAACCTGTGCGGCTTGGGTTAAAAAGGGTTCCGAAGGATTTTTCGTGAGTAGCGATAACATCTCTGCGTCGATTTTGGAACGTAGATGGCCGAGCTCTGACGGGCTGGCGGCAGTAAGATGAGGAGCAAGAAGCAAATAAATAAAAAAGATGACTTTTAAACTAAATCCTTCAGCACAGATTTTTCTCCAAGCTGAAGATTTAGGTCTTGTCTGCTCTTCGGATCCGAACACACTTCCAGACTTTGCGCTTAGCCCGAGAAATTTCTCAGCTTGCTTGGAGGGTCTGCTAGGCAACCGGTTTGGCATAAGGGTGCTACTATTTTTTAGCTACGAGTGCTTGTGCTTGTTCTATTTGAGGGACGAGCTTATCCGTGCGGGCTTTAGCTTGTTCAGCAAGCTCATCAATTTGAGCTGTCGTGATGCTACCTTTTTTCTCGCGCGCATCGATGTTTTCTATAAAGGCAATGATGTCCTTGAAACCGTTTTGAATTGAAGTGGCTAATGCCTTGTCCTTGGGGACTAATTCCGCATGGACTGCGTCATACATCAGCGAACAACTGCCAAGAATTCCTCGCATGTCTGAGACTCGACTCACAGCTTGAAACTTCCCTTTTTGATCTCCATAGCGGGACTCTTTCCATTCCTCAAAATACTCGGAAAGGGTCGGTGTCATGGTGATCATAGCACTCACGAGATCCTTAGTTACAGGGTCGAGCTTTTGGGAAGATGCGAGAAGTTCACCAATTTTACGATCAACGTCCTTGCCTGCGGCTAAAAGTACTTCAGGACGCGGGACTTTGCCCTTTTTAGAATCAGTCATCCATTTCGCATTACTGCCCCATAAAGCGGGTTCGATGATGTAGGTGAAGAGCGCACCTTCTTGATCGATTTTCTGGCCTTTACCGAGATCAAGGGTGACGGGAGCTATATTGTCTGAATCTGCCGTTTTGGGTGTTCCAGAATCAAGGTACGTATCGTACGGTGCTAGGGAATCAATCCCTGCTACGATACCTTCCACCGTCTCATAACCAAAGCTGTCCATAGCCTTATAGTCTTCTTGAAGTTTCTTTATGAGGGGCTGAACATCTTCGCCCTTGGCTAATGCCGTGTTATAAGCTTCAGCGTTTATAACGAAGCTACTTGAAGCAGCCTTCATTTTTTCAACCGTTTTGACGAGGTACGTCTTAACACCAGTAACGTCAGCCGTAGTTTCCGCGTGAGCCGGTGCGGAGACTAAAAGGGAAAGCAGGAAGATGGATAAACTAAGCCACTTCATTTTGTTGAGACTAGGACTTAGAAGAATTAACATTGGAGTTACATCTAACCCTAATAAGGAATAAAATCAATATAAATGATACAGAATCTCAATTTCATGGATTTAAGCAGGTTCACTTAAATCGAGGATCTCTGGATGTTCAAGGCCTGCTTTAGTCGGGGGGATTGAGACTATGCGAAGAAATAGCTCAACTCTCATACTACAACAAGGAACTCCTTGGTATAGCGCGATTCGACTTACTTTTTAATCTGTGTTGAGATTTTTGGAGCTGTGTCTTTTTTAGAACCGAGGAATCCTCCAAAAAGTCCGCCTTTTGTGTTTTCCTTAGATTCCGTATTACTAGCCTTAATCGGCTCCCGCATGCTGCCCGAGCGAACGCTTAAATGAACAGGGGATATTTGATTAGATAAAATTGTTTGGTTCGCCTGACGCAGACGCTTACTCAATAATTGCGCAATTCCTAGAATAAGTTGACCACCAGCCACGGGGAGTTGCTCAAAATACGTTTGCAGCGACTGCACATCTAAGCTCCAAAGAACTGCTGTCTCCACCACTCGCACGGAAGCCGAAGCAACGCCTGGCTCAAAAACACTGACTTCACCAATGCAATCCCCTGCCCCAATTTCTCCGAGGCGGACTTCCTTACCGCTGCCGACGATGATAACTTCTAAAATCCCAGAAATGACGACGTAAAGACAAGTTTGAGCGGCCCCTTGATCGACAACTATTTCCCCAGGTCCGAACTCTCCGAATGTGCCGTAAAACTTGAGGGTTTGTAAATCTCCTGGTGAGATATAACCGAGAATACCAACTGGAATAAGATCTACTGAGCCGTCTGACATGAAATAACTGTAAAAACAGTGATCCTTTAGGTCAATGGCAAATAGTTATAGATCACCATATAAGTCTGGTTCTTATCATTCCTAAGTTCTAGGGAAAACGTGAAGGTCTAATTTTCAGCGTTTCAGCATCTATCTTCAAGCTTCCGTCTCTAGGAAACCTTGGAGGTGCCGGATACGGGTCGGGTGACGCATTTTACGTAGGGCTTTAGCTTCAATTTGCCGAATACGTTCACGAGTCACCTTAAATTGACGACCGACTTCTTCTAAGGTGCGAGAATAGCCATCAACCAAACCGAAGCGTTGTTCTAAAACGGCGCGTTCGCGTTCCGTTAAGGAATCTAAGACGTCTTTGATTTTTTCTTTCAAGAGCGCGTGAGCCGTCATGTCGGCTGGGTTTTCTGCGCTCTTATCTTCAATGAAATCCCCGAAAGTTGTATCGTCACTATCTCCGACCTGCGCTTGTAGGGAGATGGGTTGCTGAGCCATCTTAAGAACCGCACGGACACGTTCCACAGGCATGGCCGTTTCTTCCGCCACTTCTTCAGGAGTAGGTTCACGCCCGAACTCTTGCACGAGCTGCTTTTGCACGCGCATGAGTTTGTTGATCGTCTCGATCATGTGAACGGGAATGCGGATAGTGCGTGCTTGGTCGGCGATGCTGCGGGTGATCGCTTGGCGAATCCACCAAGTTGCGTAGGTGGAAAATTTATAACCGCGACGGTATTCAAATTTCTCCACGGCCTTCATCAATCCCATGTTCCCCTCTTGAATTAAATCAAGGAAGGAAAGGCCACGATTAGTGTATTTCTTGGCGATAGAAATAACGAGACGCAAGTTAGCTTCAACCATTTCGGTCTTAGCCCGTAAGGCCTTGCGCAACCATTCTTTCAATTGTTTATGGTCGTTCTGAAATTGTTCCATCGGGACACGGAATTTAACGATCTGCTCTTCAATCTGTTGCTCGACAAAATCTAGGCGATCCTTGTCTGCTTTTTTGCGGGATTTAGAGCGTTCGATAATCTCTTTCTCGCGGCGCAGTTCCGTCAGGTTGCGGTGGTGGTTATCGCAGATAGCCACGAATTCCTCGGTAACTTTTTGTTTAAAGAAAAATTTAACGTAAAGCTTTTGTAATGCTTGGTCAGCCTTATCAAAAAGTTTACCTGCTTTGACCTTGTTTGCCTCACCTTTAGCTTTGAGTTGTTTTTCGTAACAGTCCTGAACTTTCTTGTTGGCGTTTTGAACTTCACGCACAAGTTTCTTCAAGGCCTTCATATACTTTTCGCGGCTATCGATTTTTTTATCCTGAATCACCCGGTCAAAGCGTTCGCGGCCTTGTTCAAGTTTTTCTGCTAAATTAACATATTCGTCTGCGATGAAGCCGAAGCGGTGCAGGAACTTCTGCACCATCATTTCAGCGTCTTCGATACGCTTAGAAATTTCCACCTCTTGCTCACGTGTGAGTAAGGGGACTTGGCCCATTTGCTTAAGGTACATGCGGACAGGATCGTCCAGGATGTCGAGCTTAGCCTCAGCTTTTTCTTCTTCATCCGGCTCATCTGCGCCGCCGATGGTCTGCTTATAACGATCAACTTCGGAAGAATCGATGACGTCGATTTCCATGGTGCGAAGGAAGCCTAAGATACCTTCCACTTGATCAGGGTTGTTGATGCTGCCAGGGAGAGCCTCGTGTAAATCGTCGAAGGTAAGGTAGCCTTGCTCACGAGCGAGTTTAATCACCTCGCGCAGGCGAGCTTGCCATTCGGCATTACCGCTCCAAACGGCGGCCATCATGTCTTTTTCGGAAAACTTGCTAGCGTCAATTTCCTTACCAGAGGCGTCTTTAAAAATTTCTCCCGCTTTAGGTTCCTCAGCCTTAGCTGCACCCTTCTTTGTGCTGACACTCTTTCCCTTTTTCGTGGGGGCTTGTGCGACCGGCTCTAAAGGTGTTTTACTCTTAGAAGCTTTAACAGATTTTGTTGTGACGGCTTGTTTGACCGATGACACTTTGGATTTTTTGACAGACAGCTTTGACTTCAACACATCTAACCTCGGTTATTTTTCAGCTACCGCAAGAACCATCTTGAAATAGGAAAAGCCAATTAACCTAGTTTCCTAAGTGCTTGCTGTCAAAGAATTTTTCAATTTATAAAGTTGGCGCTCCTCCGCTAAAATTTCTGCTTTTTGTGCCGAATTCAGCTCAGGCTGGTTGCGGAGCTGACTCAGGACGAGGAGCCGATTCCGGATCCAATCCAGATGGAGCCGCACACAGGCTCTCTTAGCAATGGGCATGACCTTAGCCAATTCCATGTCTTGTAGCCCTGCGGTATCTAAACCCGTGAGGTAGTTTTGTTCCTCTGGCTCTAAGTAGCGGTAAATCGAGCTTTGATCCGACCAGACTTCGTCATTATAAAGTTCCATCATACGCTGTAGAAGTCCCGCACCCGCCAGATTCATCACCCATTCGGGGCTAAGAACCTTTTGGATCTCGGGTATTCCCCCATTATGAGAAAGGCAAACTTGAATCAGATCTGCTACTAAAGGATGCACTTCTAAAACTTTTAACTTTTCCGCCTTAGGCTCCTCATTATCTCGATTGCGAAAAGAAGCGGCCGAGTTTGATTTAAACTTTGCGGGCTTAAAATTCCTCGTCACCTCCGACTCCAACACCTCCTGACTTATCTGTAACCGAGCCGCTGCCTGCTGTAAAATCTGTGCCCGATACGATTGATTCGGGATTTGTGTCAAGAAGGCCGCCGCCGCCTCAATGACCTTACGCTTACCCGAGGCCGTTCCAGCATCCTCCTTCTCCATCAACCGATCTAATAAGAAATCGACATATTGCATGGGCTTAGCCAAATAACTTTTAAAGGCCTCCACCCCTTCCTGCATAATTATCGAGTCCGGATCATGCCCCGCTGGCAATCGCACGACCTCCACCCCTAAGTCCGACTGCACCATCCGCTCCATCCCCTCCATCCCTTCCAAAAAAATCTTAGTCACTCGATCTGCCGCCTGCTGCCCCGCCCTGTCCGCATCCAAGCATAAAATCACCCTCTGCGTAAACCGCTTGATCTGCTTGGCATGTTCCTCCGTAAAGGCCGTGCCCAATGGTGCCACCGCATGTAAAATCCCCGAGGCATGACAGCGCAGCACGTCGATCTGCCCCTCACAGACCACCACCGCACCCGCATCTAAAATAGCTCTCTTAGCTCGGTGGAAACCGAACAACACCTTACTTTTAGAAAAAAGCGGACTATCGGGCGAGTTAATATATTTAGCCGCCTTAGCCTCCTTATCCATCAAGCGCGCACTGAATGCGATTACTTGACCTTGTTCATCTTCAATATTAAAAACCAAGCGTCCCCTAAAAAAATCATACGCCCGTCCAGAATCCTCCTGTCTCTTTGCTAACCCTGCCTCCAGCAACATCGCCTCGGAATAATCTTTCTTCTTGGCCCACTGGATCGTGTCGTCCCAAGACTCTGGGGCAAAGCCTAAGCCGAAGTCCTTCACCCAAGACAAAGGAATTTCCCGATGATGCATATAATCCCGCGCCACCTTAGCTCGTTCGTCATGCAGTAATAAATCCCGCCAATACAGCGCAATATCTTGATGCAAAGCCAAGAGCTTCTGCTTACGTGCAGCCGCTTTCTGATAATCCCCCGTCCGCTCCTCTTCGAGTGGAATACCAGCCTTCTCGGCTAAACGTCTAACCGCAGTAGGAAAATCTAAACTTTCATAAAGCATGAGGAATTTAAAAACATCACCACCATGACCGCTACTGAAACACTTAAAAATTTGGCGTTGCGGATTAACATAGAATGAAGGCGATTTCTCCTTATTAAAAGGACTGAGAGCCTTGTAGCTAGCACCGGCGCGTTTAAGCGGAACGTAGCTGCCGATGATATCCACGATATCCACCGCCTGCCTGATCCGATCTACCATTTCTGGGGAAATTGCCATGAGTGGATTACAAGTTAGAGCTCCTTTCATGAATTCCAATCAGGATTTTAAGCAGGGTTTTCAGAAAAATTACGCGCAGTCAAAGTCTAGGTAAAAGTCAAATGGCACCAGTCTGTCTTGCGCTTAGTAAAAAAGTGGGCACCTTATACTATCTTCATGTTTCCACGTTTTCATCAAAGGCACTTACTTAAAACTCACGCTAAAAGGTTTCTTCACCACTCTCTGCTTTGCGGTCTAGCTACCATAGTCCTGCTCTTTACAGCCCACGGTGCTGATGTGCGCCCAGATTTGACTAAAACCCCACCCTCTCCTACTCCCACTCCTAAAGCTAACTCGCGGGTCGTAATGGCTGAAAACCCTCAGCTCGTGCAGCGCTTTCAGGTGCGAGACGACTTAATTCCAGATTTTTTTAATCGTTCACTTTTAGCACTCACTCAGAAGGCCACCGTAGCCGATGCGTGGAAGCAATTCGTTAATTCCGATGATGTAGTTGGCATTAAAATCAGCACGGCAGGAGGGCCGGCCTTAAGTTCACATCGCAGTCTGGTGATGACGATAGTAGCTGGACTCCAAGCTGCTGGGGTCAATCCGTCTAATATCATTATCTGGGATCGTTATGATGACCAAATGATTAGTGCTGGTTATGCTTTAAAGGGCCTAGATACTCCTTGGCAAACCTTGTCTGTGCAGCCTGACGTGGGTTTTGATCCGAAAAAAACATATTTTAATGAGGTGGTAGGCCAATTGATTTGGGGTGATTTAGATTTTGTCGGTCGAGCCGCTCCCCCCTTACCGCCGCTGGAACAATTGCTGAAGGAGGATTCTGCCAAATCCGTTAAGGATCCTAAAAAAAGTGAACAGCCTAAGCAGATCAGCAATCGTTCTTATTACACAAAACTTTTGACTAAAAAAATCACAAAGCTGATTAACGTGCCCGTCATGAGCGATCATCAACGCTTAGGACTCAATGGAGCGCTCGTATCCTTGGCCATGGCTTCGGTAGATAATCAACGCCGCTTCCAAACTCCGGCTGAGCACAGCGGCCTAGCTATTGTTGAAATTTTGAACGACCCAGTCATCCGTAATAAAACCGTATTGCATATCATGGACGGTCTAGTAGCCCAGTTTGCTGGCGGTCCCGAGTTCATGGCGAACTACACGGCGTCACCTGGCATCCTGATTTTAAGTCGTGACCCTGTAGCGATTGATGCGCTGGCCTTAGAACGACTTGAAGCTTGGCGTAAGGAACGTAGCGTCGTGCCAATAGGAGACAACGCTAATCACATCCGCCAAGCCGCACGCGCAGGGCTAGGAACTGGTTCCCCTGAACGGATGGATCTAATTCTCTTGCCCTAGACTGAGAGGCTGAAAGGCCGAAACTTATTGCCGCTTACCATCAGCTAAGGCGTAAAGACGTTTAGCGTAGTCGGGAGCTGCGACCTTACCGTTGACGATGTCGCGAATAAACATCTCTTGGCCGTAAGCTCTTTTAATACGGTCGTCTTGAATGCGTAGGGTGGCTCCACCAAACGTTGCACCACCGTAAAGACCACCCGAATCTTTATAAATTTTAACGTCCAGATCTGAGAGCATTCCCCCTACTTGTTCTGTTTGAGTATCTGTACCCGCTGTGCCAGAAGCACCAGCGTTCCACGCTAATTTGCCAGGGTTCGTAAAGGCACGGACGGCTTGCTCAGAATTAAGCAGAACGATCATACGAGTCTTCGTGAAACCGATTTGAGCACCGAAGCTTCCACCACCGAAACCAACGGGAATGGGTGCTGACCATTTTGAACCCCATGATAAAGCACTTTTTTGTTTGAGAATAACAATGCCGTCTCCACCAGTGCCACCGATGACTAAGCCTGCCTTTGTAATGTCAAGGATGGCGATGCCCTTTGCGGCCTTTAATTCACTGGTAGGGATGGGATCGACCGAGCCCTGCTTGCTTTCGAGAATATTCGTTACGTTTTCCGTGACGTCACGCACGCTATCCGCATAGCTGGATGGTAAGGGAATGGTGGCAAGGAGCAAGGCAGAGACTAGGCAGAGTTTTAGGTTCATAATCAGACTGTAGCTACTGTTTTGAAAAGCGCACCTTAAAGATTCAGCTGGTTTAAAAGAAGGACTAAAACTTAAACCTCAGCACCTTCGTCATTTTTTTTATGAACATAGTGGAGGTAGAGATTGTAGAAGGCAAAGCCCATGGGGAAAAGGTTATTCATGATGCCAACGGAATCATTTTTACCCCAAATAAAATAGGAGACCATAAAGGCACTGCCTAAGATGCTGATATACCAAAAGGCACTGGGGATGACAGGGCGTTTAGCAAAATGGGAGGCTATAACTTGCACGAACCAACGCCCGCCAAACATGAGAACCCCGACCCACCCCACAAGTTTCCAAGCGGTAATAGTTAGCGTGGCGTTAAAAAAGGGTATCGGTAAGGTGTAAAGAATCTCATTCATGAAGACTCTCTGCTAACAGCAAGAAAGCATTATGGCAAGCGAGTGCTTAACCAATGAATCTGACGGCCTAGATACCAACGCACGCCAACCAGATCCCAAACCCCTCTTAAGGCACGCCCACCTAGAGTGTATTTAGAGATTCCAAACTGGCGGGAACGGTGGTTAACCAAAACTTCACCCATCGTTAAATCTGCTCCACCAAGTAAGGCTGGGATATAGCGGTGCATGCCGTTAAAAGGCATAAGGTGCTTTACATGCTCACGCCGCATTGCTTTAAGCGTACAACCGGTATCGGTTGCGTGATCACCCAGCACGCTACGACGTATGGCATTAGCCCACTTCGAACCGATACGGCGGCTCCACGTATCCTGCCGTTTACGTCTCACACCGCAAACAAAGTCGTAACGCTCAAGTTCTTTTAATAAAAGAGGGATATCAGCAGGATCGTTTTGTCCGTCGCCGTCCAGCATGACGCAGACTTCTCCAGTGGCGGCATAGAGGCCTTGAAATAAAGCGGCGCTTTGTCCGAGATTTTTAGAAGAATGTACCACTTTTACGCCGGCATGGGCTTCTAAGCGTTGGAGAGTGCCGTCTGTGCTGCCATCGTCCACTGCAATGATTTCAGCTTCAGGCAAAACCTTTTGCACTTCATCGAGCAAATGCGTGACATTTTCTTCTTCATTAAAAAAAGGAATAACAACTGAGATACAATAAGGAAAGGACATGACTATTTCTTTTTACCTTTAAGCTTTATTCGAGGTTCTGGCATAAGGAGCTTCTCTTCCCTACCTCCGAAATCCGAACATAAATAAATATTAAACTTACGAATTTTACGATCTCCGAAATGAGACCATGCTTCTTTAATAAAACGGACTTCACGGAATTCTCTTTTTAATTGCTCAGGTAATTCATCGCTGTCCGAAACAAACAAAGCGGACTCCGCCCAAAACCCGTCACTATAATCTTGCCAGAAAGAGAATTGATTCTGAATACCTTGTGCATTTGGTAAATACGTCTGTGGCTGTTCTGGATGGTAATACGACAGCAAGCTGGCGTAGCCATATTTGTTCGCAATAATAAAGGAGGCACCATATTCCTTCTGCATCTGTGCAACTTGGTAGGACAGATCTTTAGCTCCGCGAGTGCGGTCGAATAATTTATCAATAGGCTTAAATCCCACCGTGCGAGTAGAAGCCACATGGAGAAAGGCTACCATACAGAAACTAATAATGAGTCCGCCGATGGCGCAACGCTTCATCAGAACAGAGCCATCTATCCACTTCAACCAAACCGCCACCATTAAAACAAGTCCACTTGTATGGGACAACACCGTCCAGTTTGCTTCCCCAGCCTCCTTCGTACTGAGAGCTAGGTAAAGTGCTACCAAGGGAATGAATAGCGCTAGTAAATAACAAAATGAAGCAGGCATGGCCACCTGTCTGCTATCACGAAAAACCGCCACGATGGCCATAATCAATCCTACAAATATAAAAGGTGAAAGCACAACCGCCTGCATGGTGATGAATTGAAAAAGCTCGCCAGGATTAAATGCCCAAGTGCCCTTATCTAGCCCGCCGCGGTGCATCAGATGCTCGACCGTAATCCAATCATTCTTCATGTTCCAAAATACGACTGGGGTCAAACATAATCCCGTCACTACCACCATTAACCAAAAGCGAGAGGTCATTAAAAGACTGCGATGCGTACGGCTGAACAAACAAAAGAACGCAAAGCAGAGTAGTTGCACACCATTAGTGTATTTGCCTAACATGCCAAGCCCCACGAGAAAACCCGTTAAAATCCACCAAGTCAGATGTGGACTTTTTTGCGCTTTCCAGAAGGTGCAGGAAGCCGCCATCCAGAAAAAAACGCTGATCGGATCAATCGTCATCAAAACACTACCGACAGAAAACATGGGCACACAGGCAGCGGTCACCACGGCCCAAAATCCGACTCGTTCCGAAAAGAGCATCTTCCCTAGCTGGAAGAATAAAATTCCAATACCGCCTGAAAACATCACCGCAAAGAAACGGATACCGAACTCACCGTCTCCCAGTAAAAAACGACCCGCCGCCATAATAGTAGCTACGCCAGGTCCTTTACTAAAATAACTCCAATCCAGATGCTGTGACCATAAACGGTAATAAGCCTCATCGGCCACGAGCTCAAAAGTCTGACAATACCAAAGCCGAAAGAGCGTGAGTAACCCGATCAGGGCAAAAGCAGCCTTCGCATACGGAAAGGGAAATTCCTGAGTTTTAATAGGAACGGGCGTAGAGTTTTGGGTAGCGGACATAAAGTTTAGGAGTAAAGCGTAACCCATAGTGTTGCCAGAGGAATTGCACGACGCAACAAATTACGGCTGAATACGTGATGGCTACAAAAAAAGAGGCGATCACGTCGCTCGGATAATGGTCGCCCGTGTAAACTCTTGAGTATGCAATCAGGAAGGCCCAGAGCCACATGATACGACCCCAGGGCGAAAAGAGAAGCGTGGCCAGAAAAGCTAAGGCAAAATTATTACACGCATGACCAGACGTCATGCTACGCCCCCTCTCCCAAGGCTGCTTACTTACCGTTTCAACTCGGTAGCCTAGCCCTTCCCGCTTAACACGCCGCACATCTTCCTCCGCTTGGTAAGGGCGTGGCCGATTGACGCTTTTTTTGATAGCCCAGTTCACTCCTCCATCACCTAATATCAGCATCAAAGCGGTTAGGACTAAAAAAAGCCTAGCGCGGAATCCGCCCCAGATTAAAGCCGATAGTCCTAAAGCCAGAAGCGGCCATTTCATCAGGCTGAAATCTGCAATCAAAGAAAGTCCGCCATCGAGCCAGCTGCTCGTCCATGTCCCATTAATGAGGCGGAAGAGCGTAAGATCCAGCCGCAAGATTTCCTCCATCATACGGACTCCACTGCTAAATTAAAAATGATCAATTTCATATCCTTTGCTTTTACCTGACTGTCGTGTATTTTGCGGATTAACTGTTATTCTGCTATGAAAAAATATACCCTACCCCTCATTATTTTCACCCTTAGCGCTCTCTCTGTCCTTCGTGCCGAACCAGATCCCGCAAAAGATGTCCCATCTCCTGAGTATCTGCAAGCTAAGCTTTGGGAATCCTCGAGGCTTCAGGATTTTAAACTAGAGGGTTTTCTCCGCACCGCTAAAAATCTCCATCCCATCATCATGCGCACCCGCGATCGTGAGATGATTTTTGAATTTCAAAAACAACCCCTGCAAATCCGTGTCATCATGACCGAATCTGGCAGCATCATCCAACGCCGCAGCTCCTCCAAAGAACCCTGGATTCCAGTCACTGGTAAGCAACGCTTAGAAAAAATTCTAGATTCTGACGCGTACTATGAGGATATAGGCTTGGATTTCCTGCGCTGGAGCGATGTAAAAATTCTAGGAGCAGACAGTATTAAAACCCTCGGAGCTTGGGCTTATGAGGCCAAGCCTCCTGTTCAAAGTAATTACGCTAAGACCCGTTATTGGATTAGTTCGGCCTATTTAGCCGTGCTGCGGGTTGATGCTTTTAATGAAAAAGGTCAAGTCATCAAACGAGTCGAAGTCAATGGGGTGATGAAAGTGGGAAATTTCTACACTATTAAAGAAATGGTCATTGCTAGTATCATCCCGGGTCGTGATCTATCCAGTTCCCGCACTTTCATTGAAATTCGCAAAGCAGAATCAGGTTCTGGGCTTTGACTTTGGTTTGATCGATGTGTTTACAAACCGCAGCACATCTTATGAGCAGAAGCTCTTTTGAGATTTCCCTACTTGCGCTAAGATAATATCCACCATACCTAATTCTGTCCCAATTGAACTGGTATACCAAAGTCTACGCCCATGAATTTCTGTAGGATTTTTATACCCCAAGAGCTTGGCATTTTCCGTTATCCCTAACATGACGGGAATGTCCTCCGCTGGGTGCAAGCCATCGGCAATAAAAAAAGGCACACAAATGACGTTGGCGCATTCTGTCAACTTGGGCCAATCCTTAATAAAGGGAGCTTCCTCCATCAGCACAACCTCCACTTGGGCAAATAATCCTAAAGCACGAATGAGCTCTACCTGCTTGTAAACTTCCCGAGTAGAATTTTTATTTTTCGGTGTGCCGTGACCTGCTATTAATAAACAAGTCTTCGCCGCCTCCACCTGCTCAGCTTGTAAAACCTTTTGCGCCCGTTGCACTAATAAATCCGTCATGATGGGATGCAGCCCCACCGGCTCACAATAATAAATCGTATGCTCCCCCACTTTTGTTACAGCCCCGTCCAATTTAAATTCCCGCGGTAAAATCTCCCGCGTATAAAACCCTTCGCAAATAAAATTAGGCACCAGATAAATTTCTGAAGACTTTACCCCCGCAACCACATCCTTAAAATACGGCTCTTCTAACCAGAACGCCACTTTCACTTCCGCAAACAATCCACGTCGTATGATCTCTTCCGCATGTTGCCGAGTGGGAAGACTAGATTCCCCATTCGTCGTTGAACCATGCCCCGCTAAGATTAGAGCTGCTTGCGAAACATCTTTCATGAACTTCATTACTACAAATGTTATCCCTTGATTCGAATTAATCAAACCGACAAACTACTCCTATGGCACTACCACGACCTTCCACGCCTTTTGAAAAAAAAGTGTATGCCGTCCTCATGAAAATCCCTGAAGGTAAAGTCACTACCTACAAAATCATAGGGCAAGCGATCCAATGCGCCTCCATGCAAGCCATCGGCCAAGCCCTTAAACGTAATCCTAAAGCGCCCAAAGTTCCTTGTCACCGGGTCATCCGCAGCGACCTTACTCTCGGCGGCTACCAAGGTGCCACTCAAGGCCCTGAGACGGCCCGCAAGCGTAGTCTCCTAAAAAAAGAAGGCGTACACTTCGACCAAACTGGCCGCCTCCTCAACTCAAACCTAGTATTCAGCCCTTCTTAAAAAGTAGAGACACGTCATCAAGATACTCTTGGGCAAAAGGATCTCCATTGCTTGCCAACTCATTGAGAATGCTCAGTCCTAGCTCTCTCACTTCTTCGCATTTATTTTTCGTGGCACTAAAAGCCGTGGTGGCCGATCTGAAACGTTGGAACTGTGCAGCGGCGTAATCATAAGATTCCACAGGAAGTTTAGAACATAATTCCTCCTCAAGTTTGGATTCGAGAAAAGCAATATCAGTCTCATCATGGGGTCGCTGGGTGAGCTGTTTAGTTGTGATTAAGTCGATTATATCTAGGGCACGGACTCCGTTCTTAAGTGGCACGGCACGATTCCATATCACATCAAATTCCTCAATAGTTAATTCATTGGGTTGATAAAATATATCGATGGGCTTGTTGCAACCATTAAGACGTAGAAGGCGGCCTTTCGTAGGGACATAGCTAATATTTCCCTTAGAAATAGATTCCCATTGTCCCGTTGTATCATCTAAATAAGTGGCAGTTATTACAGGATAAGTTTGTAGCAACTCTTCTATCGCCAACACCCACCTTTGCGGATCAATCCAAAAATCTATATCTCTTGTAGATCTATTTAAGCCGTGAAATATAACAGCAGCTCCTCCCAAAATAAGGACCCTACTTTTTTGTGCTAGTGCGTAAGCAACTTCTAGAGAGTCTGTCATTTAAAAAAGTTCTCTCTCAGGTCAGCGCAATGTTTTGTAATTTGGTCTGAAATAGCTAATATCTCCTCAAGGGATGTAGGAGCAGGAGCCCAAGGGACACTGTTGTCAGCTATGCTGAGATGCTTTTTGCCGGTTTTATTTCGCAGGTTCTGGCGTGACGCATAGCGACGGCGTAGCCTTTCTTTCGAGGCGATGTAACAACGTTCTTTACGTATGCTTTCAACCATGCTTTGAGGATAACTTCAAAGAGTCCTTTTGGCTACTCGATTTAAGTTGCCTTGCGCGACTAGAAACAATTTTTCTACACGAAAAACCCCTGCATTAGAAAACGCAAGGGTTTTTAAGTTTAGCGTATTGTTGACACTTAAGCTTTAGCGGCAGCAGCGGCTTCCTTCTTAGCTTTAGCAGCGGCTTTGTTTGCAGCGGCAGCGTTCTTGTCTTGTTTCACTTCCATTGCGCCCTTACGGCCACGTAGATAGAACAAACGGGAACGACGCACTTTGCCTTGGTTCTCTACCGAAATGCTTTCGATATAGGGGGAGTGTAAGGGGAAAACACGCTCCACACCTTCACCGTAGCTAATGCGACGCACGGTAAAGAGTTCGTTCATGCCGCGGCCCTTACGGCTAATGACGATACCTTGGAACTTTTGAATACGTTCCTTGTCACCCTCCTTAACACGGGTGTTGATGCTTACGGTGTCCCCGATATTGAAGTTCGTCACTTCCTTTTTCATCTGCTCTTGTTCAATCTTATCAATCAGTTTCATAAATAGTATTTCCTTACCTTATCGTTTTCTTTCAGCTTCGTCCACTAACTTATCCGACGTTCCAGCGTCCGCTTTCTCGCCTGCTCTTTTCTCCATGCAGCAATTGCCGCATGGTTACCTTGCAATAAAATCTCCGGAACCTTTTTACCTCGAAATTCCAGTGGCCGCGTGTAGTGCGGTCCCTCCAGTTCATTCTCCTCGGTAAAGGATTCGGTTTGTGATGATTCGTCATTTCCCAGTACTCCAGGAAGCAACCGAATCACCGCATCCATAACTATGAGAGCGGCGATGGTTCCGTTGGTTAAGACATAGTCGCCGATGGAAATTTCCTCGTCGATCCACTCCTCACGCACTCGTTCATCGATTCCTTCATAATGTCCGCTCACCAAAATCAATCGTGGCTCCAAAGCTAATCTCCGGGCCGTCGCTTGATCGAACCTTCTGCCTTCTGGCGTCAAATATATGACTCTTCCAGCTTCTGGCTCTAAGCCCCGTGTATGCTCGATCGCATCCACCAAAGGCTCACACTTCATCACCATTCCAGGACCGCCTCCATAAGGACTGTCATCGACACTGCGATGTTTGTCCTTAGAAAAATCTCGGACATTAATCTGTCGTACCGACACGAACCCCTGTTTCTGCGCCCGATCGAGAATGCTAACCCGCAAGGGGCTCTCTAACATCTCTGGAAATAAGGTCAGCACATCGATTTTCATCGAGTCTTTCCTGCTTTACGCACTTAGTTCATCCATGACTTCAATGATAACACGTTTTCCAGTGTTAGAGCCGACGGAGTTGAGTAAATTACGGATAGCACCGATAGTGCGTCCTTTCTTACCGATTACTCTGCCGACATCAGCTTGGTTTAGATAGATGGTGTAAGTGACGGAACTTGGTGTCTCCTCTTCCTGTACCTGCACTTCCTCGGCATATTGCACCAAGGAAGACACGACAAATTCTACGAAATATCTCATAGAGCTTTGTAGTTTATTTGATCCTTACCTAGCTGGCCTTAACTCGTAGCAACGATGATTTAGGCCACTGCAACAGCAGGAGCTTTTTTCTTTGCTTTTTTGATCAAGGTTTTAACGGTATCGGTAGCTCTGGCACCTTTGCTGATCCAATACTCAACGCGATCCAATTTAAGCGGGGATTCTTGATTCTTACCGACGGGGTCGTAAGAGCCGAGCAGCTCGATGAATTTACCATCACGCGCCCGAGCCTTGTCGGCTACCACAATACGATAGAAAGGACGATTACGGGTCCCTTCTCTACGGAGTCTAATTACTGTTGACATACTTATTTCCTCATCCTTTTCACTATCAAAAAAAGTTCCCGTTTCCAAGAAGCTTTTTCAGCTTGTTTTCCTGATTCCCACCACGGGTCAGTTTACTCATCATTTTTTTCATTCCCTGAAAACGCTGCAACAGTTGATTAACCTCTGTTACACTTGTTCCGCTGCCACCAGCTATGCGCTGACGGCGGCGGGCGTTGAGGACTTCTGGCCTTCTCCGCTCTTGTTTAGTCATCGAGCAGATGATGGCTTCAGTCCTTTTTAACACATTATCGTCTAAAGTGAAATTTTGCATACTACTAACACCAGGCAACATGCCAAGCAGATTTTGCAATGGACCTAATTTTTTTAATTGCTTCATCTGATCTAAGAAGTCTTGGAGGTCAAAAGACTGGGAGCGCAGCTTTTGTTCCAGCCCAGCCGCATCTTCTAAATTAATCTCTTCGGTCACTTTTTGCGCCAGTCCGTATAAATCCCCCATCCCGAGCAATCTTTTTACAAGCCGCTCTGGCATAAATGGTTCAAACTGCTCCAACCTCTCCCCTGTCCCTAAAAATTTAATCGGTGCACCACTAATAGCTTGCAGGGAAAAGGCCGCTCCACCCCGAGCATCACCGTCAAACTTAGATAAAACGAGTCCACTCAAAGGCATGGCCTTTTTAAAGGCTTCTGCTATCTCCACTGCCGCTTGACCCATAGCAGCGTCTGCCACCATCAGTGCCTCATCTGGTTGAATCAACTCCGCGGCTCGCTTTAATTCCGCTAAAAGCTCCTCGTTAACATCCGTGCGCCCAGCCATGTCATAAATAGTAACCGTGTAGTTACCCTCACTTGAACGCAGCGCCGCTGCGCTAAGGTGATCCTGTAGTTTATCGCCAGCCATGGGAACCACCACCTCCACGCCGACTTGTGCGCCTAGAGTTTCTAACTGCTTCACCGCTGCGGGTCTGGTTAAATCTGCCGCTACTAGTAAAACTTTTTCTCCATCCTTTTTTAAGTAACTAGCCAGCTTTCCCGCCGTGGTCGTTTTACCTGCTCCGTTCAAGCCGCATAGAACTATCTTAAGAGGCCGCTTCTCCGCTAATTCAGGAGCCCCTGAGGTTAAAATATGGATTAACTCGTCATGCACGATTTTAACAAAAAGATCTCCTGGTCGTATGCTCCCCTGCACCTCAGCCCCTAGAGCTTGCTCCTTCACCCTGTCACAGAAATCCTTAGCCACTTTATAGTTCACATCAGCCGCTAATAAAGCCAAGCGCACTTCACGCAGTGCCTCCGAAACATTGCTCTCCGAGAGTTTTCCGAACCCACGTAAGGTCTTAAAAACGCTCTGCACTTTATCGCCTAATAAACTCATAATGCTCTTAACTTAAATAAAAGCCGCTTCGACTTCCTCTAGAATCACATGCAGGATCCATGTATGTATTTCCTGAATTCGCGCTGTATTCGCACTCGGAACAATAACCGTGTGATCGGCTAGAGCTAGTCCCAGCCCACCGTCCTTGCCCGTCAGCAGAATACTTATCATGCCGCGTTCCCGAGCCATTTTAAGTGCTTCTATAATATTAGCAGAGTTACCGCTCGTACTAAAAGCTACTAACACATCCCCAGGCCGACCTAACGCTTCTAATTGCCTGCTGTAGATACGCTCAAAACTCCAATCATTGGCAATACAGGTCATGGCGGATACGTCAGCATTTAAACAAACAGCTGGTAGTGCAACGCGATCACCTCGATAGCGACCCACTAACTCCTCGGCGATGTGTAAGGCATCCGTGGCGGAACCTCCATTACCACAACTGAATAAAGTTCGTCCCTTTTGCAAGCAGTCTAGGATGGGTAAAAAAAGAGCCTGCACCTCGGGAAGTTTTTTTTCCATTTGTGCAGCAAGCTCTTGTAACTCCTTTAATTGCTCTTTAAGGTCAGGCATGGTCATAGAATGTATCGAATCTTCTCCCCCTCGCCTAGTCCTTTGTCATAATGTTTGATTAGTTCATGAAAATTCTCGACCGCTATCTCCTTCTCTCCCTCCTCACGCCTTTGCTTTTTTGCCTAGGTGCCTTTTTCTGTCTCTGGATTATCTTCGATCTTTTTGACATTGTCGGCGACCTAGTTAAACAAAAAGCCTCCTTATGGTTCATCCTCCAATACTACGGAGTGCAGATGCCAAAAATCGCCCAAATTATCCTGCCACCTTCCTTCTTTTTTAGTTGTGTCTATGTGCTGGCCTACATGTCAGCGCGGCGTGAACTTGTAGCCACCATGGCCGCAGGGGTTAGCCTAGCTCGGATCGCCGTTCCCTTCTTCATCATGTCTCTCGTCGTAGCTTGCGTGCAATACGCACTTTACTTTGACCTAACTCCTAACGCCAAGAAACGGGTGGATGCTTTAGAAAAACAGCTTAGTAACAAAGAAGGCACGGCTGAAATTTACAGCGGTGTTGTCTTTAAAAATCCTGTCAATGGCACCATGTGGTATGTCTCAGAAATAAATATTACCGAACGCACTTTCCAACAAGCGGAAATTCTCAGCATTGATGAACTCGGGCGGGATAAGGAAAAACTTTTCGTGGCCAGCGGTAAATTTAAAGGTGACTACTGGGATTTATTTAATATACGTAAAGTCGTCTTTGATCCCCAAGGGTTAGCAAAGAAACCCGTGGACATGACTCAACTTGATGCCCTTTACCTCAATGAAAGTCCTGAGGATATGATCGCCACTCTGCGCCCTCCCGAGCAATATCCTTGGCTCGAACTCTATCACTTCACTCATGCTAAGTTCCGCCCTTCTCCTAATCGCATGGCACCCTATCATATGGAATATCATTACCGCATGGCCTACCCCCTCATCTGTCCCGTGCTCTGCCTCTTTGCCTTCGCCTTCGCCATCTCCTTTAATCACAGCGCACGTAACAGCTCACTTATGGCCTGCTTACTCGTATTATTTGGTCTCCTCGTATTCGTAAATATCTCCGTAGCCCTAGGCAACAGTAAACGCCTTAGCCCCGCCTTCGCTGCTTGGTCCACCATTATCTTCTTCGGTAGCGCAGGACTCTGGCTCTTTGCAAATAAAGTCGGCTGGTTTTGGGACGCTCGCTCAATCCTCCAAGCAAACTTCCCCTTAAATACGAGTCCTATTCCCAGCCCAGATCCCCCCTCAGATCCCTTCTCAGATCCCTTCTCAGAACCCCTGGCCGAAGAGCCCGTAGTTTCAGACGAGCTTTCTGATTTATCTGAAAAGCCTAATTCTTCTGATAATCCTAATAATAGCTAACCCCCCATACTCGTGCAAATCTCCACTATTTATTTAAACCCTGAGATCATCCTGAGCGACATAGACCCTCGCCTTTACGGTAATTTTGTGGAGCACCTTGGACGCTGTGTTTACGGCGGTATCTATGAACCTAGTCATCCCACCGCAGATGCCGAGGGCTTTCGTGGCGATGTCATTGAGATGACCAAGGAATTACAAATTCCCATTGTTCGTTACCCTGGAGGAAACTTCGTCTCCTCTTACAATTGGGAGGACGGCGTCGGCCCCCGCCACTTGCGCCCGCGCCGCCTAGATCCCGGCTGGAAAGTAACGGAAACGAACCAACTTGGCACAAACGAATTTATCGACTGGTGCCGTAAAATCGGTACGGAACCACTCATGGCGGTCAATCTCGGAACCCGTGGGATCGACGACGCCCGACGTCTGCTCGAATACTGCAACCATCCCAGCGGCACTGCCTTAAGCGACCTGCGAGCATCCCATGGTTATCCTGAACCGCACCGCATTAAAACGTGGTGCCTCGGCAACGAAATGGATGGGCCTTGGCAAACAGGTCATAAAACGGCTGATGAATATGGACGACTAGCTGCTGAAACGGGGCGCGTCATGAAACAGATGGACGATAAACTTGAACTCGTCGTCTGCGGTAGCTGCGGCCCTTACCAACCCACCTACCCCGAGTGGGACCGCGTCGTACTAGAACATACCTATGAGCAAGCTGACTTCCTCTCCGTCCATCTTTACCTCAATGACATCAACCGCAGCGTCCCAGAGTATCTTGCCTCCACTCGCATCATGGAGGATCAACTCCGCACCACCCTAGCTGCCTGTGATTTTGTTAAAACCAAGCTACGTTCCAAAAAAACCATGATGCTCTGCTTTGATGAATGGAACGTCTGGGATTGGAATTACATGCACCCGAAGGATTTTAAAGTGTGGCAAGAAGCTCCCTCTCAAGTCGAACAATCCTACCGCATGTTAGACGCCATCGTTTTCGGTGGCATGCTCATCACCTTACTCAAACACTCCTCCCGTGTCCGTATCGCCTGCGTTGCCCAACTAGTGAATGTCATCGGACCCATTATGACCGAAACTGGCGGTAAAGCCTGGAAACAGCCCATTTTCTACCCACTCTATCATGGCTCGAAATTCGGCCGTGGAGAAGTCGTCCACCTCCACTTCAACAGCCCAAGCTATGAGACGAAGGAATTTGGCAACGTGCCTTACCTCGACGCCGTCGCTACCCGTGATCCGCTTAGTGGAGACATCAGCATCTTCGCCATCAATCGCCATTTAGAAACGAGCCTTCCCTTTCTTATCCAGCTAGAAGGAGGCACGAGCTACACCGTTTACGAGCACCTAGTCTTAGAGCACTCTGACCCCAACGCCACGAATAGTCCCGAACATCCTGAACAAGTCAAACCTCACAATCAGGGTGACGCACAAGCCGATAAAAATCAGATAAAGGGCCACCTAGCTCCCCTCTCTTGGAATGTTCTGCGATTAAAAAAGATTACCTAAGGGGAGACCATCTTATGCCAGACACCGATCTCCGTAATAAATTACAAAATCGCATCAAGCTTCTAGAAATACAGTTAGAGCAAGCTCGTTCCAGCCCCGCCACCATCAGCAGTAAGACCATTCACGATCTCAACGGCACCCTCGCTGTAGCCCAAGGCCAAGCTCATATGGCTTTGCTAAATATCTCCGCCAATTCCAAAGCTCTCGTCAATGTAGAGGAGATTTGTAAGGCCGTGCAAAAAGCTCTCATCATCGTAGATCAACTCTACGAAAATATCCAAAAACTTAACGCCCACTCCACCACTCCCACCTCCACCTCCCCACATGACCGAGACTGGCATGGAAAAGGCACCATCCTCTTCGTTGATGATGAAGAAAACATGCGCAGCATGATCAACGGCGTACTGAAGCACTACGGCTATCAGGTGCTCCTTGCCAACGATGGAGATCAAGCCCTAGAACTGTTCAAGAAATCCCATGAAGACATCCACCTCGTCTTCATGGATATGACCATGCCACGCGTCAACGGACTCGAAGCCTTTACCCTCATGCGTCAAATTGATCCCACTATCCCTATCGTTATGACCAGTGGATACTCCGAAGTAACCCTAGCCGAAAAATGGCCTGAACTAGGTATGAACGGTTTCTTACGCAAACCCTGCGACCTCCAAACCCTCCTCCTCACGATCAAACAATGTATCCGCTCCTAAACTCCCTTTATGCCTAAACTTATCGTCATCACCGGTTGCACCCGAGGTCTTGGTCGCGCTCTGATTCATGAGTTTATCACCGCCGGTCATACCGTTATCGGCTGCGCACGAGACGCCGCTCGACTCCAAAGCCTGACCCAGACCTACGGTGATCCCCATCACTTTCAAAAACTCGATGTGCGCGATGACCCCACTGTCCAGCTTTGGGCCAGACATACTCTAGAAAATTACGGCCCTCCCGACCTCCTTCTTAACAACGCCGCCCTTATCAACCGTAGCGAAAAACTCTGGAATCTCAGCGCAGAGGAGTTTGATGCCGTGATTGATGTGAATATCAAAGGCGTCGTCAACGTCATTCGCCATTTTGTTCCAGCCATGATTGCCCGTAAAAAAGGAATCATCGTCAACCTCAGCTCTGGCTGGGGACGCAGCGTTTCACCCGGCGTCGCCCCCTACTGCGCTAGTAAATACGCCATTGAAGGACTCACTCTAGCCCTTGCGGAAGAACTACCGACGGGCATGTCTGCTATTCCTCTGAATCCTGGAGTCATTGATACCGACATGCTGCGCTCCTGCTTAGGCTCTGAAGCCAGCTCCTATGCCCAAGCCGAAGCGTGGGCAAAAATAGCTGCCCCTTATATTCTCCGCCTTGGATTAAAAGACAACGGCAAATCATTATCCGTTCCCGCATAAACCTTCACGTATGAAACGCGTTGCCATACTCGGAGCAGGACTGACAGGGCTTAGTGCCGGTTATTTTTTAAAAAAACACGGTCTAGAATGTAAGTTATTCGAAGCCGCTCCCCACTACGGCGGTCCGTTGCAAACTGGGACTGAAGAAAACTTCCAATATGAATATGGCCCCAACACGCTTCTGAGCCAAGACTCCCATTTAGAAAATCTTTTTGCAGAACTAGGGCTAAGTGACCAAGTCGTGGAAGCCAACCCTAAAGCTAAAAAACGCTTCGTCGTCCAATACGCCCAGCCAGTTCCTCTGCCCATGAGCCTCAGAAGTTTTCTCACAAGCCCCATTCTAAGTACACGAGCCAAGCTGAGCCTCCTGACCGAACCCTTCCGCCCTCGCTCCCATCTACCAGATGAAAGCTTAGCGGCGTTTGCACAACGCCGTCTCGGTCTGGAAGTTTTAAACTACTTACTCAATCCTTTCGTCGCCGGCGTCTATGCTGGCTCCCCCGAAAATCTCTCCACGAAATATGCCTTCCCCCTAATTTGGGAACTTGAACAAACCCATGGCTCACTCCTCGTCGGCTTACTCAAAAAAAGAATCAGTCAAAAATCGCCGAAATCCCGCCGACGCCTCATCTCCTTTCAACACGGGATTCAAACTCTTTGCCATGCCCTAGCAAAGAACCTCAAGGAAGAAATACATCTAAACACTCCCGTAGAAACCATTCAACAAGAAGGAGCCCCATGGTGCATCAATGGCGAATCCTTCGCTGCCGTGATCTCCACCCTACCCACGTACGCCTTCAATAAAATTCCTAGCAAACCTGACACGCTGCACCTAGAAAATCTTCCTCACCCGCCAGTTAGCGTTTGGCACTTAGGTTTTAAGCGAGACCAAATCACCCACCCCTTGGATGGCTTCGGAATGCTGGTTCCTGCTGTAGAGAATCTGAATATTCTCGGCTGCCTCTTCCCCTCCACCCTCTTTCCCAACAGAGCTCCCAAAGATGCCGTGCTCCTAACCATCTTCGTAGGAGGCAGCAGACAACCCCATCTCGCCTTTTTAAATGAAGCAGAATCTTTAACTCTCGTCCTAAATGACCTCAACCTTTTACTCGGAATAAAAGGATTACCTTATTGGAAAAAACGCATCCAGTGGCCGCATGCCATACCTCAATATGAGCTAGGATATGAAAAATTTCTTAACTCCTTAGACTCCTTAGAATCGTCTCATGCTGGCTTTTTTTTCGCTGGAAATTTCCGCGGTGGCATCGCCGCACCCCAATGCATTAACACTGGAAAAGAAATCGCCCGAAACCTCAGCCTAAAATTCGGAATTTCCTAAACACTGGCACCAAACTAAATAGGGCGCTTTATGACGTCAACCTTCAAGGCCGAAAACTCCGCAAGGCTTTGAAATTGTTTGTCAAAAGTTACTAAGATTGCACCGTGATAGATGCAGACCGAAGCAATTAGCAGGTCTATCGAGTTGATCGTCAAACGACGGTCGTAACATATCTCCCCTAGTTTGAGTCCAGCGCGCCAGAGATCGGTTGGAGTGTGCAGAAGAGGCATGGTATTCATACGTTGCTGGACGCCACGTCTCATTTTTGACTCGCAACCTCGCAACAACTCAAATTGGATCGGTTCGCATAAAGCCGCTGATGGCTCATTGATCCTACGGGCAGCAAGAGCCCTGACTTCGGGCACAGTTTTTACTCTGAGAAAATCTATCCAAAGACACGTATCGATCACTTCAACCATGGCTGTTCCAGATCAAGTGCTTGTATCTTCTCCCAGTGAGGAAATTCGACTCGAAACTTACCCGACAATACCTCTTCAGAAAGTTCCCTCCGACGCTCCAGCATAAGACTACTAGCAACAAGCTTCGCAATGGCTGGACCTTTTTTTTTCTCTCCTGTAAACCGTATGATATCTTTTAGGTCTTTGTCCGACACCTCAACAGTTATTTTCATACTTTTAGTCTAGTAGAGTCAGAAAGTTAATCAAGAAAAATACGTCAAGATTCATTGTGCAAGAAGAAAATTCCAGAAGAACAAGCCTCATGTTACTTGTTCACTTCAGCTGGCCGGCCAAATTCCGTCCTTATCCAACCTGACTGCAATCACCTGTGAATTAACTCCGAAGCGTGGAGCAACCTTTTCTGCAAATTGGTCACGAAGACTTTCGCTTTGCCATTATTGGGGGATAAGTTGTTTTGCCTGCTGGGCAAATTCTTCAACAGTGGCGGTGTCGAGCATAGTAAAGGTAAGAAGGATGAATTATGAAGGGTTGGGTTTCGTGTCCACGCGATACGTCGAGGGTTCCTCGCGGAGCATTGAAGAATCGTGGGCAGCCCCGCGGGCGGCGCGTAGAATGAGGGCGCGGGCGCGCAGTTCGTCGAGCAGAGCCAACTTCTCCACGATGTCGCGGACGGCGAGCGCATTGCGGAAGGCGCGCTTGCTAGCGAGAATCTGATGCTAGTCGAAGGTCATGGCGTGTCGGTGAGGAATTGTTGTACGAAACGCTGCCAAGCTTCGACGAGATGATGGCGAGCAAGGATGACTTGAAAGCGATTGGTATCGAGGACGCCCGACTCAATGAACTGAAGGAGTCGCGCCTTATCCTTCGCAAGCCCAACTGGTAGGGCGATGGCCGCAAGGTGTTCCGCAGTGAAAACGCGAGAGGGCGTATCCCCAACCTGTACCGTGATGGCCTCAGCCAAGGCTTCTTCGACCAGCGGGCTGGTCGGAGGAAGAAACTGCACGGGCAAGTCGGCGATGACGACGTATTCACCTTCCATTCGGAAGCCTTGCGCAACGAGGCAGTCAAATATCGGCTGGGGACTGGACAGCAAGGAGTCGGGCTCGTGGCGGAAGGTCACGAAGATGTCCACGTCGAGGGTGGAGACTGGTTTGAGATGGAAGGTGGCTCACACTGCACCGCCGATGGCATAATGTTCGATCACGCCAGCGGCCTGCATTTGGTTAATCGTGGTGATGACTTGGGCGATGTTCATGGGCGCAGAAGGTCAAGCGGTTAATTGGTTCAGGCTAATCGCTTTCTTTTACACGGCCAGAGGAAGCGCAGTATGATGATTTCGATAAAGCGCAAGCGTCGATGAAGCCCTTGACCGCCTTCTCGAAGTTTTCACTAAATTCATCAAGTGACTGCACAGTGAGCTTTACGCTGGGCTCAAGCTGAATGTTTGCCGGGCTATTTGCATCCGCAAAGAAACGCCAGCCAGCCGCTTCAAGCAGCTTGTTGATTTTAATTCTAGCGACGGCTTCTTTCATGGAGGCTATGATCGGGATCTGTCGGCTAATACGTTATGGGAATGGTTGCAGATAAATGTGAAAATGCCAGCTGGTTTGTTATCTCTTCTGGCCGCCCTCAACTATTTTACCACTATTGTTCCAAGATCACAGTTTGAGAATAATTGATGCCCGATTGAGGTACATACCAAAGCACTAGAGGTTCTAAATATTTTTTCCCTTTATTAAGGAAAATAGTTAAGGCCAGCGGCGGCTATTATCTTATCCGTAATTGTTAGTTATTGTGTATTTTAGCTAGATACTTTAAACACTTCTCTGCTTATGAAGATTTTAAACATTCTGCTTCTTGTCTTAAGTCTCCACGCACCATTAGTCGCTAACCCCCCATGGCGGGACGTCTTCACTTTTTCTGAACTTAAATCCGTCTCGCTAGAAAAACTTGAAAAAGGTGAAGTCATCGGCGTTAGGATTGAACTTGACGGCTCTGAACTCAGCCTTGGTGTCGAATCTTTCTACGCCGTAGAGATTCCACCCGCAGAAGTCCTCAAGAAAATAAATACCTTTTCTTTGACTGACTCAGAAGCAAATCAGTCCTTGGATGTAAAACTCCACGTAACTCATGGTAGTCCAGCGCATTCGAATCATTTTTCACAATTCAATCTCGATCCCTCAGCTCAAGGTTACACATGGTTCCTAGAAGAATCAGCTAAAAGCATCAATGGCTTTACATGCTTTAATCTCAGTAAAAATGAAACTCGTGAGCTTTCTAAAACATATAAAACGAACAAGCTATTTCCTGATTCCCCATTCACTAAGGATCAAAGTGAGAAAATTGCCCAAACCTGGAGAGACCTTTTACAGCAACGCGCTCTTAACTTTCAAAAAGGAGGACTCATGGGATCCGCACCTTACGAGGGCTCAGACGGGACATTTGAATTAGGGAAAGAATTCGTGCGCGCTTTAAAAAGCCGACCTAAACTTCTTCAAAATTTTTCTGCCGTGCTTGATCCCGTCATGGCCGGTCGTCCTGTCCCTAATGCTCTGGCTCCGACCTACTACTGGGAAAAATCCATCATCCAAGGTGCTCCCACCATCTCCCTCTCCGCCATTTTTTCTCAACCCACTAAACAGGGCTATCGTGTGGCGGAAATTACGTATTACGTGACTGGCAACTATTATGGCGGCCTGATTCTCTACGAGCTTTACCCCACAAAGATCAATGGTAAGAACGGCACGTTAATTTATCGGTCTGACGTAGTCCTATCTCCTAGCATGACCTATATCAAAGGCATTGAGCGAATGGCAGCGGGAAATATCCTTTTGTTAGAAATAAAAAATTCTGCCCTTTCGTTTATCCAAGCATCTCATTCTAAAAATTAAAAAAGATTACTATAACTCTGTTTGTGCATTCCATCTGCATCCGTTAAATTACATCTGTGATTAAACCTGAACTACTCGCCCCCGCTGGCTCTTGGGATTGCGTGCGCGCTGCTGTCTCCAACGGTGCCGACGCCATCTTCTTCGGTCTACCTAAGCTCAATGCCCGTATCCGGGCGGATAACTTTTCTGAGGAAGATTTACCCGAGCTCATGCGTTACGTTCATGACCGTGGCGTGAAAGCTTACGTGACACTCAACACCCTCGTCTTCACCGACGAACTGCCTGAAGCCGAACGCTTTCTCACCCTCCTCCACCAAAACCATGTCGATGCCGCCATCGTCCAAGACATCGGACTTTGCGAACTCGCACGCCGCCTCGTCCCAGACTTCCCTATCCATGCCTCCACTCAGATGACGCTTACGTCCCCAGAAGGTCTCCGCTTTGCGCGTAAACTTGGTCTAACCCGTGCGGTGCTAGCTCGCGAACTGAGCCTACGTGAGTTAGAAAAATTTAAGGCCGAAAATATTCTTCCCCTTGAAGTCTTCGTCCATGGTGCCCTATGCGTGGCCTATTCTGGGCAATGCCTCACGAGCGAAGCTCTCGGCCAGCGCAGCGCTAACCGTGGCGAATGCGCCCAAGCCTGTCGTATGCCCTATCAACTTTTGGTGGATGATGTGTTGAAAGATTTAGGTGATCGAAGCTACCTACTTTCACCCCAAGACTTAGCTGCGGTAGAAGAAATTCCGCGCTTAATCGAACTTGGTATCGAGTGCTTTAAAATTGAAGGTCGTCTAAAAGCTCCCGAATATGTCGCTGCTGTCTGCCAAGTTTACCGCAAAGCCATCGATCATGCTTGGGACGCACGCACGTTAACGACCCAGAGCGCATCCTCCTCAGCTCGACCCATAACTAAAGAAGATCACTATAAGTTAGAAATGACCTTTTCCCGCGGCCTATATTCTGGTTGGTTTCATGGCGTTAACCACCAAGAACTTGTACACGCTCGTTACGGTAAAAAACGCGGCCCCTTCGTCGGACGAATCGAGTCGTTAGGCAAAGATTACGTGGAGGTTTCTAGTCAAACTCCCCTCTCGTTGGGTGATGGCATCGTCTTTGATACCGGAGGGGATACCAACCACGAACAAGGTGGCCGCATCTACCAGATCAATGGAAAGAAACTTTTTTTTGAGCATCAAAAAATTAACTTTCACCAACTCAAAAGGGGGGATCGCATTTGGAAAACAGACGATCCTCGCCTAGAAAAAGAACTTCAAAAAAGTTTCAAGACCGACGCCGCTCCACTCACCTATCCTGTTTCATTCACGATCGACGGCTGTCTAGGTCAGCCGCTACAAGTTACAGCGACCACCACGCAGGCTCAAGCCACCTGCTGCTCGACCCATCTCCTCGCCACCGCTGAAAACCGCCCGCTCACGGACTCCACTTTGCATGAACAATTTTCTCGCCTAGGCGGAACTCCCTTTCATTTAGACAAACTGCTTAACAACCTTCCACCTCAGCTGATTATTCCCTTAAGCGAGCTGAATCGAATACGCCGCGAACTGGTTAGCCAACTAATTAGCGCGGCCACATCTCAGCCTATCGTCACCCAAGAAATCCACAGTAAGTTGCCTGAACTCCTCGCCGAGATTCCCCATTGCTCAAAACAAAAAACAACAAACGAAAAACCTGTCTTAAGTGTCCTCTGCCGCTCTCTGCTTCAATTACAAACTGCTTTAGATTGCGCAGTGACCGAGCTCTATGTGGATTTTGAAGACATCCGCCGCTACCGCGAGGCGGTAGAACTCGTGCGCCACTATCCTGCCGCCCAAATCATTTTAGCCACTCCACGAATCCAAAAGGTGGGAGAACAAGGTTTTTTCAAACTGATCGAAAAGGCTCTACCTGACGGAGTGCTCATCCGCAACCTCGGTGCTCTTAGTTATTTTCAAACTAGTCCGCTACGTAAGATCGGAGATTTCTCCCTTAACGTAGCGAACCCACTAAGTGCTCAGGTACTCATGAATGAGGGCTTAGAACGGCTCACCCTTTCCTATGACTTGAATGTAGATCAAGTTATCTCTCTCGTGCAGGGCGCACCAGCACACTGGTTCGACCTAACCATCCACCAACACATGCCCATGTTTCACATGGAGCATTGCGTTTTCGCCGCTTTTTTATCAACGGGCACAGATCACACGAATTGCGGGCGCCCCTGCGATCGGCATCAGATCAAACTACGGGATCGGGTGGGGGCGGAGCATCCCGTTAAAGCCGACGTCGGCTGCCGCAACACCGTCTTTAACCAAAAAGCCCAAAGTGGGGCTGGTTATTTCGGTACCTTCCTTCAAACGGGTCTCTCACGGTTCCGAGTTGAACTACTTAATGAAAGTGCAGAGCAAGCTAAGAATATCGTTACCACCTATCAAGGCTTGATGGAACACTCCCTCAGTGCCGATGAGTTGATCAATACCCTGCACGTCAAAAATCAACTAGGCGTTACCAGCGGCACCCTCACCGTCTTATCCCAGTAAGAACAGTTTAAGACTTGATAGGAAAATGATCTTCTTCTTTCCGCTGATGCAGGCTATAAGATGGTAAAAAAGGTCCTTTGGCCATTTCACATGCACCCTCTCGGTTTTCAATGTATGTGCCATATCCTTCTGATCAACAGACGAAGCGTGTGTCATGAGTAATCATTGCACAAAATTTTGTCTCCATTCTCCTATCTAATTAGGGCGTGACATTTATTTCAGAGCTCGCCTGATCCTCCACTGAAAAAACTGCAACTAAAGGCCGATGATCGCTAGAGCTGGCTGAATTATACTTAGCGTGATCCGTTTGATTAGGTCGATAGACAAATGACTTTTCCTTAACAAAACGTGAAAATAAAGGCTGGCTCACGAATATGTAGTCAATGCGGGAATAGCTCTTCTCGGGAAAGTAAAAGTGTGTCCACCAGTCCCCAAAGTAGTCTGTTAGCCAAAGATCAAAAATTCGAACTGTCGCATCCTTAGGTCCTATGATGGTTTGAATAGCCTTACTACGACCATCATCATTAAAATCGCCCATGGCTAGCAAAGGAATTTCAGGGTTAGCCGTTAAATAACGATTCATCGCATTTTTCAAAATCAGGGCTTCGTTACGACGGACAAAGGATTCGCCAGGCTCACCCGTAGCAGCATCATTTAGTTCAGGGTAAGGTCTCTTCGATTTTAAATGCGCTACCATCGTGCGTATTTGTAATGTCGGTGTGACCTGCACGACGACATTAATAAAACCTCGACCCACCTTAAACTGCCTCTTGGTGACTTCTTTCGTTTTTTTATCCGTCATACTTACCTCAAAACTCTCTGTATTAAGATGCTCTTCTGATGCAAACGGGAAGCGGGAAAATAAAGCATTTTGGATGCGAGCATCGCTGCCCTTAACCGTCGTCATGTAGGGATAATCGAGACCTGCCTCCTTGAGCTTTGTTCTAAAAAGTTTCAGATATAAATCGCTACTAGGCTCTTGTAAAATCTCACTCACCCCGAGGATGTCCGGATTAATTCGTTTCAGAATAGCTAACATGGATTCAATTTCGCTCTCCGGCTTCATAGCCTTCGGCACTCGCTTACCATCCACCATGCGATCCGTCACCCCGAAGTTCTGCACATTCCAACTACAAACCACGATCTCCTTCGGCGTAGAGGCTTGCAGGGACAGAGCCCAGAATGCTATGATGACCAAACAGAGAAAGTGTTTCATAATATAAAGTCCCATAACTTGAGAGCATACGACAAGCTGGAAATTGTTACATTAAGATGAACTAGTTAAGCGGATCATCTCAGAAAAATACTTACTACCTTCCTACACGTAACTGACTCTGCATCACATTATTCCCCATTGCTCGGTCTGTTATCCCAGATAATTGCAACTTAGAGGAGATAAGAGCTTTTCCACTGTTCAATTGGGAAGGATAGATGGTGATACGTTGCAGATAGGACTGACCTTGAGCGAGTGTTGGAATAACAAAATTCTGCTGGTATGAATTCGCTTGAATATTAAGAACAGGATTCCATAAAGTTTCTGTGCCACGATTCTGCACGGCCACAGCAATGGAGACAGACCCGTCTCGCTCGTCCGTGCTAGCCACCCATTGAGAAGTAATCGCTCCATCGAAAATGCCCGGCGTGTTTCTCTCCATTATCCTGTTGATGTTAGGCATACCAAATCCAGCCTGAGTATCTCGACCAGGTGCTCCCCAATCATCCGCATACTTCTGCATTAAACTAAGAGCCTGCAAAGGTGTTACTCCAGGATTCTGGGAAATGAGCATCGCAAGAGCACTACTTGCAACGGCCGTAGAAGCGGAGGTTCCAGAAAAGTTTTTAGCCTGATTACCGCTCCAACCAGCGGGTAAACTTACGCCTGGTGCCACTATTCCAAGCTCAGGCCCGTAATTAGAAAAATAGGTCGGCCTAGTGGTCGCATCAGTCGATCCCACCGCCAGAACACCAGGATAGCGGGCGGGATAAGCTATCTGCCCCACACCCTCATTTCCAGAAGCGGCCACGAGAGCCACGCCTCTTTGTAAAGCATATGTAACGGCGTCCCGCAAGACCGGGCTGTCGCCAGCGGAGCCGAGGCTTAAATTAATAATATTAGCTCCAGCATCAACGGCTTGCACAATCGCTTCTGCCACAAGAAAGGCGTCACTTTCACCTTGTTCGTTGAAAACATTTAAACTTAACAACCTACTTTTCGGTGCCAATCCGGCTAAGCGCGGGTCTTGTCCAGCAATGAGAGAGGCTACAGCCGTGCCGTGCCCGTTTACCTTTTCTGAGGCAGAGAGAGGAGCGGAGTCGCCAACATTGATTCGCTGAATTGAGACGGTTTTTAAGGTGTCATGCGCTTCCACTCCGCTGTCCACTATCGCAACCACGACGCCCTTGCCCCAGTCAGCTCCTATACTTGAGATCCCTAGAGCTTTAAACCATTCCTGATCAAAGGGAAGCAGTGGCACTTGTTCATTCTTGGTCAAAGAGTCAGAGGAATCGGGTAGGCGAACTCGATAGTTTAGGCCTATTTCTTCGAGACTAAAACCTTCGAGTAACTGTCCTAATTGTTCATCTGATAGCCCTGTCATCCTGAGCGTACGTAGGGCAGGAATAACGCCTTTTGGGCTGATACCTTTTCTTTTTAAAGCTGCTAGGAAACGGTTCATCTCCTCGACACTATTAAATCGAAGCGTGCGTTGTGCAGGTAAGGACTCAGCATTTTCTTTAAGCGTGGAGTAAGCAACGACAGGCTCTTTTGTTGGCATAGTCTGAAGAGCAACCTTTTTAGTATTTAACTCTATTTTTTTTAACTTCGGCTCTGTGGAAGCTACTGGTTCATGACTTCTCTGCCTGCCTGAAACAAGGAAAAGAATGAGAGCCAGAGCAGCTCCGACAAGTAAGAAAAACTTAACATTCATGCGGGAGTTATTTTGTTTGCTCTGGACCAATTGTTATATTAAATATTTCCTCTTGCTCTTGAGTTACAGGAGCCTTATCCACACTTTTTTTAGGTAAACTCAGCCACAATGCGATGGGGCAAAAAGTAGTCAATAACGCCAACACTATTAGAGATATCTTGCGGCTTACTAAATAAGACCAAACACCAAAGAACAACGTGAGTGCGCAGAAAACCATAAAAGTCAGTTCTTGGTCCCGCGCCGTAAAAAGTGCAATGAGCGCAGCTATCATACTAAAAATTGATAAAGTAGTGGGCAGTACCACGCCCCAGTTCATATTCCCCATTAACAGAGGCCTTCCCGATTCTGAATCAATAAAGCGAATGCTGCTTGAAGGTGCTTGAGAATCATCCATCACACTAGGCACTCCGAAAAAGGCCGAGAGTGGCATCCAGTCGTCCATTCCTTGGCACCACACTTGGTCGTCAGATCCTAACACACCATAACCCCAACGACGTCTTAATTCTTTTTCCTCAAAAGGTCCCGTCATCTCACCACCACAATTTAAATAAATACCTTGGGGCAGTTCAGTGTCTTCTACCACCTCTTCTAAAACTAATGCCTGCTCTTCTAAAGGCAACGCATCATCTAACCTAGGTGAGATGAGATCGGGAACTAATTGAGGCTTAGAGGCACTGTCGGTCACCAACTGTAAAGACGAAATGCCGCCTTCGGAGTTTACTTTAAATAGTATTGGTTTTTTTTCTTTAATAGGTCGCCTCATAACCTCTCAGCCCCTCCCCAACAGCACTTATAATATAAACTACGTCTGAGCATCACGCAATTAAAGTTGCAAGAGTAAATGAAATTGCTGCTCACTACCGACTAGATCATCAAAGAAAGGACTCCGCTAACTCTTCCACTGGATAGGTAACAATTTCTGCTAACGTAGGATGATAATGAGGAATCTTTAAAAACTCCTGCACGGTGCAACGGAAATGCATAGCTACCACAAATTCATGGATCAAATCCGAAGCTTGCGGCCCCGCAATTTGAGCTCCTAAAATTTCGCCAGAGACAGGGTTAGCTAAAACTTTTACAAAGCCATCTAAGTCTCCCATGACCATGGATTTCCCATGATCAGAAAAAGAATAGCTAGCTGATTTAAAAGGGATTTTTTGAGCTTTAGCCTCTTTTTCGTTGAGACCCACACGAGCGATCTGTGGTTCCGTAAAGATGGCTTCCATATTCAGGCGATAGTCCATCGTCTCTAAATCCTTAGCACCATGAATCACTTTGAGTGCATTGCGCGCCGCCATTTCACCCTGAGTAATAGCCGTATGCACAACTTCATAAGGTCCGGCCACATCACCCACGGCAAAAATATGGGGCTGTGAGGTCTGAAGCCTAGCATTAATCCCCACGGCCTTTCCTTTTAATCCCACGGCGGCTAGCTCTAAGCCTAACCCATCGGTGGTTGGACATCGACCCAAGGCGTAAAGAATTTCCTCCGCTGCAACCGTTACCTTTTTGCCATGCTGCTCAAAAATGACGCTCTTATTATGTCCAAGTTTTTTAACCTCGAGCAGCTGCGTGGATGTATAGATTCTCATGCCATCGCGGGTGAACACTTTTTCTAACACCCCCGCTACGTCAGCATCATGATTTTTCAAAAGCTGCGAACTACGTTGAATTAAAGTCACACGCACGCCTAAGTGCAGGAAGTATTGAGCAAACTCTACCGCTATGGCTCCACCACCCAAAATGATTAAACTTTTAAATGGCTTCTTAATATGAATAGCTTCATCACTTGTTAAATAGCCAGTCTCCTCCAGACCTGGTAAGTCCAACCGATCCACTCTCGATCCCGTGGCGATAATATAGGAGCGAGCCAGCAACTTTTGCGAGGACCCTTCCTTGCCCTTGTTTTGCGTGCTGATGGTAAGGGTATGGGGATCTAGGAAGGCGGCGCGCCCTCGGATAAAGTCAAACTTACCTTTGATTAATTGATGCCGTCGATAAGAAGCAAAGTCCTCAATCAAGGCGTCTTTTCGTTCGATGATTTTAGGCCATAGAGCAAGTGGCTTCCCTACCTTAAGACCAAACTCCCCTGCCCTCTCGATGTCGTGTAAACGGTGGGCAGATTCTAGCAGTGCCTTTGTTGGCATACAGCCTCTTAAAATACAAAGCCCTCCAACTTCTTCCCCGCCCTCAATCACGGCTACCTTAGCACCCGCCGCAGCCGCCGTTCGCGCAGCGGCATAGCCTGCGCTACCACCGCCGATTACTGCTAAATCATAGCCACTCATGAAGTTATCAGGCAGAAGTTTTTACTTTAAGCGAATTGCCTTAGGCAGATTTAATAGGCGAGATGGGAGGAAGAGATTCCATCTTATCACGCTCACTTCCGAATTTTGCGTAAAGATATTTATGAGCTAAAACATTGCTGCGCGTCACCACAGCCGCTGTGTCCATTTTTTTATCTGCTAAGAATTGTAAAGAGCCCAATAGCAAAGCAGCACCGAAACTGCGGCAACGGTATTCCTCTAAAACGCAAACTCCCGTAGCGAGTTGACGAACTTGGGCTGGGTCTGCGATTAAACCGCTGGCACCGACAATTCTCTTGCCGTCCTCAAGGACGAGGACATCGAGGTAACCTTCATCTAGCCCTTTGTAAACGACTTCTTTTAGTTCCTTTAAACGCCCTGGCAGGGTAATGCCCCAGCCTTGCTCAGCTTGGTAAGACCTTTCAATAGCCGTCCAAATCTGCTCCTTCTCTGAAGGTAATCCTGCGCGGATTTCCATATTAGAGCCTAATTTTTTATCTGTTACGGGTAACTTTGCTAACTTCCACGTAAACTTAATCCATTCGGGTTTAAACATCCCTACTACCATGAAGCTCCTTAACCCATTGGCAAGGTGATTTCTTAAGTAAGCTTCTTTACTAAGTCACTCACTAAGCAAAGTCTGGATCTTGCTTATTAAAAACCCCCCCTTATCTTTGACCTATGAAGTACCTCTATTTATTCTTATTCCTACTGGGTGCCTCAGCACAGGCCAATGATCACGCTCCCCTTGTTATCGGGATGGAACTTTCCTACCCACCCTTTGAAATGACTGACACCAAGGGAAACCCTTCTGGCATTAGCGTAGAAATAGCCCGTGACCTCGGAAAATTTTTGCAACGAGAGGTGCGGATTGAAAATATCTCCTTTGACGGACTTATTCCCTCCTTAAAAACAGGGAAAATCGATCTCATCCTTTCTTCCATGACGGCCACCCCAGAGCGAGCACAAGCCATCGCCTTTTCTGATCCTTACTTAACCACTGGGCTATGCCTTCTCCTGCCTAAAAAATCCACCCTTAACGATATTACTGAATTAAATAACACCACCAAAACCGTGGCCGTTAAAAAAGGAACCACCGGCCACCTCTACGCCCTAAGTACCCTCCCTAAAGCTCGCCTCCTAGTTCTCGACAAAGAATCCTCGGCCGTCCTAGAAGTGATCCAAAATAAAGCAGACGCCTTTATCTACGACCAAATGTCAGTCTTCAAAAATGCCCAAAAGTCACCCGATCTTCTCCGCGCTCAACTCCAACCCTTTCAGCTCGAATCATGGGCCATCGGACTACGCACAAAAGATAAGGACTTAAAATTCCAAGTGAACGCTTTCATTCAAGACTACCGTAAAAACGGGGGATTTACTCGACTGGGTGACCTTTATTTAAAAGAACAAAAAGATGCTTTTAAGCAACAGTCCGTGCCTTTTATTTTTTAAGCCCACCCTTGCCCTAACTTACATCATTGCCTTAGCCCGCAATTCTTATTAAATTCTTAAAATGCTAAGTCGTTGGATATGGGGGCGGACTCTCGAACAAAAATCATGCCTCTTTGGGGGATTTGCAGCATCAATCGGCTTTTATTTAATTCTCTCCATTGCGCCTTTCCTTGCAGTTGTCATTGGCTTGAGTACTCATTTTTTTCAAGTTGACTTAACACTACCCACCATCGACATCTTGCAACATGTGCTCCCACCTGAGAGTAAAGTAAATGCCGCCGCCATCGTCTCGACCGTTTCCTCCGCCGTGAGTGGCGGTGTATTAACTCTCACCTTCATCTTCGCTTTCCTTACCACGCATAGCTTCATGCACTCCCTTGTCCGCGCCTTGCGCTATATCTTCTCCACCGAACAACAATTACCGAAAACTAATTTTCAAAGCACTATTACCTCCCTAGCCCTCTTAATCTTGTGGAGCCTTGTTTTTAGCTTATTCTCGTTATTCCTCCTCCTCACGCCCATTATAGAAATCCATCTTTCCAAGCTCCATGCGCTTTCTCATACTGCCCTGCTTTTATGGAATCTGGTGCGTTATGCCGTAACCTTCCTTTTTATCTGGGTTGCAATTCATTTTACCTATCAACTGACGGATGCGAATCGACATCCCGTAAGCCTACGCCTTCAATCCTCCCTTCTCACCGCCGTAAGTTGGCTCCTACTGAGCTTTGCCTTTTCAAATATTCTTCCAGCCTTATGGTCAGCCAGCATCTTACATGGTGCCTTAGGTGGATTAGTCGCTATGCTCGTTTGGGCTCATGCCACTGCGTGGGTACTTATTCTAGGAGCCTGCCTCGCTGTTCGGCGCCACGACGGCTAAACTCCCCACTTCCTTTTCAACCTCATAATTATCACTGGATTTGCTTAAAAATATCCGTAACTATCTACTCCCTTACTTATGTTCGAACACATCCTTCACTTTTTTACGGGCGGCGGCATTTTCATGCTACCGCTCATCCTCATTTCTCTGATATCCGTCAGCTTCATTATCGAACGCGGCTTAGCCTTGCGTCGTAGCGTTATCATTCCTGAAAACCTTTACCGTTCCATCTCAACTCTCAAAATTGGCCAATCTACTTCCACCATTGCTAGCCTAGCAGAAGCTGGTCGCACCACTTTAGCCCGCCTCGTGCGCGTCTGCCTAGAACACCGCCCTTGGTCCAAAGTCGAAAATGTCGAAGCTGTTCAAACCCAAGCCCGTCGAGAAATCAATCAGCTAGAAAGAGGTTTACTCGTGTTAGAAATCACCATTGGCATCGGACCTCTCCTCGGACTACTTGGCACGGTTTCAGGTTTAATTGGTATTTTCTCAGGAATCAGTAACACAGGCGGTGAGCAGCAACTGCTAATCGCTAAAGGCATCTCAGAAGCGCTCTACACCACGGTGGCAGGTCTCGTCGTCGCCATTCCCTCCGTCATTGCCCATAGTTACTACACGAAAAAAATCGAATCCCTGTCCGTAGAAATGGAAACCATCTGCATGGATCTCATGGCTAAGATTTATCTCGATAACTCACAGAACGATTAACTGCGCCTTAGACATTCATGCGATTTTATTCCAAAGCTCGGCGTCCTCCCATTATCAACATTGTCTCGTTGATTGATATTCTTTGCATCCTCCTCATCTTCTTTATCGTCACAACGGAATTTAAAAAAGACCAATATCAAGTCGAAATAAAACTCCCTGAATCCACCCAAGCCACTAAAGAAGATAAACCCACGGAACCAGTCCTTATTCTCGCAACCAAAGACAAAAAAATCTTCATCGGTGATGAAGAAATACCTCTCGAAAAACTTGTCTCCGTCCTTAAGTCTAAACAAAACGGACAAAGTAACCCTCTCTTTAGCCTGAAGGCCGATACCGAGATCCCTCTCGGATTTTTTGTTAAAGTCCTCGACGCCTCCAAAGAAGCTGGCATTGCCAACCTGTCCCTTCTGACCGAAGAATCTAAGTGATTGATATCATCGCTCCCGCGCCCACGCAGGCGGCGACTCCAAGCGGTATAACTGCTCTCCCGCTTTAGGCACAAAAAGGACGCCAGAGTCCTCGCGATCCATAAAGTCCTCTTTGCGTATCGTACGCCAATTGCGGTAGCCGAGATTAATCTGACGGCACGTAGCCTCATCAATTCCTGTTGCTAGCGTCACCTTCGCACGTGGCCTCTCAACTCCATTCTCATACGTGCCTTGACCATACACGTGCGTGGAGTGCGCAAGTATCCCCCAAGGGAAATCCTTAAACTTATCCCATTGTTTTAAGAAGTAATCGCGACAGTGGTAGCCAATCTGAGATATGAGCTTTCCATGTGTAACCGAAACCTCGTGAATGTGTGGGGCATAAATAATGAGCTCCCCTCCATCGTCCAGCACCGGCTCAAGCTTATACATACACTTGCCGCCTACCCACAGCTCATCATACATCAACGGCGCACAGGAAAGAATGGAGTGAAAGGCTCTAGGCTTACGGACGACGTGAAGCTGCGCCGAGGCATCGCTCGCCATGTCCCAAGCCATCTCCGGCGTGCCAAAAAATGCACCGTGCGTTCCTTCACTATCAACGAGAAGACAAAGACACTTTCTTTCCACAGGAACCATTGCCGCAGCCCGATCTACCACACGGCGCACTGGAGTCCACTTGCTTCCGATGATGCGTGCGTTCGTGACAACGGCACCTAGCCAATGAAAGAAATTAAGAATTTCCGGCCCACCAATTCCCGGGAACAAGTACTTATTACCTCCAGAAAATCCCACCACCTCGTGTGGGAAAACCGGGCCGATGATGAGTAAAAGGTCGTGGTCAAAAACGCGGCGATTAATTTGAACAGGCACATCCATTGAGAACAGTGCGTCCGATAGATCACTGATCTCACTACGGGGAATTGCGCCGAGAGTATGAAGCTCATTCGGATCGTCCCAAGCGTGATTAAACATTTGTACCGCATGGTAGGATCTCTGCCTCTCCTCTTGCGTAATCTCCAGCCTTTGGCACATGGCTTCCTCGCTCATTGGCGGGTGTGTACCCAAAGCAAAGATAACATTGATCTCTTTGGCACGAGCAGATAGGGCGGCGTGCAGGGTCTTGAAAGCCGTGCCAATAGGTGCCGTGCGCGTGGCATCTGGAACGATTAATAAGATCCTTTTGCCATCGGCATCAAGCTTGTCCGCCACATCTAAAAGAAACTGCGACAACGCAGCATCACTTATTACGGCACCTCCCACTCCACCGATTTTCATCACATCTTGCACTTTCATAAAGGTCGCATTATTTCAAATTGTTTGGGATAAAAATCCACCGTCCACCCGCACATCCGTTCCGGTGACAAATCCACTTGCGGCAGCACTGGCCAAAAACAACAAAGCACCATTGAGTTCTCCCGGCTCGCCAAAGCGCCGCATCGGGGTGTGGTTGAGGATCGCCTGAGCCCGCGGAGTAGGCGTTCCGTCTGTGTGGAAGAGCAACGTTCGATTTTGCTCTGCGGGGAAAAAGCCCGGCGTCAGAGAGTTAACGCGCACACCGTGTGGTGCCCACTCCCGCGCTAAGAATTGGGTCAGACTTAGCACTGCCGCCTTGCTTGCTGAGTAAGCGACAACGCGGGAAAGAGGGATATGAGCTGACACGCTTGCAATATTGATCACGCTACCTTTTTTACGCGCACACATGCCGCGCCCGAAAACCTGACAAGGCAACAGAACGCCGCCCACAAGGTTCAGGTCAAAGTTTTCACGCCATGCGGCAAGTGGTATATCCTCAAATTTTTGCTCAGCCGTCACGGTCACCTTAGGATCGTTCCCTCCTGCGGCATTGACTAGAACCGTTGGTGCGCCGAAGGACGATTCAATCGCAGCGCACGCCGCTTCCAGGCTATCGCGTTGCGTTGCATCCGCAGCGAAAAACTCGGCGTTGCCCTGAGCTGATCTTATGGCGGAGACGCATGCTAAGCCTCGTTCAGCATTGCGTCCGATGACAGCGACTTGCGCGCCAGCTAAAGCAAGCGACTGAGCCATGCTAGCTCCTAGGGTTCCGGTTGCGCCTATCACCACGGCAACTTCATTATCGAGACGAAAGAGTGTATTCATTGGGGTGTTCCTTGTTTATTCTGTAATTTTGCTACGAAATCAGTGGAGTCTCTGACGATCAGCTTAGGTGCGATTAATCCCAGCGCAGCTCGAACGGTAGAGCCAGCCATGGTTTGTAACAAAGCTGTTGCTGCTAATTGCATGAGTTCATTCTCCCTCGCATCAATAGTCGTCAGTTTTGGATAAACGTATTCCGCAATAGAGATGTTGTCGTAGCCCACGACGGATATGGAATCGGGTACGCGCAATCCATGCGAGCGCAGCCCATCTATCAACCCCAGCGCCGTACGGTCGTTGACGGCAAGGGCAGCGGTAATACTCGGTCTAGCTTGCGCAATAATCTCCGCTGCCAGCCACCCACGTCGCTCATGAGTGGTGGCGTAGGCCGTAACGCTAATAGGAATAATGCAGCGCGCGTAAGAGAGTTGCTGCTCTTTCATGGCTTTTCGTACACCCGCAAGCCGACAAAAGGTGTAGTGCGATCCACCTTCCATTCCGACCAAGGCGATCCGACGATGTCCCAAAGAAAGGAGGTGATGAGTCGCAGCACATAGCGCCGCCGTGCGATCTAAGCCGATATCTGCTTGCTCCACATCGACAAGAGGGTCGATGCGTAAAGTAGGAATGTCGTCAGGGAGAAAAGAGTTCACCTGCGATCGGGAAAGTTGCGAAGCTATCGAAACAATAGCGGATGGCCGCAATGCTGCGAAATGTTCCAGTAGGCGGGTCTCATCTGATTTTTCTCCATTGGTCATGCCTATGATGATTTGGTAACCAGCTCTTGCTAGGCATTCCCTCAGTGACTCCACTTTAGGTCCTAGGTAGAAACCTTCAATCTCTGGTAAGCAGACGCCAATAACGTTCGTGCGACCCTTACGCAAACCCTGCGCAAGCAAGCTCGGGGTAAAGTTTGCGGTCTCCATCGCCTTGCGCACGCGACGCACCGTAGTTGCCTTAACGCCGCTGTGCCCGTTTAAGGCGCGGGAAACAGTCCAGCGCGAAAGCCCAAGCTGACGGGCAAGATCCGCAGTGGAGTTAATGGCATTACGTTTTTTTTTCATTGACTCGTGTTGACTATAATACTAACACGTGTTAGGTTCAAACTAAATTAAATTTTTATATGAAAAAAGTTCGTCTCGGTATTGTCGGTCTTGGCTCCATGGGCGCAGTTCATGCTCAGTATCTGTTGGATGGTAAAGTCCCCCGAATAGATCTTGTCGCTATTGCCGATGGCGATCCCACAACGCTTCAGCGCTTTCCTCAGATCCGACAGTTCTCCCGCGGCGAAGCATTGATTCGCTCGGGCTTAGTGGACGCTGTTCTCATTGCGACCCCACATTATTCGCATACCACCTTAGGGATCGAAGCACTCGAAGCGGGCCTGCATTTACTCGTTGAAAAACCCATCTCCGTTCATAAAGCCGATTGCCAACGTTTAATTAAAGCGCACAAAAACAAGAAACAAGTATTTGGTGCGATGTTTAATCAACGCACTGACCCACATTACATAAAACTTCGGAACTTGATTCAGTCTGGAGAACTCGGAGAACTACGCCGCGTCCAATGGACCATTACTAACTGGTTTCGCACCGAAGCTTACTACTCCTCGGGCGGCTGGCGGGCTACTTGGGGTGGAGAGGGTGGTGGCGTGTTGCTGAACCAATGCCCACATAACCTCGATCTTTTTCAATGGATGTTTGGCATGCCGCAGCGGGTACAGGCCTTTTGTAGTTTTGGTCGCTACCACAACATTGAAGTGGAGGACGACGTGACCGCTTACATGGAATACAAAAACGGCTTAACCGCCACCTTCATCGCTTCAACGGGCGAGGCTCCAGGCACCAATCGCCTCGAGGTAGCTTGCGATCGAGGGCGCGTTGTTCTCGAACAGGGAAAAATTAGCTTCAATCGTGCCATAGAATCGATCTCAGGATTTTGTGCCAGCACCAAAGAAAAGTGGTCCGGGCCAGAATTCTGGGATGTCCAAATTCCTGTCGAGGGTAGCGGAGAACAACATATCGGTATTCTTAAAAACTTTGCCGACGCCGTGTTGGATGGAACTCCCTTAATCGCCCCCGCATCAGAGGGCATTCACTCGGTTGAATTAGCTAATGCCATGCTGCTCTCGGCTTTTGAAAAGCGCTCTGTTGATTTCCCGTTGGACGCGGCACGTTACGAGCGAGTGCTTAAGGCTCGCATCGCTGCTTCAAAACCGCGCAGAAAAAAAGTTGTCAAAAACACTCCTTCATCTCGCGACATGTCAAACTCCTTCGGTAAAGCCTAAGATAGCGCATCTTATCCCATGAAAACGAAGCAACTAGCTGCTCCTCTCTATTCCCCGCACGATCCTGGTAAATCCGCGGCTGGCTGTAAGTGGGCTATTCTTGAGCAAAAGACCTGCATGAGCCATACGTTTGATGCGAGCCAAACCAGCTTCACTTATCCAACAGGACTTGCACAGTGAAGGATGGAATGAATTATGCACCATGCGGAAAACCTTCCGCCGTCGTTTCTCCGGGCGAGTTCCGATTTGCTGCAACGCATCTCGACCACGGACATATTTACGGCCAATGCAACGGATTAACCGAAGCAGGAGGAACGCTTACTGCGGTTTACGATTCTCAACCAGATCGTGTTGCCGCTTTTGTTAAGTCCTTTCCTGGCACGCGAGTGGCCGCAACATTGGAAGAACTGTTGGAGGATGACTCGTTGCACATGATTGCTGCGGCGGCCGTACCAAGCGAGCGCGGTCCGTTGGGATGTCGTGTTTTAGAGGCGGGGAAAGACTACTTTACGGACAAAACGCCGTTCACCACGTTAGAGCAACTTAAACAAGCACGCGAGGTGACCCGTCGAACAGGGCGCCGTTATATGGTTTACTTCAGCGAGCGTGTGCATGTGGAGTGCGCGGTGTTTGCAGGACAACTCATTATTGACGGTGCCATTGGCCAAGTGGTTCAGGTGATTGGTTTGGGACCGCACCGACTTAACGCCGCATCACGTCCAGCGTGGTTTTTTCAGAAAGAAAAATACGGCGGCATTCTCTGCGACATTGGAAGTCATCAGTTCGAGCAATTTCTTTTCTACACCGGAAATACCGCTGCGCACGTCACGAACGCCACGGTGCGTCGTTCAAGCCTCGCTGCGCATGGTGAGTTAGAGTTGTTTGGCGAAGCTCACCTCGTGGGCGACAACGGGGCAACGAACTTCGTGCGGGTTGATTGGTTAACCCCTGAAGCATCACGCACCTGGGGCGATGGAAGAACCATCATTCTCGGAACCAAGGGATACATTGAGCTCCGCAAGTATGTGGAAGTCGGGCGCGCTGAGCTAGGCGAGCAACTTTATTTAGTGAACGATAAGGTGGAAGAACACCACTCGTTACAGGGTAAGGTCGGATTTCCTTTCTTCGGGCAACTCATCCTCGATTGTCTCGAGCGCACCGAACGGGCGATGAGTCAGGCTCATGTATTTAAAGCCGCAGAACTCTGCCTCCTTGCACAGGCAAAAGCCGTAACGTTAGAGCCTAATTTATGAAGGGCACGAAGCAACTTGGTGCCAGACCACTTAGCCCAGAGCAGATTAAACAGTCTGTGCTTCGCGAGGTACAAAGCGTCGAAGTGGATGACGTCCACACACATTTGTTTCCGGCTCAGTTTGGTAAACTGATGCTTAGTGGAATAGATGAGCTACTGGTCTATCATTACCTCATCGCAGAAGGGTTCCGTTACTGGGAAATGCCCTACGACACCTTTTGGCGACTAACGAAGGAGCAACAAGCCGACCTCGTTTGGGAAACGCTCTTTGTCCAACGCGCCCCTATTTCTGAGGCTGCTCGAGGAGTGGTAACAGTGCTTCACCGGCTCGGACTCGATCCTGCCCCAGGAAACCTGAATAAAATTCGCCGCTGGTTTGCCCAACAAAAACCAGAAGCGATGGTGGAACGAGTGCTCAAACTGGCACGAGTAAAAACCGTTTATATGGCTAACTCCCCCTTTGACTTAGAAGAAGTAGCCGTATGGCGCAGCGGGTGGCATTGCGACGAACGATTCCCTGCTGCCTTAAGGATTGATCCCCTTGTTTTGGATTGGCCTAACACGGCAGCCCTTTTGCAGGCGCAGGGCTATCGAGTTAGTAAAACCCTCACGCCAGGAACTATCTCTGGTATCCGGAAGTTCTTAGCAGATTGGACAAAGTTGATGTCACCGAGATACTTGATGATTTCGCTGCCGCCGACTTTTCATTATACCAAAAGCAGCATGGCAAAACAAATCATCGACCGCTGCATTCTGCCGCATTGTTTGGAGAATGATCTGCCATTTGCGATGATGCCTGGAGTCATTCGACAAATAAATCCCACACTGCGTTTAGCAGGCGACGGCGTGGGGCGTGTCGATTTAACGGGCTATGCAACTCTGATGGCAGAGCACCCCAAGATTAAGTTTCTGCTAACAGTCCTCTCTCGTGAGAATCAACACGAGCTTTGTGTGTTGGCACGAAAGCTAAGGAACCTTCATGTGTTTGGATGCTGGTGGTTTACCAATATTCCCTCAATGATCGAAGAGATGACCCAGATGCGCATTGAGCTGTTGGGGCTGAGCGTCACGCTGCAACACTCCGACGCACGAGTGCTTGAGCAACTAGTCTATAAATGGGAACACTCAAGGCAGATTATAGGAGAGGTTATGTCTAAAAAATTTATCGACCTTTCTCATTCTGGATGGCCTGTGAATGCTCATGAAATCAAACAAAGCGTAGCCTGCGTCTTTGGAAATGAATTTAATCGATTCATCAACTCAAAGGCATAGATATTCGCCAATGGGTTCAGCAACTCCTCGAACCAAGATGGAATAGGAAGCTCCCCTGCCACAGCCATTTAAGTTTGTACACAATGATTCAGATTAAAAGGAAATAGACTTGGGACAACACAGGTTTTTTAGGTAATTGCTGGCCGGTCACTCAATTTTCAAGAACTGACTCGATTAAAGTGTGCAATGTGGTAGACTGACCCTATTGAATAGTCATCGAGAGGTTGGATATTTTTCGACGGTAACGATCTGTCCGTCATCAATTCGATTCCTGTGCCCCCTTCAACATTGCCAGCCGAACCAGGTTTTGCACTCCGTGAATGGGGTCAGTCTACTACATTGCACAGTTTGCTCCATTGGTTAAGTTTTTTGTTAAGTGCTTTATCCTTGGAGCGTTGTTCTTCGAGCCTTCGTACAGTTTGATAAATCCCCGCACTGCTTTGATAGCCTAGTTCTTTGGCTAAGGCTACTTGCTTCTCTCCTAATAGTCGAACTCGTAGCCAAATGCGTAGTCGCTTATCCTTTTCTCCGACTAGAACTTTCTCCACTAGCACCGTGCGACTCTTCCTCGCCAAACGTCCAGCTTTACTCTGACCCATCTCACGCTTCTTGCCTTGAAGTAAGTCTCCCACCTTTTCGATAAAATCTTCCCCTCCAACCACTAAACCCAGCTCAACCATGTCCTTCCAGTCCAACCCCTGCCGCTTGGCTAGCTCCTCACTCATCTGCCGTAAATAACCCTTTCTGGCACTGGCAGGGCTTTTCGACCATTCGCCCAGCCACTTTGTCGTGAGTCTTTCCACGGCAGGCTTAGCTTGGTTTGCCCAAGCTCGGTGACTACTCCAAGGAAAACGCTTTAACTCTTCCATGCTACCCACATAAGTAACCACTCCCCTCTTACGGCGTCGAACGGGGTTAAGATGGATGTAGAGAATCAGCCATTTACCGTAGCGGGCATTTTCCACTAGTTCAGCTCGATAACGTCCTTGGAAGAGATGGCCGCTGCGACGATACTTGCGGTTGTAACGGGCACTAAAGGTTGTTTGTAGCCATGCCATGAAGCGGGAGAGGTTGCCTTCAGGAGTTTGGAGGGCTAGGTGGAAATGGTTCGGCATGAGGCAGTAGGCGTGAAGATCAACGGCAAAATTTTCCAGTGCTTGGCCTAAGGTCGTTAGAAACAACTCATAGTCCTGCGCTTCATGGAAAATACGGGCCCGTTCATTACCACGCGCCATGACATGATAGATTGCCCCGGGAAATGCTATTCGACTTTTACGAGCCATTACTCAACTCTGCCTACAAACCCACATAATACAAGAAATATGTGCAATGTAGTAGACTGACCCCATTGAATCCCGCTCCAAAACTCAGCGTCGTAATCTAACCCAGTCCCAGCAGAGCCAGCCAGACCAATCGTAGCCTGTGGAAAATCGTCGTCATAACGGCACCGCCAGACCTTCGGCCTGAGCCAGTTTTTTCTGACTGACATCAAAGGTCAAAAATTCGGAAGCCCCAAGATGCAGGGCTGTTGCGACGTGAAGAATGTCAAAGCTGCGGTGGCCACCTTGCAAGGTATGCTGGAATGCGAGGCGTTCCGCAATCTGATGCACATCAGCCCAATCCACTGCTGCATGACAATACAGCCCCACCTTCACATCAGCTTGCAGGGCCGCCAAAGCCGCTTGGGCAACGCCCAAAGGGTAGCCTTGGCTGCGGTCTTTAACATGCCGAAACGCTTGAAAGTGCACGGACTGACGGAACTCGAAGAAAAGGAGTGAGGTGGTTTCCAGTGAAACGCTCATACTTTCGATTATAGCAATGGCACGACCTGAGGTGCTTTGGGGAACATAAAGTGCGCAGAGAAATGAGGTGTCCAGGTAGCTCATCATCCTTCTTCACCTTCAAGTTCAGCCATCCGCATTTCGGCGATCTCTTGATCGGAGAACACCCGGTCTCCCCATATCTTCTTGAGCCGTCCCGCAAAATCAATCTTAGGCATTGTTACGGGTTTTGCCCGTGCTGCAGGGATAAGTGTTGCAAAATGCTGTCCCCTTTTTTTGATCTCAACGGACTCACCATCGGAAATCCATGAGGCAATGGTGCGGAAATTGTTTCTTAAATCAGCGATGTTGGCCGTCTTCATGATAGAAAATACTACCATCTTGCAAGTTTACTGTCAAATAGGCATTAGCCTCCCCTCTCTGTAAATGCGGAGCAGCCGTTGGCTGGTCGCCGGCACGCCCAAGACCACGGAGGCACAAGGGCGCGGCTCGGGGAGACTGCAGCAGGCAGCCCGAAGGGCGAGACGAGCGGGAGCGAGCGAGTCAAAGCGGGGCATCGGCGGTTGATGCGGGTTGGTCCTGCCCCTGCGGGATCGCTACTCGCGGCAGCGGTGAGGCGTGGCGGCACATTACAGTGCTGGAGCTTGCGATCAAACTTCGAGGCCAAGCCGCTTGAGTAATTGCAAGTCTTCCGAATATGTAAGGATTGTGTCTCTGCGGACAACTACATCGAAGGGCTTAATTTCGTGCCGTAGAAAAAGATCGTGATGAATATCTATCTGATATTTCTCATTCATCGTTTCTAGCAGAGTCAAAACGGCAGGAATTAGATTTGGTTTGATCATCTGTTCTCGATGAATGCAAATTCCATGATGGCGCGAGTAACCCCGATCATCTGACATCCCATAGTCTTTACCGCCATCATTCCAAGAGGTAAGACCGATCTTAAGAAGTGTTTTCTTGATCTCCGACTGAACGTCCTTCCACTCCTGATAAAAATCGCTGCTTGAAAACGAGTCTGTAAACACAGGCTCGTTGAATGCTGCATCGAGCAACTTATCCATTTGCTCTTCACTGATCAGCAAACACTTCTTTCCATGGCATAGTTTGCCATATTAGTGTTACCTATGTCCCCGGACTATCTGTTACCTATGTCCCCAGATAATACCGCCCCTAATTGCCCCTCGAATTGTTGCGCGCCCCTTTCTGCCTCCTGTTTTCGATCGCCTTTAAAATAACACTTTGGTCGTATGGTAAACTGTCCGGATACTCATCCAATTTAACTACCCACTGGCTAATAATATTCAATTGATCATTCGAAAAGCATTTCCATAAGTTCGATCTCCTCTTAGCAAGTTGATCATTGTCGCTATCCACTAATAGAGACAGGGTACAATCAACAATTAATTCAGTATTTTTAAGACTTCCTTGATCCGTTAATTCCTTGAGTGAGCACTGGATCACCGCAGGTAAATAATATCGAAATGCCTCAGGTCTTAGGCAAAACATGACTTCAAAATGAAATCGGAACTCTTCGGGCACGATTTCATTCCATTTTCTACCTCTTAAAATTGCTAAATCATCTTCGACGTCTGCTCCAAACGAATCCGAGAGTGCTTCCGTATTACACGGGGGAATTGGCTCAATCGGAAAGCACCTCGTTAAATCCTCAGGTTCCATGTTGACAATTCTATTTTTGGCAATTGGTTAGAATAATCCGCCCACATTCGCCAAGTTTTTCCCAAGCCTTTGCGGCTTCTTCTTGATGGGTGCCGCCGCCACCGTTGAAGCACGCCTCATTGATTTTTGAACGCGCCCCTGCCAAATTCAGCCAAGCAACTGCTTTAACTTTCAAAAGCCAGCAACAATTCTTGTCGTTACATTTACTTAGCAGCCCGACATCAATTTTTGCGTTATCGAATGCCGCCTGCAATATCCAGTGATAAATCCGTGAACACCGTTTAGTATGAGGACCAGGTTTTGACAGGTCCCATGCCCCAGCTGCAACAATTGCCACGACGTCGCCTATAGGAAGTGGGCCATCTATTGCGGCTGCTCCTCCTGCAACAGGCAATACATTAATAAGTGCACTGCGACCATCGATGTCGATAAAGAAAAGTGAGTTGTTGAAAACAAAAGCATAAAAATTCATCCCACCTGCTTTCCCCATCGGACCAAGATTGATCCAGCGGCCTAGCTGTGGGGAATAGAACCGATAGAGGTAATACACCATGCCACTGGGGGCATGGAACTCTTTGCTGGACCATTGATAGGGCTGAGAGGAATAGCTGCCACTGCTGACGGTCTTATTGCCAAACGGATCGTATTCGTAATGCGCTACGTTGAGACCGCTGGCTGAGATGATGTCTCTGACGTTGCCGTTG
>JAWXBW010000021.1:0-26601 GCA_034440395.1 Blastochloris sp. | reverse complement strand
TCCGCTCAGCGGAACCCGCGCCGTTATTGGCGACTACGTGGAAAGCATGCTCAGCGTCATGGGCAGTTGCGGCATGTATGACGCCGCCGGAGAATGGATCTACAACGTAGGAATGCCCGCCAAGAGCGGGGTGGCCGGCGGTATCCTGGCCGTCCTACCCGGCCAACTCGGCATCGGCGTCTTCTCCCCAAGGCTCGACAAACATGGCAACAGCGTGCGGGGTATTGGGATCTGCCGCGAACTGTCCAAACGCTTCGACCTCCACATGTTTCATGTCTCCCGCTCCGGCCGCGCCGTCATCCGTCACAGCGGCCAAGGCGGCCTGACCTTCTCCAACCGCATGCGTCTTGATAGCGAAACCGACCTGCTGAGAGAGCACGGTAACCAGATAGAAACTTTGGAACTTCAAGGGGAACTTGTTTTCTCCACTGTCGAAATTGTTATCCGTGAATCCATCAAAAAATCGGATAAAGCCGACTATTTCATCCTGAGCTTTCGCCACGTGCAGGTCGTGGACCTTGTTGCCGCCGGACTGATCAAAGACCTCGCTTTGGCAATGGTCAACGCGGGCAAAACTCTTGTCCTCAGCGGCACACGTCACCTGCCCGTCTTGGAAAAAGTATTAAAGAAGGAGCTGACTTCAGAAAGCTTTAAGCAGCTTCAATGGATACAGGACACCGACATTGCCTTGGAACAATGCGAAAATCTTCTCATCCAGTCCCATACCACCCTGCACCACTCCGGTCATCTGGCGGATCTTGGAGAATCCCTGCTGCTCAAGGGTTTCCGCTCGGGTGAAATCGAGTTGATTGAGTCTCTGGTCAAAAAATGTAACTACAAAAAAGGGGACAACGTTATCAACGTGAAAGATCCCGCTACCGAACTATATTTTCTCATGAAAGGCAAAGTCAGCGCCTGGATCGACATCCCAGGCACCGACGGGAAACGCGTCGCCACTTTCACCTCTGGAATGGTTTTCGGGGAAATGGCCTTGCTGGACCGCGCCCCCCGCTCCGCCCGCGTCACCGCAGATACCGATCTAGAATGCTGCAGCATCAGCCTGTCGAACCTTGATGCCTTTGCCGAAAAGAATCCCCAACTCATGATCCACATCATGCGCAACTTGGCCGAACTCCTGGCCCAACGCCTTCGCAAGGCCAATGCGGAAATCAGTGCCCTCTGTAAATAATTTTCTGGAAACTTTTTTCTTTTTGACTCTAAGAAAAACTGGCAAATAGGGTCAGTCTACTACATTGCACAGTTTGCTCCAATGATTAAGTTTTTGATTAAGTGCTTTATTCTTGTGGCGTTGTTTATCAAGTCTTCTTACTGTTTGATTTATTCACGCACTGCTTTGATAGCCTAGTTCTCGCACTAAGGCTACTTGCTTCTCTCCTAATGGTCGAACTCGTAGCCAAATGCGTAGTCGCTTATCCTTTTCTTCGGCTAGAATTATGCATTAACTCTCAGAATTAAATCAAAAGCAGGGCAGGATTTTCTAAGAGGTCTTTTACTTCTTTTAGGAAGATGGCTCCGTCGGCTCCGTCCACCACACGGTGATCGGCGGAGAGGGTGATGCTCATGCGTTGGCCGACAACAATTTGGCCTTCCGCAGAGACTACGGCTTTTTGCACAATATTTCCCACGGCCAAAATAGCGGCTTGAGGCGGGTTAACGATAGCGCTAAAACGATCAACCCCAAACATACCTAGGTTAGAAACGGTGAAGGTTCCGGTGGTGTATTCTTCAGGTTTTAGTTTTCCTTCTTTAGCGCGAGCGGCTAGTTCTTTTACTTCTTGGCTTATGGTTTTTAAATTTTTATTCTGGGCGTCTTTGATGACGGGAGTGATGAGTCCGCCCGGGATAGCGACTCCGAAGGCAAGATGGACGGAGCCGTTCATGCGGATGGCGTCTTCGTCCCAAAAGGCGTTAACGACGGGGGTCTTACGCATGGCATTCGCAGAGGCTTTGAGGACGAAATCATTAAAGCTGAGTTTGGCGGGCGGATTAGCTTTTTCTAAACGGGCATTGAGCGTTGTGCGTAAGGCCATGCAGGCTTCCATGGCTACTTCCATTTCCACATAAAAATGGGGCACGGTTTGTTTGCTTTGTTGCAAACGCTTGGCGATGGTTTTACGCATGCTGGTCAGCGGCACGCGTTCGTCTTGGCCGATAGGGCCAGCGGGGTAAAACCAACTTCCTGCGCTTGCGCCCGAGGTGGTGGAACCTGTGAGGACGTCGTTTTTCACAATACGTCCGCCAGGGCCTGTTCCAGAAAGGTTTGCGAGGTTAACACCAGTTTCTTTAGCTATTTTTTTAGCAAGGGGAGAAGCTTTGACTCGGTCAGAAGATGGCGCAGGCTTGGCCGTGATAGCGGCTTCTGGCTTCAGGGCTGGCGCGGGCTGAGGGGATGTAGCATCTTTTTTTACTGGAGCAGATTCACTAGGCTTGAGAAGGGATTCATCAAATTTCTCGTCTTTTTTACCTAAGACGGCGATGGGGCTTTTACAAGGGGCGGACACGCCTGCAGGGATGATTATTTTAAGCATGTAACCGTCTTCAAAGGATTCGAGATCCATGGTGGCTTTATCCGTCTCGATTTCTGCCAGCACGTCGCCAGCGGTGACTTTATCACCTTCTTTTTTTAACCACTTTAAAACCGTGCCATCGGTCATGGTGTCGCTGAGCTTGGGCATTTCAATAATTTCGGCCATAGGGGTATTTTTTAAAGGGAAACGTTAGGGTTTTTGCGTGAGAACTAAGGGCTTAACCAACACTCAAGGCAGCTTTAATGATTCGGTCCACATTGGGAAGTTGCAATTTTTCTAAGGGTTCAGAATAAATAGCAGGTGCATCTAGGGCGGAGAGACGCTTAACGGGGGCGTCGAGGTCATCAAAACATTTCGATTGGATGAGGTGAGAAATTTGGGCACCGACGCCGCAGAAGGGTTTATTTTCCTCCACGCAGAGAGCGCGGTGGGTTTTACGCACGGAGTTAATGATGGCCTCTTCATCTAAAGGACGGATGGAGCGCAGATCGACAACTTCCACGTCTAGGTCGTGCTCGGCTTGGAGAATCTCGGCAGCCTTAAGAGCTAGGATTACACAACGTCCATGGGCGATGATGGTCAAATCTTTACCCTCCCGTTTGACGTCGGCCTTACCGATGGGAACGAGATATTCCTCTTCAGGCACATCCCAAGATTCGCCATAAAGTAAGGTATTCTCCATGAAATAAACGGGGTCGTTGTCGCGGATAGCGGACTTAATTAAACCCTTCGCATCATAAGCGGTGGCGGGGCAAACAACTTTTAAGCCAGGCACGTTGGCGATGGCATTTTCTGGGGTGTGGGAATGGGTGGCGCCGACGCCTGTGCCGCCGTTGGCTGGGCCGCGGATGACGATGGGGCAATTAATTTTCCCCCCAGACATGTAGCGAACAGCGGAGGCATTGTTAATCATCTGATCCCATGCGACGTAGGCGAAACTAAAAAACATGAGTTCCATGACTGGGCGCAAGCCGAGCATGGAGGCACCGATGCCCATGCCGATAAATCCAGCTTCACTGATGGGCGTGTCCATGATGCGACGGTCACCATATTTAGCCCACATACCTTCAGTAACTTTGTAGGCGCCGTTGTATTGAGCGACTTCTTCTCCCATGATCACGACATTATCGTCGCGTTCGATTTCTTCGCTCAAGCCTTCACGTAGAGCCTCGCGGTAAGTTAGTTTACGCATAAAAAATTATTCCTGTTCGTCGTTAAAAAAGATTCTGCCTTGTGAGGTGCGTCCATGATCGACCTCCCAGTAGATGTCTTCTTGAATAGACTCTTCCGTGGGATAGGGACTTTCTTCAGCAAATTTCGCAGAGGCATTGGCCTCGTTTTTTGCTTCTTGGTCGATAGTTTCGTAAACTTCTTCTGTCAAAACACCTTCAGCGATGAGCTTAGTTTTAAATAAATAGATAGGATCTTTTGTCTTCTTGTATTCGTCGATTTCTTCGGGGCTGCGATATTTCTTCTTATTCGCATCTGCCACGGAATGACCTTCATAGCGGTACGTATCAATTTCTAAAAGCGTAGGGCGAGATTTTTCATGAGCGCGCTTCATGGCGATTTCGGTCTTAGCACGGACTTCATAAATATCATGACCCATGCAAACGTCCCAATCCATATTATAACCTTCAGCTCGTTTGGCCAAAGAGTGTTGGAAGGCGGAAGAGCGTGCTTCGCTTGTGCCCATGGAATAACCGTTGTTTTCGATGATGTAGACAACGGGAATATCCCAAAGAGAGGCCAAATTCAGAGATTCGTGAAAAGCCCCTTGGTTGACTGCGCCGTCACCCAGATAGCAAAGGCAGGAACCCTTTAAGCCTTTATACTTTTGATAGAACGCTAAGCCTAAACCTAGCGGAGTCTGACCGCCGACAATGCCGTGCCCGCCCCAGTAATTCTTATCCGGAGCGAAATAATGCATCGATCCGCCTTTACCTTTAGAGCAACCCGTGGCTTTGCCGTAAAGCTCGGCCATGCACTCATCCATCCCCATGCCAACAGTTAAGGCATGCCCGTGATCGCGATATGCTGTTATATAATGGTCATGCTTGCCACCGACGGAAATCGTGCCGACAGCAACCGCTTCTTGACCTATGTAAAGGTGGAGGAAGCCTCCAATGCTCCCAGCTTGGTAAGCCTTTAAGGAGCGTTCCTCAAAGCGGCGAATACGGATCATCTCACGTAAGAGCTTAATCTTGTCGGCTGGCTTCAGACTGAGATTGACTGGAGCCGCGGCAAAACCTTCGAGGTTAGTTTTCGTATCTTTCTTCATCACTTCAAGTGTAGGCATGAATTACTCCAAAATATTCGATAGTTAGTTTTAAAATCTATTTTCCAGTGGAAAGAAGTCGTTTACCCCTACCAACTAAAGGCCTTAGGATAATATTACTTTCTAAGCTGAAAGTAGTAATATAGAGGTCTTTGCAAAGGTGTAAAACTTTTCTTACACAAAAATGAAGAACTCCACAGATTTTTAAATTATTATCGTATTTGCAAATAAAATCAAAATCTTCTTGCACCTGCGCCTGATTCGGGCATTTTTAGAAACTCTTAAAAAAGGAATTCAAGTATGTTTGCAGTGATTAAAACTGGTGGTAAGCAATATAAAGTTAGCGAAGGAGAAATCCTCGATGTAGAACTGTTCGATGCCGAAGAAGGCAAAGACGCAGTCATCTCAGATGTTTTGATGATCGGTAACGGCGACTCTGTCACCGTCGGTCAACCACTCATCACAGGTGCCTCGGTAACCGCTGAAATTCTCGGCGAAGTTAAGGGGGATAAGGTCATCGCCTTTAAATACAAACGTCGTAAGGGCTACCACCGCACCGTGGGACATCGCCAAAAACATATTCGCCTTAAAATCAACAAAATCTCTCTCTAATTAGGAATCAACTGTTATGGCACATAAAAAGGGTCAAGGCTCTACCTCAAACGGACGCGACAGCGTTAGCAAACGGCTCGGCACCAAAAAATACGGCGGCGAACATGTTCTCGCAGGTAACATCATCGTGCGTCAACGCGGCACCAAGTTCCGCGCTGGCACCAACGTCGGCATGGGTCGCGACCACACCCTCTTCGCCTTGAGCGAAGGTTTCGTGAAGTTCGACAAGCCTAACCGTCGTATTCACGTCCAAGTCCCTGTTGCCCAGTCCTAAATTTAGGATTGAGCTCTTGCTTACTTAAATCTTAAGCACCAAAAAGCCACTTCATAATCGAGGTGGCTTTTTTTGTTTTCTGAGAATAGATTCCCCACATGGCTCAAGCTCCTCGGCTTCCACTTAGTCCCGATCAACGTCTCCTTCGTGCCGCTGGGAGTGCCGCTATTTTAGGTTTTATTGTATACTCTTGGGTTCTTAATCCTCAGAGCGTTTCCACATTCAACCTTTCTGCCTTTAGAAATATCATCGGTCTTCCCTGCCCCCTATGTGGCGGCACCCGCGCCACCCATTACCTACTGCAAGGTGATTTAACTCAGGCTCTCTATTATAACTGGTTAGCGCTGCCGGCGTTCCTAGGTGGAATAGCTCTCGTGCTTATTTTTGGGTGGGAACTGCTACGGGATCGCGCTTATTTACCTATCTTCCGGCTATCCAAAAGGATATGGGCTGCGGCCATTATCTTCGTGGTTGCGATTTGGGCTTATCATATTTACGATGCCCTACATACGCCTAAGTTGGAGCTACTAAACAGTCGAGGGCTTTACTTTCAACTACAACCCAATAACAACAATCCCTAGAAAGACCACCGCTTATGAAACAATGGTTCTATGCCGAAAATGGCGAACGCAAAGGCCCTCTTGATGCCACGAGCATTCAGTTCCTTTACGACTCTGGCAAAATTCAACCTGATGATTTAGTTTGGGAAGAGGGTATGGCGGATTGGGTTAAAGCTGGCACGATCTTAAAAAAAACAATCGCCAACGAGGCACCCGCTTTGCCTTCCGATTCCCTTAGCTCTAAGTCTATCGATCCCATCTTTATTCCAACGAATGTAACAAGACCTGATTATGGCGACCTTCTCTGTTGGGGTATAGCCATTATTTTCATACCCTGTGTTGGCTCTCTCGGTTACATCGCCCTCATGGTTTTTATGATAAAGGAACTTCTTGCACTTAAAAAAGAAGTTGCAGCTGGCACAATTCAACCTAGCCAGTTCTCTGAGCTCAACCCTTGGCTTATGGGTCTAGGCCTATTCTGTTGTTCACCCGTTTTCTATCCCCTGTTCATGCATTGGAGAAATGAAACAAAACTCTTTAAACCGCAGCCCCACGCCGTCTGGTTTTCGATTGCCGTCATGGCTCTTTTTATAGCCATTTATCTAGGTTTCAACGTTGTCAGCCTTCTCATGCGTGACGGACTTTCGGGTCTAAGATATTAAACTCCCGCAACATTCAACTCTGTATGTTCCATCTACTTAAACGCCCTCGCCGTAACCGTCGTAGTGCCGCCATACGCTCGCTCGTGCGTGAGACTAAAGTAGAACTATGTCATTTAGTTGCGCCCCTCTTTTTAAAAGAAGGCCTCACTAAACCTGAGCCTATCCTTTCTCTTCCAGGCATTCATCGTTATGCCCCTGAAGCTTTAATCAAAGAGGCGGCGCGGCTATGGAGCTTAGGTATTAAAGCTATCGCCGTATTTCCCTGCCAAGCACCTGAGACCAAAAATGACCGAGGTAGTGAAGCCTTAAATCCTGAAAATCTTATCAATAAAACGATTCGGCAATTAAAGAAGGAATTGCCTGAACTAACCCTCATTACCGACGTGGCTTTGGATCCTTACACCTCGCATGGGCACGATGGCGTTTTAGCTCCTTCTGGTGATGTCGCTAACGATCCCAGCGTAGAAATTCTCGCTCAAATGGCCGTCCTCCAAGCCCAAGCCGGCGTTGATTACGTTGCACCCTCCGACATGATGGACGGCCGCGTGCGTGCCATCCGTCAAGCCCTTGACCAAGCTGGCTTTACCCAGACAGGGATTCTCGCTTATTCCTCTAAATTCGCCTCGGCCTACTACGGCCCTTTTCGTGACGCTGTGGGTAGTCGAACTGCTGCGGGTAACGTTTATCTTGATAAAAAAACTTATCAGCTCGACCCCGCCAACAGCCGTGAAGCGTTACTCGAAGCCTTACTCGACGAAGAAGAGGGAGCCGATATTCTCATGGTGAAGCCAGCGGGACTTTATTTAGATATCCTCCAACGGCTGCGCCAAGAAACCCTCCTGCCTCTTGCCGCCTACCAAGTTTCGGGTGAATACGCTCAAATCCACGCCGCCGCTGAACGAGGCTGGCTAGACTTAACCCAAGCCCGTGATGAATCCCTCCTTGCCATTCGCCGTGCTGGGGCGGACATCATTCTTACCTACTTCGCTACGGCTTTAGCAGAAGAAAACGCTCAATCCTAGAAGTCTAAATGGGTCATTATATACTCTTTATTCTGTTACAGGAGTTTGACAGGACGTGAATAGAGAGATAATGCTTAAGGAAGTCTTTTTTATGCATCAACATTCCTTGACCCCCGAATCCGTAGAATCCCTTAACAAGCCTAACAGCCCTCCCGCCGCACGCGGCACCGTTGGTCAATCCGATAACTCCGCCTTGCTAGAAGAGCTTTACGAACAATGGAAACTTGATCCTAGTTCCGTCGATCTTGTCTGGCGCGGTTTTTTTGAAGGTTTTGAGCTCGGTTGCCAACAATCGCCTAAGCTGCGAGAAAGCTCCACGAAAGCACCTTCAACCTTTCAGGACAAATACGACGATAATTTTTTACTGAAGCAGGCCCGGATCTACAATCTGCTGTTCGCTTACCGTACGCTGGGCCATCACAACGCCAGCCTTGATCCCCTAGAAATCGCTAAGCCCATCGAAACGGGTCTGGATCTAAAAAATTTCGGCCTAACCGACGACGATCTCGACACCGTCTTCGACTGCGGAAAGTTAGCTGGCGGAGGTAAGCGCACCCTGCGTGACATCCTCTCCATTTTGCGTAAAACCTACTGCGGCACTATCGGCGTGGAGTACATGCATATCCAGAATTTCACGATCCGCCGCTGGCTGCGTGATAAAATGGAAATGGTGCAAAATAAGCCCCAATTTGAGAGTCGCAAAAAACGTCGCATCTTAAATCGTATCTTAGCCGCTGAGATGTTTGAGAAATTTCTACACACTCGCTACGTAGGTCAAAAACGTTTCGGTCTAGAAGGTGGTGAAAGCCTCATCTCCATGCTTGACGCCATTGTAGAAAATTCCCCCAAATACGGCATCCAGCGCCTTGTCATGGGCATGGCGCACCGTGGTCGTCTTAATGTTCTCACCAATATCCTTAACCTCAGCTACAAAAGCCTGTTTGATAAATTCGCCGACAACTATTACCCCGACAGCGTGCAAGGTGACGGCGACGTGAAATACCACATGGGTTACGATGCCACCATCGCTACTTCAGGCGGCGACCAAGTCAGCATCAGTCTAGCACCCAACCCCAGCCACCTCGAAACCGTTAACCCTATCGTCGAGGGTAAAGCTCGTGCTTGGCAACGTATCTTAAATGACACGGAAGGACGTAAAAAAGTCGTGCCCGTTCTCATTCACGGAGACGCCTCGTTCATCGCCCAAGGTATCGTTCAAGAAACCATCAACATGTCCCAGCTACCTGGGTATCGCACCGGTGGCACCATCCACATCGTCATCAACAACCAGATCGGCTTCACCACCGTTCCTGCTGATGCCCGCTCCAGTATCTACTGCACATCTATCGGTAAAATGAATGGCATACCCATTCTACACGTCAACGGAGACGACCCCATTTCCGCTGTTTATTGTGTCGAACTTGCTTTGGAATATCGCAATACTTTTAACCGCGACGTCATCATCGACCTTTCCTGCTACCGCCGCCATGGCCACAATGAAGGAGACGAACCTAACTTCACTCAGCCAACACTTTATTCTAAAATTGATGACCACCCCCTCATCAGCGAGTTTCTCATTCCTCGAATGATCTCCTCTGGTGACATCACGGAAGAAAAAGCTCAGTCCTACGTGCAAAAGTTTGAAGTCCTACTTAACGACGCCCTCGCCCAATCCCGCGTTGCGGCCAAGACTTTTATCCCTAAAATGAAGCCGTGCTTGTCCTGTCCCGACTTGCAACTCCCTGTGGCTACCGCCGTTGAAATGGAACGCCTCAAACGCATTGGCTTCTCCCTAACCCAACCGCCAAAAAATCTTCAACTCAACTCTAAAATCGCTAAAATGCTCGACACCCGTCGTGCCATGATTGAAGAAAAACAAGGGCTCGATTGGGCTACCGCAGAATCCCTCGCCTTCGGAACCCTCCTCGATCAGGGAACATCCGTGCGGCTGTCTGGCCAAGACGTGCGCCGTGGCACCTTCTCCCATCGCCACTCCGTCCTTTACGACACAGAAACCCGTGAACGCCACATCCCTCTTAAAAACATCTCCCCTAACCAAGCCTCTTTTTGCGTATATAACAGTCCGCTCTCCGAATACGCCATTCTAGGCTTTGACTTCGGTTATAGCTTAGATTTTCCTGACATGCTCTGCCTTTGGGAAGCCCAGTTTGGCGACTTCGTTAATGGTGCCCAAATCATCATCGACCAATACATCACCAGCTCAGAATCTAAATGGGGCGTAACCTCACGTCTTGTCATGCTTCTCCCCCACGGCATGGAAGGCCAAGGTCCCGAGCACAGCAGCGGCCGTCTCGAACGCTTCCTTAATGCCTGTGCGGAAGATAATATCCAAGTCGCTAACTGCAGCACTCCCGCTCAATATTTCCACATCCTCCGTCGCCAAGCGCTACGCACTATTCGTAAGCCGCTCGTCATCATGTCCCCTAAAAAACTACTGCGCTTTGACCTTTGCCGCTCCGATTTAAAAGAATTCTCCGAAGGTCGCTTTCATGAAATCTTGCGCGATATAGGAAGACCTCAAAACTGTAAACGCCTCATCCTTTGCTCAGGGAAAGTCTATTATGACCTTGATGCCTATCGCCAAAAAGAAGCGCGTCTTGACGTTCACCTCATCCGCATCGAACAGCTTTACCCCATCCACCGTGAGCAGCTTGATCAAGTCGCCCGCGACTACAAACACGTGGATCAACTCGTCTGGTGCCAAGAGGAATCCCAAAACATGGGAGCTTACTCCTACATTGAGCCCATCCTGAGAAAAACCTTCTCCCGCGAGGTCACCTATGCTGGCCGCGACGCCTCATCTAGCCCAGCTACGGGGGCACTCTCCATCCATAACCTCGAACAGGCTGACCTCGTCCAACAAGCATTTACTCTTTAACGTAAAATAAAAAACCAACCGCTTGAACTTAAGAATATCACCTCATGGCCATTGAAATTAAAGTCCCCTCAGTCGGAGAATCCATCACCAGCGGCACCTTAGGAGCATGGCGTAAAAAATCAGGCGACTACGTGAAAGAAGGCGACGTCCTACTGGAAATCGAAACAGATAAAGTCACCTCCGAAGTTTGCGCTGAAGCCTCTGGAACTCTGCAACACAACGTGGCCGAAGGCAGTGAAGTAAAAATTGGCCAAGTCGTAGGCACCATCGACGAGACGGCAAAAAAACCCGCTGCCGTAACACCAGCTCCTAGCCCCAGCCCTAGTCCCGCACCCAACAAGCCCGCTCCCGTTATCCCTCCTCCATCGGCAACCCAAAGTGTGAAACCCGAACTTTCCCCAGATCTCTCGCCTGCCGTGCGGAAACTGGTTGAAGAAAAAGACCTTAACCCCGCAAAAATCCGTGGCACAGGGAAAGATGGACGCCTGCTGAAGGAAGATGTCCTTGCCCAGCCCGCCCCGCCAGCTCACCTTGCCGCACGGCTTGATTCTGTAGCCGAACCTCTGACTGATATAGTTCCTCAGCAATCTTCATCAGAAAAAACGACCCGTAAAAAAATGACGCCTCTGCGCCGTAAAATAGCCGATCGTTTAGTTAGTGCCCAACAACAAGCAGCACTCCTTACCACCTTTAATGAAGTAGATATGACTAACGTCGTAGCCATGCGCACAAAGTTCCAAGACCGCTTCACCAAAAAACATGGTCTAAAACTCGGCTTCATGTCCTTCTTTGTCAGTGCCGTTACCTACGCCTTAAAAGAAGTCCCCCAACTCAATGCCCGCATCGACGGCGATGAAATCGTCGAGAACCATTTTTACGACATTGGTGTGGCCATCTCCACCCCAAAAGGTCTCATGGTTCCCGTATTGCGTGCGGCGGATCAACTCGGCATGGCTGAAATAGAATTAGCCATCTCCGCTTACGCCGCCAAAGCTCGCGACGGTAAGATATCCATGTCTGACCTCGACGGCGGCGTCTTCACCATCACCAACGGCGGCACCTTCGGCTCACTCCTTTCCACCCCGATCGTTAATCCCCCTCAGAGCGGCATCCTCGGCATGCACGCCATCCAAGACCGGCCCGTCGCCATCAATGGTCGCGTGGAAATTCGTCCCATGATGTATCTAGCCGTGACCTATGACCACCGCATCGTCGATGGTAAAGAAGCCGTGACTTTCCTCGTGCGCATCAAGGAATTTATCGAAAATCCAGGCGTTCATCTTCTAGCACTCTAAAAAAAGAATTTACTTAAAAAATCCATCCCATGTCTAACTTCGATCTCATTATCATCGGTTCCGGCCCGGCTGGTTACGTTGGTGCCGTGCGCGCCTCCCAACTCGGACTAAAAGTAGCCGTTGTAGAAAAAGCTAAAGTTCTCGGTGGCACCTGCCTTAATGTAGGCTGCATACCGAGTAAAGCTCTGTTAGCTTCCAGTGAGCATTTTCACTTTGCCCTACACCGTTTCGCCGCCCACGGCATCATCGCTAAAGATTTACAAATCGATCTGCCTGCCATGATGAAGCGCAAGCTCGATGTCGTCTCAGGCTTAAACAAAGGGATAGAATTTCTTTTTAAAAAAAACACCATTACCCGTTATGAAGGCCACGGCTCTTTGCTAGGAAACGGAAAAGTTCTCGTTACCCTAGGAACGGAAAAAACGGAAATAGTGGGGAAAAATATCTTGCTCGCTTGTGGCAGCATTCCCGTCGAATTACCCTTTCTGCCTTTTGATGGACAACAAATCGTTAGTAGTGATCAAGCTATCGCCTTTGAAAAAATTCCTGAATCCCTCCTTATTGTCGGCGCTGGTGCTATAGGCTTAGAACTCGGTTCGGTCTGGTCACGGCTCGGCTCCAAAGTTACGATCGTCGAATTTCTTCCCCGCATTGCCGCAGGCTTTGACACGGAAATCTCCGTTGCCTTACAACGTCTCTTTGAAAAACAAGGCCTTAGCATTCACCTCAACACCAAAGTAAAGTCCGCCAAGAAGGATAAAAAAGGAGTAATCCTAACAGCTGAGCACGATGGTAAGGAACTCAGCTTCACGGCCGAAAAAGTTCTGGTCGCCGTTGGCCGTAAGCCTTACACAGAAAGCCTCAACCTCGAACTCGCAGGAGTGAAGTTGACCGATAAAGGTCGCATCCAAGTCGATGCCCATTGGCAGACCAGTGCGCCTGGCATCTATGCGGTGGGTGATATCATCGACGGACCCATGCTCGCCCACAAAGCAGAGGCAGAAGGCACAGCAATAGCCGAACGCTTGGCGGGTCAAGCCGGGCAAGTTAACTACAAAGTCATACCAAACGTCATCTACACTTCACCAGAAGCTGCTAGCGTAGGCTTGAACGAGGAACAGCTTAAAGAGCAGGGCGTCAACTACCGCACGGGAAAATACCTCTTCTTAGCTAATGGTCGCGCTAAGGCTAACGATACGACAGATGGTTTTGTTAAAATCTTAGCCGATGAAAAAACTGACAAAGTTCTCGGCGTTCACATTGTCGCTTCAAATGCTTCAGAACTCATCGCAGAAGCTTGCTTACTTATGGAATTCAGCGGTAGTGCTGAAGATCTCGCTCGCACTATCCATGCCCATCCGACTATGTCAGAAGTTCTTAAAGAAGCTGCTCACGCCTTAGCACCTGCTCATACCTAATTTGTCTGCCTAGCCACCCATGAACATACTCCTAATCAACAGTACCTTTTGGCCGTTGGTGGGTGGGCCTGAGAGCGTTATGCGTTACCATGCCGAACTTTTTGCCACATCTGGCCACCAAGTCTGCGTAACCACGGGTCATGGACAGGCTAGTCACGACATTTATCAAGTCCAAATCTTGAAAGAACTATCTCCAGGATTCCCTTTAAACCTCGCCACTAAGCTAGCGGTGGATCACGGACAGACAGATAAAAATTTACAAGAGTACACCAAACTCCTCACTGAAGCCTTATTACCATACTATGAAGTAGCTGACCTTGTTTTTACCCACGGGATCCTTACTACTCACTTTAACTTAGCTTTAACTCAAGCCATTTGGAAGTTAGCTGAATTGAAACCCACTGTGGCTTGGGTTCATGACTTCACTCCCACCAATAAAAACTACGCCTTGCCTAACCCCACCCACCCACCATGGTCGCTCATGAGTAAGGCACATCCTAAGGTTACCTACGTCGCCGTTAGTAATCACCGTCAAAAGGAAATCAGTGAACATTTAAAAATCCCCTTAGACTCCATTCCAGTTGTAGAAAATGGCGTTCCTTTTCTAGAAATACTAGAGTTGGAATCAGAATTCTATGATTGGCTCATGCGCAAAGATTATTTAGCGCGCGACATAGTTTTTTATTATCCAACTAAAATCATGCAGCGCAAGAATATCGACAAAGCGATCATGTACATGGATGCGATTAAAAAAACTGGCCTGAATCCCATGCTCTTAATCACCGGTAGCCAAGATGTTTATGGAACTGCTGGTGCCAGTTACGAAAGTTACTTGCGCTCACTGCCCACTAAACTTGATCTTGAAAACAACGTGTTCTATCTCAATGACTTTAATGATGAGATAGGCCAAGTCTGGGCTCAAGCCTTCCGCATCAGTGACGTGCTCCTTTTCCCATCCGGTTACGAAGGTCAAGGCATTCCCCCGCTGGAAGCCGCCCTTTGTCGCCTCCCCTGTTGGGCTCAGGATCTGCCCACCTTTGAAGACTGGCAATTAGAAAGCCTCACTCTGGTAAAGAGCCCAGCCGAAGCCGTACAGGCCGCCCAAGCTCTCATGGCTAACCCCGCACACCGCGCTCGTAAAAAAGTTCTCAATGATCATCGTTGGACTAACATCTATCTTAAAAAAATTCAACCTCTTCTCAAACGCTTAACCGCTTAATTTTATATGCCTAACATCATAAAGTCGTATGGCTGGAATCAGAATTTACATCTTAGCAACGGCAGCATCGAACTCGTAGTCACCCTAGAGGTCGGTCCTCGCATCCTTCGTCTAAGCCACCTCAACGGTCCTAATCTCTTCAAGGAATACTCTGAGCAACTCGGCCACAAAGATGAACCCTGCTGGATGATCCGTGGTGGGCACCGTCTTTGGGTCGCCCCAGAAGCAGATTACTGTTACGCTCCAGACAACGTGTCCGTCAGCTACCGCACCATCTCGGATAATCACGTCATTGTCAGCTCTTCAAGCGAATCCTCCTTTGGCTGGAATAAAGAAATGGAAATAAAGCTTGAATCAGATTCCGACCAAGTCTCCGTCACCTATCGCATGACCGCCCTAAAGAATCTCGATTACCCCGTGGCTCTCTGGGCTTTAAGCGTGATGGCTCCGGGCGGCACCGCCATCATTCCGCAAGCTCCCTTCGGTGATCATACCAACAAAGCAGACTTACTCCCCAACCAAAAGCTGATCCTCTGGCCTTACACCGACTTGCAAGACAAACGCTACACGTGGGGGAGACCCAACATCCTCGTCCAACAACGTGATGATTCTGGCCCCACTAAGTTCGGACTACTCCACCAATTAGGCTGGGTTGGCTATCATCTAGGCGATACCCTTTTTGCAAAAACTATTAACTACAATCCTAACAGTGACTACCCCGACATGGGCGTTAACTTTGAATTATTCAGCAACAAAGAAATGCTAGAACTAGAAAGCCTTGCACCTCTACACCATCTAAAGAAAGGTCAAACAGTCGAGCATAACGAAACCTGGATTGTAAAAAAAGTGGGTTCTGTTGATTGGACTAAGACTCCCCTTTTAGATTATGTAAAATGACTTTAAGAAGTTTTTTAAAACCCAACTGCATTATCTATTTACACCACTACACTTTAAAATTCTGGGCTATCGGCATTCGACGTCCAAAGCCGAAGGCTTTACTGCTAATTTTAATACCAGGGGCAGCCTGTCGCCGCTTGTATTCATTTATATCCACCTTACGCAGAATATCTCGCACGAGGGATTCCGTAAAACCTTGTGCCACGATCTCCTCTACACTTTGCCCTCTCACCACGTAAGCCTCTAGGATAGCATCTAAAACCTCGTAGGGTGGGAGTGAATCTTGATCGGTTTGGTTGTCCCGCAGCTCAGCACTGGGAGCTTTCGTAATTGAATTCTCAGGAATGATTTTGATGCGTCGATTAACCCAGCGGGACATCTCATATACTTTTGTTTTAGATAAGTCACTAATCACAGCTAAAGCCCCACACATATCTCCGTAAAGTGTGCAGTAACCAACGGCCAACTCCGACTTATTTCCCGTCGTCAAAACCAGACGTCCTGTTTTATTAGAAATAGCCATAAGCGTCAGCCCTCGAATTCGTGACTGTAGGTTCTCCTCAGTTTGATCAGGCTTAGTCCCGCTTAGAAAAGAATCTAAATGACTAACGATGGATTGATACGGGGCTTCAATCGGCAGCGTTTTATATTCAATCTCCAAGGTCAAAGCTAGTTGCTCAGCGTCGCACAAGCTGCCTGCACTGGAAAAACGACTAGGCATGAGAATTCCTAGAACATTCTCTGGACCGAGGGCATCTACCGCAATCACCGCCGTTAGGGCTGAATCAATCCCTCCACTAAGACCTAAAACGACTTGCTTAAATCCACATTTTTCCACGTAATCTTTTAAGCCTAATGAGAGTGCCGCAAAGGTATGCGCTGGCTCAGAAGGCCAATGAATAGTCTCAATGAGGAGGGTTTCCGTATCAACGAGGAGGCTGTCTTCTTCAAAAGATCTACCCACAGCAATGAGTTGTCCTTGAGAATTAAAAGCCATGCTTTGACCGTCGAAAACGAGTTCGTCATTTCCACCAACCGCATTGACTTGAATCACCGGAATTTTTTCGGATGATGCTACTTTTGCCAGCATGTCATGTCGTAAACGCTCTTTACCGACTTGCCATGGAGAGGCAGAAAGATTAAGAATCACTTCACAGCCCTGTTGCATGAGCTCCTTGATGGGGTCGTGGCGGTAGAGCTGCTCAGGCCAGAAGTCCGCGTCATTCCAGATATCCTCACACACCGTGATACCGATGCGCTTTCCAGCCCAAGACCAAATCCTATTTTCTACAGCAGGTTCAAAATAACGGTGTTCATCAAAAACATCATAAGTAGGCAAAAGAGATTTGTGGGTAAGATGTGTAGTCTGGCCTGACTGATATACAGCCGCAGAGTTGTAAAGGGCTTTACCTTGACCTGAACTGTTGCGAGAAACCACGCCCACGATTAAAGGTACGTCACCAACAAAACGAGCGACTTCCGCCGAGGCCGCATCGCTGGCTTGCAGAAAACCTCGTTGGCTAAGCAAATCGCGGGGCGGATAGCCTACGAGAAAAAGCTCTGGAGCTAAAACTAGCTCTGCACCTTTCTCCACAGCTCGTTTGTAGGCCGCTGACAGTCTACAGAGGTTTCCACGAAAATCGCCTACCGTTGCGTTGAGCTGTAAACAGGCGATTTTCATGAACGCTTTTTACTTACCTTAGAGGCAGAAGGACATTAGCACCACCTTGTCCCGTGACAACAGTCTGAGGTGCTTTGCCATCCCATCTCTTAGCGATCTCCAAATCAATTACACGAGGTGAGTTGGCTAAGGCCTCGCCCTTGATCTTAACCGCTTCAGCCTCGGCCTTAGCATTCACGAGAGTGATTTCGGCTTCTTTCTTAGCTTTTTGTAATTCGTATTCTTTAGCTAAAGCCTGCTGCTCAGTAACTTGTTTAAGTTCAATGGCTTTTTCAAGTTCGTCGGTTAGATCAATGTTCGTAATAGGAATATCCCGCACATCAATTAACCCAGCCAGTTCGGTTTGAATCTTTTTTAAGACAACTTCCTTAATGGCAATGCGGCTTTTCACTAGTTCCTCTGCCTTATAAACTGCCGCAACCTGTTTAATAGCTTCTTGCACGCGGGGTTCCACCAAAGAGGCGTAAGGGCTTCCGGCATACTGCTGAAAAAGCTCCACGACCTTACCTTCAGGTATGCGGTAAAGAACTGAGTAAGAAATTTCAACCGTTTGTAAATCGGAACTGAAACTGGTGGCTCTTCCCCCTTGGGTAATTTGTTGTACAGGAATTTTAACGATGTTTGTTATAAAAGGAACCTTGAAAGTAATCCCCTCACCTTTTACCACAGGATTCACTTTACCCAAGGTAACAGAGACACCGCGATGACCAGGAGGCACAATACTCCAACACCCCATCACAAAAACAAATAACAAGATTGCTACGACACCGCCGCCAATAATTCCAGCTAAACCACGTTCATTATCCATATCTATTTTCCTTATTTTTTAAAGTCTTATAATCAACAAGACTTAATACTGATTTTGCCACATTTTATCTTTAGGACCTTCTAAAGTTCCATCATCAAATTGAATATCAGCACCACTGACGTAGCCACGTCTGCCGTTTACCGTCTCGACCAGAACAAAACCGCTACTGGCGCCTTCAATGATTCTTAATCTATTTCCACGACGCAATGTTGTTTCTTTAGGTGTGGTTTGTTGAGGACCCTGTTCTAAAAGGGCAGTGTCGTTCTTGACAAAAAAATTATACGCTTTGTCACTACTCCCACCCATGCCCGCACAACCCACCATGAGTAAGCTTATTCCTAAGCAGCCGCAAAAAATGAGTCCACGATCCATAAGGTGATAATAGTTCGAAATAAAAGTTCCGCAACATCATACGAGAGCCCTTTAAAAAATAGGTGTGTTTGTTAAGGATCATCGTGTAAAAATAAACCATCTGGCTTATTGCGAACCCCTTTTAAAAGCCATTACCTACACCTCCCAACCCTAAAAACTATGCTTCATTACGCCCTTATCTTTCTTGTTGTCGCCCTGATTGCCGCCTTCCTTGGCTTCGGCGGTATCGCTGGCACAGCCTCGCTGATTGCTAAAGTTTGTTTCGTTGTTTTCCTCGTGTTTGCCATTATCTCTTTTCTCAAAAAGAGATAATCCGATACGAATTCTTATTCGTGGTTTTTTTGCTGATCTACTAAACCTTGCTCAAGGTTTGACAAAACCGGCATTCGGTTGGAGTCTCCTTACATGATTGATTTTCTTGATGCAAAGATTCTTGCTGAAAAAAACTGGGAAATTCTAATGTTATTAACATTTAATCCCGCCTCAGCTAAGGCGCTTGTTATTGGTTTACTCTGTGCCTTTGTCGTTATGTCTATTGCCCTAGCTAAAATGCATGGGCTCGGTGGCAGTGGTTCTAACTCAGTGATTCTCGGAGCCATTGTGTTAGTGTTCGGAGTCTTTGGCTTAGTTCAGATCGTGGTTTTGACCGACATGCTTCTACTCCCTTTGATGGACAAAGGGTTCCGAAGTTACGCTTATTTTGCCAGTCTCGTTGTTGGATTTTTTATATTTATTGTTCCGATGACTAAAACTTTTTTTCGGACGAACTATACTTCAAGCATCGGTGCGTGGGCAGTCTCTATCTTTCTAGGCGGAGCCGTCTTAATGGGTGCGGGATTCATGATAACCGACAAAGATGACAAGGCACCCAGTGTCGAATCCGTGAAAGAGTTTGCGCGCGACATGGCGAAACAAGCAGGAGACAAAATTAACAAGACCGTGAATAAAAAACCCATATCTCAAGAGCCATCCCCCACTCCGGCACCTCCCGCAGGCCCTTAAAGCCAAGTCACCCAGATGTAGGCTAGCCCGAATAGCTTAAGGAAAACTAGACCTGCCACTGCGAGAATTCTTAAAGCCGCATGAGGTCGCATATTTTGTGGAATGTGCGCGGACGTAATCAATCGGTAATTAAGATACGCAAAAAAAGGAGCGGCAAGGAAGGCAATCGTGGTGGCTAGGTCAATGAGACTTTTTAAGCGGCTTGCGAAACTCATAATAATGACCAAGGCCGCCGCACTTACCACTAACATCCAGATGGCGTGGTGGGTTCGTGGTGATTGACCAAGCTTTGGAAAAAGTAGTTCTAAGGAAACGGCTAGCGATCTTGGATAGGCATCCACACAAGTAATGACGGTGGAAAACATCGCCGCCATGGCTGCTAATGCCACAACTGGCTTTGACCAAGAGCCGAGAACTTTTTGATAGAGCTCAACGAGCTGTGCGGCAAAACCCGCACCCGAATTGGAAAAGACGATGCCCGATCCATACATGACATAGGCTCCCATCATAACGAATGAAACAGCCATAAAAATCGTCAAGGCATAGCCCACGTTAAAATCAATCTTCGCCTCCCGCCATGTCACGGGTCTGCCGCGTTCACGGCTTTGGGCTTGCACCCATAGCGATTGCCAAACAGAAAGTTCCACGGGGGCAGGCATCCATCCCATAAGTGCTATGATAAAGCCTATGCCGACCTTTGTCCAAGGTGATGGTGCCGTTGATAACACTGCCTCTGGCCCATGCCACAACGCAGTCGCTGCGGCAGCGACAGTAGCGACAAAGAGCACGGCCATCATCATTTTCATGGAAAGATCCAGCCATCGGTAATGTCCAATGACCAAGATCCCGACCGATATGACGAGAAGTATCCCGCTCCAGAAAACGGCACCTTGCTGTCCACCTCCGATGTAGTCGGCAATCCCAGCCGTGACAATGGTCACGCCTGCCACGCTGATGATGGCACTAACAATATTCAATAAGAAGAACGCATAAAGATAGAGTTTTCCCATCCTAAGATAGCCTTGTAAAAGATTCTCGCCCGTGGCCGCCGCGTAGCGATGACCGAACTCAAAAAAGGGGTATTTAAAAAAGTTAACCAAGATAACGATGATGAGTAATTGCAGCCCATAGTCTGCGCCCGCTCTAGTTGACTGGACAAGATGGGATACGCCTATAGCAGCTCCAGCCATGAGAAGGCCTGGACCCATAATCGCAAATACGGTCTTAAAACGTTTCACGTGAAAACTAATGTTCTCTTACTTGAGGGGAGTTACGAGAACCTTGTCAATTTTGTGCTGATCCATATCCATGATCTCGAATTGGAACTTATTCCATTTAAACTTTTCACCGTCGCGTGGAATATGGCCTAAATAGTTTAGGATAAAGCCACTCAACGTTGAAAATTCTTCCGTCTCTTCTTGAGCTAATTCTTCAATACCAAGTTTATCCTTAAAATCTTCAATGCTAATTAAAGCGTCAAAAATCCAAGAACCATCTGCCCGCTTTCTGGCTTCTTGGCGACGAGGTTGATCTTTAGAAGGGATTTCACCCACGATCGATTCCAGCACATCAATCAAAGTAACTAAGCCTTCGACGGCACCAAATTCGTCGGTAACAAGGGCGACATGTTTTCCATTTTTCTTAAACGTTTCTAATAGCTTAGGTGCAGGCATGAACATAGGGACATAGACCACTTCTGTTAGGACGTCTTGAATTTTGGCCGTGCCCGCTAAGGATTGGTTCGCCCAAAGAGCTTTGACTGAGATCATGCCTGCAACATTTTCCTTAGAAGCCTTACATACGGGGAAATGGGAATGGGCACTAGAAACCACACGCCGCCAATTTTCTTCGTCAGAAAGATCTAAATCTAACCAGACGATTTTCGCAGATGGCGTCATAATATCTCCCACTTTGAGTTGGTCGAGGGAAAGAACGCCGTCCACCATTTCTTTTTCGCTTTTGCGGAAAACCCCTGTGAGCAGACCTTGATCAATGAGCAGTCTCACCTCGTCATCCGAGACGGCATTCTCTTCCTTTGGTCTCACGCCAAAGACGGACAGGACAAAATCCGTGGTCGTGCTTAGTACTGTAACCAAAGGGGATGCCCAAACAGAAATCCACTTCATGGGTTTAGCTACTAAACAAGAAATAGTTTCAGGATGATTCATCGCTAAACGCTTAGGCACCAACTCACCTATAATGAGGCTGGCAAAAGTTAAAATTACGACTACCAGAAAAAAGGTGATACCATAGGCATACTGACCGATGTAGGGTATGCCCTCAAAAACACCTTGAAACATCGGAGCTAATTGCGCTCCCCCGAAAGCTCCTAACACGATTCCTGCCATGGTGATTCCGAACTGCACGGTGGAAAGAAATCTGCTAGGGGACTGAATCAGTTCTATAGCCACCGCTGCCCGATCATCCCCTTCATCAGCCATTTTTTGCAGTTTCCCTTTGCGAGCCGATACAATAGCGATCTCAGCCATGGCGAATAATCCATTTAAAATCAAAAAACCAAAAATTAATAAAACAATCATAGAACAATGAATAAGCGCAGGTAGCCAGAACAGATCAAGATCTGAACTTAATTAAACAAAAACCATAAAAAACTTTTAACTCAATAACATGCGACATAAAAAATGATTCTCTCAAAGCTTGGCACTTGTGTAAAGAAATCAGCAATAGTAGTGCCACTTCTCTGTAAAAAGAATTGACGCTAGAGGGGGTGGCTACGTCTAACAACTTAAATCATGTAGATGAATGACTCTTCTTCAATCGGAGGCACAGTGCCAGGCTGCGGTTTAGATTTAACCAACACGGCACCTTCCTCATAATAAACCAAGCTTCTCTCTGGTACGCTGTGCAGCAAAAAGACATTCCCGCCAATGGTGCTGCCTTTACCTATAACCGTTTCCCCACCTAAAATAGTAGCTCCAGGATAAATCGTGACGTGATCCTCGATTGTAGGATGCCGCTTAACATGGCGTAACTGCTGCCCGCCCGAAGTGGAGCGCGCACCGAGTGTAACGCCATGATAAATTTTTACATGGTTCCCTATAATACAGGTCTCGCCGAAAACCACGCCTGTGCCATGATCGATAAAAAACGACGAGCCGATGCTGGCTCCCGCATGGATGTCTATCCCCGTGCGAGCGTGCGCCCACTCCGTCATCATACGAGGAATCAACGATACTTCTAATTTGTACAAAACATGGGCCACCCGCTGCACTGCAATCGCCTCCAACCCAGGGTAAGCAAGGATGATCTCCTCCATGCTCGAAGCCGCCGGATCACCGTCCAGAGCAGCTTGCACGTCCGTGCTTAATACCTCACGTATCTGAGGCAGCTGTGTCATTAACTTACAAGTGATCTCCTGCGCCGCCGCCGCATAACCACAGGCTTTGAGGCCATGCGGAGGGGCGTATTCTAAACTTTTAGTTATCTCGTGACTCAAGCTCGTGCAGACCTCCTGCAAACGTTGTTGTGTATCTAAGGCGAAATCTTCATTCGTTAAATGATTCTTACGAAAAAATCCTGGAAACAAAAGATACAACAATTGCTGGGTAATTTCCTTTACCGTTTGCTTGTCGGGTAGGTTGACCCCATCCTGGTGATTGATCCCACCCAGCTCGGCGTAGGAGTCCAAAAGTTTCGCTGTAAGTTGTTCTAATGATTCTGACACAGAAATATCGTAAACCAAATCTTCACACTTGAAACTCAAAACTTATCGCGTGACAATGCGCTATGTCCAAAGTTATTACTATAGCCACTCTCAGCGCACTCCGACCCAGTCCTCCTCTCTATGGCGTCATAGGTTTTCCCGTGGCCCATTCCCTTTCACCTTCCATGCAGTTAGCAGGCTTCGCCGCCCATGACCTACCCGCTCAATACGTTCGCCTAGAAATTTCTCCAGATCAATTAGCTTCGTCTATTGAGCACTTTAAAAAAATTCCCTTCGCCGGCTGGAACTGCACTATACCCCATAAATTAGAGCTCGCTAGCCTCATGGATAAGCTAGGGGAAAGTGCTGTCCAACTTGGTGCCGTCAACACCGTCATCAACGAAAAAGGCTGCCTTACCGGTTTCAATACTGACGGCCAAGGCTGGGTTCGGGCTATTCGTGAATGTTTTTCCTTAGATGTGCGCGACCTCCGTATCCTCATCCTCGGCCTCGGCGGGGCGGGCCAATCCATCGCTAAACAGGCTGCACTTGAACATTGCGAACGTCTTGTCCTAGTCAATCGTAGTCCTGATAAAGCCCTCAACCTGAGCGCAGAATTAGACCCTTATTTTCAGAGCCAACGCCTGATCGGCTCCCAAGCACGCCTCAAAACCCTGCCTTGGGACGAAGACCTCATTGCCCAAGAGCTCGATCATATTGACCTTGTCGTCAATGCTAGCTCACTGGGACTTAACACCACTGATTCTTCTCCCCTCAACTCACGCAGCCTCCAGCCTCACCTTTGCATTTACGACACGATTACGCGCAACACCGCCTTGGTCGAAGCAGCTCAGGCTGCGGGCTGCCGTTGCGCCAACGGCTTGAGTATGCTCCTCCACCAAGGAGCCTTATCCTTTGAATTGTGGACAGGAAAATCTGCCCCGCTTGAGGCCATGCGCACCGCGCTTCTCTTGGCCGCCCAATCTCGCTAAACAACTGCTCTGCCGTCTTATGACTTCCTTTTTGGCTCAACTAAATAACCCCCAATTCCTCATTTTGCACGTTTTAGGTCCCATCCTTTTCGGAGCCTGTATTGGCTCTTTTCTTAATGTTTGCATTTACCGAATGCCCTTGAACCGCTCTGTCGTCAGCCCCCGTTCCCGCTGCTTTACCTGCGGCATCGCACTCCCATGGCAGGTCAACATCCCCATCTTTGCTTGGTTCCTCTTACGTGGCCGCTGTTCTTGCCAGTTAACTAAGCTCAGCTTCCGCTACCCCCTCGTAGAATTCCTCACCGCTTTCCTCACCTTATGGGTATGGAATCTTTTTCCGATGGCCGAAGCCCTCATCTATCTCCTTTTCTGTTATGCCTTAATTGTCGCAACCTTTATCGACATCGACCACTTCATTATTCCAGACGAAATCTCCCTCGGAGGATGCGTCGTAGGCCTCCTCCTTTCCACTCTCGTGCCCCAACTCCACGGCGCCACCAGTCACCTAGGTGGTTTCGTTCACTCTTTAATTGGACTTCTCTTCGGTGGGGGGCTTTTAATCGTCATCGCAGTCGGGGGAAAGCTACTTCTACGTAAAGAAGCCATGGGCGGGCGATATCAAGCTCGTCGCTGCCATGGGTGCCTTTCTTGGTTGGCAAGCCCCCCTCTTTATTATCGCCGTCTCTTCTATGCTCGGTTCTATCATTGGCATAGGTCTGATGATTCAGAAACAGCGCCGATGGGGCATTAAAATGCCTTTTGGTCCTTTCTTAGCCATCGCCGCCATTATATACGTTTTACATGGCCATAAGTGGATGGCACAATATCTCAGTCTTTTTCAAACTCTTTCCCCATCACCCTAAAAATCGCTCATCAGGTTGTTCGCCCAGTTAACGAGAACGTATCTCAGAAATAGTTTGACAGAATGAGAATGCGTCTTAAATTCACCGAATGAAATTATGTTTGCCCTATTTATTAACTCGAAAAACATTACCTACCCTAATCTTCACCACAATTTTAACCTCCTTAATTAGCCTAAATATACAGGCTGAAGAACTTAAGAAGGATGATGCTAGTAAAGCCAAGGATAAGTTAAATCAACCCGTTTTAACGGCTGAGCTACCCGAAGTCATCGTTACCGCTACCGAGACGATGCCAGCTTCCACTTTTATGCCTGATACAGCATCAGCTAAAATTTACTCTGGCAAAAAAACTACGGTAACAGAACTTTCTGCCATTCCCCAAATCCAAAACAACAACTATCGCCAAGTATTCTCCCAAACCCCCGGTCTTCTCGTTTCGGAACATACTAACGCTGGCTTCATTAACATGAACTATCGCGGCATCGGCGACCCCCACGAAACAGAATTCCTGCTGACCTTAAAAGATGGCATCCCCCAGGGCCAAGACCTCTTCGGTTACTCCACATTATACGCCTTGCCTCCCATGGAAGGAATTGAACGAGTCGAATTCGTTCGTGGTGGTTCTTCCTTACTTTATGGGCCACAGCCTGGCCCCGTGATTAACTTCATCAGCAAACGCCCCCCTACAGATAAAAAAATCACGGGCAGCACCCAGCACATCATCGGCTCAGATGGCCTTTACACCAATTACAGCACGGTGGGCGGGACAGTGGATCGGATTGGTTATTCTCTAACTTACTTTCACAAGCAACAAGACGGCACTCGCAATAATGCCGATAGCGTGGTTAATGGCGGTAATGTCCAGATCGCCCTTGATGCAGATAAATCCACCCGGTGGCTCTTAGACATTAACACGTATGTTTCAGAAAGCGGCGAGCCTGGCCGTTTGAGTGCTGGCCAATATTCTCTAAATCGTGATTTTACCAGAACTCCTAACGACCGGATCTTCATCGAGCGCCACACCGGTGCCATCAGCGTGGAGCATGATATTTCCCCAGACACCATGCTGGTGGCGAAGGCGTGGGTGGGTTATCAAGAACGTCAAAGCCGCCGCCCTGACACTACTCAAAACGCCACTATAGACACCCGCGAATTTCAATTTGGCGGCGTAGATGCCCGCATCCTCCACAACTATTACATGTTCAATAATAAACACACCTTAACAGGCGGCTTCATGGTTTATTCCGCCGACAACCCCCGGAAGCGCGACCTAGCCGTAGGCGATCCACTTGCCACCACAGGAACCCGCCAGTTCACGTTAGAAAACACCACTAACTATGGCGCCTACTTTATTGAAAATAAATTTACCTTTGGCAACTTTAGCGTCGTCCCCGCCATTCGCATCGAAAACACCGCTGTTAACGTCAAGGAGACTCAACAAATCCAGCAAGCTCGCGGCCCTCAAGAAGGAGACTACCTCCGCGTCGTGCCCCTCCTTGGCTTAGGATTAGAATATAAACTGGGTAACCAAAAC
>JAWXBW010000020.1:0-6810 GCA_034440395.1 Blastochloris sp. | reverse complement strand
TTAGCCATTTTTTGAGCACTCATTTGATCGAGAGAATCCCGTTTCTTGCCCGCCCAGACAGCGAGTTCAGGTATTCCCCACACGCCTAGGGATGGACCGCCGCATCACTAGCACCAGATATCCTTATTGTATCAGACTTCTACGGGGGGTGAAGTCAAGCCAGCGTTGGAAACGCGGCATCCTGTTTTTACATTCTGCGTTCGACACAGCAAGCATCGGTTTAAGGCTGCATTCTTTTTAGTAGCAATGCCTTGGTCTCGCGACCGATCCGGTCCCAGTCGGCGTTGAGATTGTCGACGGCACCTATTATGCCACCTTCGCCACGCGAACCGCCCTCAATATTGAACGCGAGAATGGGAGTCGTGGTGGATTTGGCGAGATCGAAGATCTGCACGCGGCCTGTGACCTCTCGCGCTCCAACGCCGAAACCGCCCATGAAATAACGAGCAACACCACTCCCAGCATTAACGCGCTGTAATTGGCCTGTGACGAGAAGGCCGTTGGCTGGCAAGGATCCTCCTACTGGTGAGGTGGGTGCGATGTCTTGTAACTGAGCGATCAGGCGCTGGTCGAGGCTTTGCATTTCTTGCTGGATGAATGAGTCGCGGCTCTTCCCTCCGAAGTCACCTTCCCACGAAGTGCCGGGATCAAAGGTGCGGATGTAAATAGCAGATGGACGAACAATATTCGTCGTACCTTGCACGCTGTCCTCCTTTACGTTCATGCCAGCGCAACCGGCAAGAACTACGACCAAAAGGCAACTTAAAGCTGCGACGCGGGAAAATGAATTTCGTTCCATGACGGCAACCCTATTGATGGATCAGAGGCTGTCCATCGTTTTCTTAAGCACTGGGCACTCTTCCCCACTCCATCGATCTGCGGAAAAATTACGGAGTCAATCCTCCTGAGGCGGATCAATTCTCAATGTTTTTAATGCTTGTATTTATTAGTCATTTTATCAAAGTAATTAATTATTTAAGCACTGACACAATCCCGATGTCCACTCCTGTCTTGATAACCCAAGGGTTGGGCTCTTTTGACTCCTTTTTTCCTGCGTTTCTCCTGCCTACAGGTTAAGGCGGTATCGGAAAGGTTTTTAGCCATCGGGAGCAATCCGTCCAAATAGCTTTTTAAATTCGCCTTTCCATTCACGGTGCGGGGTGTCGTTGTCGTAGATCCATTGCTCAACCACTAAATCAACCTTCTCGTCGTCAATTTTTTCGCTATCCAACATCAATTTCATTAGTCCAAGGCTGGTGATGTGCTGAACCTCAAATTCTTTTGCGAGCTCAATCATATCTCGATCATCTGTGACAATCAGAATATTCAGAATTTGAGCAGTGGCCACGATTCGAGTATCAACGGGGGAAGGGCCTTTACCCCTAGGGCGGAGGAAAGAATCTTTCACGTGCTCCCACATGTATTCGTAAGCAGCTTGAATCGTTGTCTTTTGCTCAGAGTTTAAACTAATGGATCGGCTACGATTTTCGACATATTTCCCCTCGGCCACCCAGTGGAACTTATTTTGAAGTCGGGGGCTACGCCGGAATTCCTCATTGAGTTCCGCATGGATGTACAATGTGAGCTCCTCTTGCCCAAAAGGCTGGCATAACAAGGGATGAATATTCTGCGCCAGCCTGAAGTAGCTGTTGGAATCCACGATCATTCTTTTCTGCGCCATGCCTCAGCTCCCTCCCTATTGGTGGACTACATTGCGAGAGCGTTATGATAGGCTCGCGCATCCATGGGATTCACATCCAGAATGGTGGCGACCACCTCTGGCCCCGCCTGCTTTTCCCGGACGTATTTGCCAAGCACACCGTAAACCTCGGTTCCAAAGCTTTCTTGTGCCACGCGCATGAAATGATCTGCCGTCGGTTGGGTGTCGTCAAAAAGCACCGCGCTCAGCGTCTTATAGCCTTTGTTAAAAGCGGAGATGGCAGGGAAACGCATCTTAGCTTCGATGGTCGTGAATGACTCCTTCCTTTCTTTGGCATGCTTCTCGATCTCCAGATACACCGAGTTGGGTGAGATGGTGTGCTCCTTCGCCCATTTCTTTAGCAATGCCAAGCGCCGATGATCTGTCCTTGCCCTCTTGTATCCAGCCAAAGCCGCTTCTGCCAAAGGCCCAGGAAAAAGAAGTGCCCCGGCAAAGGCATCCGCAAAGTCCTCCGCCTCGAGGACTTTTCCCTCACGTAACAGATCGACCGTCAGTACATGGCCCAACTCGTGAGCCATCCAGAACTTAAAGTCATGGATTTCTACATCCAGATTGAGATAAATCCAAGTCGTCCGGGATTCCGGAAGATGGATATGTAGCGCGTTCTCGTGCTTGGCTTTATGTCCCCAAAGGGTTGGGATGATCACAGCTTGATACTTCTGAAAAAGCTGGATCAGGTTCTTGAAGTCAAACGGTGCCGTTTCCGCAATGTCTGCTTCACGCCGTATTCTGGCGGCCAGCTCTTGGAGGTAACCGTAATCGCACGAAGGGTTCTTTAAACTCGGCGGCCCCAGAAACTCATCCACGCTCAGGTAGCCCACCAAAGGTTTTAAGAAGTGACCCATGTTTTGGGCGCGGGCGATGTGTTCATCCGTTGTTAGGCAAGAAGCTCGCTTACGAAAAGCTACCAAGGGATCATGATTTGGACTCAAGTGTTCGACCAATTCATGGTGTTGGAGTTTAAGTAATTGTCCAAGCTTCAACAACTCAGCAGGCCGGGGAAACGATTTCCCAGTAAACCATTTAGAGACGGAGGCGCGCGTAATTCCCAGAGATTTCGCTATAGCAGACTGATTGAACCCGTTTGATTCAGTAACCTCGAGCAGCTTGGGTATGTTGAGTCGCTTTGACATAATTTTGTTTCGGCCTAGTTCCAAGCTTAGATTTTTGTCAACTTATGTCAACAATGCTTGCTACTTAGCGTTTGAAATAATTTTAGTTTTACGGAGTCAATCCTCCTGAGGCGGATCAATTCTCAATGCGTTGCCTCACTGGAGTTAGCCGCAGGTTGTCGGTGAAAACTCAGAGTTTTTTAATCATTTATTATCCCTGGTTTAGGTAAATCATCTCCCGCGCCGCGTCGGAGATGAGTGCGCCGTGCACGAGACGTTCCCCCAGAAGTAAAGCCATCCAGAGTTCGGGCATGCGGGCACCGACACCCAGGACATGGAACAAGCTCTGGACTTGCCTTTTAAGGATCTCGAAGATGCCATGCAAACTGCCGCTGCTCTTCGCTTTAACGCCCAAGCCATCATCACGCGCAACCTAACGGACTTTCGAAAATCTCCCATCCAAGCCCTAAGTCCCAAACAGATTCTTCCTTCCTTGCGATAGATCTGGCGAGCCCCAATATTTCTAGCGTGTGATCATGTCCGCTCGAGTAAGAGTTTATCCACCTGCGGAGAGTTCGTGGGGTTGTTAAATCAGCCCAACTCAAAAGGCCCACCATTTGGGCACTAACCATAGCGTGATAACCAGAATGAGAAGGGTCAGCGGTAACCCAACAATAAGGAAGTCCTTGAAACGATAGCCACCAGGTCCGTAAACCAAGAGGCAAGCGGGTTCCAGAGGCGTGAGGAAAGAGCAACTGGCGGCTAGGGCAACGGTGATGGCGAAGGGACGCGGATCCAGTCCGAGTTGGAGGGCAACCTGCACGGCGACAGGAAGCACTAGTGCCGCAGCCGCTTGGTTGGACATGGGTTGGGACAAAGCAACGGTCAAGATAAATACGCTTCCCATGAGGACGATGTTGGGAAGGGTCCCTCCCCACGTGACGATGGCACTGCCAATAGCCAGATCGGCTCGGGAGGTGGTAAGAGCCGTGCCCACACTAAGCATGCAGGCAATCAGGATGACGGTTTTCCATTCCATTTCTCGGAAGGTTTCACGGGGGGTAGCGCATTTAGTAGCCAGCATGAGGAAGGCACCTAGAAGTGCTGCCATAGGAAGGGTGATGATTTTGGCGATGCCCAGTGACAGGGAAATGACAAAAATGGCAGCCGCCACCAGCCCCCGTCGGACGGAGTTTTTGGGTCGATCGGCTTCGTAGAGTAGTTTTAGGAAACCTTCGTCCTCTAAGGTTCTGAGATCTTGCGTGGCACCACGAAGGAGGAGTAGGTCGCCAGTGGCCAAGGAAACTTGGCTCATTTTGCGGAAGAAGGTGGTTCCGTGGCGTCGCAGGCCCAGAACCATGACACCGTATTTTTCGTGGAAACGGGTTTGTTTCAACGTGCGTCCCTGTAGTCCAGGTCGGGGAAGAACTAAGGCTTCGACGACGCGTTGCGAATCCGGGTCGGAACCTTCCACAATTCCGAGTTTGTCTTGAGCAAGGATTTCAATGCCGGCTTTTTGCTGGATGTCGAGGATGGCTTCCCTAGGGCCTTCCACCAAGAGGATGTCCCCAATAGCCAAAGGGAGGTCAGCATGGATATGAACTCGCCGGTTCCCCTCCCTGACAAGCCGGATGACTTGGAGGTCGTTGGCCTCGCCAAATTTAAGGTCACGGAGGGTTTTTCCGGCTAGGGGAGAGGATTCAAGCAAGATCATTTCCGTCAGGTAATTGGAGGAGCGGATGACCTCGGCGATGTTGGCATTTTCCTTGGAAGGCGAGATCATATGACGTCCGATCAACACCAGATAGAGGAAGCCAGCCCCCAAGATGACTAAACCGACGGGGGATAGTTCGAACATGTCGAGTGCTTCCATACCCAGCGTGGTCATGAGACCGGAGACGACTAGGTTGGTGGAAGTGCCGATGAGTGTGACGGTGCCAGCGAGGATCGAGACAAAGGCCATAGGGAGCAAAACTTTAGAAACGGGAAAATTCAGTTTGCGGCAAACGGCCACGGCCATGGGAGCGAGGAGGGCGATTGTGGCGGTGTTACTGATAAAACTGCTCAGCAGTCCGGTGACCGTGAGAAGCAACAGCATGAAGACGAGAGGACGTCCGCTGGAGATGGCTCGAACCCAACGGGAGATACCTTCCATGGCACCGGTTTGAGTCAGGGCTGTGGTCATGATGAGGAGACCCATGATCATCATGACCGTATCACTGGCGAAACCAGAAAAGGCCTGACCGGGAGTCAAAACGCCGCAAATAACAAAAGACAGCATGAGCCCCAAGGCAACGATCTCCGCCTCCAGCACATCAAAACTGAAAAGGAATACAGCTATACCCAGCAACAAGCAAACAAGGGTGATGTCGGAAAACATAAGATATTATTTTCTGGGAATTAGGCTGTTTGTCGACTGTTTCCTTTTTTGGACGCAGGATTCATACCAGAAAGGTACCGTAATTGCTCCCAATTCACGCTTAAGTTAGTAACGTTCAAGGCTGACCCCGTTTTCGTATGGCCTGTGGTTTGTTTCCACAATGGAAAATCCATTAAAAAGCTTTCATCTTACTTTGTCAACTTACGGGGTCAATCCGTCTGTGGCGGATTAACTTGGTTAAATAGTGCTAAACGTTTATTTATTTCTTTTCTTTATTATTAACTCTACCTAATAAATTATTTATGATCGATTGGTTTTATGTTAAAGATGGTGCGCAGACGGGTCCTGTAACGGAGGCAGAACTGCGTGATTTGTTGGATACCAAAGCAATACCCACCGATACCCTAGTCTGGCATGCATCAATGTCAGATTGGATCGAGGCGCAAAACACCGCCATCTTTTCATCTTCAGTCATTACTACTACTTCAGATATCCAAGCTCCTGTGCCCACAGCAGCGGCCACAAAATTAGAGGTGGGAGAACTAGTAAAAGAAGCTTTTGCGACGTTTAAAAGTGACTGGTTAAATTTAAGTGTCATTTCACTTGTTCTTTTGGTCATCTGTTTTTTTATTGGTTTTATGGCGGGTCTCATACCATCCACTAGTATGGAAAACATTCTCAGCACGTTTCTGACCGGCTTTTTAATTGTAGGTTTTTCCACCGTATGTCTGGCCAAGATAGATGGGAAAAAATTTGCCATTCAGACCTTATTTTCTCGACTCGATACCTTTCTGATGGCCGGCTTAGTCTCTATTGGGTCCTCCATTTTAATTGCTATAGGAATAATCCTTCTCATTATCCCCGGTCTCATTATTGCTGGATTTATTTCCCTCTGGCCCTTTCTTTTTGCCGACCGTCTTGGCAAGGATTTCTCAGCATTAGATTTGGCGTGGAAACTTGGTAAGAACCACCTTCTACCGTTGGCTTTAATCTTACTGATCAACGCGGCAGTCTGCATTGCGGGATTCCTCTGTCTTGGTGTGGGCATTATTCCCGCACTTGCGTTTTGCGGCATCCTAACCGCCACAACCTACCGTAAGCTCGTGCCACGCAGCGTAGAGCTTTAATTTACTCCTAGAGCAACATAAGTCCGCCAAGTTGCTGGAATAAGTCATGGCCAAGCAGCTTTATCGCCCTGCCAATCAACACACTCTTTTATGGATCTTCATCGGTCTGTGCGGCGTCGCTGGACTATTGCTAACATTATTTAGTCTCGATGCTCTCGGTCTGACTGATGGTTTTGAAATTGGTTCGTTTCTGCTTTCAACTATTCCTTTTATTGCTGCGATTGCCTTCGGTGTCTGGTTGCTCAGAAGATTTAATCGAACTCGCGTGTCGGGGATTTCTGCCCTACTCGAGCCTCAGGGATTCCTCTTCAGCTCGCAACCAACAGAGAAAACCAAAACAACCTTTTACCCCTCGATGGCCGGGATCTTGGCGAGCTGGCAAATGGATCGTGGCTCCGATCCACTCCAATGGATCGCAATGATGGAGCAAGCAGAGAATCGGATGGCTATTTTTGAATACATGTATTCCAC
>JAWXBW010000019.1:0-25720 GCA_034440395.1 Blastochloris sp. | reverse complement strand
TTAGAGCGTTTCCGCGTATGTTATGGCGATGGGAAACGGCGCACCCTTTTGGAAGCGGCGCTTGAGGCGGGCTTTGGCAGCTACGCCCAGTTTTATCGAATTCATCGCCGACTCACGGGCCGTTCACCTTCAGGTCATTGAGTCGCCCACGTTTTCTTATTTTATCCCATGCTTAAGCGTAGATGACGAGCTTACGCACCAGGCTTCGTGGATAGCACTAGAGAAAAAGCGATGTAACCGGGTCCATTTTCCACTCGGTAAAGGATTCGATTTAGACCCTGCTTAAAATGCACGCGCCGTTTAGCTTCGCCGATGGTCCACGACTTTAAGCGATTTTCACTGACATAGACTAACTGCTCCTCAATCCAAATTTTTGCGGCGTCATCCGCACCCACGGCCAGCCATAAGTCCTGCGCCTCCTCGAACCATAGCTCGGTATAGGCATAATACACTGCTTCATTAGCCTCCTGCGGCGGTGTGATCATAGGCTTCGTAGATTGGATAAATTGCCATCATATGCGCTGCCCATTTTTACCCACATAGGAGTCATCCAAATTCACTCTCTCCTCAGGTGGAAACCGCTTATCGCGATTACTACGTCCCGGATTCGCAAAAGGTCCGGCCACATACCACGAATCCACAAACATCCACTCCGCACTTGATGCAGTAGCAGCGCTGCGTGCGCTCGACATGATTTTCCTGCCGGGCACAGCCTTCACATCTTTTTCATTGATTACAGGAACTTGCATGGCGCCATCCGCTAAAGTTCGTTGAAAATCTACGTCTTGCCCTGGGCGAATTTTGTTTCCGTAAGGATCCTCTCCACCTCCATTGCCTAAACCCTGAGCCTTACGCATGACGGCACTCAAATCCCGAGCTTCACCATTGCCCGCCGCAGTCGCTAAATTTTGGGAGCTACCGTCCACCTGGTCTTTTTCTTTCACCCAATCGAGGTAGGCACTGGAACCCAATTTATTATCCTGAGACAAGCTTTGAGCCATGGATTGCCAGGTGCGGACATTGCTTTGCATTTGGCTCACTTGTTTCATCGTATCGGCCCAAGACTGATCAAGTTTTGCAGCATCCTCCACAGTCTTGGGAGTATCTAAATTTTGTGTGGGCAAATGGCGTTCGGGGATCGAAATCTTTGCTGCTTCGAATGCGCGGTCAAAGGGAATATCCTGAATCATACCCAGCTCAGCAGCCCGCATACGGCTCGCCCAAGATGCGATCTCTTTTTCTAGCTTTACGGCTTCTTCAGCCATTTCTTTCGAGTTCATTTGCTCGATGGGCTTTGGTGGAATGTAACTCGATGGCACATTTGATGAAGGGGCGGAAGGAGTCTCGATTTTTAATTGGGCAACAGATTGACGATAATTTTGCTCTGCTGCGTTTTGAGCCTGTAAGGCTTCCCTTTGCGAGTCCAAGGCGCGCTGTTGAGATTGCTGCAATTCTCCGATGAGGCGCTGCGATTCATTCTGGTAACGGGTAAATTCATCCTGCGCTTGTTGAACTTTTTGATCCTGCTCCTGTCTTACGGTGCGCTCGCGGTTCTCAAAATCGCCCACCTTTTGATCGGCTGCGACTTTGGCCACATTAAACTCGTTTTCACGTTTACGAAACTCTTCTTGAGCAGCTTCTTCCACTTTCTTTATCTCAGGTGTGGAATTTCGGGTTAACTCCTCTTGGCGTTGATTTAAAATAGCGCGGGCGGTTTCCATGGCACTACGTGCAAGCTCGGACTCCTGCAAGGTTTTTTCTACTTTCTTTTTCTCATTCTCCAGATCTGCTAAAGCACGGGTTCTCTGCTTCTCGCGTTCTGCTCGCTGCTGTTTCCATGATTCAACATTTTTTAATTGTTCATTGATTTTATCCCAGTTCCGTCCTGATTCCTCCTGAACTTGGAGTGCATTTTTTTGGGATTGTATGGCGCGTTCCACGTCTTCACGCAGAGGTTGCATGGCATCACCCATAGACAAGAGTTTGTCGACAGCTTGTTGGCGTTGTGACTGACTTAGGTTTTGTTGGTTCTTAATTTCGTCATACTTTGAGGTTATTTTATTGCGAATGTCATTGAGTTCACTGAGGGGCTTCGCCTCCATTACCTTTTGTTTCATCGCTTGAATCTCGCGTAGATTATTTTCCTGACTTTGCACGGCGCGCTCTTGCGATTGCCGGGCCTGTTCCAGTTGCCGTGCGACATCCTTGGGACGCTGATGCGCCTGTTCTTTTTCGTGCTGGAGGAATTCGGATTCGCGCTTACGGCTTAAATCTTCCATTTGCTGGCGGGCTTGCGTCATGTTCTCAACGGTGGCTTGTAATTTTTCATGCCGTTTCTTAGCTAATTCTTGACGGGCTAGCGTTTGTTTTTCATGCACTTTGTCCACGGACGTGGGTGTGCCGAGCAGCCCTGAAAAATAGGCCACGCCGATGAGAAGTCCGAGGTGTGCGATACCGGAGAATACTATCCACGGCATTCGATCCCGTGTGAGCCACGGGGCAACACTGGCGGCTGATGAAGCGTTATTTTTCACCAGCGGTATGGAAGCCCACATTGTGCAGACCTTCGAATTGGCACAGTTCCAGAGCTTGGATAATTTGCTGGTAACGCGCCTCGCGGTCTCCATCAATGCGGATACGCGTTTGGGGGGCGTTCTTTGCGATTTCTTTGAGTCGTTCGTGCAGAGCCTGTTGCGACACACTTTCTGCGTTGATAAAAAACTGTCCGTCCTTGTTTACAGTTATCACCGTGGGCATTTGCTTTTGTGCGTTGGGACTGAGAGAAATAGCTGACTGCGGTAAGTCAACAATCACCTCAGGAACTTTTTCGTCAGGCTTCTTCAACGTGGTTGCGACGAGAAAAAATACGAGCAGCAGAAAGGCCACGTCAATCATGGCAACGATGGGCAATTCCGCCGTTTGCTCTTCTTCAAGATGGATTTGCATCGGACACCTCCTGAATCAAAAACCATTTATGCAATAGATGATCCACCTGCTCTTCTAGCTCATGAGCCAGAAAAACAGTGCGATGGCGTAGGTAGTAATACGCCCCCAGACAAGGCACAGCGATAAACAGGCCCGTGCCGGTGCAGACCAAAAATTTCGAGATACCCCCGGCCAATGTCGCAGCGTCGCCCAATGCGCCCGAGGATGAGACTTCTGCAAATGTTTCCATCATCCCGAGAACGGTGCCGAGTAGACCGAGAAGGGGTTCCAACATGCCAACGACTGCGAGCGGATAGGCTTTTTGCAGGTGGTGACGGATTTCTCTTGCGGCCATGTCACCAGCAACTCGTGACACATCTATATAAGAATTTTTATGATGCTTTAGCACCCATGCGATGATGCGTGCCTGCGTGGAGGGAGTTTCCTTGCACAACTCTAAAAGCTCCGCCTTTTTTCCCTCGGCCCAAAGGCGTTCGGCCTCGGCAGTGAATCCCGTGGGAACGATATTCTTTCTGTTCAGTCGAAAAAACCGCTCCATCGCCACGGCCCCAGCAAATATGGAAAGCGCAAGCTGCACGTAGACGGTGGTACCACCACTAGCTAGAAGCCTAGGCAGTGCGGCGAGGCGATCAATAGCACTGACGGGGGGACGAGGTGCGGGAACGGGCTCTTCGGCTTGCAAAACGGTGAGGAAAAAAAATAGAGTGAGAAGTAAGCCCGTCATGATGCGCATCATCACGGCATTGTGAAATAGCGGAGGGGCAAAAGCTACCTTAAAGTTAATTGTAAAAATAGGGAACATGGTATAAAAAATACAAAATTTCCCTACTTTGTTTTATAGGAGAAAATTAGCTTACCTAGAACTACGAACATTAGGTCGAGGCAAGCTCTCATTCGAATGAGCCGCCATAGCTGCACCTCTGATTACAGTTGAGCCTAGTCACCCTTCTTTTTTACAAATTTTATTAAATCTTGCCTCCAAACATCTTGACTGATAATAGGTCTCACTCTAATTTAGTCTTCACATGAGCACTTCTATTCGTTTCTTACCGAGTCTCTTAGCCCTCAGCTTAATCGTTTCCTGTTCTCCTAAACCCTCAGAAGCACCCGCAACAGCACTTTCGTTAAAAAAAGTCGTGGTGGCACTAAAGCCTGACAAAAACCCTGATGCCATGTTGGAAGAAAAAGAGAAACTAACGGCATTTCTCAGTCAGGCGTTAAAAGTTCCGGTGGAAGTTATTATCCCTCTTTCTTCCTCCGTTATTCAGGAAGGTCTCAGTAACGGAACGGTAGATCTAGCTTACGTGAGTGGCACGGGAATGGTGCAAGCTCGTTCGACGGGAGTAGCTGATATTCTTGTGGCAGGGGAGATAGAGGGTCGCACGGACTATCCCAGCTACTGGATCGCTTTAAAAGAAGCACCCTACACCTCAATCGCTGATCTCAAGGGCAAACGCGTGGCTTTTTCCAGTAAAACAAGCACCTCGGGGGGGCTCGTGCCGCGGGCTGATTTAGTTAAGCAAGGTCTCTTAGGTAAAGGCGAAGATCCTGAGGCCTTCTTCGGAAAGGACAACGTGTGGTATGGCACGGGTTATGTTTCGGCGGTGGAGCGTGTACTCAATGGAGATGCAGAAGCTGCCGCTGTGAGCTACTATGTTTTAGATTTAGATAAGCATCTTACATTAGAGCAGCGTGCGCGTTTGAAAAAAATAGACGAACAAGGTCCCGTTCCCACCCATGCCATTGTCGTCCGCTCTAGCCTAAGCGCAACGGATCGTGCTACTCTTTTAGCCGTTCTTCTTTCCCTAAACAAGGAGCCTAACACCGCACTGCGGGATAAAGTCTTCACCTCAAAACTTGTCGTAGTTGATCCCGCCCAGCACGTTTCCCCTTTGGTGGAGTATATAGAGCTGACTAAGCCTTAAGCGCTATGCCGCTATTACCCGACATTTCTACCGTAGCACAGACTACGCACCTCAACGTGCGGGACTTAGGTTGTGAGCGCGAGGGTAAATGGTTGTTTCGTAATATGACGTGGAGTGTGCCTCGAGGTAGCTTTGTCGCAATTACGGGTCCTTCTGGATCAGGTAAAACCTCCTTACTGCGGATTCTTTCCGCTTTAGAAAATCCCGCCGAAGGCGCCATTTCTTATTCCTGTCAGGAAGGATGCCAGCATGAGCCAGACCTATTTCAAAAGCGGATGGGAATTATCTTTCAAAATTTCCGACTCTCTCCCACATCGACCTTACTAGACAATGTCTTAACGGGGCGCCTAGCTCGTTACCCATGGTGGCGTAGCACCTTTGGCTTCCCTCCTTCAGATAAGCAAGAAGCCCTAGAGTTATTAGAAACTTTAGGCTTGGCTCATCGTACCAATCACTGGGCGGCAGAGGTTTCAGGTGGTGAGCAGCAAAGAACTTCGGTCGCCCGTGCCTTCTTTCAGCAACCCGAAATAATCCTAGCAGATGAACCCGTCTCCCAACTGGATCCTGAATTAGCCGTCCGTGTGCTCGACCAACTACGATCTTTTACGACAAGCGGAGCTGCCAGTGTTCTCTGCGTCTTGCATGATCCTACGTGGATTAATCTCTACGCTGATTACCTCATCAAAATCGATCCCCGCTCTCCTGATCATGGTTGCCTTCTGCGTGTAGAAGCCTAAATACCGGCTACTGTTCTATGAACGTTGATTCCTCATCCTTACGCAATCGTCTCGGTGTCTTGCACGTTACGGGTTTACTCTTTTTAATAGGCGTAATCCTTTCCCTTCCATCTCTGCGTGGATCAGGTAGGCATCTTGATTATTTAGGAAATCTGGGATCACTTGTGAGCCGTTTTTTTCCGCCCGATTGGAGCGTTTCTGGACGTGTTCTAGCCGCCCTTGGAGAGACCGTGCAGATCGCTTTTTTAGCCACTTTTTTTGCCATCCTCCTCTCCATCCCTCTGGCTCTAGCAGGCGCTCAAAATATAGCACCTCGCTGGCTTTCAATTTGTGCCCGCATGGCCATGAACGTTATCCGCACCATCCCGAGTCTCATCTGGGCACTCATTGCTGTAGCCATCGTCGGGCCCAACTCGCTAGCTGGCGTTATCGCACTGACTTTTTACAGCATGGGTTACTTGGGAAAGTTTTTCAGTGATGCCTTTGAGTCGGCTGACCCTGATGTAGCCCAAGCCCTCCGTGCTATGGGGGCCGGTGTTATCCAATCTTTCCAACACGGTATGTGGCCCTTTGCCAAGCCCCTCGTCTGGAGTCACTCCCTCTGGATGTTAGAATATAATATCCGCTCTGCCGCCATTATCGGCTACGTCGGAGCAGGCGGCGTGGGCGTGCAACTCTACAGTTACCAAGAATATTATCAATGGGATCGCTTTTGCACGGTGCTAATTTATATCCTAGCCCTCGTCGTCATTCTTGACCTTGCGGGTGAGCGCATCCGTGCTTCCATCACGAAGCGTCTCGTCAGACCTCTCGGAACCACTGTCTGAGCACATAACTACTTAAACTAAAAAGGAAAATGTAGATTAGTCTTGATGGTTACGAAGACCACGAAAAACCAGAGTTTTTACCTCGGATAGTACGGATTGAGAAAAGAGAAGTTTATTTTCATTTATCCTTTGCTTTATTCTTCCCCCACCATCCGTGAACATCCGTGTTATCCGTGGTAAAAACTCCCCCTCCGTCTTTCTCCCCATGTCTGCTCTGACTCTCACCCACAGGGTTAACCGAAATCACCTCCTTTAGCCTATTCATCCTGTTGATCTCAAATCAGAGATTGACGTGAAACGTATAAAATTTCTTACAAAGCGTTATGGTCACTTGCAAGTTTTAGATTATTCAAGCTAGTTTACTACTATGCTGCGCAGCTTACGCATCAAGAACCTAGCCTTAATCGAAGACCTCACGTGGGACCTCCATGAGGGATTAAATATCCTTTCTGGAGAAACAGGTGCGGGTAAATCCATCTTAATTGATGCCTTTAACTTATTGCTAGGCGGGAGGGCTGAGCAAGCCTTGATTCGTGATGGTGCCACGGAGTGTTTAGTGGAAGGGTTACTGGATGCTAGTGATGATCTAGATGCTTTGCTTGTCGAGGCAGGCATGGAACCCTGCCAAGATGGAGAGTTACTTTTGAAAAGGTCTTTCACGACCCAGAAACAAAATCGCCAATTCATCAACGGGAGTCCTGCCACCCTTCAAGTTCTTAAAAAAATAGGTGATATTTTAGTCGATATGCACGGCCCTCATGATCACCAATCCCTTTTATCCATTGATCATCAGCTAGGTGCTTTAGATGCCTATGGTGGGTTAGGGGAGTTAGTTTCACTTTATCAGGAGCAACAAAAGAAGACCCAATCGATCGAACAAGAGATTCAACAATTAGAGTCTTTTGATCAGCGTAATCTACAAGAAGAGTTAGACTTTCTTGATCACCAACTCCAAGAGATTGAATCTGCTAAGCTTAGTCCAGAGGAAGAATCTAGCGCACAACAAAATTTTCAGATCGCCTCGAATGCTCAAAAATTGATTGAGTTGGGTAATACCGTTACTGGTATTCTGTCCGAATCTGAGGAGAGCGTCATGAGTCAGTTAGCTCGCGTGCAGCGACAACTGAGAGAGTGGCAACAGATTGACAACTCTACGGAAGAATTGGTTTCACAAAATGAATCCGTTATTAGCCAAGTTCAAGAATTAGTCCGTGATGTCCAAGACCGCGTCGAGCGCATCGACCTTGACTCTAGTCTATTGAAAAGCTTGGAAGAACGTCTTGATTTAATCCACACTCTTAAAAGAAAATATGGCTCTACCATTGAAGCAGTCTTAGCCAAGGGATTAGAGTTACAGGCGAAGCGTGAATCCCTAGCGGGTCGTGAAGAAAAGCTCATCAAACTTAAAGTTGATTTAAAGCTAGCGACGGCTCAGCGTAAGAAGCATGGCGATGAACTAACCGAGAGCAGAAAAAAGTTTTCACCTAAACTTAGTAAAGAGGTTTCAAGCCAACTCAAAGAACTGGGCTTTAAGCAGTCTGAATTTACCGTGCAACTTGAAAATTTAGAGGCTGCGGGTAGTCGCGGCTTTAACCGAGTGGAATTTCAATTTGCGCCAAACCCAGGGGAGTCAGCCAGAGCTCTGCGCTCCATCGCCTCCAGCGGGGAGATGGCTCGTGTCATGCTTGCACTTAAATCGGTTTTAGCAGAAAAAGATAAAATTCCCGTGCTGATTTTTGACGAAGTGGACGCTAATGTTGGCGGAGAGACCGCTTTAGCCGTGGGAAAAAGATTGCGGCAATTGGCTAAAAAACATCAGGTGCTTTGTATTACCCATCTTCCGCAAGTTGCCGCAGCAGGGCATGTTCATTTCCGGGTAGAAAAGAAGCTTTTAAAGGGACGGACTCTGACCTTGTTGGAAAACCTAGAGCGCAAGGAACGAGTCAGTGAAATGGCGCGTATGTTGGGGGATTCAGGCAGCACGGCCAAGGAGCTAGCTAATTCGCTCTTAGCTCAATTTGATTAAGAGGCAGCGGAAGTCATTGCCTTTATGAATCGTTTGATTTTTAGTTTGGTGCTTATACCTTTCTTTTTGGGAGGTTGTAATCGTGGATCTCAAGAAAGTTCCCATTCCCTAGTGGCAGGGGAACTTACGGTCGAGTTAACTGTAGCGACGGATCGACTAGAGAAAAAATTCAACCAACGCTTTGATCGCAGTGCTCAGGTACGTGCGATTACTTGGGAGGGAGAAACTATGCTTGGGGTGAGCGGTTTGCCTGATGAGTTTGGGCTAAATGGGTTAGGCATACTCGGCTTTGATGAGGCTAAAGCCCCGAAAGGTCAGTTTCTAAAAATCGGGTTTGGTCGCTTAATCCGAGATGCGGCAGATCCTTACGTTTTTTGGCGTGCGTGGCCCGTAGCGGAGCGCAGCAAGACACGTCTGCTGAGCCAAGCTGCCACGTCCTTGACCGTGAGTAGCTCTCAAAGTCTGGGGCAGTGGGGATACAGTTTAACAAAGACCTACACGGTTAGTTCCACCCCTACGGCCACGCTTGAGATACAGTACGAGCTGAAAAATACAGGAAAAGCGGAGTTTAGTTTTGATCACTATAACCACAACTTTTTTGTAGCCCCACAAGGGGGTGATTCCTCTCTTCTCATCGTTAACACAAAACCTGAATTACCATTTACACCGAAGGAAAACTGGCGGCGTCTAGCCATGGGTTGGCGGCTCGCCCCTGAGCGGCCTGAGGGGACGGGAGGTTATTTTGAACTCGGCCTTATCCCTCCCCAAGATTTTAATTTTATCTTGAGTAATGAAGGCGGCTCAGCCCGCGTCATTATACAACCTAACTTTAAGCCTTTTCATGCAGCCGTCTGGGCAGATTCCGCAACAGTTTGTCCCGAAGTTTTTTACCGTGCCACCCTAACATCAGGGGAGACCACAAAGTGGGGCGTCAGCTATCTTTTCCCAAGGGCGAGAAGATAGTAGAGAGATAACCGATTATTTATTGATACGAAGTAGCTTTGTGAGCTCTAAGCTTGGTGTTGCACCTTGGGCGTAGAATCCCTTAACTCAGGCCATGTCTGAAACGACTGTTGTAAAAAAAAATCCACTGAGGCGCTTGTATGAGTGGACTCTCCATTGGGCGGACACCCCCTATGGCCTACCTGCTTTATTTATTATTTCCTTTGCAGAATCGTCATTCTTTCCTATTCCGCCAGATGTTTTACTCTTAGCTCTATGCTTTGCGCGACCACAGAAATGGTATCTTTACGCTTTCTGGTGTACGGTGGCATCTGTTTTAGGTGGCGTGTTTGGTTGGTACTTAGGCTTAGGGTTTTGGTATTTAGTGGATGATTTATTCTTTCAAGTGGTACCTGGGTTTACTCCAGAAATTTTTGCCCTTGTTCAAACCAAGTATCAAGAAAATGCCTTTCTTGCTATCTTGACTGCCGCCTTTACACCTATCCCTTATAAGGTCTTTACTATTGCATCGGGTGTTTTTTCCGTCTCTGTCGTTACGGTTATTTTAGCATCAATCGTGGGACGTGGAGCTAGGTTCTTTTTGGTCTGTGGGACGGTTCGCTTTTTTGGCCCACTGGTTAAGCCTTATGTGGAGAAGTATTTTGAAATCGCTGTTACATTGCTTTTTTTTCTTGGCGTAGTAGGCTTTTTTGCAATTAAATGGTTAAGATAATAATGAACAACACCGCGCAAAAAGAATCAGCTCCTCTTGTCTGGATTAGAAATAAATTTCTGACCGGACTGTTCGTTATTATCCCGCTTTTTGCTACGTTCTGGATCTTAAAATTTCTTTACCATGTCATGAGCGGCTTTGCCGAAAAACTCGTTCATGCGCTGGTTGTCGTTTATGGGTCTATCATTCCTAAGTTCCTCATCGTTGAAGGCACTATACCTTTTGCCGCATTATTCATTACGCTAGCCACCGTTATTTTAGTAGGCTTAATTGCAACGAATGTCATAGGCAAAAAGTTGGTTCGATGGTTAGAAGTTGTTCTCCATAAAATTCCTCTCGTTAATGTTATCTATCCCGTAGCTAAACAGGTCGTGGATTCCCTAAAAGAGATTGGTGGCACTACGTCGGACGATAATCGTAAGCCCGTGGTTTTTATTCGTTATCCCGGATTGAATGGGTTTTTCATGGGTTTTCAAACGGGCCGTTTTATCGGTAATGAGGGAAAAATCATGGTAACCGTTTTCCTGCCTACAGCACCGAATCCTATCACAGGATTTGTCTTAGTTTTCGAGGAAAAGGATGTGGTTGTAAGTGATATCCGTTATGAAGATGCGTGGAAGATGGTGGTCTCTGGAGGATTAGTTGTTCCCAAGAGCATTATGTTCGAATCCACAGCCATGCCAGCAGTCCAGTCCCCAACGCCAGTCGATACCACGCAAAAGGAATAAAATCCTTCGTGCGAATGTAATTTAAAAGCCAACGCACTGCTAGAAAAGCAACGATGGTTGAGACGACAAATCCCAAGGCAAACTGTTGATACTCTTGAGCTGGGAGTGAACCCTTTTCCTTGAGCTCCGAAATAAAGCTGTAGCCACTAGCGGCTAGTAAGGTAGGAATACCTAGTAAAAACGAAAATTCTGTGGCTGCCACGCGCGAAGTTCCTAACAGCATAGCCAGCATGATCGTGCAGCCTGACCGAGAACTGCCTGGAAAGATGGCTGCCACCACTTGAGCCAGCCCTATGCTAATTGCTATGATCCACGTAATGTGCTCAATGGGCTTGCGGGATTTAAGATGATACTCCGCTGCAAAGATGAGAAAGGCACCTATTAGAACTGCCCATGCTATAGGCTCAGGGTCATCAGGGAGCTGAAAGCCTAATTTTTTGCAAACCAAAGCTAATACCACAGTTATAGCAAAGGCTGCTGCGCCCTTAAGGAGGTAAGAAAAGTTAGCAGGTTGTTTCCATTCAACGATAAGGGTAAGGATTTTGCGCCAATAAATAAGTACCACGGCAAGCACTGCGCCTGATTGAATACCGATATTAAAAAATTCTGAACGCACTTCCCCGAAAAAATGTTGGGCTATGATTAGGTGACCCGTTGAGGAAATCGGTAGAAATTCTGTAATACCTTCTATTATTCCTAAGATAATCGTCTGTAACCATTCGGGCATAAGCTGAAAGAGTCTAGGAAACAAAACGGAAGCCAAGCGAAAAGTGGGAGCAGGAGCAGACTATTTTTCGCCATCATCAACATATTTTTCTAACTTTTTAAATTCCTTTGCCAGAATACTATCCTCATCCATACGAATTTTTTTTACAGAAAATTTTAACCCGTCCTTAGCTTGTTTTTTTTGATCGTTTTCCATGCACGCTTTTACATAGGGTCTCACCACGTCATAAAAAAGATTTCCACCACCGTTATCATCAAATCTGCGAATAAGCTTTTTAAACTGATCCTCCGCCTCTTTCCAGTTTTTCGCTTCAACTTCCTTGAAAAGAGCTTCAGCACCAGCGGTGATGCCTAAGTCTGTGCGTTTGTTCTTGTTCTGGGACACGATACTTTTTTGCAGTGTTTCGGCTGTAGGATCTTGTAGCAAATTTAAAACCTCGACGAGCTGCATCTGCCCCTCCACTTTCATATCAGGATTTCTAGTAAACTGTTGAACCCACGCTTCATAAAAAGTTTTCATCTGTGCAGGCTCCGTTTTATTTGCGGTTAACATGGCTGCTTCTATTTTCCATATTTCAGGATTTTCGGGGTTGAGTGATCGTGCCTCTCCCAAGGCTTTTAAGGCGGCCGCAGAATCTTTCTGTTGATAGGCCCAAAGGAGTAGAGTCTGACTCGTCTCGTAGTTAGGGTTACGTTCGAGGGATTTAAAAATAAATTCTAACTCCGCATCATTGATCGATTGCCAAGATTGTGAATCGACGGCCTCGCCTACGGCATAATTATGTGTGGCGTAGCGTCCGCAGTCTAACTCCCATTTTCCTGAACGAACCATGTATCCAAACCAGGCATGACCGCCACTGGAGCCTTGCCCTGAGAAATAGAGGGTGGGTATGCCTCGACCTTTACCAAGTGTAGCAGCGTAGTAAGCTTGATCGGTACAGATACCTCCTTTTGTTTCAATATCAGCTAAGAGATAATTTTCATAACCCCAGTTGTAGGCATCAACTTTAATTCGCGGATAATCGTAGTCAATGGAGGAGTAAGCTTGTTCAAACTTAGATCGGGAGATTTTAGATTTTTGGGCGTAACGTAATTCATCGAAATTAATAAAGGAATCAACCACATATTTAAGTTCCGTGACGGATAGCTTTTTTAAATCAAATTCAAGTTTGTTCGTCTCGTTCGACTCCACATAGAATTGAAACCGCTCCGTAGCCGTTGGATTACCGAAAGGCACAGCTTTACGAGCGACCTGGTGATGAGGCCAGTTCTTGGGATAATCTTGATCAAAAACAACTGCGTAGGCCACGGCTAGTGCGGCATAGTCTTTGATTTTATCTGGATAGGCGATTTGTATGCGCAGTAAAATTTCCAAAGCCTTGGCCGCATCATCTCCGGGTTTCAGGCTACGGAATAGAAGGTGAGAGACTTCAGGCATCTTCCCCAACTCTAAGAAGGCTTTTACTAGTGCGGGGTCACTGACTAGCTCTTTATAATTTAGACCAAGACCTAGCCAACCCAAGGTATTGAACCATGGGGTGAAGGAGATGTTTGCAGTAAAAGATTGTAGACCTTCTTTTTCATGAAGGCTATTGAGCTGTGCAGATAATTCTGTGTAAGCAGTTTCCCATGTTTCAGGATTAAAAGAGGGTTCCCACCAAGCGGACAAATTTTCTTGAGAAAATTCTGGGAGCTCAGCGAAGACGAGCTTAGAAGGAAGCAGAAGCAAAACTAAAATGAGCAAGATTAATCTCATAAGAATTAACTATCAGACTATAAATTTTAACCAAGACAAAAGAGGTGATTGAACCAAAGTGGGGAAGGGGAATCAGATAATTACAGTGCAAAGGTCTGGAGTTTGTCTAGAAAACTTAATGGCCTATATCCTTCATGATTTCAGTCCTTTTCTCTGGCAATGGTCGGAACAGTGGGGCATTCGTTACTACGGATTAGCCTATGTTCTCGGGTTTCTAGCGACATGGCAGGGGTTACGGATATTCCGACGTCGTGGTTGGTCCCATTTGGAGATCGGTCAGGAAAGTGATCTGCTGACTTGGTTAGTGCTGGGAGTGTTGATCGGAGGCCGACTCGGTTATGTTTTATTTTATGAGAGTTGGGAACTGACCCTGCAAGACCCTCTTAGTATCATTGCTTTTTGGAGGGAAGGGGGAATTAGTGGCATGGCTAGCCACGGCGGATTCATTGGGGTTATTCTCGCTTTAGTTTTATTTAGCTACGTCCATAAAATTTCTTTCTGGCCATTGGCTGACAACATTGCCGTCTTCACCCCGCTGGGCCTAGGCTTAGGACGCATAGCTAATTTTATCAATGGTGAGTTATGGGGGCGCCCGACCGATCTACCTTGGGCCTTCTTGTTTCCGCAAGACCCCACTGGATTGCCGAGACATCCCTCTCAGCTTTACGAGGCTTTTCTAGAAGGTTTTTTGATTTTTGCGATCATGCTGATACTAAGAAAAAGAATGCAACGCCCAGGTCGGATCGGATTAATTTTTTTATGTCTCTATGCCGTGGCTAGAATATTTTGTGAATTCTTCCGCGAGCCTGATCCACAAATCGGTTATATTTTTGGCATTTTTACCCAAGGCCAGCTTTTATCCTTCGGGCTCATTCTCATAGCACTCATCCTATGGCCTTTCCTGCCTCAATCGACATTATCAAAAACTAAGCTAAGATAAAAATCATCTCAACTTATGAAATGCCCTTTTGAAATTCTAACTAATAAGCGGTTTTTAAAATTCGGTCTAATTAGCCTGACCGTGTTTTTATGTGTCATTTATTTTTTTATGCCTTACTACACGATGTGGCAAATACGCACAGCTGCCGATGAGAGGAATTCAAGAAAGCTTTCCGGCTATGTTGATTTTTTAGAACTGCGTCAGAATCTAAAAGTGCAGTTAAGGAGTGATGCCGGACGTATTTTCCGTGAGCGTCTAGGCGGGGATGAAGAAAATTCCATGATTGGAATGTTTCTAACTGGTTTTATGGGAGATCATGCTGTTGAACTATTCGTCACTCCGGAAGGGTTAGAACGACTTTTACAAGGAGGGGGTTCCCTTAATTTTAAGAAGCAGGAACCTAATCCATCCGCCTCAGTGACTCCGACGTCATCGGTTAACGCCGTTCCACTAGTAATGGAAAAAAATAAGAATCCGTCATTTAGTTGGAACTCACTAGGCCAATTCGCTTTTGATACTGGCGTTGATAATAAGGAATCGATCACTCTAGTATTATCTCGACGGGGTCTTTTTACATGGAAAGTGACCAACGTACTTTTATCGACTGAGTGAAATTTACTTCTCAAAGCTCAGCCACACTAGGCTGCCTTAACACTATCTTTTTTTATCCCAGGTTGGTTTCTTTAAAAACGGAAGTAGTAACTCGATAAATTCGGGGAAAGAATCAAGGTGAGGTAAGTAACCTGCATTTTCCAGTTCGATCAGTTTTACTTTTGGAATAGCGGTGCTGGCTAATTTTCCTGCCTCTGGATTTAAAGGTAGCGGGGTTTCCTCATTCTTTTCGGACGACCAAGGAGAGGCTTTACCTAATAGGAGTAGAACGGGCACCTCAAGGCGAGAAAACTCATAACAAACGGGCTGCGTATAAACCATGTCTTGAATTAAACTTTGATTCCAAGCAACTAAAAAATAATCTGGGCTGTCGCGGAGATGTTCGAACATTTGAATCCAACGTTCATAAGACGTTTTCCACTCCCCCCCATAGTAGTGTTCCCTCTGCCAGTTTCTACGTTGTTCAGCAGTTTCTTTTAATTCATTTTGATATCTAGTGTCTACGGAAACATAGGCTTGTCCCTGAGCTTTCCCGTCTTCAAGTCCTCTGGGATTTACTAGGGTGACACTAAGAATTTCTTTGGGAAACATCAGGGCGTAGCGCACTGCTAACATACCGCCCATGCCATGACCTACGAGATGGGTTTTCCAGAGACGTTTACGTAAAAGAAGGCTGCGGGTGTTTTCCACCATTTGTTGGAGAGAGTATTGATAGTTGTTTGGCTTGAATGATTTTCCTAAGCCCAGCTGATCGGGCATAATGACTTCGTAGCCTGCCTTCGACAGAGCTTCAGCAGTTTCTTTCCAGTAGGCGGCGCAAAACTCAGAATCACTCAGAAGTACAACCGTCCCTAGCTGTTTTTTTTGAGCAGGTAACTCCATGAAAGACATATCCAGCTCCTGCTGTTGGGAGAAGATACGTTCGGACTTTACTGGGAAAGGGTATTCGAACTGTTCTAAACGTATGGCCGCTTCAACGACAGTTGAGAAACTTAGATAAATAAAAGTGAGAGCAGCAAATCGAATAAGGTTCATGATGTAAAATTTTTTTAAGTCTAGAGGCACTTACTCATGAATTCAAGGTATCGTCCCTCTTTTTTGTGGTGACACTGCTACCACACTAATTCTAAACACAAAAAAACCCCAGCAACGCATTAAGCGCAACTGGGGTTTAGTTAAAATAATTTATTTAACGTGGCCTGAAACCAACTTGGTCATTTCAAACATGGTAACAGTTTTTTTACCATTGAAAACGGCCTTGAGGTTGTCATCAGCGTTGATGTTAGTTCTTTTTTTGCTGTCTTGGAGATTATTCTTTTTGATGTAATCCCAAAGCTTCTTGGTCAATTCCGTGCGAGGAAGTGGCTTGGAACCTACGACCAAGGCGAGCTTGTCGTCTGGTTGCACAGGTTTGAGGAATGCCGCGTTAGGTTTACGGGCTGCTTTTTTAACGGTTGGTTTCTTTACGGTAGTTTTCTTGGTTGTTGCCATGTCGAAAAGTAGCTGTCTGAAGGTACGAGTGCAAGTCAGGAAATAATATAGTGCATTTTATTTTACTTGCTTTGTCGCAGGGGATTTCTGATTTTTCTAATCTAACTACCTGACTTTACTCTTCTCTTTATGGGTTAAGTCTTGTTTATTTAATTAATGTATGATGAGCCGAATTTTAAAGGTTGGGTAAAGCCTGGCCCCGTTCCGCCTGGTGCAAGGGGATTAGGCCCCGCAGTGGCCGAAGGTGAAACGCTTGATGCCATTAGTGGTTACTTCAGGATATTTCAACTGGTAAAAGGGCATCGGTTCTCCACGGATGATGTGTTAACCGCATGGTATGGCACAAGCACGTGCAATCGTGCCAGCAAGGTTCTAGATCTAGGAAGCGGCGTGGGCGCGGTGGGCATGATAGCAGCATGGCGATTACCAAGTGCTACCTTCATTACAGTGGAGGCGCAGGAGGACAGCGTTAAGTTAGCTAGAAAATCCGCAGAATGGAATGGATTGGGCGATCGTTACGAAATCCGCCATGGAGATTTTCGAGATTCAAATGTGCTAAGGGAAGGGGATTTGTTTGACCTTGTATTAGGTAGTCCTCCTTATTTTCCTTTAGGATCAGGCAGTGAAGGAGATCATCCGCAAAAAATTTCCTGCCGCTTTGAGGTGCGGGGTTCGATCCATGATTACTGTTTAACCGCTGCCAAACATCTGGCAGCTGGGGCAGTGTTTGCCTGTGTCTTTCCTGTAGCACCAGAGGAACAGCAGGAAAGGGTTAGGCTGGCGGCGAGAGCAGCAGGGCTAACCATTGTGCGTTGGAGGCCGGTTGTATTGAGAGAGGGGGATCGACCTTTATTAGGATTGTTCAGTATAATGCGGGCCACGGATCTGCCCGTCCGGATGAGAGAATCAACATGGGTTGAGCCTGCTTTGGTGATACGGACGAAAGAGGGAAGTGTTCATCCTGAGTATCAAGCAGTGAAACTCTCCTTTGGATTCCCACCCTGAAGGAGCATTTATTTTAAACGTTCTAAGGCGGGAATACCAAAGTCTTTCTGTAGTTTATCAGTCTCCATGGAAACCACTAAGGGATCAAGGTAGATGACGCTAGGGTCGTCGTCTAGTTGCAGCTCATCCATTCCGCCAGCTCGGGCAATGATTCCCTTATTAATATCAGAGAGCTCTTTGATTTCTACGCCATTGATTTTCGTGATGACGCTTCCAGATAAATTCCCGTAGCTCAAGGTGCCGTCAGTGGGGAGGACTTGCCCAATGATAATGATACGACGTTTTTCATCAGGATAAAGTTCGTCCTGAAAGGCGTCGATATAGACGAGCTTTTGCGGTGCCGTGCTGACCCAATCGTTACCGAAGGTTTTGAGTAGCGTACGAGATAGTTCTAAAAAAACGAGGCCCCCATAGACAACATAATTTGGAGCCTTATCGTAGGTGTAGGGTGGACTAAGAAAATCATCAGCATTTTTTCGGGAGAGTTTAACTTTTTTTTCAAGTAATTTCCCATCGCGATAGACGGACAATGTCAGCGTGTCACCGACATAATTTTTTCCTGAAACGAGATGCTCTAAAGATGTTTTTCCGTAGAGAGGGTCGATGTAATTACCATCAGGATCTAAATCTTGTCCGCCGACGCGTGCGAGAACATCACCCTCTTGTAAGCCGCCGAGATCACCTGGCCCGCCCTTGACAACTTTGTTCACGTAGATACCAGTAACATCTTCTGGCTTTTTCGCATAACTGCGTAGCTGAGGATCTCTGAGCGAGGAAAACCCTAGCCCAATCCGTGGAAAGCCTTCATAAGCTCCGTCTGCGGCGTCTTTTAAAAAATGCGCTATGACGGGAGCAGCGATCACGGCACCGTTCTGATTACGCCCATCATAACGAAACAGCAAGCCGACTAGTTTGTTATTACGGACTACTGGTAGGGTGGCAGCATTATCACGGTATTGCAGGGATAGATTGAGTCGATAAACGAGAAAGCGTCCAAAGCCTTCTGGATATGGCCCTACTTCTACGGTATTTACTTTGCCAACGGTTCGGGCGAGGGAGTCATTATCTTCCAACTGCCAGACCTCTACATCATCACCACTTTTCGTCCCGAGATCTATTTCTAAAGGCTTAGATTTATTTAAAAAATCTGCATCATCCGCTTTAAGCAAGGCGAGGTTGCTTTCATAGTCGATAAACTCAACCTGTGCGGATGATTTAGCTGCAGAGACAGGTTTCTCTAGTTCAATGTAGGTGGCATTGGTCACCATCTCAGCAGTGACAAGGATGCGGTTATTCGAGAGAATAGTGCCGATGGCTTGACGTGAGATAGGTGGACGTTTTAACCAAGGTCGGATTGGATCGTAGACTTGGCAGGTGGCGTTAACTCGAATGATAGATTCATTGGTTACCGTCGATTTTTCGCTAGGTGAGCAACCAACCAAAAGAAGTAGGCTGAGACAAAGAGTAAAGGCGAGATGGGTAGGGAACTTGAGTAGCAGATATTTACTTAGCAGGTGAAAGGAATGTGTCATGATGTCTATAAGCTCCTTAAGGTCATTCGCAGTTTAGTTCTTCTCACCGAGATACGAATCTGCGGTGATGTTGTAGCGTTTACTGATTCGTGGCTGCGCTTCCTTCGTTATTGCGGCATCTAGTACCAGCGGCCGACCTTCTCCCTCAAGCTTGATCACATAGATTTTAGCCGGCTTGGCTAGTGCATCGGCTAAATTTTGGAGAGAGCGGATTTTTTCTCCATTGATTTCATTAACAATGGACTGGCGGAAACCTCCGAGATAGGTGGTAGAAGGATCAGCTAAGACGTCACTTAAAATAACGATTTCAGGTCTTTCCAGAAAAATACTTTTATTAACGTATTGGTCGAACATGTAACGGATCCGAAAATTAGCTGAGCCATAGGTCTCAATGTAATCTTTAGAAAGAGGTTGAAAAACCAAGCCTCCGAAAACCACATAACGAGCTTTCATCTCGTAACTATTCCCTTGCATCAAATAAGGCACAAACGGCTTAAGTGGAACATTGACCACCATCTCTTGCTTATCCCGTAGGATTTTCATGGCAATGGTATCGCCCTTGAACTTACGCTCGACAATCTCAGGCATATCGACCCGCTCCCCGTTTAACTCAATGCTGCCCTCACTGTCGATCAACCTGCCATCTGCTGATAATAAAACATCGCCTACCTTCAGGTAACCATCAGAAGAAGCCTCAGGCACCACGGAGGTTACGACTACGCCAAGATTGTCCTCTTTTAATCCATAAGCCTTGCGCATAGCTGGGTTAATGAGAGAAAAATAACTAAGCGCTAAATCTACGTAACGATCATAACTGCCATCTTCAATATCCTTAAGAAACCTCTGAATGACCGGAACGGGAATCATGTAACCGACATTCTGTGCTACGTCTCCAGAGTAACCTTGGAAAGCGATTCCTATGACCTTACCATTTTGCATAACGGGTCCGCCACTGTTGCCAGGGTTGATCGGAGCATCTATTTGAATAGCTAAATGCGAATCAATACCGGAGTGACTATAAGTTTGGAAATCCACTCTAGAAACAACTCCCCTCGTCACGGAGAGGCGATCACCACCGATGGGGTAACCATAGACTCCGACATTAGAATCTATAGAGGGAATGCCGCCAAAGGTCAGTGCAGGTAAGCCCTTAAAGAAAGCCGCATCTGGAACTTCGATTAGGGCTAAGTCACAATCATGAGCGATAAAAGCCACTTGCGCCGTGTAGGGTTTGGGATCTCCGTCTCGTTCCACTGTAAGAAAACGGCTATTACTCACAACATGGGCATTGGTAAGAATACGATTCCCTGCGATGACCAAGCCCGTTCCACGACCCTTACTTAAATTGCCTGGATTCCAAGGTGCTTTCAAATCGGGATTCTGCGCCACGCATGTTATACGTATGACGCTCTTACGAATTTCGGCTGGGTTTTCCGCTGCGGACAGAAATGAGCTAGTAAAAAGAATCGCTAACGACAGATAAGTAAAATATCGCATGAAGTTGTTTAGCATGATGATCGGGTGCTTCCGTATCAAGTAAGAAGGTGAGAAGTTACGCATTTGTAATCAGAGAGATTGGTGGAATGAGTGGCGTTGCTGACAAGCCTACCTCATACTCCGCCAAAACTAGAACACACACCTAACTATTTTAAAGCGTTAAATAAGTCGACTTGGTCATGCCTTTTTCATACTCTTCCAACAAGCGCATACCTTCGTTTGGCTTTAGGGTATCGTTTTTTATGGCCAGATCAATTTGAGCTTTTAACATCCGCGCTAGTTGGTTGGGCTCATACTGAACATCACTTAAAACTTGGCCAACGGTGTAGCCAAGAATGACTTCTTCAATATAGAAACCTGATTCCTCGTCCTCATCCAAGAAGACATGCGCTTCGGTTACGGGCCCAAAAAGATTATGTAAATCTCCCATTACATCCTGGTAGGCACCCATGAGGAAAAAACCCAAAAGGTATGGTTGGCCAGGTCGGTAGTCGTGCAGAGGTAAGGTACTGCGAACGCTTTCGTCGTTGATAAACATATCGATCTTTCCGTCCGAGTCACAAGTGATATCAACGAGCGTGGCTTCGTGCAAGGGTTGTTCGTTTAACCGATGAATCGGGGCGATGGGGAAAAGTTGTTTAACCGCCCAATGATCAATGAGAGATTGGAAGACGGAGAAATTACACAGATATTGTTCACTGAGTTGGTTAGACAATTCCTTAACCTCAGTCGGGATCGCCTTACTAGCTTCAAACATTTCTAGAATATTTTTTGAGAGCTGCCAAAAACCAGTTTCAATTTTCGCTTTAGCATCGAGATCCATCAAACCGAGTTCGAAGCGCGAGTTTGATTCGTCTTTAATCTGGCGGGCTTGATGTAAACATTCACGCCGATTGCGTTTGTTCAGCTTTTGCATGATGGCTGCTAGCTCTTTGACTAGTTTATGATCAGTTGCCTCAACGGCGTGAAATTTATGTTTAGTCTTTTCGATCGTACCAAAAACTTCGACCACCAAGACCGAGTGATGCGCCACGACAGCTCGCCCGCTTTCGCTTACGATATGGGGGTGAGGAACATTTTCTTCAGCGCAGATCTCAGCGATGTTGTGGACGACATCGCGGGTATATTCCGCTAAAGTGTAGTCGGTAGAACTTTCCGAGCCAGACCGCGTGCCGTTGTAGTCCACGCCGAGTCCGCCGCCGACGTCGATGTAGTTAATGTTAAATCCGAGCTTATACATTTTTGCGTAATAGCGACTGGCTTCACGCACAGCTTTTTTTACAGTAAGAATATCAGGAATTTGGGAGCCAACATGGAAATGGATGAGCTTGAAGCAGTGACTCAAGTTGCGACTCTTAAGAACTTCAGCCGCTTCAAGTAAGTCAGCCGTAGATAAGCCAAACTTCGCTTCTTCGCCTCCCGAGAGTGCCCACTTACCGGAGCTTTTGGTTTGAAGTCGAACGCGGATGCCAATGTAGGGCTCTACATTCATTTGTTCGGCGATGTCGAGAATGCGGACGAGTTCTTCGATTTTTTCAACCACCATGATAATTTTTTTATTTAGCTTACGTCCCGTCAACGCTAGGCGAATGAAGTCAGCATCTTTGTAGCCGTTGCAAATGAGGAGACTTTCTGGGTCTTCGTGAATGGCTAAGGCAGCGAAGAGTTCTGGCTTGGAGCCGACTTCAAGTCCGTAATTATATTCCTTGCCAGCGTCTGTAATTTCTTCCACGACTTCGCGCAGTTGGTTTACCTTAATAGGGAAAACACCGCGGTAGTTACCTTGATAATTAAGATCCGTGATCGCAGTGCAAAAACATTCGTTGATCCGCTTTACTTGGTTGCGGAGTAAGTCTTGGAAACGTACAAGAAGGGGGAAGGGGAGTCCGCGGTTACGCGCCTCTTGCACCACTTCATAAAGATCTATGTCAGCTCCGACCCCAGGTTGGGGTGTGACGGAAATGTTACCCGCTGGATTGACTCCGAAATAATCACCGCCCCAATGGTCGATGCTGTAGAGTTCTTTAGATTGTTCAACCGTCCACGATTCAAGTGCTTTTTGCATGTGATATTTTGTATAGATGAGTTACGAGGATATGCAATGGCATGAATGAATTTTTTTTAAGACATTCTTGTGACGACAATTGAGTTCGAGTTTTATGCGTATGTCTAGATTCTTGTTATTTTCCCTACACCCACTACTATTCAAGAATGGCAGAAGTATTAACAGAAGTCCGTATCGTGGGATTGATCCCGTCTAAAAATAGTGTAGCGATTTTTTTAGGTAACGAGACGAAAATGTTTAGCATCCACGTTGATCATATCGTGGGGACAAACATCGCCTTACTTCTACGGGGCGAAAAACGAAAACGTCCGTTGACTCACGATTTGATCAACCTTATTTTCCAAGCCTTCACCATCCGAGTAACGAAAATCATCATCAACGATTTTAAAGATGAAACTTATTTTGCTCGGCTCGTCTTGCAAGCGGAAAACGAGATTCAACGCAAAATCGTAGAAATCGATGCTCGTCCCAGTGACTGCATGGCTATCGCTGTAGAGACCAAGACGCCACTGCACGTCTCAGCTAAGGTCTGGGATAACGTGGCTGACAGCAGCGACCTTTTTGAAGAGATGAAGCAAAATTTTGAAGAGGGCGGTATGGTTGATGAACTGGGTGATTTTGGGCAAGAAGAGCAGGGCGATGAAGAGGACGATACTAAAGAACGCGATTAGTCTTTAGTATAATTTCTGATTAATCAGCCGAACTGAAATTTACACCCTCATGATTGAGGTGGATTCCATTGATACAACCCCGCCCCAACAAATCCATATAATGCAAGAAACAGGGAGCTAGGGATCAGTCCTTGGATCTAAATGTCGCACAATCTCGCAAGCTCGGGGTCAGCAACTGTCTTAAGTTGCTGACCCCATTGAAATTGTAACCTTGTCAAGGGGTTACTTGGTTTGACGCTTGCCAATTACTAACCACTCACTTATTCAATTCACAGGCGCTGACCCAGTCCGTTGGGGCGCGCCCCGACCTTTTGTCGGGGTTGCTGACTCTAATTACAAGTCGAGTTTTTCCAGCCGCTCTTGCAGGGTCAAGTGGTGGTAGGCTGCGATGCGTTTGAGGATGCCTGAGAGCGTTCCCGTCTTGATCGGATGATGATTGGGAATGACTACATGATTTTCACCATCGACCTGTGTGGTCACGCGGATATGAGAACCTTTTTGTCTTTCCACCTCGTAACCGAGCGACCGCAGGGCCTTGACCAGTTGTGGCTCGTTGACATCACGGGGTAATTTTATCGCGCCAAAATTTCATCCCGCACAAAGTGAAGACGGATGATGTGGGGAGCTTCCATCGTTCCATCAAAGTAGCAATCGACTGCCTCTTTGACCATCGTGCGTAGTTCTTTAATACTTTCACCTTCGGTGTGAATACCATAACCCAACGCCATCGCATTGTAGCCGCCATCCACTTCGTCTTCCCTTACTTCAAAGAGATGATCTCGCTCATGGGTGTAATTTATTCTTCTCCTTGGCCGCTGGCAAGTCTTCCTGAAGTATGGCATCTGGCATGGACTTCCTGCAACTTACCGAAATGGGTATGAATCGGGGACATAGGTCGGATGACGCCGTCGTTCTTTCACCAAGAGTCTTTCCACTCTTTGAGATGTTCTCTGTGGACTATTTTTAGGACTACGACTCCTTTGAGCCAGTCCCCCACTTCCTTCAGCTTCATATCTCTTGATCCATTTATGACCCGTCTTACGGCTTACACCAAACTCTTGGCACAGCTCCCTCACCGTAAAGCGGCCGCTCCCAGCTAAACTCACAAACTTTAGTTTCGATTCCATCAGTAACACTTCTTTCCATGGCATAGTTTGCCATTTTAGTGTTACCTATGTCCCCAGATCATACCACCACCACCACCCACTCCTGCCCCGACATTTGTCGGGGTTGCTGACCTCATTTAGTTGATTTTTCTGTTACGCTCTCGACCGGTTGTTTGGCTTGCCACTATTTTTCTCGATATATAATATATAGCACTCCCTTCGTTTTACTGAATGCCACTAACCGAGTCTCCCTAGCTCCCTTGATCATTGAGTAGATTAAGTCATCCGACCTATCCCAGCCTTCATTTATAGGTCCATACTCGATCCCGCCACGAGCCCACACGGAAAAACCCTTTGTTTCCAAGTTTTTAATTAATTCTGGCTCAAGCTTTTTGCTTAAAGTCAGTAGGAAGTATTCGCCTTCACTGGCGGAATGCAGGCTTTTTACATTTATTACATACTCACCAAGCCGATCAAAGCCCGTGATCTGTTCGCATCGTTTAATGAGATCAGAAGGGCTTCGTCGCTCACAGGCAGTGAACAGCAGCAAGCAAAAGCACAGTAAGTAATTCATATGGCTCCTGCTACTGCCCCCAGCAACACAATGTAAACCAGCCCTCTACGGTATCCGTGAATGATCCGGTGATTTGAAAATTGGTTCCCGTGCCTGCAATAACGCCAGGAACGGCATCCTTCACCCAGGTGACAGGATTTGGGGTTATCACGAATTGATATGTTTCATTAAAGCTCGCTGGCCGATCTGCTTTATACGATATCTTCTTAAACCCAAGACCACCGTTGGAGACAGCGTAATCCACATCATACGCAAGGATGTGCAGGTCTATGTTGCCCAGAGCAAAATCGCCAACCGACACACCAATTACACCTCCGGCGCGAGAGATCTTGCCGGACGTTGCCTTACATAGCACCGATCTGCCAAGTCCTCTTAATTGCTTCTCAATGGCTTTCTTCAAGTCGCCGTGATAGTTCTGAATAAGCGTATTCTTGACCAAACTAACAAGACCAGCTCCCGCCGGAACAGTGCCACCCGCACCACTTCTGAAGTGCGCTAGTGCATCCGTCCCGTCATTAATTTGAGTGTGGACGCTGCCAGTCACAAGCAAGTTAATCAGGCCAACCGGATCAATATAGGAAACCGGGTCATTACCGACGAAAGCCAGCAGATTGATCCCGCCGCGTTCCCCAATCGGATCCCGATTCACCCACCGTCCTAAAACTGGGTTATAAAACCGATAGAGGTAATAAACCATGCCACTGGGTGCATGGAACTCTTTGCTGGACCATTGATAGGGCTGAGAGGAGTAGCTGCCACTGCTGGCGGTCTTGTTGCCAAACGGATCGTATTCGTAATGCGCTACGTTGAGACCGCTAGCTGAGATGATGTCTCTGACGTTGCCGTTGCCGTCGTAGCTATACTCATTGCCGTTGGTAGCC
>JAWXBW010000018.1:0-9792 GCA_034440395.1 Blastochloris sp. | reverse complement strand
GAGCGTCTTTTTTAGAAGAGAGGGGGGCGGGCGGGGCTTCAATGTGATCAGGGAAAAGTGAGAACTGGGCGTTGCAGGCGGGGAGTTGGGAGCGGATTCGGGCAAGAGTGTAACGGCTGACGGCGAGGATGTGGGCAGCGTGAGTGAGGGCGTGACGATCTCGGGTAGAGGAAAGATTCCAACATTCTATGCCATGACAAAAAACAGCATACGGAATTTTCAAAAAACGGAGTAAGGGATAAAGTCGAGCCAGATGGAGATGGGTGATTAGGATAAAATCGGGTCGCTGCGCAAGTAGGAATAAAAGAGCGTGCAGGAGGAATAGGATTTTTCCGAAAAAACCTGGCCTTAACGGAACCAAATAAAGTGAGGAAACGAAGGGGGATTTTTTTAGGGCTTGGTGCAGAAGTCGGCTGAATTGCTGGATGCCGCCGTCTTGAAGGGAAAAGTTAGGAGCCCAGAATTGGATTTTGTAGGAGGGTGTTGAAGTCATTTTTTTATAAACTCCAACGCAACCAGTAAGCCTTCGGTGGCTTGAGCATAGGTGTGATTTTCGAGGCTAGCTCTAGTTTGGGGAGCCCATGCTTTAAGCTGATTAGGAAGGAGGGCTTTTTCTAAGGCTTCGGTTAAGGAGAGCCGTGAGCCGGCTTGAAAAACGAGACCATTGGTTTTTCCCTCAATCAGATCGGAGTGACATCCCACATGATCACTGACAACTACAGGTGTCCCACAAGCGAGTGCTTCTTGCACAGCTAGACCCCAGGTTTCCCCCGATCCGAAACTAGGGAGAACGAAAAGATCGGCGGCGGTGTAAACGGTGGGCATTTTGCTTTGATTATGAAAGGGAAGAAAATGAATAGTGGAGTAGGGAGCCGCCTTTTGTTTGAGGGATTCTTCTTGCAGGCCTGAGCCGACGAAGACGAGATGCCTCTGAGGCTGTTGAAGGTTAAGGAAACTTTCTAGGAGATCATTAGGTCGTTTTTTCTCTTCGAGTTTACCCGCAAACAGGATAAGAGTGTCGGTCTCGGCTATATTTAAGGAGTTCCGCCACGCTTGCGCTTTTTCTTGAACACTTGGGATTTTTTGAAAGTGTTCCATATCGATGGCGTGAGGCGTGAAGAAAAGCTGCTTAGGTTTAACTCCACGATGCAGGAAGTAATCCTTATTCGCTTGGCCGCAGTAAAGGAAGGCGCGGTAGCGACGAAAAAGAAGGGTAGTGAGAGAATTTTTCAAAAATGCCTTGAAAGTTGGCTTAACACCTAGGCGATGGGAATCCCCACGTAAAAGCAAAGGAATGCGCTGAGGTAAGGTTAGGAGGAGACGTAGAAGGGAAGCATAGTTGTAGCCAAAAGTTAAAACGGCATCGGGCTTCCATGCGAGGAGTTCGGCTAGGAGGCTGGGGTTTTGTAAGCCGTTAAAATGATGAGTGCCTGGGTTGTTGCTGGTGTTAGGAACGAAGGTGTGGGGGAATCCGTCGAGTAATGAAACATCCCATGAAATCGTTTTTTGAAAATCTGGATCCCAAGTTGGTTTGATCCCAAAATCCCAGAGGAAGAAAACTTTAAGTTCAAGTTCTGCACATGCGGAGAGATGACGAAACCATGGGCTGTAGTATTGGATGGGATGAGAACAGACAATGGCTAAACGGGTGCTCAAGGGCTGGGGGTTTCGCGGTGAAGATTTTTAATTTTAGGGACATCTCTTTTTTTGCGTAAAGGAGCAAGGAGGGGAGCCTCTTCGAGCACTGGGAGGTTTTTCATGAAGACGAAAGAGAAGGCCACAAGAGCAACAAGACCTTGAAATAAAGTGGTGACTAAGACGCCCGCAGTGAACTCTGTTTGGAAAGCTACACTGAGACCTAGGATAGCCAGAAGCGTGCGGAAAGATAGCGTGGGATAGCCTGTGGTAAAACGTCCAAGCAACCCGAAACATAAACCCATCACACCTCCCACGAGGATAACACCTAAGACACCGTAGTTGCCGTAACCCTCGTTAAACATGCCGAAACCTATGGTCGTAATTAGCGTATCTTCACGGGTTTGCAGACCGTAATGAGTAGTAAGAAGCGTATTGCCTTCTAAGCTCCACGGCTTATCGGGATTCAGAATACGAGGAACCAACAGGCGAGGAATCAGGCTGTAGGTTTCTCCGTTTAAATGGGGGTAGCCTCGATCATTAATGTCTTTCATGTAAAGCATGAGCTGGATTAGACTACTGCGCTGGAATAATGAGACCCCTTTTTCATCGTCGTCCACCGCAGATCTAGGTCGGAACATTTCATCCCAAGACATGGCGAACCAATCTAAATAAAAAGGACCGATCTCAGTTGGGGTTAAAGTGGTTGCCGTTTTCTCTTCGTTCCAATACTTAACCCGCAGCTCTGTTTTGCCGATATGAAGAAAGCCCGCTATCATTATGGCCGCCGCCGTCGCTAGCCAAGGAATGCGACGTGCGCCAATCGTGAAGCCTGCCAAGGCGAGAATGGTTACAGCAAAGGTGCTGTAGAGCAAAATACTGGCTGTCGTAACGATGGACTGAAAGGCAAAGAGCGTTAAAAAAAGTATCGTGTTCCACTTCGTTAATTTGCCACTACCTAAACGCTGGCTGAGCATAAAAACAGCCAGATTATTCAGCCCTAAAACAACGCCTTGTATCAGTGAAAAGGTTCCACCCTTGAGTGGTAGGAAAATAAAGAGACTATTAAGCGCAAAAATGGAAAACGCCAAAAGACAACCAAGAAGAATGCGTTCACCTCCAACTAAAGGAAGTTGACGGCATCGAGTGGGCAGGGCCGGCTGGTTTTTGGTGGTGAGAAACCAAAGTGCGGTGCCAACACTTAGCGCAGTCGCTGTCGTGACGGCCACACTGAGGTGCGCTTCTGGTTGGAATGCTATAATCCATGGGTGTTGGGTGATGAGCGGAGCTCCGAAGGTTGTGAAGATAGAGCTGCAAAATAAAGGATAAATGGGCAGCCCGTGGTTAGCGCCTTGAATCCATAAAAAAATAGGCAGCGCACTGGCACCAAGAATAAGAAAGTAGCCTAGCACTGTGGATTCGTCATAGGTGCCTAAAGAATGAAGTCCGAGAAAGATGAAGTAACTTGAGGCAAGCCAAAATAACACGGAGATTTGATTACTGTTAATCAGAAATCCGGAGCTTGTTGGACTGGTGTCTTGTTTAGCCTTAGGTTTTTTCACAAGGATTTTTCTCGTAATTAGATCTGAAGTGCGGCGTCAAATAAACAACACTGATCTGCAGTAAGACTTTCTGCTAAATATTTTTTTGCAAAGAGATCATCACGTCTCTGCGGCAGCGCACACGGAGTAAAACCTGCCAGAGCATCATTAAGGAACTGAGCAATTTCTTGGCGGGAAACATCTCGACTGCCCTCTTCGCCGATATGAATGAGCCGAGCGCAATTGAGTTCCTGCAACATTTCCTCTAAGACACTATTTTTAAAAACGGGAGCTAAGATTGGAGGACCTGAAAGAAAATAGGTGTAAAGTTTCGAGGGCGAGTAGGCGAGATCACTAGAGCCCAACATGAGCAAGGCGTCCGCTTCAGCCTGATAACGCAGACACTCTAAGAAACCTAAACGGCTGGGAACCTCCAGCACGAGGTCATCCATCTTCCATTCTTTGGCGATGGGGACCACGGAGGGTAGAGCTTTATCTGGTGGGGCATAGGAGGTGCCGAGAAAGAGGAAGCGGAAACGAGCGGCTTTTTCTGGATGAGATTCTCTGTAATGTTGCACCCCATCAAAAAAAGCGTTCAACGCTTTAGGCATAATGGGTCCAGCCGCTCCCGTGTAAACGATACGTAGGATATTATTCTCAAACTGGGGTAATCTGTCTTGAGTTGGCACAAGCTGTAAGGAATATTTCTGATCTTCTTTACTGGCACCGAAGCGAATGGTGGTTTGGATTTTTTCTTTAAACCACGAGTAACGGGATTGTAGCTCTTGAAAATAGCGAGCTGAAACGGACATAAAACCTGCAGCATGTCGATACGTCCAGCCCTCTAATAGCCACGCTGTAAGATAGGTGATATGATATTTCCAACCACCCGGAGGCTTAGAGACGCCTTTTTGGTAATAATAATTTGTTAACCATGGATCTTGGATATCAATAATGTAGGGAACATTATAACGCCGCTTCCACAAAGGGCCGAGGGGTAAAACAAAAAACTGAGTAGTGGAAAAAAAGATGGCATCGAATTTTTCTTGTTCAAGTAATTCGCAACCCCTTCGCCATAGGGGAAGCCAGGCTCTAAGGCCGATATTACGAATGCCAAAAAAATTTAGTTTACGATAAGAAAAGGGTTTTACTTTTTCGATGCGAATATCTGATGGAATTGTTTGTAAGAGATCAGGTTCTTGGAGCACGGATTGATCGCTGGAATCGACCGTGAGGACGACGGGCTCCCAACCAAATTTTTTATAATGAGGTAGAGACATCCGCACACGTTGCAGATCGGGGGTGCTAGCGGGTGGAAAGAAAGGGCTAATGATGAGTAGCTTCTTCAAGATACTTTAGGTAAGAGAATTTTTAAATCCCAGATTTTTCCCTGACTATTCGTGACACTTTGCTCTTTTTCAAAGACAAATTCTTTGGCTAAATTGTGCCAGATTTTTTCATAATTTCCGTAACGATAGTGGCTAACGATCAGACAGCCCTGCGGATTTAAGTGGGTGACGTAAGATCGTGCAGTAGCGAGTGGTTCTGGGGCATAGCCCAAGGATTCATTGAAGGTAATGATGTCATAGGACTGGTTAGGAATCCATTGTGTATAATCGGCTTTTTCAAAATAGCCATGTTTCAGATTGAGGCTGCGCGCTTTTTTCAGACCTTCTTCCGATAGGTCAAGCCCTAGATAGTTGCTAATGGTTTTGGAATCAAGCATGGAGGCGAGTCGTCCACTGCCGCACCCAAGGTCTAGTAGGGAAACCGTGCTGCCGCGTGAGGCAATCATGTGAACGAGAACTTCATGACGTTCCCGTTCTTCATCACCCCAGAAATGATCCCAAGCACCGCTACGATATTCGTTATCTAAGGCCTCAGGGGGGACAGGTTTACCTGCACCACTCGGGTCAAGCACGAAGCGATGCCAAAGATAATTAAAAACTTTTTTACTAAATAAAGTAGGGTTCATTTTTTGCGTGCAACAATAATCATGGATGCCCAAAGATAGTGGAAACGCCCGCAACCGTGAAACTCTAAAATTTCAAAGCCTTCTTCTTTAAGTAAGTGTTCCAGCGTAACGCGTGACCAAAATTTTATATGGCCGCCGTCCCATGAAACCGTGTGATGCCGATCCCACCCATTTAAGAGCGAAAGGGCTAAATTTTTCCAGTAACCGTGGTAGGGGGTGGAGAGAATAAAAATGCCCCTAGGCTTAAGGTGTTGATGTGCTAGTTGTGGCAACTCGCGTGGTAGAAATAAATGCTCAATAACTTCGGTGGCTAGAACGAGGTCAAAAAGCTGATCTTTCAATACTACGTGCGCTTCTCCGATTGCGCAGCGGTGAAAGGTTGTTTCAGGTAAGGCTAGGCGAGCTTCGTCAATGCCACTAGCACTACTATCGATTCCGACGACCTTGGAAACATGCTGAAGTAAGTGACGACACATGTAACCGTTTCCACAGCCAATATCTAGGACGGATTGAATAGCATATTTCTTAAGACACTGGGCAATCGTGGGGAAAAGAAGCTTGTGCGTGTGAGGGACATGATCGTGGTCAAAAACGTAAGCACTGGGTTTCGGTGATGTATTCATAAACGATGTTCTCTGATGTATATAAAGAAATTACTTTTTCTCAAAAAAATATTCTGCGGAATGCTCAAAGACAGAGAGGAACCCTCGAGGCAAAACAGGCTTAATCCATGGGGGAACCGGAACTAGTTGGGTTTGATAAGATTGTAGGGCTTGCCGCTTTAAGACGGAAAGAGGTTTCGTTTGTATCCTATATATTGAACATTTTGAAGCCTTGGCTTGAGCGAGTTTCCATGGCGACCAGCGAGCCCAGATGGGGTATTCAAGAATTCTCATTGATGAAGGCAACTTTTCTGCGATTAAAGCGTAAGCGGCCTCATGTTCGCTGCTGGCATCATGGCGCCAAGTGGTGAAGACTTGGTCAAAGGGGGCTAGGCTCAAAATATTTTTAAGTTGTTTTCGGGCTTCTTCTTTTTGAGTTTCGCTAAGGTGGGGAAGCTCCGCATCGGGCAAATCCAAGAAATGAACATTAGTGGTGGGGAGCCCTAGAATATTCATCGCACAAACAGACTCCGCCTGACGTAGGGATTTGAGCTGTTTGGGTTGTAGAGTAGGGTGGTCACGATGAGAAGCAGATCCGTCGCTAAGTATGAGCACATGCACGCATTCCCCTGCCATTAAGCGAGAAGCGATCAACATGCCGCAGCCGAGTGTTTCATCATCCGGATGCGGAGCGACAATCAGGGTAGCGCATACTGTGGGTCGTGCCGGCCATGGTTGTGCTACTAGGTTTAAGCGAAACTCTTGGTCGCGTGCGCAAAGACGACGAACATAAACTTTTAACCAATTCATGGAGTTACTTTGATTAACATAAATAGGAAGATAAAAACGGGGAGTTTTTACCACGGATAGCACGAATAACACGTCTTCGCCAGTCCCGCCACGGCGGGAAGGGATAGGGGTCAGATGAGGAAGCTAGGCTGGGAAACTTTTTTTCTTTTCTTCTATCCGTGCTATCCGTGGTTAAATTTCTGGGTCTTCCTCTATGATTATGGCGGCAAATTTTCATCTCTTATTTAAGTTTTAATCTGAATTTAGGTTTCGTGAGGAACGAGGTCAGCCACTGCCATTCGCAGGGCTTTCCGATAATCGCTCCATTGCCATGCGGAGGCGGTTTGCCAAGCGGCTCCTCTCATGGTTCTCAAATCTTGACGATGTGCGTGACACCAAACAACCACGTCATGGATGGCTTGAGCAGAGTCCGCTTGGATTAAGATGCCGTTTTTTCCCGACTGAAGTTGTTCTGATGCTCCCGCTTGATTAGTCGTAATGACGGGAACACCGCGGGACCAGGCTTCCGAAGCTACGAGCCCGAAGCCGTCGCAGAGCGTGGGGAAGAGGAGAGCATCCGCTTCCTGATATTTTTTCATGAGAACTTCGTGCGGAAGTGTGCCGTGAAAGTGGATGCCCTGAGGTGTAGGAAAAGTCAGGCTAAGAGGTAATTCTTTTTTACCAAAAACATGGAGCACGGCGTGGCGGCCTAGGGCTCCCTGACGCCAAGCTTCGAGCACGAGATGGGCGCCTTTACGTAGTCCGAATGTTCCTACCCAGATGAGGTTAAGGGGTTTGTCTGGAGAGCTACCGCCATTTAGAACCTGTTCCCGCGGGCAAGGGATGGGCGCACCGTAGGGAACGATGCGAACTTTTTCTACATCGAGCCCTGCGTGGGCGTAGGTGTCGCGGCTGAAGCGGGATGCGCAGATAATGCGGTCAGCGAGATTCCACTCATCATGTTTTCGTTTGATGCGCTCAAGGGCACGAAGGCGGGTGAATTCGTAAAAAGGGGTTCGCAATTCAGGGAAAGTTTGCACTTGTTTTTCTAATGCTGCTTGAACAAAGCCAAGCTCAGGGGCGAGCACTTCGTAGATTTTAGGTAGTCCGAGAGTGGTAGCGCGTTTAAAGGTTGTCAGACAGCAGTTTTCAAAACCGTAAACCGCTTTTAGATTTTTATGCAGAGTGCGAGCGACCTTACGATCAAAGCCTGTTTCGGTCTGAAACCACACCCAGTCGCCTAGCCTACCACTGGGTTCGATTCTGGTGGAGGCGAGCCGTAGAATTTCGCCGCAGGGGAAATTGCGAATTTTGTTAAAGGGTATTTCATGAACAAGGCGGCGTTTAAATTGAGAATTTACATCATAAGCAAAAAGCTTGCCAGAAGAGATGAACAGTTTTTGCAGCCAGTGATCAGGTTGATACGTCAGGGTGGTAATGAATTGATCGAGAGCGCCTACTTCATGGAAGGCTTGCACGGATTGTTGAATAGAAGTGGCCACGCTGGGGTGAGAAATGCAAATGCGTTTAGCTTTATTGTTTGTGGAAGGTTCTAGCGGCCAAGGTCGGGCAAGGCATTGTTGTGTATTGGCTAATAGCTTCGGAGCTTCCCGTTCCCAACAGTAGTGTTCTTCTGCCAGACGGCGGGCGGCGTGGCGACGACCCAGCAGAGCGGCGGGATCTGCTAGTAGTTGATCTAAGGTGGCGGCAAGTGCGGTGGTGTCTTCCAGTGAAACAATGATGCCTGCGGCGGGATTGTGGGCAAGGACTTCACGTTGTCCAGCGGTGTCGGAGGCGATGATGGCTAGGCCCGCATTAAGATACTGCAGAATTTTATTGGTGATTGTGAGGTCGCGATTGAGGATGAATGATTCTTCTAGGGCGAGACCGATGTCGTGTTGAGCGATGAGTGCGGGAAGTTCTGTGGGGGAGACGAGGGGGAGAAATTGAAGGCGAGAGCGGTGGGTGAGTGGGAGGAGATCAAGCAGGGATCGATCATAGCCACGTCTTAGGTTGCCTAATAAAACAACGTTGCTCGGCTGAGTCGTGCCTGCCCATGCGCGGAGGAAGAGTTCTAAACCGCGCCCTGGACCTGTGGTTTGAGAAAACCAGAAAAAAGTGGGAGGCCTGTTCAGTGAAGTCCTGATCTCTGATAGCGCGGAAAGAGGAAATGAGTTCGTGATGACGTGTGGGCGGGTGCCTCCGTGCCTGCGGTGTAAACCATCGGCCAGGGCGTTTGATGTGGTGCTGGTGCTGGCGGCGTGATGGAGCAGCGTATGCTCACAACGGCGGAGCAGCTCTAAGGGTCGGCCTGCGCGTTCCTGAGGGATTAAATCTTCGCTATGCCAATCTTCAAAATCTACGGCGACACGGCGACCCTCAGCCAGCAGGCGAGTGCCAATCCAGTGGGGGATTTCGTTATGCACAATCACGAGGTCGGAAGGCAGTGACTGTGCGGCACGGAGTAAGTCGGCGGCGGGACCGAGGACATGGATGGAGGGGAAGAGAGGGCTAAGTTCTCGGGCTAAACGGATACGAATGCGGCGGAACCAGACTTGAAGGCGTTGCGGAAATTTAGCCGTTGGATCGTCGAGTAAATTAACTTCTTGATGGGTGAAAGGTGCTGTAGCTGCAATGTCCAGATCTGAGCTGGCAGAGAGGGCGTGGTTCCGAATACCTAAAACGGTGACATGGTAACCAGCGAAACCAAGGGTCGTCGCTTCCTTGACCACGCGCGGATTACGAGAAAGCGGGCCATTGGTCAGAATGAGGATGCGGGCGGGCGTCATGTCAATCTTCTGCTTTATCTCTAAAACGAGTGTAGCGGCATTTTGCAGAAAGTTACTTAGCAACTAAAGGGGAACAAACTCAAAGTATTCTTAAATCCTATGAATAAAACTTCAAAAATCAAGCGGTGGAAAAAGAGGCTTCTAGGTAGAGAGATTCTACGGCTCGATCGGCGGTATCGATGAGGAGAAGTGGATCTTTACCTTTCCCAAATTTTTCACAAGTAACGTTGTTAAACCCGCTAAGTCTCAGTAAGCGATCTAGTAACTGTTTGTCATACATAATTTGGTGACCAAACGCAGATTTGCGGTCTTGATAAAAAATGCGATTAACGCTTTGCAAGGGAGTCCATGTAGGATTGGTCTCTTCCGCTTTTTGGTAGGGAAAGCGTGTGCTGGCGTCTCCGTCTATTTGGCGGACATAGGTTCGAAGATACATTTCTACATCAGGGACAATGATGCGT
>JAWXBW010000017.1:0-89963 GCA_034440395.1 Blastochloris sp. | reverse complement strand
GTGCAAAAACCTGCTAAACTAGAAACCGGTTTAGAAGTGCAAGTCCCCCTCTTCATTAAAGAAGGCGAGAAAGTGAAAGTCGATACCCGCACGGGAAAATACATGAGTCGCTCTTAAGCCACCGCAAAAATTGGTTCCATTAAAAACGATGTCTCAATTCCGAGACATCTGGCTCCATTTGAATAGGTCATTTACTGATGATTGGTGCGCCTGTAAAACTGACGTCATAATAGGTGAGGATCCCGTCAATACAGTAAGATGGTTCAATATGAGAGGAGAAAACCTTACCAAGCGACTTAGACATAGACAGCACAAGTTCCACTTTATTTTAATTTAAGTTATTGATTATCAACGATACAGAACCTAAGCTGCTTAAGTATGAAAACTTTGATTACCACACCTAAAGCTATGAGGACGTATCTGGCTCAAATTGGCAGTAAAGGCGGAAAAAAAAGTCGGCGTACGCTGGATCCTGCAATGGCGAGCCGGATGGTCGCTGTGCGGGAGGTCAGGAAGGCGTACCGGGATCACTACATTGATTGTTTTTGGTCCTATAAGCCAGAATACCTGCCAAGTTATGCTGACATTCCTTGGGTTTTAGACGCTTTGATGAGTGAGGGGAATCGTGCAGTATTTGAGAAGGCAAGACGTATCAGGCGCTTGTTGAAGGAGCCCGCATGCCCTTAGGCTCCTTTGAACGGGAAGTCCTAGCGATTATTGCATCCAATCGCAATCCAGAAAGCTATGTTGGAGGAGCCACCGTGTTGCACCAAAGCCCTGACTCACTTCGCACTTCCAAGGATATTGATATTTTCAATGAGACGGTTGCGGCCCTAGCGGCGGCCAAGGGAGATGACTCGTGCGCACTTGAGAAGAGCGGTTACGAGGTATACTTCACACTTAAATCAGAAACGTTTTCCCGGGCTATCGTCAGCAAAGATGGGAAGAAAACGAAATTAGAATGGCTTCATGACTCGGCTTTTCGTTTTTACCCAGTGGAACAAGATGAGGAGTTGGGCTATCGGCTGAATTTTTGGGATGCGGCAACCAACAAAGCCTTAGCGGGATGCGGGCGTGCTAAAATAAGGGATTACATTGATTTGATTGAGATTCACCAAAAACGGTTGTCTCTGGGAGCTTTGGTTTGGGCGGCGTCAGGAAAAGATGATGGACTTAACCCCCGGTTTATTATTGAAGAGATGTCACGGGTTCAGCGGTATCCTTTGGGATCGATTGCCCAATTCCAAACGAAGGAACCGCTCGAAGCAACAACCATGAAAAGAATCTGGATGGAAGCTTTGCGCACTGCGGTTGAACTCTTCGACACGATTTTAACCGACGCTCCTTTGGGTTGCTTGTTCCTTGATGAAAAGGGTAAGCCCGTTTGCCCTACGATTGAAACGCTGCCCCAACTCAAACCTCATTTCGGATCAGTGCGGGGTGCCTGGCCTAGAATCGTGGAAGATTAAATGAGGTTTATCGGCCTATTGTGCTCCCGAGACATCGTTTATTATAAAGCTTTAAAGCCCTGTTCCGTGAAATGAGAATCATACGTGAATACTTTAGTTAGACCCAAGCGTCTCATACAATCAAAACTTGTCACATCTACTAAGCTCAGCGAACGCTGCCTAGTCAGCAACCACTGACCAACTACCCGGTCAAAGCCATCATTTGCTGTAATTTCTATCTGACACAAAGGTAAGATTGTTGTGTATAAAGTTTCCACAGCTTCAGAACCTAAACGTCTTTGAACGAGTGCCCACGTTTCCAAGCGAATATAGTCAGTAGTTACAAAAAGGTAGTTTCCGTGCATCATATGCTCCCAAGCCCGGATCGCTGGAAGATGAAAATCGTCATCTTGATCTAAGGTAGCTAACAGACCTGATGTATCCCAAAAAATAGTTTCAAAAACCATCATTGAGGTAGGTGTCGTGGTTTTTAGCTAAATCCCCTAATCCACTTCGAAACTTTCCAGCAACCTCGAGACTACGTTTCTTAAGCGTCATTCTATCTTCAGTCTGAAGGGTATTCTTGACACTTGTACGAACAAGCTCTGAAAAACTACACTGCCTTTCTTTTGCCAACACTTGCAGAGCTCGAAAAGTTTCTTCTTCTAATTGGATTTGCGTTCTTATCATACCAACATGACAACATTATTATGTTATCATGTCAACATTAATTTATCAGGATGCTTAGGCGTCATGTCTCTTGCTGATCGAATAATCCGGATTAGATTAGGTGATGATTTCAGCGAGCACCGCAACGCATTACCAAATTATTCGCCTCTGGAGCGGTATGTTCTCTATCGGCTGCCACCTCACCCTTGTTTGGGTTGCGTTCCTCCTAGTTCTATGGATGCCGGCATCGCTTTACGTCAGCATTCCTTGGCTCATGTGGCTGGTTTTGATTTTAGTAGGATTTAACTCCTTCGCCTTTTTCTTCGATCGCCTTGTGGGTTACGAAGTTGAACGCCTCTACCACGGCACTACACAATCTTTAAAAGAATGGCGTTCGGATTGGTGGTATGGAGTGCTCGCCAGCTCTATCACCATGCTCATAGGTCTGAGTTTGTGGGTTTTAGGGCGCACATTTCTGCCCTTCGGTGTGGTCTTGGCCGGTGCGCTGGCTTGCGCCACTGCAGTCCTCATTATTCTCCCCTCTTGGCAGGCCAGAAGCTGCCGTCTGCAGGGTAAAAAATCGGTCGAAACCGAGGTTCTAATCCTTCTCCAGCAATGGAATGTTCCCGTGCGACAAATTCATTGGTATGCCGATGGTTCATTGAACACATTAAATGGAATGTTTCTGCCTTTTAATAGGCAAACCATTTGGCTCACTGAAGCCGTGGCTCGCCTTTCTGCACGCAACATTGCGCTGCTGATTCGACGGGAGTCTTGGTTCCTCAGAAGCGGCTGTAACCTCGTCTCCATTGGGATTGTTCTAGGTTGGCTAGCTTTGGGTTTAACTGCTGCATGGCTCATGCCAGCGCAAACATCTCTGCAACAAGCCGTGTCACTTGCGGCAATCATGACAACTTGGTGCTTTGCCGCTCTCTTTGTCTGGCCACCCCTTAACAGCATGGCCATGACACGGGCTGATCGTTCGTTACGTGATATTGCGACCACCGAAGAAATCGCCGCGCTTCTGCGTCTCCTTCAAGAAACCAACGCCACCGATCTTGCGCTTTCCGAGGGCAAGGCGCAAGTCTTCCATCCCATCCCTCCTTTAGAAATACGCGTGAATGCTTTGGAACCAAAACTATGAATCAAATCCCCCGCCTTCTTTTCATCGTAAGCTGTCTTTTCGGCAACGTCATGCACCGATCGCTGCATTGCCATGTGGGTCGACCTCGCCTATGGTTTCTGCCTCCAAACTTGTCATAGCCTACAGGCTTTCACTTTAGTCCTAGATATAAAATGACCCCACTCTCTGTCGAAAGCAGGGCCATGTTTATTAATAATGTTGCTCAGCTAAAAGCCTTAGCGGTTTTGCTCAATTAACTTTTCTAATTTCACCGCATCTGCGGCGAAGAGACGAATACCTTCCGCTAGTTTTTCTGTGCCCATGGCGTCTTCATTCATCATCAGACGGAATCCTTTTTCATCGAGTGCTATTTTTTTCAAATCGCTGGATTGAGCAATCTCTGGTGAGAGCTTACGTTCCAATGGCTTGGTAGAATCTTTCAACTCTTGCAAGAAGTTCGGGCTGATGGTTAAAAGATCGCATCCAGCCAATTCCTGAATTTGTCCAACGTTACGGAAACTAGCTCCCATAACTTCGGTTTTATAACCGAATTTTTTGTAGTAATTGTAGATCGTTTTGACGGACTGCACGCCAGGATCTTCCACTCCCACGAAATCTTTGCCTTCACTCTTTTTATACCAGTCGTAAATACGTCCGACGAAAGGAGAAATAAGTTGGATACTACCCTCAGCGCAAGCAATAGCCTGAGGTAAAGCAAACAGCAACGTGAGGTTGCAACGGATACCCTCTTTTTCTAAAACTTCTGCCGCCTTAATCCCTTCCCAAGTGGACGCTATTTTAATCAAAATACGCTCTTTAGCGATGCCATGCTTTGCATATAAATCAATCAAGGTATGAGCCTTGGCGATAGTTCCTGCCGTGTCAAAAGAGAGTCGAGCGTCCGTTTCTGTGGAAACGCGACCAGGAACGATTTTTAAAATTTCCAACCCAAAAAGAATCAGTAGATAATCCGTGATTTCTTCCGTGCTGGCTCCAGCACGATCCTTAACAGCTTTAAGAAGAAGCGGCTTATATTCATCCTTCTGCACAGCTTTGAGAATAAGTGAAGGATTGGTGGTCGCATCATGAGGCTCATAAGCTTTCATGGATTCAAAATCGCCCGTGTCGGCGACGACTTTGGTGTATTGCTTTAGTTGTTCAAGTTGGGTAGGTGTGCTCATGTTTAAAAATAGATATAGATATGAAATCTTACTGCAATGAGAAAATGGGTCATTTCCTAAAATTGCTTAGAAAATCGTTGGTCATTTTCGTAAAAAAGTCGTAGGTCAGGTATTCCGTGCAGCATCAAGGCCATGCGCTCAACTCCCATACCGAAAGCAAAGCCCGTATATTTCTCCGGGTCAATCCCAGAATTTGTCAATACGGCTGGATCGACCATCCCGCAGCCAGCGATTTCTAACCATTTTTTACCCCGCACCGCATGACCTTGCCGTGCCATATCGATCTCAAAGCTAGGCTCAGTGAAGGGAAAGAAGTGAGGCCGAAATCGCACGATTGTTTCTGCACCTAAAAGCTCTTTAAAGAAAAACTCCATCGTCCCCTTTAAATCACCCAAAGTCACTTTTTCATCAATAACTAAGCCTTCAATCTGGTGGAAGAAAATGCCATGGGTGGCATCAATTTCATCACGACGATAGCAACGGCCTGGAGCGATAATTTTAATGGGCGGCTTTGTTGATTCCATGGTGCGGATTTGCACGGTGGAAGTCTGAGTGCGTAAGAGCAGCCGGCCGTATTTAGAGTCCGCCGGCAGCTGGGCGTAGAAGGTGTCTTGTTCGTTCCGAGCAGGGTGATCGGCGGGAGTATTGAGGGCATCAAAGTTATGGTACTCTGTTTCGATTTCCGGGCCATCAGCTAGGGCAAAACCCATGCGCCGGAAAATTTGGACGATACGATCCAACGTTTGATTCACGATGTGGAGGGTAGCGATGTCTGTGGTGGTGCCAGGTAAGGTAGTATCCTCTGGAAGGTGGGAGCTCACGGTTTCAAAGGATGCTCTTTTCTCTTCAAAAGCCGCATTGACAGCGACCTTCACTTCGTTAGCCAATTTACCAACGCTAGGGCGTAGTTCCTTAGGCACGTCCTTCATGCCCTCTAAAGCCAGAGGTAAAGAACCCTGTCGGCTAAGAAAACGGATGCGCCATTCTTCTAAGCTAACGGCGTCTTGCACGGAAGCCAAATTTAGAAGAGCCTGCTCTTTAATTTGTTGAAGTTGATCAATCATAAAAAAACGCCGCAACCCCTTCACGAAGACGGAGACGGCGGCGTTTAAATCTAAATTAAAATTAGGACTTAAGGGTTTTAATGACCTGAGCGAAAGCCGCTGGTTCATTTACTGCTAATTCGGCCAAGATCTTACGATCAATCTCGATGCTAGCTGTCTTAAGGGCTGCGATAAATCTGCTGTAGGTCATGTCGTGTTCACGCACAGCGGCGTTAATACGAGTGGTCCATAAGGAGCGGAAAGTGCGTTTACGTGCTTTACGATCACGGTAGGCCCATACTTTGGCCTTCATGGTGGCGTCTTTAGCGTAACGGTAAAGTTTGCTTCTGTTTCCGCGAAATCCTCTTGCGCTATCGACTACGCGTTTACGGCGTTCGCGGGAGGCTGGTGCATTGGTTGCTCTGGGCATAATAGTTCCTGGTTAGTTTTAGAAAGCTGAAGATAGTGCCTAATTCTTAGGAGAATGGCAAGCAGATCTTCATCCGTTTAGTGTCAGCGGGAGCTACGAGCGCGCGGGAGGCGAGGTGGCGTTTACGCTTACGGTTTTTGCTGGCGGCTAAGTGACGGCGTCCAGCTTGGCTGCGCTTAAGTTTACCACTAGCGGTCAGGGTGAACCGTTTAGCGACGGCTTTTTTTGTTTTGGCAGTAGGTCCTTTTCTCATAAATCATCTTTTCTCGTTAATCTTGTTTTCTTCACCTGAATCCTCGGATTCTCCGCCTTCTTCTGTGGCATCGTCACCTTCGTATTCGATCGAATCATCCGTGTATTTACGGACCCTCTTTTTAAGCGGGACAGGAGTTAACATTAAATTAATGTTCCTGCCAACTAATTTCGGCTCAGCATCTGCGATTCCGACATGCTCAAGATCCTTACGAATACGTGCCACCACGGTTTTACCTAGGTCTTGGTGCTGCATCTCACGACCACGGAACACCATCATGAGCTTGGCCTTCATCCCACGAAAGAGGAAATCCTCCGCATGACGCATCTTGGTCATATAATCATGTTCGTCGATGTTGATGTGGAACTTTAGTTCCTTCACTTTAGCGGCGTTATTTTGTTTACGCGCTTCCTTATCTTTTTTGGACATTTCATAGCGGAACTTGCCGTAATCTAATATCTTACAGACTGGAGGTCTAGCTTTAGGGCTTATTTCCACGAGATCCATGCCAGCGCGCCGAGCGTGGGCTAGGGCGTCGTTGACTGGTATGATGCCGAGGGATGCGCCGTCTGGGCCGATGACTAAAAGTTCCCGGGCGCGGATGCGGTTGTTGACACGTAGCTGTTGGAATTGTATGGGACGTCTCCTGTTAGGTTTGGAATGAAAAAGCTGGATGCAGCCCAGTGGTCAAAGCGCGAGACATGGGGGGAGCAAGAAAGGGAAGGTGGGAAGGAGTCATTAGGACATTACGGAGATAAAGCGTCTATCTGAGTAAACAGAGGACTGAGAAGGCATGAACACTGACAGAAACGACATAGGCATATTCAAAGAGAATTTGGCTAGACTAGCAAGAGGAAATTTTGAGTACCTTGAAAATCTTTAATAAACTCAACTCCTGTTCCTAGACTAAACTTTTTTCAACTCTCTCTAAAAAAAAGGGTTTTGCTCTGTCTAAGTTTCCTGTAAAGTAATACTTGTGAAGCGTTTAAATTATCTGGTAACGAACTTTTTATTAATAAGCACTATTGTTTTGTTCAGCCTCCATACTGAAGCTCGAGCTGAGGAGACCGCCCTAGGACTTTTAAAAAAGGGTGCAGCAGCAATGCAGGAGGGTAAGTTCCCGGACGCTGTAACTGCCTTTCAAGACGCCATTAAAAAATACCCTAAAGATCTCAATATTCCCAATATCCGTTACCTACTGGGTATCGCTTATTATAGTGTAGGTAATTATGCTGAAGCGGCCAAAAGCCTAAGTAACTCTACAGATTTTCCCGCTGACACGAAGGAGTTAGCCGCCTTTCATTTAGGTGCCTCCTATTACTTTCTAGGGGAATCCACCAAAGCACTCACCACGCTAGAGCCCGTTTCCAAGTCCACAAACAAGGAGCTTAGTCCCCTCGCCTTGCTCTTTCAAGCTCGTGCCAACATGGATATTGGAAACAAGCTCTTAGCTAAAGACAAAGTTGGTGCCACGAAAGCTTTCGAGGCCGGCATTCTGAAAATAAACGAACTTTTCACGAAATTTCCTCAAGACAGTAACTTGGCAGACGCACTCATGATTAAGTCGAACATAAGTGCCCAAGCAGGTAAGTTTGATGCCGCCGCTGCGAGTTTAGAAGAGCTTAAGAACAGGCCAGATGGCGCTGAAATGAGTGCGGACGCCGATTACCTCTTAGGCTACGTTTTCTCTCAACAAGCCCAAGTGTTGAAATCTGAATTTAAAAAAGAAGAGGCCGCTGCCGTCATTCAGAAGGCCCGTGAAACATATCAACGACTTCTTAAAAGTGATAGCCTAGTCGTGGCAAATGACGCCGCTTTTCAATTAGCAAACCTGTCCTTTGCGGATGAAGATTTTGACCAAGCCCTGAAGGAATTCCGCTCTCTCCGCACTAAAGACGAATTAATTGAATCCCAAGATAAGCGCATTGCGAAGCTTCGTGATAGACTAGCCAAAGCTGCCGCCAATAAGGAACTCTTCACTTCACTCCAGCGCAGCCTTCAGCGTGAAGAAGGTAAGCTTAAGGCTCTTAAAGATAACGATGATAGCTCAAAAGACTCCCTCATTCGTGTAGCCGATTGCTACATTCAACTTAAAAAGTATGACGAGGGTCGTAGCATCTATCGCCATGTTATGAAATTCTCCGAAGGCACACAGCTTAAGGAACTAACTCTAAAAGTCATTGTCAGCCAAGCCCTCCAAGGCCTCAGTGCTAAGGCCGAGGCAGGTTACGCCGACTTTAAATCTAAATTTCCTAATGACCCCCTCGCAGACGCTGTGCCCTACTTCATCGCCCGCGCCATGATCCAACAAGGCCGCTTTGACGAAGCGATCCTGAAGCTCAGAACCATCATTAAAGACATGCCCAATAGTCGCTTTGCCGCACTCTCCGTCCAGGAGTTAGCTCGCGCCTTACTCGGCCAAAAAAAGCCTGAAGAGGCATTGAAAGAAATCGATCAATTCTCAGCCAAAGCCAAGAGCGGTAAATTTAAACTGCCGCCTGACGTATTTGAAGATGCCGAGCGTTTTCGTGGCTACACCCTGTTCCAGCTCGGTAAAAAAGAGGAAGCCATCAAGGTTATGAAAGACCTTTCTCTCATTGCTAAGAATGAGGCTCTAAAAGATGAAGTTTCTTATCAAGTAGGCAATATGCTGAATAATACAGGTAAGAGCGAGGATGCTATTCTAGCCATGCAGGACTTTCTTAAAAAGTTTCCTAACTCCATTAATGTAGGCAAAGCTATGATCGTCATAGCGGGCAGTCATGAAAAACTAAAGAAGATAGATGAAGCGATCTTAGCTTATCGTGACATCGTCAACAAGGTAGACGACCCTGCCCTTAAGATTTTTAGTTTAGAAAAAATCTGGCGCCTCCACTTAGCAGGGGAACGCTTTGAAGAGATGATTAAAGTGCAAGATGAACTCATCACCACCTTTCCTAAATCTGCCCGCAGTCTTGTCGCCCAATCAGAACGGATTAAATACCTAGAAAGAGCTAAAAAACCTGATGAAGCTGAGGCTCTTCAACAAGACTTTGTTACACGCTTTACAGCCATGTCTCCCACCGAAAAAAGTTCCGAGTTTGGACAAACGTTGGCATCTTACGTCGTGCGGATTTATCTACGCCAAGCCGATAACGACTACAAGTCTGCCATAAAAATGGGAGCTATAGCTGGTCTTAATGAAGTTAAAAAAACACAGTGGAAAAACTTATTAGATTCCGCCAGTAAAACCTTGGACAAGGCTATAACGGAATTCCCCAGCACGAACCTCTTTAGTTCCATTTTAAAAAATAAAGTAGATGTCATGCTCTTACTCATACGCGGAAACAGTATGGAACAATCTGCCGCCTTTACCTACCTTAGTGAATTGGCTGGGATACAAAAAGATGAAGTAGTCAAAGCCCAAGTCCTTATCGCCCGCGCTAACTTAGCCTACCAACTTGGGCAAAAAACCATCGCCGCGCGTTTCTACAAAGAAGCTCTGGCTCAAATCTCCACACCACAGCTCATCGCTTGGCAAGAATATGATCAATATGGCTCCATTCTCCTTGAGAATAAAGAATGGGATGAGGCCGTCCTACAATTCGGAGTTCTACGCGAGAGCTTCCCTAGATCCGACCAAGCTCAAGCCGCCGCTACCTACGGTCTAGGCGCAGCCTACTTAGGTAAAGGCGATACAGCTAAAGCCACCCTCTTCTTTATCGAGCTTAAAGAAAAATATCCGAAATCGGATAAGCTTCTCGAAGTCGATTTTGCTCAGGCCATGCTCGGCATTGCTGCAGGTAAATATGATGAGTCCTTCACAACCTTAAAGAAGATTATGAATAGCCCTAGTGCCAGTAATCAAACCCGCGCCCAGTCCCTTTTGGAATTTGGCAAGGCTCTAGAGTTGATCGGGGATAAAAAAGGGAAGACTAAAGAAACCTTTCAAGGTGAAGGGAAACCAGAGCTAAACATTTTTGACCTAGCCGCAGGTTATTATTTAAAAATCACCCTTCTCTACCCCTCACAAACGGAAATCTGTGCGGAATCTCTCTATCACTTGGTAGAAATTAAAGTCAAGCAAGGCAAAAAAGAGGATGCTCGTAAACACGCCACCGACCTCAGCACAAAATTTCCTGCGTCTAAATGGGTGGAAAAAGTTACTGCGCTAGGTCTCTAAGCAATTCAAGAATTTAAGAATTGCCCCATGTGCTCATGATTGGCAACTCCACGAAACTTTTACCTGCCAAGCAGCGTGCTGTCCTTCTACTTGCTTTATTAAAGAATCACTATCCTGACGCTCATTGTGAATTAAATTATTCTTCACCTTTAGAACTGCTCATCGCCACGATCCTATCAGCCCAGTGCACCGACATAAGAGTGAATCTTGTCACGCCAAAACTTTTCGCCGCTTTTCCTGACGCCGAAGCTTACGCCACGGGAGACTTAAAAAAAATCGAAAAACTCATTCACAGCACAGGCTTTTATCATAACAAAGCCAAGAATATCCAAGATTGTTGCCGACTTCTTCTTGAACGCCACCAAGGTCAGGTTCCACGCACTTTACAGGAGTTAACTGCCTTAGCGGGAGTTGGGCGTAAAACGGCTAATGTGGTTTTGGGGAATATCTTTGAAGTCAATGAAGGACTGGTGGTAGATACTCATGTCAGCAGGCTGTCACAACGACTGGGCCTCACCCGCAAGAAAGATCCCACCAACATCGAGCGAGTCTTAATGAGCCTTTTTCCCCAGGAAGAGTGGACCCTACTGGCTCACCTCCTAATCTGGCACGGGCGCAGGCGTTGCACAGCCCGTAATCCGGATTGTAAAAACTGTGAAGTTCGACACCTCTGTCCCCAGATAGGTATCGGCTAAACCTCCGGGCTTTTTAACTCCGTAGTGTCTAAGTTTACGGCTGCTAACTTACGATAGACTTGTTGCCTACTTATGCCGAGCCACTTAGCTGCTTTGGAAATATTTCCTCGATAAAGCGTCATAGCATAAGCCACTAGTTCACGCTCTACATAAGCCATGCGGCCACCCTCAGGACTGGATATTGGTAGGAACTCTATCCAAGAAACCGTGCTAGAGATATCGGCAGGCGATGTGGTTAGAACTTCTGGTTTGTGAGATAAACCCAAAGCAAGAAATTTGAGTTCAACAGGGGTTGATAATAGGGCGCGCTCAATGATGTTACGAATCTCGCGTGCATTACCTGGCAGTAATTCCTTTTCTAAAGCATGCAAATCAGTTTCCGCTATTTCTGGGGTGGGACGTCCCATCTCTTGGCAAATATTTTCAAGAAATAATAAGGCTAATGGGATGATGTCTAAAGGTCTTGAGCGTAAAGGCGGTAAATGGATATTTAGAACGTCTAAACGGTAGAATAGATCTTCGCGGAATTTTCCTGCTTTAACCTCTTCTCTTAAATTACGATTTGTCGCCACAATTAGCCTGCCACTAAAGCGGGAATTGAGATCAGAGCCGAGCCTGCGATATTCTCTATTTTCTAAAAACCTTAAAAGTTTTGCTTGGAGCGAAATAGGCATCTCGCCTATTTCATCTAAAAATAAAGTTCCCCCATTGGCTGATTCAATTAAGCCTTTTCTATCTTTAACCGAACTCGTGTAGGCACCTTTCTCTGCACCGAAAAGTTCTGCCTCCACTAATTCAGTGGGCACGGCAGCACAGTTCAGTGTAATGAAAGGTTCGCCTGCTTCTTTGAGATAGGTGAACTTGTGCAAAAGCCTAGCACAGGCTTCTTTGCCTGTGCCCGTCTCTCCCGTGAGAAGAACGACAGAATTCCTGTATGGGCCGGCCATTTGAATCGCTTTGACTATTTTTTGCGTAATTGGGGATTCTGCGACCATTCCATCAAGCACGATGTGCGCTGAGCCTGACATAATGAGGCTTTTTGCTTTTAATAAAATCTTTTCAAGCTCAAGGACGGAGAAGGGTTTGCGGTTGTAATGAAATAATCCTTTTTGAGTTAGCCTCACGACATTAGCTATCTCAGGATAGGCCGTGAACATTATGGTCAAGGGTTGAGATTTAAAACTACGTGATAATTCAAAGAAATCCTCCCCAAGCCCGTCAGGCAACTGGTTATCGAGCAATAGAATCTCCGGTCGGTAGCCTTCTTCAATAGCATTTAATGCATCTTCAAATGTGCCAAGAGCTAAGGAGTCCATTTCAAGCTCTTGCGCTGCGTTAATAAAAATTTTACGAACTTGAGGATCATCCTCCAGAATAAGCACTTTTATTTTTCGCATTCCTAAAAATGACGAAATTCGGACAACTGTCAACACGTCAATCGTCCATAAATGGACATAATATGAGGGTTTGGATTCGTATATCTTGAAAATTTAATAACCAAATAAATTATCTGAGAGCTGAAATAACAAAATTGTCCGCTTTTGAACGATATGGCATAAGGATTGCTAAAATGGAAATTGTGGCAAGTAAATGGCTTTTTGTTGATGATGACGTGCGCTTCCTGAGTCACCTGAAGGAATCACTAGGACTTTTGTGCGGTAAACATCCCAATGCACCAAGCATTATTATCTCAGAAAATGTCGCTGATGCCTTACTCCTGATCCAAAGAGAATCACCCTCGATAGTTATTACCGATATCCAAATGCCGCAGGTTGATGGCTTCCAATTTCTAAGACTGCTCAGCACTAAATATCCTAAAATCAAAAAAGTAGTTCTAACTGGTCAATCCAGCACACAAATTGATGGGCTATGCCAGAAAAACGGCGTTGCACGTCACTTTACCAAACCAGCCACAGCTAAGGCCATGCTAGACATTTTTATCTCCCTACTTGCCTTGGATAAAGACCCTAAACAAACTCTACCTACACCAGAAATAAAGCAAACGGCAGGATCAGTTCCGACTCCACAAGAACAAGAAGCCAACCGTATCCCATTCAAAAAAGCAATACGTATAACCGGAAAACTTGCGCCGCGTGGAACCTCCTTTAGCTCTCCATCCTCCGTTCTAGATGATGTCGTAACACCGAAAATACAAGCTGCGGATCATCCAAAAGGTTTTTCAGGTGTTTTAGATCAAATAAACATCTCTGAACTCGTGCAGATGCTAGTCCTCAGCAACAAATCATCCATACTTGAAGTCTCAGGCGATCACGATCAAGGTAAAATCTATCTGGAACATGGGCAGATCATTCATGCGGAGACTAAAGATCAGGTCGGGGAAAGTGCGGTTTACGTTTTACTAAATCTCCAAGATGGTCAGTTCGAACTAGCTCATTTCAATCCCCCCAATCAAAAAACAATTTTTACGACAACTCAACACATTCTTATTGAAGCAGCCCGCTTAATGGACGAACAGGAACGCGATAAAAATCATTTCAACAAAGAGGCACTCACCAGCAAGACCTCCCGCATTACGACGGCCAAACAAACACTTACGAAAAGGCAGTATGTTATAATTGAAGAGGCCGTAACCCAAGAGGTCTATGTCGAGGAATCTATAGAGACTAATCACCCATCCACCGTAAGTAATAACGCCTTTGATCTCCAACATTTAGATGAGGTCATCATTTTGGCAAAAGATGGGAAGATTCAATATAAGCACGGCAGTTTAGATCCTGCGCAAAGGATTGATCTTATTGCATTCATTGACTTTAAAAGCCAGCAGATCCACGACCAGTTTCAACTAGGTTCTTTATACCATCTTCAAATCATTGGAGAAAATTTGGAGGCGCTCATGGCTTGCAAAGATGATGACACTTTGCTGGCCATTAATACCCAACGCCCTTTACCCATGAAGCAATTATTGGGTGCAATAAATAAAAATTTATGCCTGACCCAAACCTTTTAGTCCTAAAAATTTTAGAAGCCATGAGTCCATTCCTAAAAAATCCGCAAATCCTCGAAATAGCGTTTTGCTCCGAAAATAGGGTTACATGGCACCAGAAAAAAAATGAAGCCGCTAAACCGCTTACTAAACTCGACAACATTTGGCGTAAACTCAGCGACACCTTTAGTGTCCTTAAACTCCACAAATTAGAATCGAAGCAGCTCGTATGGACACATGATCATGGACAAATCATTTTAGTTAGAAAGGACGGCAAAGGTGTTTGTGGAATTTTAAGTCAAAACATCATTGCGGACACTGAACTTCAGCAAATACAAAAAAGTTGCACCGATATTTTGGATCTGACTAAATGAAAACCGTAGTCCTTAGACCCCTTAATGACCAAGTCATGATAAAAACAGAATGTAGTGTTCTTGACACCCTACTTGCACGTAAATGTGAGGTCAGTATGGCCTGTGGCGGACAAGGGATTTGTTCGACCTGTCATGTCTATATTCGGGAGGGAGCAGAAGCACTCACCCCACCTACAGAACGCGAACAGCGTACTCTCGCTCTGTTAACAGGCAGTAAGGGAAATTCAAGATTAGCCTGTCAAGCTCGCGTCATTGGTGAAGGCTTAGTGGTAGAGCTTCCAGAGGGCATGTTTATTCAATCAGCTAACGAGCTCGAAACTCTTATTGGAAGAAGATCTGAAGTTTCAATCCGCCATCCCAAAGACGGTCGCGTTCTCATTGATAAAGATAAAATTATTACGCGTAGCCGTATTTTAGAACTTAAAGATGTCAATTTCGATATTCTGGAAGCTCGAAACCAATCTGCCTCTATCTAACAACTAAACTAACTAAACATTAAAACTATGAGCGAAATTACACCAGCAGATGGCGGTTACAAAACTTATCACAATTATTATATTGCTGATGAATTTATAAAACGAGATCCCGAAAACCAGACCCTACTCCTTCGCGATGGTCAACGTGGGGTGCTTGCTTCGGAAGATTTTATAGCAGGATTACATACAGGGGCACATGAAGAAACAGGCGATGCCGCAAATCTCATTATGTACAAATGCGGTATGGAATGGGGTCTGCGTGATATGCAACGCTTTTCCGAAAGAATGCGTCATGAATTTGGTGGGGGGAAAACAGATATTTGGAAGATGAATAGAAAATTTGTTATGGAGTCTTGGTGGTGGCCTCTGACGCTTGAAGGCTGGGGTGGTTGGACAATTGATGACAGCTTCGCCAAACAGGATATGACCTTTATTACCATAAAAAACTCGGCTGTGGCTAAGTCTATGGAGCAAATTGGAAAACCTGTTTGTCACATGTACGCAGGCATGTTTTCAGGCGTCTTTAGTTATTTTGACCGTGAAGAAAGAGACTGTATCGAAGTGCAATGTTATTCCATGGGCAACGACTGTTGTAAATTTCTTATTGGCAAAAAAGAAAAAGTAAACGCCGCAGATTTTTGGCGACGTGAAGGTGCGAACGCTACCGAAATATTAGCAAAATTAGCCTAATTAATTTTGTGTTAAGTCCTCGTCAAATCGAATGCTGGAACAAGATCAATCGCTTGGTTGCCAACATGTCTGCGCCCTCCATAAAAATTGAGAGTTCAAATTCTGAAAAACTTTTTCAGCGAATGGTAGCCCTATTTACGCCCATTACAGAAAAAGCTTTAAATCAGGGTCTTAACCTTAACAGCCTGCCTAAACCAGCACCTGCACAAAATCCAGAGGAAAGTAAAAATACACAGCCGCCCCTACTTAAACCCAAATTCACCGTTGTTTCCTTAGGGGCAGTCGATCTACAAAATGAAAAAGTTGATACTTTTTTCCAAAACTTAACTTGGCTACGCCATGATCCCTACAGTCCAGCTAATCAGGAATCACTATTATTTCAAGTGGAAGAAACAACATCAGATCGCATTTCCGCACGCAGACTTTTTGCCTACGAAATACCATGGCTAGGCCGCAACACAGAGAGTCTTGGCCCCGAATTACTCGACTCTCTTTCCGTTGCTCCACTGAGGTCAGACCTTGGTTCTCTTGCTCAAATGGCCACCCAACAGGCTTTACACACAGCCTCTAAAAAGCATAAGGAAAATCTACTTGTCGAGTCTTACGTTGGCCGAAACTCTAATGGGATTGAAAACATCACCACATTTTTAAGCTCGTTACCTTGGTCAGCAAAATTAAACAGATCCAAACCTCAGCCCACAAAATGATCCCATGACTAACCCCAATCTGAACGAAAATAAAGTGTCGATTCGACTACATCCACGCTTAAGCGTTTTTTTTAAAGATGCCGAATCAAGGCATTTTAAAGATGAAGAACTTGATACCATTACGGCGGAACGTCCCGACTTAAAAAACTTGGCGGAAACCTGCCGCCTTATACGAAATAAAGACGTCGCTCTAATCAACAAAGTGGTCAAAGAAGTGTTCAGTCAATATGAATATGATCAACACCACGACTTCGCATCTGCTAAATGCCCTCGCGATGTACGTTATGTCGTCACCTACTCTTGTGCAGCCATGTTGGCAGAAGATCCACAGTGGCTTGATGATAAATTATTGATATGGCTAAAGACCATTCTACAAGCTTTTGAATTTCCTCTACGCAAGCCTGGGAGCGGTGGCGCACTTTTTTCGGATAAAATCCTCGAAGATAAACTAAAACTTTTACCTCAAAAAACACAGTCCATATATCACTGCTATTACCGACTAAGGCAAGAAATGGAAAAAGAGCTAGACCCCGAACACTATAAAAATATTCAGCCTTTTTTAACTGCATCACTAAACGTTTTGACCGAGGAATATTGACCTATGAATAACACAGCCGAAAACTTGCTACAATCGCTAGACGAAATTGAACTTTTTCGTGATTCCGAATTAAATTTCGATCTAAGAGAAGGCGTCATTTGGAATCCAGCCAAAACCCGTCTTTGCATTCTTTCAACTGATCTATTATCTGGCGTTTATAAAGGTCTTGTCGATGAAGCCGGCCCGGGTTGGCATCTGATCATGAATAAATGCGGACGGATTTGGGGCGCTCGCCTAGCTAAACGCCTAGATCGAGAGTGCTCTCTTTTACTCGGAAAACGTATTGGTGACATGGAGCTAGAACAGTTTTTAGGATTCTTTAAGAACTACTTTGTTTACCATGGCTGGGGCGCTTTAACCCTACAAGTCGAACGTTCTCGCGAAACTGGCTTTATTGAAGCCACCCTTATCGACTCCATCTTTACGACAATCGTCGATGACACAGAGCAAATGGCCGATCCCATGATTGCAGGCATCTTAGCCAGTTTTATCGGCTATCTTTCTGGCCGTGAACTCGAATGCGTACAAACCTGCTGCGCCACGAAGGGTTCGGATATTAGTCGTTTTATTATCGGCACTAGTGAACGACTGAAAACAGCAGAAGCTTTAGTGAAGACTGGTAAAAAGCATAATGAGCTCATTGAAAGCCTATAAAATGTGAGTAAGGATAAGCTCCACCATTTAGAAGATTATGAACTCCATCGCCTTATCGGTGATGGCAGCAACGGCGTAGTCTATTTGGCACGTGATAAAAAAAATGATACTCTTTGTGCCCTGAAGGAATTTCCTATCGGAGAAGCTTCAGCGCAACGTTTTTTTCGAGAACTCTCTTTTCTTTTTACCTTAAACCATCCCAACATAATTCGTTGTCTAAACTTGATTTACGGTGGAAAAGAAAAAAGCTATCTTGTTCTTGAATATGCCGAACTAGGTAACCTGAGGCAGCATCTTAATAAAAAAAATGATAAACTATCATTTGATGAAACTTTAAATTTTGCCCGGCAAATGAGTGCGGCACTTGCTGAAGCGCACGGAAATGGAATCACCCACTGCGATATTAAGCCCGAGAATGTTCTTCTCTCAGGTACCGAAGAGTTACCCATTTTTAAGTTGGCTGACCTAGGCATTTCTCAACACCAAAACCAAGATAAAAATATTCCTTCCTCAACTGGCACTCCACGTTACATGGCGCCAGAACAGTTCTATGACCATCCATGTCCCGCTTCGGATCTTTACTCCCTAGGTGTTATTATCTTCGAGTGTTTAACTGGGAAAAGTCTTTTCAACGCTGTTAATGCTCACGATTATTTTGTTGCGCACCATCAACAAGATGTGGATTTAGAAGCTGTTGAGTTCCCCCGCTGGCGGCATGTTTTAAATCTCCTTCTTTGCAAAAAAATTGAGGGTCGTCCTGCAAATACCGCTCAGTTGATCCAACTTTTTGATTATATTGAGTTCGGACAACTCAAAACAACGGCTTCGACAGACATGGACTTAACCTTTTCAGAACCCTGCTTTGTAATCTCAGGTAAGGCCGCAGTAAAGATGCAATCCTTAAACACACCTGGAACAAAAAATATTGTACCTCAATACCCAGGTTCTATCTGGATTGTCGATGAAAATTCAATTGATCTATACTCCCCATTAGAGAATAAAATGCAGCGTCAAGTTGCTTTAGGGAAGCTAACCTGCTCCTGCTTACCCGCACATAACTGGATAAACTTTAATGGAAACTTGTGTGTATGGGAAAAGGAGAAAAAACGTTTCATGCGTATTGTTAGTTTAAATCCAAACACCATAGCCTTAACAGAGATGGGTCAGGGAATTTTTGCCGCAGCCACCTCTTCCCAAATTACCTGTATGGAGACTTCGGGGAAAACACTCTGGAAAACTTACTGTGCAAACTATGCGCTCGAACCATTGTTACTCTGGGATGCCGTAAGAGGACTTTGGGCTAGTTCAGGCCCATCCAAACCCACGCTCACCCTATGGTCTCAAGATGGAATAAAGCTTGAAGAAATCTTCTTAAAAAATCCAGTTCTAGCCCTCTTTAAAAATTTAGACAATAATTCTATTCAATTTGTGACCCAAGGCTCCAACTCAGAAGAGCCCTGTATTTTACACAAAATAAACTCAGACTCAGGACACGAGGTGCTTTGTTCTTTACCAAAAGCTATTTACCGCATCCAGCAACACGACGATTTCTTCACTTGTTTTGATTTAAATGAAAATGTTCACTTCCACCACTTAGATGGAACCCACCACTCGACTCTAAGTGTCGATGGACATCTGCTTGCCGATGTATGGCTGCCCACCCTTGGAATTTACGCCCTACTTTTACGTCAGTCTCATCTGAGCGTTTTAAATTGTTTCAAATTCGAGAATCAACCTAAACCAAGTTTAATTCATACCCAGTTATTGAGCTAATCGATTTCAAAAAAATATATGCAAGCATCTTACAATATCATTCTTTGTCGTCATGCAATAGATGGGCTGCGCCTAGCCATCCAGTCTTTCCCCCCTGAAAGCACAAGAAGGCTTGCCCTACTAACGCGCGATCACTCATCTGCACCTCTGTTTTTAGGTCATTATTGCCCTCAAGAATATTCAGGTCTAGCAGGGCTATTTCAATACGATCCTGAAACACTTGCCGTTAAGCGCATGGAAAAAGATAAACCTATTTATATTATGTTTCCTTGTAGTGCCGAGGCTAATCGGCCCAGCGCTGAATTGCTTGATCGGCTACGTCTGCGGCTAGCTAACTGGGGTTCCGTTAATCTAGTCCTATTCTATCACGTGCTGGACCAAGACCTCCCTCCACTAAATGAAAATGATCAAATACTTTGTCTCTGGGAAGTGCGCGATAGCCCCACTGAGCACGAAGTTCAAATGATGGAGCATCTAAATGAAAGAGTAAAAAAAGAAAAACCTAAATTTCTTGGAATGCGCTTTTACGGTCGTGTGGGTGCTGACGACAAAAAGATTCAAGCCTCACTTGCTGAAATTCAAAACCTTAGCAATAACAAAAACATTCCCATGCTTAGGCTTTAAAAAAATCAGATATGAGAAATTTAGCCAAAATTAAACGGAATCAATATGCACACCTAAGCTCCTTGGAGCTTATCGGTGCTTATGCTCTACGTAATAATCATGATTTGGCTAATCATACCACCTCACTCTCCGCCATTTCATACTTAAACTTAAACACCGACAAAAACGAACTAACTAAAACTCTAGAAGACATTTGCCGAAAAATCACCCATATGATTCACGATGTGAACATTCTTCGAGATCAAATTAATTTTACTGTAGATAAAGTTGATTTAGACGGTTTTGCTGAAGACCTTCGCCCTTTGCTCGCAAGCTTAAATTGGAGTTTAGAATACACGCCCAAGCCAGGCATTTATTTTCGGAGTTGTTTATCCTTATTGTTATCCACCTTATTAGATATTGTTGCCCGCACTAATCAAAAAGGTAGAGCCTCCATTAAGATTTTAAAAAATAAGGAAGAACTCGCACGCTGCAACTTTCCTCTTTATTTAGCAAACTCCCCGTATCTACTGATTAGCTTAAACATCGTCCCCGCTTTAACAGATTCAGTACCCAAAGAAGATTCTCAACTTGAAGAAATTATATGCCTAGCTTTATCAGAAATTATTCGAAATTTAGGTTGTCTAAGCACAGGTCTAAAAGCTAACTCCCAGAATATTTATATCTTTCACTCTTTGGAATCTGAATCATGAAAACTAAAACCTTTGCGTTGACCAATGAAACGCCCACCAAGTGTCCTTACACACGAACAGTAAATTTTATACGTGGTTTTTTGGGATTAAAACCTGCACAAGCACTACAGCCTAGCCAAGGACGATGTCCTTATGGTTTCGATGCTATACCGGAAAAAAAACCTGAATCCGCATTCATTGACAAAGCTGCCCATGAAGCCGCCTCAGCACCTGTCCTATTAGGCGATCCTAGAGCTTCGGAGTTACTGCAACAAGCACGTGACAACATATATCATTGGCCAGAAGCTTTTGCTGGGTTTCACTGTGATCTAGAAATTATATCTTCAGGAAAAAAATATTCTGGTTTTCTCCACTCAGTTTCCAGCCGTAATTATGAGCTTGTTGTGCCTGATTTTGAACCCATGAAGTGGTTGCGCTTCCAAATTGAAGAATTTCTCGCCCACCGCGAACACCCTAGCGTAAGTCGCATGGCTTCGCGCACGGGACTTTCTTTAGGAGATGAAGATCCTATCTTTGGCCAGAGGATCGATTTTTTAGGTGACGGCATGAACAGCTACTATCGCCTCAAGGATAATAAAATCACATGGATCGGTCGTAGTTATGCCAAACAAAGTTTCTTTATTACTATTGATGAGCACCTGAACTGTCACGGTAAGTTTACCTCAACACGTTACACCGCCTACTACCGAGATAAGGCTACAGGTAATTTAGTGAAGACCGAATCCTTCATGGATGACTATCTTTTGTTTAACGAAATCTACTTACCCAAAAATAGACGCTATATGGAAGTAACACAAAAAGATGAATTCTGCCGTTCTATTAAGTTTATGAATCACCGACTTCTTTAAAATCCCATGAAATTACATTCCCATACGTTTGAGACTTTTACTGTAACTCGTTTTCTAATAGAGTCTAAGCGGGACGCCTATGAAGCTAATGGACACGAGTATCTAGCATCTTCTGAAGCCCAGCATCAAACAAAATTACGCTCACGTCAAATTGCTGCCTCTGCGGTGCGTTATCAAAAAGATCAAACTCCCAGCGGTTTTTCTATTTTAGAAACAGATGTGGTCAAAGTAATTGAGATTCTTTCCTCTTCGCTCGTGCGAGGAACAGACCACCCATGCCCTTTTTCATTGGAGAGTTATGAAGATTTACGGCGCATCATGCTTACTAAACCAGAAGCCTTTGATGCTTGGGAAATGGCCTTAAAGGGTGCTCTACAAGCCGCCGAACAAGAATTAAATTTTGAAACCTTTGTCGTCTTTGATCTTTGGATACAAAAAATTATTTATTTTTTTAGATCCGGCCGTGCCGCCCTTGATATTCAAGGGCATGAGCAAGCTCTGGCACAACACATCACTGAACGTTTTTTTATATTTTGTAATCAAAGTAATACTGAAGAATGGACGGACGAAGTAGCAGGAACAACTTTTCTTATGATCGAAGACTTTTTAAAGCTCTTTGCCCAAGAATTGCCTCGTTGTTCCGATTTGGAATTCAAACTATTTCTTACCCGCTACGTCAACGAACGTTTTGCCGTTCGGCATGAGTGCTCATTACAAGAATGGTTATTCTTTTTTTCCACAATAGAACAATGTATTTTTCTCAGACTACAACCATCTGAAAGCTACCATTTATCTAATTATTTTTTAGGACTGCAATCGATGGCTTCCTCCCTGAGCTTTACTGGCTCTGTGTTACGTCAAATTGATAAACTTGAAGCTGAGCTTCCACAGTTTACCGAGAAGTATAATATCACGCTGCGAAGCTTTGCTCAAGCTTCCCTCTCCGAGATGCTAATGGATAATTTCTCTACTATGCCTAAAAATGCTCCCATTATTCCATGGGCCATTGTACATGGGCAAAGTATTTTTTCAAAAATATCGGGGTCAAATTTATCTGCTGCAAAAAAGAATTTTGGCGATGCTATTTTAAAAATTTCTGAGAGAAACTGGCTTGATGTTCTCGATAAATATATAGATAAAATAGTTGCTACTTCTAAGTGGAAAGATCAACGTAGAGAATCTGCTGATTGGTTTGAAAGAATTATTGAAAAGTCACATTCTAACTTATCTGAAGGGTTAGATGTTATTCGTAACAATCCTAGATTCGTACCCGATCTAATTGCTTTAGTCGATCAAGCTAGCTTAGCCAGCCTCTATTTTAATAATTCTCATAATGCCTCTGCTTACTTGCGAAATTGGTTTATATATAACATTGGCATCACTCAACTCGAACATGGATGGCAGCACGCCCGGACTATTTTAAGATCCGTCAACACTGCTCTAACTCAAGAAGATTCAACGAACTCCTTGTATCCTTATTGTATACGAGGGCTGGAAAATTTAGCACCCCTAGAAGTCTGGATTAAAGACTGTCGCGAGATTGGTTTGGAAAGCTGGCCTAATGCTACTACCCATTCCTTAAATTTACAGGAATTAGTGGCTGACCCTAAGTGTCAACGCGATGCAATGTGGGTTTTACGCCGTTGTCTACTAAGTATTCTCCAAGCTGGTAGTAAAGGCGCAGCGCCACTAACTCTACGTTGGATTGCTGCGGAAATTGTGCCTTTTGCTAAATTGCACCGATTACAAAGCTATACGGAAACGTACAAAAAATTACTTGAAAAGACTAAGAGTCACACAGTTTTGGGAAATAATCAAACAGCTCAAACCTTAGAAAACATTATTCATTCATGCGATAATTCGACTCTTTCTTATGAGCTATGGCAGCAAAGTGTCAGCTTGGGCGAGAATGCTGCCAAAGCCATCTACGGGCAGATGCCCGAATATTCGGAGCGCTCAGGTTCAGACAGCCTTACTCTTTGTGCTCGCGATAATTCGATGATCCTGAGACGCGTGGCTTTAAGTCTTAGAGGTGACATAGATGATCCTCACGAGTTTGTGGGTTTTTGGTGGAACAACGTTGTCAGCCTTTACCTTACGACAAAAGCACCGCGTCTATTTCAAATACAACTCAAAGAACTCACTCAAAGCGTGGAGAATTCTACTGGATCTCCAGGCGGACTAATCGTTTGCAACATACTCCAGCCCATACTTGTAGGGGGCAGTTTTGAGCTTGATAATGAAACACCCACAAATTTACGTTTTAAAAACTTGCAGGATCAGTCAATTCTCCAGCTTATGTCTAAAGGACGAAAGATTCCGCAAAACAACTCCGCTCTACGTTTTCAAAAGTGGCTAGCCGCTATTAGCAGCACCTGCATAAGTTATGCTCAAAAAAATCCCATCATGCCTGCCTACGCAGATTCTAATCTTAACCAAAACGATCTTTTAGCACTGCTCCAAGACGGTATTGGATCTTTCCTTATAGATAACCAGCTTTCAACCAATTCCTGTGAGCAGGCTTACAGACTATACGGTCTATCTTATGCAGACTTAGGTCAGTTAGAAAGAGCTTGTGTATCTGCCATGTTTCATTGCACAGAAGAACTTGACATGGCAGATGTTCAAGTCTGGCTTTCCTACCTAGATGCATGGGCATGTTGGTCACGTCAAGCCCGCGCCTCTACTTGGTTAGAAGCCTCCTACTTTAACCTAGCTCAATTGGTTGCCGAGCATACACATCTAGTGCTTCCCGAGCATAGTAAACTTGGTGTAAGTCAAACTAGCGTGGAAAAATGTACCCGTGATTTTTCTTTAGCCCTAAAACAAATTGCTTTGTTTTGGAGAACACAGGATAGCCGCAAGGCCACCCTGCACACACAGCGTTTTATCATTCAAATGATCCTGCCCTATATTGGTTACACAGGGGAGATATGGCGGATGATGTGGCAGGCTTGCAACATGCACCTCGACACACCTGAAGATCTAGGAATGAAAAGCTTCATCCACCAGCAGTTTCGTAGATTAGAAGATTGCGGGGATAAATACACATTACTCCAACCCATCAGCAAACGAATAAATTCAGGCTCAGAGCCTATTTTTAGCACGGAAGAAGTGGATGAAAAAAAATGGAGAGACTCCATTAATCTTATTCTTGCCCTAACTGCACTTTCTGGAACCGATGATTTAGAGAACAAAGAATTAGCTAGATCGGTGGCGGATGTCTGCGCCCTTGATAATTCTACCTTTGCGACCCAACTCGACACGGTCATGACGGCATTAGGCGAGTGGTTTGTTGCACTTGATCTTAAAGAAATACGCTGCAGCGTTGAGTTTTTAAAATCGGAACTAAATAATCGAAATATTGCACTCAGCCAATGGCCTCAGCTTACAGTGGCCTGCACGAAACTGAAAGAGGTTATTCAGAGTAATGATGAAAATTCAGTTAATATTCTAATGGCCTACCTTGTTGTAGAATCCCTAGGCCTCGGGCGCTATTCATCTAGCAACTGGTCTATTCCTCTGCGAGCTTCAGCCATAGCAGGACTTTCACCTTCAGATAGAGAAAAGATACTTAAGAACCAAGAGTTAGTTGAGCGCGCCCTAGTCAATCTACTAGGCTCTAGGATCGGCTCTCAACAAGTTGTGGAAAAAAATATTCGATCCTTTATGAACTCCATGTCGTCCGTAGAAGAGCTACAAATAACATGGAGAGAGATTTCAGGATTTAAAAGTTGCCTTGAATTTGGTGATTCCTGCCAGCGAGATGCAAAATGGCTAAGTCGCCGCTTATCAATCTCTGCGGCCAATCAGGAAACAACATCTAAGAACACTCTCACATGGTATTGTAATACCGTTATGCCTTATAGCCGCGATAATGACCCCAGCCGCATCCAACTCATGTTTAGTAGAACCTGTGCTGAGATTGCAACCAGTTACTCTAATTACGACGCATGGAAAACCCTCACACAAAATCTAATCAAAGATCTACCAAATCTTTATCTGAAGGTTCACCTTACAGGAAAAACAGCAGAATACTGGTCTCATTCAGCCGTCGATTTTGTCTCAAGAAACAGGGTAGCTGTTCTCACAAATAAGTCTAAGTGCGAACGTGACTCCTTATTAACCCTACGAGCCTTAGGTGATTTCCTTATCGAAAACGATACTGCTGAAAATTCTCATCATTGGTGGAAAAGATCGGTTCAACCCTATCTTGAAAATGAAACTTTGTCTGACGCTCACGCGATTCACGAGCAGATTTTAGAATCTTCAAAAAAGGATTTAACAGATATTGAATATAAGCTTTTTCAAGAACTTTTACCCAAGTTAAAGTGAGCATTGTATGATTGTTTGTGATCAGACCATTTCAAGCTCTGCGCATAAATTGCAGCATCTGCGTCTGTGTGAAAATATCATGCGCGAGCTACTAGATTTATCCGGATTTGAGTTGCAGCCCATCCAGCCAGATTTTGAAGAACAACATGGCAACCAAGATGTTCATCTTAAATCCTATTGTGCTTGGCATCACTTAGGTGCAGTAGCACGCTGCGCCTTAATCAAAGGGCCAAAAGCTGAGATCATTAATCTCATGATTTTCCCCAATAATACGGAACTCTGCCCAATCTTCGCCAGCGAGATCATTTTATTTGGTAATAAAATTTACGTGGCCGTTATTGATCATCAATGGCCAGATACTAATATTCAATCCCCAGATAAGTCACTACAACTACTTCAGAACCTTCACAAATACTATTCACAAAAACTAAGCCCAGGCGGAAAACTTCCTGAATGGGCTCTGGAACACTTTACGCCGTGGTGTATCTACAGCCGACCTAAATCTAATGATGAGACTGAGACTCTCGTCCTCTCCTTTAGAGACTATTTAACACTCTGGCTTAGACAATGCCTGCCTGAACTCACTAGTACTAAAGGTGACCCAATGCCTCTCTTAACTTATTTACAACACCATGTTGACCACACTCCTGGCCGCGTTTTTCTTACGAAATGTTTTGGCTCGGCCTGGACTGAGAATTATCTTCGTAAATTTATGTATGCACCAATCATTCCACCTCATTTGATTTAAGCTATTTGCAGCTTAAATTTTTTATATGCCTAATTCGCCTTTTTCTTTTTTAGTCCAAGACATCTACCAAGAAAGCCCCAACGCAAAACGCTACTCGTTTGATTATGGTTTAACCCCATTTGAATTCTACCCAGGCCAGTTTTCCGTTTTAACGTTACCCAATAGAAATACCCCGCAGACTGCTGCAATCACCCTTGCGTGCTCCCCTTTACGTCGTCAAAACTTTGAGTTTGTCGTCGTGCGCACAGGGGATTTCGGAACGAAATTTTATGACACCGTACAAATCGGGGATCTCGTGCCTATGCAAGCTCCTGCTGGGAAATTTCATCTAGATATTACAGACCCTCGCCCCATTCTTTTTATCGCTTATGATTACTGCGTCACAGGAGCGCGAGCCTTTTGGCAATACCACCAAGATGTGCAAATGAGCAAAGATTTTGTTTTTGTCCACCCTTACCGTGGTTACGATCAAGCACTCTTTAAAAACGAATTTGAAAACACAAGCTCGTCGAAAAGGAACTACATGCCCCTTGAGCTACCTACTAATCCGGAGGCTGTGCTTGATCCCAATTTCCTATCTCAGGCTATCCAATCATTGCCTGATTCACTCATTTATTTAACGGGTGAAGGTAAAGACGTTATGCATCTAAAGAAAACGTTAGAATCTCTTGGGAAAAACCCCCAATCAATTCGCACAGAAAGATGGAGTTAATAGGTGCCTCTTTTACCTGACACATTAGCCGAAAAACTAGAAATCTGTGCGCTAGAAGTTATCCACAGTCCAGGCTCAATACAAACCTTTGCGGCACTTTTAGCCGGCTCTACCAGCGACTACTCCATTACTTATGTTAGCCAGAACAGTGCGGAATTTATTAAATCAACACCTCAGGAACTTTTAAGAAAGTCACTTCCGCAGGCCTTACCAAAAATTTTTGATCTTATAAACAAAGCTGACGCTGAGAGTAAAGAAAAACTTGTAACCTTTAGCATCTTTGACCTACAAAAAGAACATCTACAAGTTAACTATCAGGAACGTAATGGTGTTTGGATACTTCAATTAGAAAATGCCAGCAAATCCCGCAAATTAAAAAGCAATCTTTGGTCTGAAATATTTCAGAAAATTTCATTGGGAAGAAATGTTGAAAGGTCAGGTCAAATTGCCTGCGAATCTCTCAGAAAGGCATTAGGTTACGACCGTATTATTTTATACCGATTCCATCCAACCTGGGATGGGGAAGTCGTGGCAGAGTCAACAGCCAAAAGGAATGTTGAATTTAAAGGCTTATTTTTTCCCGCCTCAGATATACCCAGTCAAGCGCGTGCGCTCTATCTGAGAGAACGTCTGCGCATGATAGCCGATGTTGACTCAATACCCGTTCCACTAGTTTCAAATGACTCCACTAGCCCACTTGATTTAACAGGATGTATAGCTCGCACTGTATCACCTATTCATTGTGAATACTTGAGAAATATGGGCGTTAAGGCCAGCCTTGTTCTGAGTCTAGTTGTCGACGGCAAACTATGGGGTATGCTTTCCTGCCATCATTATAATGCTAAAACAATTAGTATTTTCGATCGCGAATCAGCTTTAATGTTGGCTGAGTTCTTGAGTAGCCATCTTGCTAACATTGAAGTACAAAGTGCTGTTCTTAAAAAAATAACCCTTCATCAAAATATTTTGGACATCTCAGCCAACATTAAAAAGGATCGTCCTAAAAACTTTTTCTCTGCCGGAAATTATCCTCATTTAATACATCCCATCAACACACAGGGCATCGCCTTGCTTGCACCTTCTGAAACGATAGTCAGAGGTCTTTGCCCAAGCCCGAATTTCCTCATAGAACTTAAATCCTATTTAGAAAAACAAGATGCAGATTTTTTTACTACTGAAAATTATTCCACACTTAAAATAGCTTATGGTGATGAAAAATCTAAAGTGGCTGGCTTTCTAGCGGTCAGATACGGATTCGATGCTAAAAAATGGTTGGTTTTCTTTAGGAAGGAATGGATTCAAGAAGTTTTTTGGGGCGGTGATCCTAACAAATCCATGACCATAGATTTATCTGGAAAAATTAGTCCTCGAAAATCTTTTCAAGCATGGCAAGAAATAAGAAAAGGGCTTTCTAGGCCTTGGGATAATGAAGAAATTCAATATGCTAAGGAACTAGCCCTGAGCTTAAGCTACGCTCAAATTCTTGATTCTCAGAGTATTGCTAAAGAAAGGTTCATTAGTTTAGAAGAAAGGTTGCAGGGCTTAGTCAGCTCTCTACCTGATATAATTCAAATATTATCTTTAGACGGAATCTACATTCAGCAGAACAATGAGTTTACGTGTCAAACAATGCCCCGCTCCAATTTCATCATTGGAAAACATTATGCCCACGTGGTGCCTGAAAGTATTCTCACTCAACTTCAATCTTCCATTGAGAAACTTCTCGCTAGGAAGACAGTAGATGCATTTGTAGCTGTCCTTAGTGACTTTGCTAGCCGCACTTTTTTTTACGAATACCGGATCCGTCTCATAGGTAGTAAGCATATTCTGTTAGTAATCCGCGACATCACAGCGCAAAGATCAGCTGAGCAAGAGCGCATGCTCATGAGTTCAATTGCAGACAAAACTCAAACTCTTGCGATTATCACCAATAAGGAATTTCAAGTTCAATGGACAAATACGGCCTTTAAAGACTTTAATAAAGATGAAACTCCTGAGTTAGAGCGCATGACGCTTTTTTCTTTGTTAAGTTACTATCAATGTGAACCACAGGTTTTAACTAAAATCCAAAATAGCATTCAACATATAGAATCGTTTAACAGTGAACTTATTATCACTCCCCAAAATGGTAAACCTTTGTGGGTCTTGGCTGAAGGTTACCCTCTTTTGCACACAGATGGCTCCTTACAAAACTATGTAGTTTTATTAAAGAATATTAACGACCGTAAACTTAATGAAGTAAAAACTTCAAACGAACTCCAGTTTATTCAAGATCTACTAGAAGTATCTCTTTCTGGTTTTTGGGACTGGGATATTGCGAAGAATAGAATATTTTTAAGCCCCAAACTATGTTCGCTTTTTGGTTATGAAGAGTCCGAGTTTTCCAATGATCCACAGAAATTTATGGGAATCATTTTCATGGATGATACACTTATCATGCTGCGTACTTTAGAACAACATGTGCAATCCCGAGGCCAAGTCCCTTTCCGCTGCGAGCTGCGGTGTCAACACAAAAATGGAGAAGTGGTGTGGGTCATTTGTGCTGGACGCGTAAGTCATTGGGCTCAAGACGGTAGCCCTTTAAGAATAATAGGCTGCCATTTAAACATATCTAAATCTAAAGAAACAGAAATTTCATTACGCCAAACATTGGATAAGTATGAAAAAACTAGTCTTTTGGTTAAAGAAAGAGATGAGCGCATTGCTACCATAGCGGAAAAGCTATCAGGAGCTCTTTATCAGTTTCAGATGTTTCCAGATGGACGCTGCTGCTTCCCTTACACTTCAGAATCTTTTGAAGACATTTTGGGTATTCCAAGTGCAGAAGTTAGGCATAACATTAGTCCTATTTATAAAATGATTCACCCTAATGATTTAACAAGACTTCTAGAATCTATTGAGTATTCCCAAAAGAATTTAACCCCGTTTGAAAGCGAGCACAGGCATCAACATCCTACCAAAGGAATGCGCTATATTTACGCAGCGTTAACGCCGGCCCTTCAAGAAGACAACTCCGTCTTGTGGCATGGACATCTTTTTGACATTACCAATCGCCGCCTAGCGGAAGATTTAGAAAAAAAAGAAGAAAAACGAAAGGCCATAGAAACCATGGCGGGCGGACTAGCCCATGATTTCAACAATTACTTAGGATCTATTCAAGCAGCGGTAAATATGTTGGAAAAAGAACTAGGCTCAGCCCCCGCCAGCGTCCAAGAGTTAACTCAATTAATTCTTTTTGAAGTTAAGGCCGCACAACATATTTCCCAACAACTTCTTTCCCTATCTAAAGAGCAACCACTTAACTTAAATCCTATTTCTGTGGAGAAGATTCTAAGAGATAGTTGTAACTTTTGCCTTGCGGGAACTACTATACGCAAGCATCTTGACGTTCAGGACAGTAGCTTATGTGTTCTAGCAGATCATGGTTACCTGCAACAAATTCTGGTTAACCTTATTCTTAATGCCCGCGAGGCCATGGAAACAAATGGCCTAATCACATTAAAGGCATCGTCCGTAAAAAATAAGCGTGGCAGTAAACTCGTCCATATTTCAATTACAGATAATGGCCCAGGCATACCGCCCGAAATTCAGGATAATGTTTTCACCCCATTTTTCACATCTAAGAAAAAGGGATCTGGCTTAGGTCTTTATATTGTTAAAACACACATCGAACGTATGCGTGGGACTATAAGCTTTACCTCAAGCCCAGAAAATGGCACCTGCTTCAATCTCTTTTTGCCCGCAGCACTGGCTGGAGATTTACCTTCTGTAAAAACGCCAGTTTTAAAAACCATTGATTTAACTGGTGCTCAAAAACGTATTCTTATTTTAGAAGATAATAAAAGTTTACAAAAAATAATGAGCGATTTTTTACGCTACAACGATTTCATCACAACCTCTTTTCCGGAAGGCCAGGAACTTTTAACATGGCTTGACGTTAATCCTAGCTTTTCCCCCTACGCCTGTGTATTAGATATGACCATTCCTGATGGGCTAGGTGGGGCTGATATTGTCTTTGACTTACGCTTAAAATATCCTGCGTGTAAAATCATCTTCACCAGCGGTTATAGCCAAGAAACCAGCAGCGAATGGGAAAAAATTAAAAAACTTAAGGTTTATTTTCTGCCCAAGCCTTACGAGATGAAGGATCTTATCCATAAAATTCTCCACGAAGTTGAGCCTGACTGAAGTTGGCTTGGATGTTTAAGGGAAGATGAAATTAGACTGTATATCCCCATGACTTGGGTTGAAATACCGAAAGACTGAAAAGGAGGTAGGCAAGTTTTTCGTGGTTAAAACTCTCCCCTCCGTCCTACTCCGTTCCCCTCAGCGTGAGAGAGTCCCCGTCTTTCTCTCCGTGCCTTATCCAACTCTCATCCTAGGGTTAGTAGTAATTTACTCCTTTAGCCTAGTTTTGCTGCTGACCTAAAATCACTTTCACCTTGCAGACTATCTTTTCATTTCTTTATTTAGGTTGAGGGGTTTACACCTTCAACATGCGCTTTAGCGCTCACCAAATAAGGAGGTTCCGACTCTGACCCATGTCGCACCTTCTTCGATCGCTACCTCAAAATCGTGTGACATTCCCATAGACAGTTCTGGTAGGATAATTCCTGTCTCATGCTGAATTGAATCTCTTAATTCACGGATCTGTTTAAAATAAGGTCTCACTTTTTCTACGTCGTCATAAAAGGGCACAACAGCCATCAAGCCAATCACTTCAAGCGGACGTTGTTGATTGGCGTATTCGACTAAAGCCGAAGCTTCTTCAGGACGTGCTCCATGTTTACTGGCTTCGCCTGCGGCATTGACTTCAATCAAAACTTGCATCGTTTTGCCTGCCTCGGTCGCACGCTTGGCTAGTTCATCAATCAACTCACGGCTATCTAAAGAATGAATAACCTGAAACAACCTGACGGCATCCTTAGCCTTATTTCGTTGTAATCCACCAATGAAATGCCAAGAGCATGAGGCAGGTAACATACTGACCTTCAGCTTAGCCTCCTGCACTTTATTTTCTCCAAAGGCATGAACGCCTAGAGCAAACAATTCACGCAAAACTTCCACGGAAACCTTTTTGCTAGCAGGCAATAATTTCACCTCACTTGGTCTGCGCCCAGCACGGATCGCTGCCGCCGTTATGCGTTGTTGTAGGAGAGACAACCGTTCTGCTAGTGATTCATTCATAAGCAATGACTCTAGCACACATCAATGTCTATTCATAACGAGTGAACTCAAGCGTTGTAAGGATTCTTCTAAGGTCTCAACACTTGTCTTAATATGTAACTGCGGCTGATCGGGCACCTCATAGACATCACTGACGCCGGTGAAGTGAGCGATCTCTCCCGCTCGGGCTTTTTGATACAATCCTTTAACATCCCTCTGCTCACAGACTTCTAACGGGGCATCCACAAAAACTTCTACATACGATTCCGCACCGATGATCTCCCGTGCCTGCTCCCGATCTTTGCGGTAGGGGGAGATGAAAGCGGTGATAACAATGAGACCAGCCTGATTCATCAACTTAGCCACTTCACTGATGCGACGAATATTTTCCGTGCGATCCTCTGGAATGAACCCGAGATCTTTATTTAAACCATACCTTATGTTGTCCCCATCTAAGATGAAGCAGGCGCGCCCAGCTCCAAGCAGTTGCTGCTCTAAAGCTTGCGCTAAGGTGGATTTTCCTGATCCACTTAATCCTGTCAACCAATAGGTCATGCCGCGCTGGCCTAATAAGTGCTCACGGTCTTTTTGCGTAACTAGGCCTTTCTCTAAGCGGATGTGTTGGCTCTGAGGGAGTTTTGCTTTATCCACTTGTGGCAAGCTGATGCGGTCAATAATCATGCCCGCAGCCAGCGTCGCATTCGTTAAACGATCAATAACAATAAAGCTGCCCGTTTCGTTGATACGGCTGTAGGGATCGTAAGCTAAGGGGCGATGCAGCGTGATGTGAGCGCGCCCGATTTCATTTAACCCGAGCGGCGATGAGGCCACATCCGCATCATTGACTTTACGCATGGTGTTGACATCTACTTTGTAGAGAACATCGGAGATGACTCCTGGAACAGTCTGGGTGGCGTGTTTAATTAAATAAGTGCCCCCAGGTCGAGCTGCTTCGTCATGCATCCAGACGAGCATGGCTTCCACTTCGTTACCTACATGCGGCGCATTGTTAGGGTGAACAAACATGTCACCACGTGAAGCATCGATCTCGTCTTCTAAGGTCAGTGTGACGGCCATAGGAGGAAAGGCTTCTTCAAGCTCACCATCCATCGTCACGATAGACTTTACACGCGAACGCCGACCAGATGGCAAAGATGCCACTTCATCCCCGACTCTGACGACACCCGAAGCCACCGTGCCAGCAAAGCCGCGGAAATTTAAGTGGGGCCGCAAGACGTACTGCACCGGAAAGCGCAAGTCGATCAGGTTACGGTCGCAGCTGATGTTGACATGCTCGAGGTGTTGCAAAAGTGCTGGGCCTTGATACCACGGCGTCTTCGTGCTGCGATCCACGACGTTGTCACCACGCAAGGCCGACATGGGGATGAACTGGATATCTTTAAACTCTAACCGTGTGGCGAAGGCATTAAATTCATTACGGATTTTTGTATAAACCTCTTCCGACCAATCGACTAAATCCATCTTATTAATAGCCACCACGACATGGGTTATCCCTAATAAGGAAACAATGAAGCTGTGCCGCTTTGTCTGCACGACGACACCGTGGCGCGCATCGACGAGGATGATAGCGAGGTTACACGTAGAAGCTCCCGTGGCCATGTTGCGCGTGTATTGCTCATGGCCAGGCGTGTCGGCGATGATAAACTTTCTTTTATCGGTAGAAAAATAGCGGTAGGCCACATCGATCGTAATGCCTTGCTCTCGTTCCGCCTTCAGTCCATCTGTTAAGAGAGCTGGATCAAACTCAGTGTCTGTGGTGCCGTGGACTTTAGAATCTTTAACCACTGTGGCTAGTTGATCTTCGTAAAGAGCCTTACTATCGTAGAGCAAGCGCCCGATTAGCGTTGATTTCCCGTCATCCACGCTGCCGCAAGTAAGAAAGCGTAAGAGGTCTTTTTCCTCATGCTGCTTAAGGTAAGCCTTAATGTCGGTTTCCGCTAAATGTACTGAACTCATAAAAATAATTTTTGGCTGCTATTTAGAAATAGCCGTCCCGTTTCTTTTCTTCCATGGAAGCACCGCCGTCATGATCGATCACGCGACCTTGCCGCTCCGAAGTGGTGGCTAAGAGCATTTCTTGTACTATTTTCTCTAAGGTATCTGCATCGGACTCCACCCCACCCGTGAGAGGGTAACAGCCCAGCGTGCGGAAGCGCACCCGCTTCATTTGAGGCTTTTCGCCCGGTTCTAAAGGTAAGCGTTCATCATCAACAAGGATGATGGTGCCATTGCGATCCACCACGGGACGCTCCTTGGCAAAGTAAAGTGGCACGATGGGAATTTGTTCCTTCATGATGTAAAGCCAGATGTCTAGTTCTGTCCAATTAGAGAGGGGGAAAACGCGAATGGATTCGCCTTTATTGATTCGGCTATTGTATAAATTCCACAATTCAGGTCGCTGATTCTTGGGATCCCATTGGTGGAAAGGATTACGGAAACTGTAAACGCGCTCTTTCGCCCTAGATTTTTCCTCATCCCGGCGCCCCCCTCCGAAAGCAGCATCGAACTGATAGTGGTTCAACGCTTGCTTTAGTGCCTCTGTCCGCATCATCTGGGTATGCTTTTCCGAACCATGATCGATGGGGTTAATGTTTAAGGCTTTACCCTCAGGATTGACCCATGCATGGAGGTCTAGCCCTAACTCCTCCCGACGCTCCTCCCGAAACGTCATCATTTCTTGAAACTCCCACTGGCTGTCAATATGTAAGAGAGGGAAAGGAATTTTGCCGGGGAAGAAAGCCTTTTGGGCTAAGCGCAGCATGACGGTGGAGTCCTTACCCATGGAATAAAGCATGACGGGCTTTTGGAACTCTGCGGCAACTTCACGTATAATGTGAATGCTTTCAGCTTCTAATTGTTGCAGATGCGAGAGGGTAAAGTTACTCATAGAACGGTGCTTAAAATAAATGAAGAATAATAGTTACGAAACCAAATCGCTACGTCAATCCTTATTATGTCGATCTAGTTAATAGACATTCTAAGTGACAAGCCATTTATCTATGCTATTCTATTAAAACAATGAGCTTGGCTTTAGCATCCGTCACCACCGCCGCAACCACTTCCTTAAGGATTCCCCCTTCTCTCGCAGAGGCCAGTGCTCAAGAACGAATTCACTGGGCGCACACTCAATTTGGTTCAGGTCTCGTGCTCAGCTCCAGCTTCGGCATTCAGTCTGCCGTCATGCTCCATCTCAGCACGCAAATTATTCCCGCCATACCCGTCGTACTCATTGATACGGGCTACCTCTTTCCAGAAACATACCGTTTTATTGATGAGCTGTGCGAACGACTCAGGCTTAACCTGCACGTTTACCGCTCGGCTCAAAGTCCCGCTTGGCAAGAGGCACGTTATGGCAAGCTTTGGGAACAAGGCTTAGACGGTTTAACTAAATACGACCAATTGAACAAAGTCGAACCCATGCAGCGAGCCTTAGTTGAATTAGGTGCCACGGCTTGGCTGGCCGGTCTGCGCACGCAACAATCCGATAGCCGCAAGGCACTCAAAGTCGTAACCCAGCAGAATGGCCGCACGAAAATTCACCCCATTTTAGATTGGTCCAATAAACAAATCCACGACTACCTCAAGCAGCACGATCTGCCCTATCATCCACTGTGGGAGCAAGGCTATGTTTCCGTAGGCGACGTGCAGACCACCCGCAAATGGGAAGAAGGCATGACGGAGGAAGAAACTCGTTTTTTTGGCCTCAAGCGCGAATGCGGGCTCCATGAACCCACAAAAGGCGACTTCACAATCTAGCTTTAAGATCCCAGCTCAGCCCGTTCCATGAGGCCGTGCCAGTGCTGGCTTTTTTTAAGCGGTCATTGATAGCTCTGCCTAAGCCCTCATCTGGCACACATTCCGCTAAGATCATGCTCGCACCAGCTTGATCTAATTCTCTTAATCTGGAAAATAAATTTGCCGCGGCTTCTTTTAAATCACCGTTCTCACACAAACTAAAATCCCCTGCCCAATCCCCTTTTTTTGTAAAAAACAACAAGCGGGAACCCTGAGGCTTTAGCTCAAGTCCGTGCTCCATGATTTCACATAAATAGAGCGGGGTTTGCGGGGCATAATGGTGGTCTAACATGCCTGGACTAACAATCATGCTTTGCGTGATGACTTCCAGCTCTCCGCATATATCTTGCAAAGCCTCCAGAGAAAGTGCACCTAGCCGGAGAACCCGAACGGGTTTAGTTGAGACATCAACTATGGTTGATTCTAAGCCCATCCGACAGGCTCCACCGTCTAGGGTCATAGCAATCCGGTCATGCAATTCCTCATCAACCGCTGCGGCACTAGTTGGGCTAAGGCGACCGAAAAGATTTGCGCTTGGCGCAGCTAAAGGTTTTCCGAATAGGGCCAACACCTGTTGAGCGACGGCATGGTCTGGGCAGCGCACGGCCACACTAGGTAATCCTGATGTGACAAGGTCTGGCACGCAATCGTTTTTGGGTAGGATCAATGTTAAAGGTCCAGGCCAATATTTTTTAATCAGCTCCTGCGCCACTAGTGGGACAGAACTAACAATTTTTAATAGATCATAATCTGAAGCCACATGTAGGATCAAAGGATCAAAGGCAGGCCGATTCTTCGCTTCAAAAATACGTGCCACGGCCAGAGGGTTTAGCCCGTCACCAGCTAAACCGTAAACAGTCTCCGTCGGCAGCCCAATGCACAAGCCCTCTTCCAAGGCCTCTACGGCCAGACGGATCGTTGTTTCATTGATAGGGAGAATCACAACAAGAATTAAACAGCTTGGATCCTCTTCGATAAACTTAAATCTTTTGCTTTGCTCTGATTTCAGCTAAGTTATAATGAAGCTATGGCTATTCGATTAGAACTTACGGGATATGAAAAAAAGATTGTTGTCTTTTTACTTTCCCTTCTACTAATTGGGGCTACCGTTTCTCTAGTCCGAGGCAAAGTGCCTTGGAACAACCCATCAGAACACGCTAAGGACTAACAAGTTATGCAGAAAAACAACTTTGATCAAGTTGTCCTACAGATCGTTAAAACCGATTCACGCTACCAAGTTGCGGCTTATCGTTTTGTGCGTGAAGGTTTGGATCAAACCTTAAAAACTCTTAAACGTAGCTCTCCCTCTGCCCATCGCCATGTGTCAGGATCAGAATTACTCGAGGGCATCAGGGAATATGCGCTTAAAGAATTCGGGCCTATGAGCAAACTAGTCCTGAACGATTGGGGTATCGAGTCGTGTGAGGATTTCGGGCAAATCGTTTTCAATCTCGTTAACAATGGCGTTCTTGGTAAAAGCGAATCGGATAAGCTGGAAGATTTTTCGGCTGTGTACACCTTTGAGGAAGCCTTCGTAAAACCTTACCTCCCTCTGCCTGAAGATAAGCCTGCAATCAAGCCACCTCGTAAAAAGTCAGCCGCCAGCCGCACGCGTTTAAAATCGGAAAGCGATTCTTCGATTCCAACCAACCCACCCGCTGAATAAGACTATTCTCGCAAAAAACGTGGAGAGCCGCAGCTCAAACTTGCTCTCGTTTTTCTTTGCGAACTAGCAATAGCATTTTCACCTTCACCTTTCCTACTCCATGCTCACTCAAGCCCTTACCTCTTCTTCCGACCCGTCACCCCTCAGTCTAGAAAAGCAGTGTGTCCAGTCTTACCTTTTATCCAACGGCCTGACGCTTCTCGTTCAAGAAGATCAAAGCTCGCCCGTTGTCTCCGTGCAGGCTTGGTGTAAGGCAGGCAGCATCACAGAAGGTAATCTCCTCGGTTGCGGTGCCTCCCATCTTTTAGAACACATGTTGTTTAAAGGTACAACAAAGCGGGGGAACTCTGAGATTGCTCAGACCATTCAATCCGTTGGCGGTTATGTGAATGCCTACACCTCTTTTGATCGCACTGTTTTCTACGTGGATTGTCCCAGCTCCGGGTGGCGCACCGCTTTGGATGTGTTGAGCGATGCCATCTTCCATTCCACCTTGCCCGAGGAGGAATTCGTGAAGGAACAAGAAGTCATTCGGCGCGAGTTCAGCATGGGTTTTGATAATCCTCAAAACGTGTTATTTAAAAGTCTCTTTGCCACCGCCTTCCAAGTCCATCCTTATAAATATCCTGTCATCGGCCACCTCGAACTTTTTAATAAACTTACACGCCAAGACATCCTCGACTATTATCACCATTTTTTCGTTCCTAATAATCTCACCTTCGTCATCACGGGAGATGTGATTGCCTCCGAAGTTCATGCTTTTTTAATGGACGCAACTAAAACAATCGAACGTAGTATTCTTCCCGATACCTATATCCCCATTGAGCCCCAACAACTAGGGCGTCGAGAACTGCACCTCAAGTTCCCCACCCAAGTCACTCGCTTCATGATGGCGTGGCACACGCCTGGCTTGAGTCACCCAGATGTTTATGCTTTAGACGTCCTAGCTATTATTGCGGGAGAAGGCGTCAGCTCTCGCCTAAACCAAGAGCTCGTTGAAAAACAAAAACTCCTATCCGGCATCTCCGCTTTCTCCTACTCCCCTGCGCAGTCAGGTATATGGGGTATCTCTGCCTTGCTCTCACCTGATTCCAAAAATTCTACCAACGAGGTTGAGTCTGCTATTTCTACGATGCTGGACGACTTTAAAAATCACCCCGTACATGAAACCGAGCTAGCCAAAGCCCGCCGTAAAGTCATGGTAGGCCGCGCCTCAGAGCTTAAGACAGTTTCAGGTAAAGCTGCCTCCATCGGTAACAGCTGGTTCACCGCCCGCGATACTTCCTTTGACGAACTTTACCTCCAAAGGATCAGCCTCGTCACTGCCGCAGACCTGCAACGCGTTGCTCAAACTTACCTTATACCTAGCCACCTCAGCGTCGTTAGCCTCCAACCTGAAACCCACATCACTACATCCCTTGTGGCAACCAAAGTCCCCGCCAAGTCCGAACCCCATCTCGTCCAGCTCAACTCAGGCTTACGCCTCGTCATGCTTGTGGATACTAAAGTTCCTCTTGTCAGCGTGCGCGTCCTTATCCGTGGCGGTTCCCTAGCTGAAACTGGGGAGACCAGCGGTATTAGCACACTCATGACGCGCCTTCTTAGCAAAGGAACCACCAAGCACACTGCCGAACAAATCGCTACTGAAATTGAAAACCTAGGCGGCAGCATCGACACCCAATCTGGCAGTAATTCCATTTCCATAAGCATCGAAGTCCTGCAAACAGACCTAGAGAAAGCTATTGAACTTCTCGCCGAAATTTTACTTCACGCCAACTTCCCCCAGCACGAGTGCGAGCAAGAAAAGCGGCAACAGCTCACCGAAATTCAGCTACAAGAGGATAAGCCCACCTCCGTGGCTCAGCGCCACCTAAAGTCCGCCCTATTCGGCTCACATCCCTACGGCTGGGACAGCTTAGGCAGCGTAAAAAATTTAGAGAAAATAACTCGCTCTGATTTACAAAATTTTCATCAATCCCTTTTAAATCCTGATCATCTTGTGCTGACCATAGGCGGTAGTTTCTCACCCGAAAAAGCCCGAGATTTCTTCACTCGTTATTTTCCCGCCACGGCTTTCAGTAAAACCACCACACCGTTCCATCATGCCGACCCGGTCTTTCAAGGCCAAGGTCAAACCCTCGAATTGACCACCGTCAAACAACAAGCCGTCGTCATGATCGGTTACCCGGGGGTTGATATCCATAGTCCTGACCGTGCTGCTCTTGAGCTCATTGATGAAGCCCTCTCCGACCTCGCCTCCCGTCTCTTCATCCGCATCCGTGAGAAACAATCCTTAGCATACTTTGTCGGCACCCAACAAATCGTCGGGCTCCAACGCGGCATGTTCGTGTACTACGCTGGAACCGCGCCTGAGAAAGGTGAGAAAGTGCGAGACGAAATCCTCGATGAAATTTTTCAGATGCTAAGCACTGGCCTTGATGAAGGAGAAGTGGAACGCGCCCGGGCTAAACTTCTAGGTCAACGACTCTTACAAGATCAAAGTGCCTCCGCCACCGTTTACAAAGCAGGTCTTAATCTACTCTACGGAAAAGATTTAGATTTTGAAAAACAGTTGAATGAAAAAATTCGCCACCTTACCCGTGCCGAAATTAACGCAAGCGCACGAAAGGTTTTTGCTGAAAAGAACTTTATTTGTGTCATGCTTAAACCAGAACCCAACAAGAAATAAAAAAACTATGGCAGAAATAAGAAATGAACCCGGAATGAGCCAAGGAGAATTGGCTCAGAAATTTGTCCAATTCCTCATGATGCAGGCACAAAATGTTCTCTACGTGCTCGGACGCATTCCCTCTCCTGATGGACGTCAACCCCAACCCAATCTGGAAGCTGCTAAGATTTTTATTGATCAGCTCGAAGTGCTTCGCATTAAAACGCAAGGCAACCTGATCAAACAAGAAGAAAAAATCTTTGAGGAAACCCTTACCTCTCTCCGCCTAGCCTTTGTCGAAGCCAGCGGTGGCACGCCGCCGAGCATGATGCCTGAGCGCAACATGGGCTTTGATCTGCCTGATCTTGAAGAAGAACTTGCAGCAGATGACCCCACTAAGCCTGCGGCCTCTGTGCCGACCCCCGCCGAAGAAGTCTCCACTGAACCCAAGGAAGATCCGCAAGTTAAAAAGTATTTTAAAAGCTACGGTTAAGGCTTTTTTCTTTGAAAAAAAATCTTACCAATACGAGCAAGGAAGTTTACCAACGCTTTCGCCAACATTCCTTTGCCGAGCTCTGGCAGCGTGAAGTCCCGTCTTTCAACCAAGCATCTCCTGAAAAGAAACTAGAAAACGTCGGGCTTATACGCGCCCTCGGTGTGGTCTGCCATGAATCTGGCACCGATGAAGAGAAAGCACAACTTCGCTCATGGCTGCTAGAACTACTCCATGATCCTGTAGAAAAAGTGCGACGTTACGCCATGGCTGCTTTGCCTAAAATCGGAGCTGGGACTCACGATGAAGCCGCCTTACTCAATCTCTTAAAAACCACCACCCTGCAGCGCGAAAAAAAATTTCTGAGTCAGACGCTTGATAAAATAGGCGGCAGTGCAACCCTAGAACTTTTAGAGAACTCAGATGATCTTTCCATTCAAACTGAGCAAAAAATCAAAGCCAGTGTAGCTAGACAATTAGACATAGGCAGCGTCAATATGACGAATGTGCTGCCTATTGCCACAGACTTAAGCGCACTCCGTATCCATCTACGCTGCCGCCGGGGCTTGGAGACCTTCGTTCAGGACGAGATACTTTCGTCTCCACAAACTAAAGATCGTTTTATTATTCAAAAAGTCAGTCCTGCTCTCGTAGTGTTGACGCCCATTCAGACTTTTTCTCTAGCCGACCTTTATACATTACGTTGCTTTAAAACATTAGGGCTTGTCCTAGGTCAAGTGCCAGAGAGTAAAGGGAAGCAAAACCTTTCCAGTCTAGCCCAACTTATCAGCTCTCCTTGGGCGCAAACTTTTTTAAAAAATTTTACAAACGGTGCCTACCGGTATCGCTTAGAATTGATCGGGAAGGGTGCACAACGCGGTGCCGTTCGCCTCATCGTCAATGAAGCATACGAACGTTGCCCCGAAATTTTAAACGATCCCAGACAAGCCCTATGGTCAGTCGACGTGTATCCCGCCAAGCAAGGCAACTGGGTCGAGCTACGTCCGCGCCTTTCCCCCGACCCACGCTTCAGCTACCGCATCCAAGACATTCCTGCGGCCTCCCATCCTCCCCTCGCCGCCTGCATGGTGCGTCTAGCAGGGCTGGCTGATAATGAAATCGTCTGGGATCCCTTCTGCGGCTCAGGCCTCGAACTGATTGAGCGTGCGTTGCAGGGTGGGGTCAACCATCTCTACGGAACGGATTTAAGTGCGGAAGCCATCGCTATTAGTCAGACCAATCTTAATGCCGCCACTTTACCAAAATTAGCCTCCACCTTTACCTGTTGTGATTTCCGTGACTACGAAATGATCAAGGGGCTAGAAGCTAATCAAGTGTCTCTCATCATCACGAATCCCCCGATGGGACGAAGAGTTCCCATTCCTGACCTTCAAAATATGATCAAAACTTTTTTTGAAGTTGCGGTAAAAGTTTTACGTCCGGGGGGCAGACTCGTCTTTGCTAATCCGCTTAAACTTGAACCAACCTGCGCTGGCCTGCGCCTAGAATATCGCCAAGCCATTGATTTAGGCGGCTTTGAGGCCAAACTTGAGATGTATCGGAAAAAGGCATAGTCATGAATGATTCTGCCCAAAAAGATCCCCTGCATGGCGTCACGCTAGAGACCATCGTCACTGAGTTGCAAGCCCATTACGGGTGGGAAGAGTTAGCTCAAATCATCCGCATCCGCTGTTTTCAACACGACCCCAGTGTAAAATCGAGTCTCCAGTTTTTACGCAGGACTCCTTGGGCTAGAAAGAAAGTGGAAGAGCTTTACATCTACCTGAAAAACGGAGAAACCACCCCGCATGACAAATTAGAAAGTTGAACCTAGGAATAGTGAACCACTCTTCATTCCTCACTAACTTCGCGCATCATCAAAGCCTTAAATCCTTCTGCGGGAGTTTTACCTTTATATAAGACCTGATAAATTTGCTCCGCCACAGGTGCCTTAATCCCGCGCTCCTGCACCAATTCATGCACCGCCTTAGCCGTAGGCACACCTTCCGCCGTCCCATTGAGATGGCGCAATATCTCCTGCAAATCCCTGCCTTTACCTAAAGCAATCCCCACCTTATGATTACGGCTCTCGCCACTATAAGCCGTTAGAATGAGATCCCCCATGCCACTTAATCCCGACAAGGTTTCTGCCTTAGCTCCAAGAGAAACTGCTAGCCGCATCATCTCACCTAAAGAGCGTGTCATTAATCCAGCCAATCCATTCTCTCCCAGACCCAGTCCTTGGCACATGCCACCCGCTAGGGCATAAACATTCTTCAACGCACCACCCAGCTCCACGCCGATTACATCCGAGCTTCGATACGTCCGCAGCAGCCGCTGATGAATGGCTTTCTGCACGAGCTTACTCCAAACTTCATCCATGCTAGCTACCACCAGTGCCGTGGGAGAATCTGCCTCAACTTCAGAGGCTAAACTTGGACCCGAAATAGCTCCCGTCACATGTCCGGGCCAGATCTCTTCCACCACCTCAGTCACTCGTTTTTTAGAATGAATTTCAATACCCTTGACCAAACTGAAAACGGCGACTCCCGGAGGCGGTAGCTCTAGTAAACGTGACCTGATGGACTGGCAAGGAACTGCTAATAAAACAAAGTCCCCTGCCCCACCGCTCTGCCACTCCCGCTCATTCCTCCCGAGATAGATTACCTCATGCCCATTTCGCGTCAGGGCACGTCCCATCGCAGAACCCCAAGCACCTTTTCCAATAACAGATATTTTCATTTATGTAACTTACCTTAAATCGTGCTCATTTCTTGGAACCTGCACGTAGCTCTGTCCCCGCCCGTAAACGCTGAATGTTGCTACGGTGCCGCCACACACTCATCACCCCTAAAAAGAGAGCTACTGCCCAGAGCCAATATCTTTCTGGATAAAGAAAAACCGTAGCGATCGGTAAAACGATAGCCGCCGCCACCGATCCCGCCGAAATAAACTTAGACCATAAAAAGACCACCATAAAAGTCGACAACGCCACCAAACCTGAAATAGGAAATAACGCAAAAATAAAACCCGCCGACGAGGCCATACCTTTCCCACCTTTAAAACCCATGAAAACACTATAATTATGTCCCACCACAATCGTAGCTCCCGCTAAAATCGCAAAAACATCCAAGGGGAGAAGCGTCAACTCCCACTGCCCATTCCCTAAAATCCGTAAGAGAAAGAAGACTGGCAAAAACGCCTTCAAAAAATCCAAAATAAAAACCGCCACACCCCAGCTTTTCCCCACATTACGATAGACATTAGTTGCCCCGATATTACCGCTGCCCAAGGTGCGGATATCGACGCCCTTTAATCTTCCCGCCATGTATCCAAAAGGAACGCCGCCGATTAAAAAACTAAGAATCAAAATTAATACTAAACCGCCTAGCCCCAGATAGTGAGAATGGGGAGCCGTCTGCAATAGATAGATAGGTAAGTACATGCTCACGGATTACTAAGCCACCTTACCACAAGATCAAGCAAAATTGAGTAATTAAAATAGGAATCCCACTAAAATTATTTGCGCTACAACAAACATTCCCTCTAGTCTGTGTCATGTCCATCGCATCGTTGACTTCGCAACAACAAGATATTATCAAACGTGCTCGTGAAGCTTCCTCTAAAGCTAATCATGACTATGCCATCAGCCTGCTTAAACAAATCGTGGCGGAAGTCCCTGCCCACATTGAGGCACGCCGACTCTTGCGCGCCAACGAAATGATTAAATTTAAATCTGTCTCCTCCTTTTCTAAATCCATGCTCGGGGTTAAAATTACACCCCTCGCCATGAAGGGTCGCGGTAGTCTAAAAAAATCTCCCCAAGAAGCCATGGAAACAGCCGAGGAAATTTTACTACTCGACCCCACCAGTGAGCAAGGCAACAAGCTACTCGCTGATGCCGCCCAACTTGCCGGCATGACCGATATCGTCCTGCTCGCATATGAAACACTGCGTGACGCTAAGCCCACCGATATTGATAACCTTAAATGTCTCGGCAACGCTTACATCAGTGCGGGCGATCCGCAGAAAGCACAAACCACCTTCGAAGCCGCCCTAAGGATCAAGCCCAACGACGGTGAAGCCCTTAAGGGCATGAAAGATTCCAGTGCCGCCCACGCTTCCAAATCTGGCTCTTGGGAAGAGGGTAGCGATTACCGCACATCCCTAAAAAATGCAGACGAGTCTAAACTTCTCGAACAAGCCAATAAAGTCGTTAAATCAGAAGACGCCATCAACGAACAACTCGGGATCCTCTTTCAAGAATACGCGGAAAATAATCACAATGTTGCCGTCGTTCTAAAAATAGCGGAACTCTGTGAACGTAAAGGAGATTACGACAGCGCAGTGAGCTACTTTGAATGGGCGTATAACCTCACGAACAAAGCGGACTCCGAGATTGAAAAACGCATACACAAAATCCACATGCGCACCATTGAAGAGCGCCTGCAAGCCAAGCAAGCCGCCGTCAACTCGGCCAGCGCCGAAACCCTTCCAGCTCATCAAGCCGAGCTAGATACCTTGCTCATGGAAAAAGCGGGCTTCGAGCTCGTCAGTGCCAAAGAGCGTGTCGCCCGTTACCCGAACGACCTTCAACTCCGCTTTGAACTCGGTCAAGCCCTTGTCCATGCGGGGCAACCTAAAGAAGCCATCCCTGAGCTACAACAAGCCCTCCGCCAACCCAATGCCCGCTATCAAGCCTACAACTTATTGGGTCTAGCCTTTTGGAAACGCAACATGTTGGACTTCTCCGTTAAACAATTTCAAACCGCTAAATCCGAAATGGCTATTATGGATAATTTAAAAAAAGAAATTGTTTATAATTTAGGCTGTGTGTTAGAAGCCGAAGGAAAAAAAGAAGAAGCCTTAAAAGAGTTCAAAGAAATCTACGAAGTGGATTCCCAATACCGCGACGTCACCGACCGAGTAGAATCCTCTTACGGATCGTGAGTGAACCGTGTAGCGGATAGGGGCAACTAATTACAAACTACTTTAAATTATTTTCCTACCTGTCTTTGATTCGCAACTAAACCACTATCATTATCCATCATTTTTAATGATATGTGAAACTTTCACCTGTTTCATGAACTTGTGGAGCAAAGCACCTATCGTCTGGCTTTCAGGCGTGCGTCGCATCGGTAAGACCACCCTTGCCCAAGCCTTAGAGGGTTGTGAGTTTTTCAACTGCGATCTGCCTAGCACGCAGCGACTGCTGTCCGACCCAGAGGCCTTTTTCCGATCCTTCACTAAAAAGCGCGTGATCTTGGATGAAGTGCATCAATTGCCCGACCCTAGCCAGCTTTTGAAAATCGGCGCTGACGCTTTCCCCCATCTCTATATCTTAGCCACAGGTTCTTCTACTCTGGCGGCTACACATAAGTTTCGCGACAGCCTCACGGGTAGAAAACGAGCCTTGAATTTAGTGCCGGTTTTACATCAGGAATTACCTCTCTTTGGTATCGCCGATCCGCGTCATCGACTTTTTCGAGGAGGTCTACCCCCTGCCCTACTGGCCAAGGATTATGATCCCAGTTTTTATGGTGAATGGCTCGACTCCTACTATGCCCGCGACGTGCAGGAACTGTTCCGTGTGGAAAAACGGAGCGGTTTTCTAAAGTTAGTCGGAAGCGTGCTTCAACTTAGCGGTAGACAGACGGCAGCCACAGCCCTTTCCCGTCTCTGCGGTCTCAGTCGGATTACGGTGCTAAACTATCTCGAAGTGCTGGATCTAACACATTTAGCCGTGTTTGTCCGTACTTACTCGGGAGGAGGCCAACGGGAAATCATCCGCTAACCCAAGGTTTATGCCTTCGATACGGGCTTCGTTACCTATGCCCGAGGTTAATCTGATCTGCGTCCAGAGGACTGCGGGCTGCTCTGGGAACATCTCGTGCTCGACCATCTGCGAGTCGATCCTAGGCAACCAGAAATCATGTATTGGCGAGGTAAAGACCAGCATGAGCTTGATTTTGTCCTCCCCTCAGGACGTGGTAAGGTGGACGTTATCGAATGCAAATGGAGCGCCGCCCATTTTGATCCTAAAAATCTGCTCTGTTTCCGTATACAGTATCCACAGGGAAAAAACTTCGTGGTCGCCAGTAACATAATCCAGCCTTACACAAGAACACTCGGCGGCCAGAGCGTAACCTTCACAGGCTTGAATACTTTGACTCTTTAAACCTAAAGAGAAAAGTGGGTGGAGCGCAAAACCTCAATTTTTTTGGTGCATCAGCTTTGCAACCTCGGTGAAGCAATGGTCGAGCAGTTGGCTCTTAGATTTTAAAAAACTTTTTTGCACGCCTTAGCAGTTAGTTTGAGAATAAAATCTGTTTCATCGTTTGGTCAAAAGCTTCTTTGATGCTATGCTTTAACAATGATCCTCCGAATTCTATCCCTTAGTTTCTTATTATCTGTTTCACAACTTCCTGCTGCTGATCTTTGGCTAACTGACTTCGACGCAGCCAAAAAGAAAGCAGCATCCGAGAACAAACCCCTTGTCTTAGACTTTACTGGCTCTGATTGGTGCGGTTGGTGCATCAAGCTGGATGAAGAAGTTTTCGCTACCCCAACTTTTCAGAAATACGCCGAAAAAAATCTTATCCTCGTGAAATTAGATTTTCCTCAACGCAAGACACAGTCTAGTGAAGAGAAAGACCAAAACATGAAGCTTGCTCGAGAGTATGGAGTCAAAGGTTATCCCACGATCATCGTTCTGGATTCTAAAGGAGATAAGATCGGTCAAACAGGTTATGTGCGTGGTGGCCCAGACGCTTTTATTGCTGAATTGAAAAAAATTACCAAGAAATAACCGCACTTGAGGTTGTGTTAAAGCTGGCAGATTCGTCTGTCGTCCTGTGACCCAAGCCCTCCAACTTAGGAGGGATCGCCTTTTTCATCCAGCTCCATTAGCTCTTTATGGCTGAATGGGATCAGCTGTCTTCAAGGCGGCGGATACCTCATCAACGAAAATTTTGGCATCGGCTTCGGATAATCCTCCGCCTTGCATTTTTTCCCCTAACTTTTGCATGGAATTAGCTACAGCTTGAATTTGTTCTGGTGTAATCGCGGCTGCTTGCTCCTGAAGTTTAATTATATCCACATTCAACCGTTGCAGGTCTTCAGCAGGCAACACTTTTTCTAATTCAGGTTTTAGGAGTTCGACTCCTTTAGCCATCATCTTAGAGCCAACCGCCTGCATGCCGCCCGCCTCATCAATCTTTACCTTCGCATACCAACCCGCTCCCACGAGCGCTACGATAACTAATAAGGTTAAAGCCCCTAGAAGAATCAGGATAGTTTTAAGAATGCCGCCGTGCTGCTGTTTATGCGAAAGATTAAAGTTCATATTTACTTGTAAACGAATCCCTTGTGAACGTCGAGCTTCAGACGATAACTAAATTTTTTGCGGTGGACTTTTTTACAGCCGTCAGAGGTAACGCTTCATCAAAAGTCACCAACTGCGCTTTGTGAGTGGTCTGCTAGACCCAGTAAATAAATATCCTTCAATTGCCGCCCTCCATGGATTCTGTCCGTGGAAAAAATACGCTCATTGCGGAAGGTCAACACTTCGGGCCAAAACTCATGGTTTGTCCCCTCAATGAATCGAACAAGGAAGGCGTCAATTCCGTAACGCTGAAACGCCTCGTTTTGCTGTAATTTGGGTTGGTTAGAATCCTCAGAAACCCGATTTCCGTAAGCGGGCAGCTGACCCAACCCTGCGTCGAATGGCGAGCCTACCGTGTGTGCGCTCTATTGTGAAAATGATGATCTGTGTCCAGCAAGGAAATCAAGACGTTGACATCCAACAGCGAGCGCATGAGCTTATATGCCTTCCTCGTCCATGAGATTTTGGATGTAGTCTAGGGTAATAATTTCTCCGCCCGATACCTACTCTGTTTTCAAAAACAGCTTTCCTTGTCAGCTTTTTGCCTCATGGTTTTCTACCCTATCTATGACTCTTGCCGAATCCCATATCCGCACCATTTCCGAAGAATTAAAAATCCAACCTAAGCAGGTCTATGCCACGGCTGTCCTCCTGAACGAAGGTGGCACGATCCCCTTCATTGCCCGCTACCGTAAAGAAGTCACAGGCACTCTAGATGAAGTCGCCATCGCCGCCATTCGGGATCGCCTCGCGCAATTGGTGGAACTTGATGCCCGCCGTGAATCCATCACTAAATCTCTAGCCGAACGTAACCTCCTTAGCGATGTCTTAAAGAACGCCATCACGGCCGCTACTACTCTCACACGCCTAGAAGACATTTATCAACCTTATCGACCGAAACGCCGCACCCGCGCTACTATGGCCAAGGAGGCGGGACTGGAACCTCTGGCAGAACTTCTTTGGCTACAGGATGCTTCTCACGATCCGTTAAAAGAAGCCGAGGCTTACGTTTCGACTAATCCAGAATTAAAAATAGAGACGCCCACTCTGGCTCTGGCAGGTGCGCGCGACATCTTAGCAGAACGCATGAGCGACGATGCTACTGCGCGGGAAAAATTACGTCATTTTTACCGTGAGACCGCTACGCTAAGCAGTAAATTACTCAAGGGTAAGGAAACGGAAGCCGCTAAGTTTAAGGATTATTTCGAGTGGAGCGAACCTCTCTCTCAGGCTCCCTCGCATCGTATCCTCGCCCTCCGGCGTGGAGAAAAAGATGGCTTCCTCATGGTGCGGATCCAACCACAAGAAGAGGGAGCCGTTGCGCTTCTCCAAACACTCTTCGTTAAAGGAAATAGCCGCAGCTCTGCCCAAATCGCCGCCACCGCAGTGGATGCCTACGACCGTCTACTAGGCCCTGCCATTGAGGTTGAGATGAGGATGGAATCTAAAAAAAGGGCGGATGAGCAGGCCATCGTGGTTTTTGCCGAGAACATGCGTGAGCTATTATTAACCTCACCACTGGGTCAAAAAAGCGTGCTCGCCATCGACCCCGGATTCCGCACGGGTTGTAAGATCGTCATCTTAGATCCACAAGGAAAATTATTAACCAATTGTGTCGTTTATCCAGATAAGTCTGATTCCGAGCGCCGTGAGGCAGCGGAAGTTGTGCGAAAATTATGTTCTCATTTTAAAATAGAAGCTATCGCCATCGGTAACGGCACGGCAGGTCGTGAAACAGAGACCTTTGTGAAAGCTTTAAAGCTGCCGCCATCCATCGTCGTGGTCATGGTTAATGAAAGCGGTGCTTCCATTTATTCGGCCTCGGACGTCGCACGCGAGGAGTTCCCCGATCAAGACATCACGGTGCGGGGCTCGGTTTCCATTGGGCGCCGCTTGATGGATCCTTTGGCGGAACTCGTAAAGATTGACCCGAAATCCATCGGGGTAGGTCAATACCAACACGATGTGGATCAAGCTGCTCTCAAGCGTAGTCTGGACGATGTGGTGATGAGTTGCGTAAACGGAATCGGGGTCGAGGTCAACACGGCGAGTAAACAACTCCTAACCTATGTCTCAGGCCTAGGGCCGGCATTGGCAGAAAGCATTATTACATATCGCAATGAGAACGGTCCTTTTAAAACACGGAAAGAACTACTGAAAGTGGCTCGACTGGGGGATAAGGCCTACGAGCAAGCGGCGGGCTTTCTCCGCATCCGTAATGGGGTCAATCCCCTTGACGCTAGTGCGGTTCATCCGGAGAGTTATTCCATTGTAGAAACGATGGCCAGAGATCTTAATTGTCAGTTGATTGACCTCGTGAAGGATCAGGGGCTCCGCAGCAAGATTAATTTAGAACGTTACGTTTCCGAAAAAATCGGGCTGCCCACTTTACGCGATATCGTAAATGAATTAGCTAAACCTGGCCGCGATCCCCGCGCACAGTTCGAGGTGTTTGAATTCGCTCAAGGCGTTTCCGAAGTTAGTCACTTACAACCTGGCATGAAGCTGCCTGGAATCGTGACCAATGTAACAGCTTTCGGAGCCTTCGTGGACATCGGCGTTCATCAAGATGGACTGGTTCACATTAGTCAGTTAAGTGACAATTACATTAAGAACCCTGCCGATGTCGTCAAAGTTCAGGATAAAGTCATGGTCACCGTGATGGAAGTGGACATGGATCGTAAACGCGTCGCTCTCTCCATGAAATCTCGGCCTGATGTGGGTGCAAGCACAAAGGGCGGCAGCAGTGCGGGACGTACAAGCAGCGGTGGCACTGCGCCCAATCGTAATGTCCCACGACGTGATGCGAATCCTAGCCCCTCTCCCGTCAGCAGCAGTAGCGGCAGCCTTAACAGTTTCGGTGGCGGACTCTTTGCCGACGCCTTAGCTAAGGCTAAGAAACAGAATTGAAATGACAAAAGGCTTCTCACAAAACTTCCTATGAGCCAGTTGACACCATCCATCCACCAAAGCTAATCTATACCGATGTCTGCGACCGAATCTTTACGTGAAACTGCCCTCTCTCCTGCCCATAAAACATTGGGAGCTAAAATGGTGGAATTTGGTGGTTGGAATATGCCCGTTTCTTACACCACCATCATGGAGGAGCATAAAGCCGTGCGGGAGAAAGCTGGACTATTTGACATCAGCCACATGGGTCAAATATTTGTCTCTGGCACGGGCGCAGAAGCTTGGCTAAATATCTTACTGACAAATGATATACGGCGTATTTCCCATGGCTACGGGCAATACACCCTCATGCTCAATGAAGCTGGTGGCACCATTGATGACTTAATCGTTTACCGAATCGAAGATCAACGCTATCTCCTCCTCGTCAATGCCTCACGGATTGAGGACGACTTTAACTGGCTTGACCGCAGGAAAAATATCAACGTCACGGTAGAAAATCTCAGTCAAGGTTTCGGTGGCCTCGCCCTCCAAGGTCCCGAAGCTGAAACCATTCTCCGCAAAACTCTTGATGAGGAAAAACGCCAGATTAAACGCAACCAACTTCTCATTACCCCCTTCCTCGGCCTCGACGTCATCCTCACCCGCACAGGTTACACGGGAGAAGATGGTTTTGAGCTTTTCTGCTCAAATGAAATCATCCTCAAACTCTGGGATAAGCTCCTCTTAGACGGCAAAAATTACGGACTACTACCCGCTGGCCTAGGTGCCCGAGATACGCTTCGCTTAGAAGCCTGCTATCCGCTCTATGGTCATGAACTTTCTAGCACTATTTCGCCACTAGAAGCAGGATTAAAAAACTTCATCTGTTTTGACAAACCCGAAAAATTTATCGGCTTAGAACCTCTCAAAAAACAAAGAAACAAAGGCCTGAGCCGCCGTTCCGTCGCATTCGAAGTAGTCGGAGCTGGAGCCCCTCCTCGCGCTAACTACCCGATCATGAAGGCTGGCGTCCAAGTCGGTGAAATTACCTCAGGCGGCCATTCCCCTACCCTAAAAAAAGGGATCGCCCTAGGCTTAGTAGAGCTGGCTCATTCTGAACCTGGCACTCAACTTGAAATGATCGTGCGCGAGCGTAGTGTTCCTGTTCAAGTCGTTAAAAAACCCTTCTACCGAAAATTATGAACCACCCAGAAAATCTCCACTACGCCGATAGCCACGAATGGATCTCCGTTGAAAACGGTATCGGAACCGTTGGCATAACCGATCATGCCCAAAATGCCTTGAGTGACGTCGTCTTTGTTGATCTACCCAAGCTAGGTAAAGTGGTTAAACAAAAAGAACCCAGTGCCACCGTTGAAAGCGTCAAAGCCGCATCTGACATCTACTCCCCCGTTTCAGGTGAAATTACCGAAGTCAACTCCCACCTCTCCAGTTCTCCCGAACTCGTTAATAGCTCACCTTACGAAAATGGTTGGATTTTTAAAATTAAACTCAGCAACCCCGATGAAATGTCATCCTTAAAAAACGTATCGGCTTACCTCGCTTTACTCGGAAAATAAAACGAAACACTATTAGTTATGTACAAAAAGATTCACCCCCATCTCATCGAGTGGTCCGTCTACTGTAAAGATTGCAAGACAGACCTCTTTTCCCATGCCTACATCTCTGAAGGAAAAGTTCTGCTCATTGATCCTATTTTACCAGATGATGATACGCTCAAGTCTATCCAAACTCTAGGTAAACCCTGCGCCATCCTCATCACCAACGGTAACCACGAGCGTTACGCCCGAATCATCGGTGATCTCTTAAAAATCCCCATTGCTTGCCCTGCCCTAGCCACGAAGGAGTTACGCTTCAAGCCCGACGTCATTGTGGATGACTTAAAACAACTCCATGGGCTTGTGCCCATTTCATTAACAGGGGCAGCTCTCGGAGAACATGCCTATTACTGCACCGCAGAGAAAATACTTTTTATTGGGGATGCCCTCATTAACGATAAGGATAAAGGCCTTAGTATTCTCCCAGAAAAATATTGCCTCAACCAGAAGCAGCTTGAGATTTCTTTGAAGAAATTATTGAACCTAGACATCGAACTCATCGCCTTCGCCCACGGAAAAACCATGCCCAAGGCTGGGGCAGCTTTAAAGAAGCTGCTCTCATCCTAAAGCCTTCCATGAAACTTCGTTTTGCTACTGTAAGCTTGCTCACTTCTCTACTGCTAACTGGCTCTTCAGTACATGCTCAGGAAGATCGTGTCAAACCAACCAAGAACGAGCCGTCTCGCCTCAAAACATCCGCACATTCACTCGAAATCCCACCCGCTCCCCAAGCTCAACTTGATCAATTCTTTCGCACCCTCCAAGCGGGTAATTCCAAACTTGCGTTCCTGAATCTTTTTGAAAAAACCCAGTTTAAAGATGATACTGATGTGATTGATAATTTCGTGGCCGCCTCCCAAGGTGGAATCGAACGCTTCGGTAAATATGGTAAATTTTATCTCTTTGAAAGCAGCAGGATAGGCAGCCAACTCTACAGCCTTTCCTTTATCTCCGAGCAGGGCACAAAACTCTTTCGCTGGCACTTCCTCTATTTTACCCCCGTAGGTAATGACTGGCGTCTCTCCAACATCCGTGTCGATGACTTACGAGAATACCTCCCCCCAAACCCTACGATCAGCCCTATCCCTAAAGACGTGCAACTTAAAATTGAAAAGTTTTTTATCACGATTCAAAGTAATCGTAGTGCTGAAGCCTTCAAAGATATTCTGACTGACTCTGGCATCGACAACAGCGGTGCTAATGTGGACGCCTTCGTGCAAAAGACCGACAAAGCCATCAAGGACTACGGCGTTATGCGGAACTATGAATTGTTTGATGTCCGCACCCTCACCACCAAAGTCACCATGCTTACCTACTTTGCCCACCTCGAGACCGAGCCGCTACGTTGGCAATTCTTTTATGAGACTTCCGCCACCACTCCATGGAAACTCATTAACCTTCGGGTGGATGATGGTTTAGACGAAGCTATTTTAGCCAGATAATCACGCTTATCTGCAGAGCTTGCCCCATAGCCCTCCTCGCATGAATCTCTCATGATTAAATGTCTGAGAGATTAAGTCAGCGAGCCAAGTCCTATCAATTCGCACCTAACTCAAACTTCGCATGCACTGCCTTAGCAGCTTCAACCGCTTGAATTTCGTCAATCACTACAGCTATTTTAATCTCACTGGTAGAAATCATTTGGATGTTGATGCCCTGTTCTGAAAGAGCCGAAAACAGTTTGGCTGCTACGCCACTATGGCTGCGCATACCGATGCCCACAACGGAAAGCTTGGCGATGCCGTCATGAATATCCACCCCGAGTGCGGAAGAAAGTTCTGCCATAGAACTAGTAATTTTTTTAACCTTACTAATGTCATCCTTATTAATGGTAAAGGTGATATCGGTCTGACCTTTACCACCTCCCGCCGCAGTGTTGGAAACGTTCTGCACGATCATATCTACATTGATTCCAGCATCAGCAATGGCGTTGAAGAGCTTTGCGGCTATTCCAGGTTTATCCGGCACGCCAGAGATCGTAACCTTAGCTTGGCTTTTTTCCACGCTCACGCCGCGCACCACTACTTGTTCCATCGACTTATTTTCTTCTTTCACAATCGTTCCCGGGTTGTTGTTAAAACTAGAGCGCACTTCAAAGATAACATTAAACTTTTTTGCAAACTCGACCGACCGCGCTTGCATAACTTTTGATCCTGAGCTGGCCATTTCGAGCATCTCGTCATAAGAAATTTCGTCAATCTTACGAGCATCTGGAACCACCCGCGGATCAGCCGTGTAAACTCCATCCACGTCTGTAAAAATTTGGCAAAGATCTGCCTTCACGGCTGAGGCGATTGCGATAGCCGTCAAATCTGATCCGCCGCGCCCTAGGGTCGTAATCTGGCCGTCATGACTTTGGCCTTGAAACCCTGCCACGATAACGATATTACCTTGCGCTAAGAATTTTTTAACCTCATTTGGCGAAATGTTAGAAATCTTAGCCTTCGTGTGCACCCCATCCGTCACGATCCCAGCCTGCGCTCCCGTGAGCGATACAGCAGGTATCCCGATGGCGTGAAGAGCCATCGCTAAAAGCGCAATCGTCGTCTGCTCCCCGGTGGCCAGTAATACGTCCATCTCGCGCTCGGAAGGTTCAGACGAAACTTCCTTGGCTAGTTTAATTAAATTATCCGTCACCCCTGACATGGCTGAGACCACCGTGACGATCTGATGACCTTGCTTATGCCATTCCGACATGCGGTTTGCGACATTACGAATCCGCTCAGGATTTCCGACGGATGTGCCACCATACTTTTGAACAATCAACGACATAAAAGTGAGAACATATCAAAAACGTTGTTCTCTGTTAAGCAGAAAATCTAGGTTTTTAGTTTCTCCTTAACCTTAGCGGAGGATTTTATCAAGCCTCCTAAAATCTTAATGCCCTTAACCAACTGCGCTTCGCTGACTCTGGCACAGTTTAGTCTCATCGCACTGACTCGTGTTGTTGCACAGGCAAAGACTTCTCCCTTAGCAAAACTAACTCCCTCCTGCAGAGCCTTAGCTTCTAGCATTTTCATGTTTATTTTTTTAGCTAATTGTACCCATAGTATAAATCCACCCCGTGGTTCCGAAATCAGGGTTCGCTCTGGAAAATAATCTCGCACAGCCTTTGTACCCAAGGCGCGCTTTAGGGCACAGGTTTTCTGCAAGTTGACTAGATGCTTCCCCATTGCGGGTGAGCATAAAAAGGCGTCAAGCGTCGCCTCTGAAACCAGTGAGCTGTGCAAGTCCGCCATACACTTACGTTCTAACATGGGCTGCATCCATTTCCCTGGCACCGCACAGCCTACCCGTAGACCAGGCGAAACAGTCTTACAAAAGCTACTCACATACAGCACATGGGAGCCGTCGTCAAAGGCTCGGAGCGGAGGAGGCACGATTCCCTCACATAGTTCCGCATAAATGTCGTCCTCAATAATGGTCAACCCTAGCCGCCGCGCTAGCTGCACCCACCTGGGTCTATCTTCCTCAGGTATACTTGCTCCCGTGGGATTCGATAGTGTTGAACAAAGCACTAAAACCTTAGGGCGATATTTTTTAAGCAAGGCCTCTGCAGATTTAAGAACTAAGCCTGTGTTAGCATTCGATGGCAGTGGAAGTGCCAACCCACCAGCGGCCGAAATTTGCTCCAAGGTATTATAATAACACGGACTCTCACAAGCTACGATGTCACCGGGCCGGACTAAGGTCTGCAAAGCTAGGTGCAAAGCTTGCGTGCAACCTGTGGTGATGAGTACGTCCTCTGCTGTGATTTTCAATCCCCGCGCTCCTAACCGCGCTGCCATGGTCATGCGTAAAGGCTCGTGGCCTGAGGGAGTTTGATAAGCCCACATGGAGAGCCCCGCCTTGCGGGTAGCAAGGCGAAAAGCTTTTTTTAACTCTTCTACGGGCAGAAGTTCTGGCGCAGGAACACCTGCGGCTAGGTTAATCAAGTCTTTTTGACCTACCTGCTGCATAAAACCCAGTAGCCCCATTGCAAGAGAAACTTTTCTAGGCTTATGCTCCCGCTCGTTGAGAAAAAATGACTCTTGCATCATCTCTTAATGCGTCACTTTTCTTGAAGGCGCAATCTCTATTATTTCAGAGTGCGAAAGGGTTCTCCTCCTCTGCGAAAAATATGGTAAGACGCCAAGCCAACCTGATTTACTAGTCTGTATAATCCACGTTGATTTTAACAGCTGCGCTTCTATTCTCACATTTAGTAAAACTTATTTATGAATCAACCTCTCATTGGAATCATCGGTGGTAGCGGGCTCTATCACATGAAGAACTTAACTGATATTGAAGAGAGGACGGTCGAGACTCCCTTCGGCCCGACTTCAGATGCGTTCCACATAGGGAGCCTAAGCGGCAGACGAGTGGTGTTCCTTGCTCGGCATGGACGACATCATTCCCTCCTGCCCTCAGAACTGCCTCATCGTGCGAATATCTGGGCCCTAAAATCTTTAGGTGTTCGTTGGATTATTAGTCTTAGTGCTGTCGGCTCGCTTAAAGAAGAATTGAAGCCACGTCATTTTGTTTTTCCTCTGCAATATTTTGACCGTACGAAAAACAGTGCTGAACATACCTTCTTCGGTAAAGGTTTAGTGGCTCATGTCAGTTTTGGTCAACCTGTTTGCCAAAAGCTGGCTACCATCCTTTTCCAATCCGCCACCTTAAACGGTGCTACCTGTCATTGGGGCGGTACGTACGTGAATATGGAAGGTCCAGCTTTTTCAACTCTGGCCGAGTGCGAGTTTCATCGCCGGCAGGATTTCGACGTAATCGGTATGACGAATTTAGCTGAAGCCAAATTATCCCGGGAAGCAGAAATCAGTTACGCTACACTTGCGATGGTCACAGATTATGATTGCTGGCACGGCTCTGAAGTAAACGTGCCAGAAGTCGTAGCCATTCTTAGAGAAAACGCAAACCTGGCCGAAAATACCGTAGCGCATGCCATCAGCCAAATCCCGCTTCGTGACGTAACAACCAGTCATCGAGCCTTAAGCTCGGCCATCATGACCCCTCGCAGTGCTTGGCCAGAACAACGGATCGAAGAACTACGGCCTTTGTTGAAGAATTATCTTTAACCTAAATAAGGAAGATGAGATTTAACTAATTTTTTAGATAAAGGCCTTCTCTCTCGATATACTCTGCGACGCCTTCTGGAAGCAGCCCCTTCATCTCCAACCCATGTGCTAGACGATGCCTCAGATCCGTGGCAGATACGGTCGGGATATTTATCTTTGACCACGTTGCCAGAATGGCCTCTTCTTTCAGTAAGGATTCTGACTTCATACCCTCACGTTTAAAGACAAGGATTTCTACCCACGTGCGCCACTCTTGGAATTTGGCCCAAGTATCTAGCACGTCGTATTGATCTTCTCCAATCACTAAAACGATCCTATCCTGTGGGTAAATACTTTTCAAATAATCTAAACTTTGCCACGTAAAGGAATAATCCGGACCGTCTAATTCATACACAGAAAGCTCAACCCGTGTGTCATAGGGCATGGCGAGTTGTAGCATGTTCCAGCGATGTTGATCTGGGGCAGGTTTTGACTCTGAGCTACCAAAAGCTTTATGCGGGGAAAGCTTGCACGGCATAACAATGAGGTGGTCAATTCCTTCCTCCAAAGCCGCATATGCCATAGCCACATGTCCAGCATGCACGGGGTCGAAAGTCCCTCCTAATAATCCGATTCGTCTCATGCGCTAACTACCCCTCATTTACTTACGCGGTACTTGAGCTAAAGCCTGATTAATACTTTTTACCAAGACCGCAAATTCATACGGTTTAGGAAGAAAAAGTAAACCTTCAACTCCTTGACCCTCAAAATCTAACATTTCAACAGTATACCCGCTCACTACCACCAAGCCTAGGTTTGAAGATTCTTTCCGTAATTGCTTGGCTAAATCAAGTCCACTCATGGACCCAGGCATAACCACATCAGTTAAAAGTAATTTAATTTCATGGTGATGTTTTCCCCATAAAACCAAAGCCTGCTCAGCATCTGCTGCTTCTAAAACATCGTAACCTAAATTACGCAAACGCTTTGCGGTAATCTTCCTTAAAGAATCTAGGTCTTCCACATAAAGAACAGTGACCGAATTCTGTGCTGGAATTTCCTCTTGTTGATTCCTTTGCACCAATTGATGGGCGGGAGCCACCGTTGGAAAATAGAGATGAAAGGCCGAGCCTTTGCCTACAGTGCTTTCCACCTCAATCCAACCTTCGTGCTGCTCCACAATCCCATGCACCACCGCCAATCCTAACCCCGTTCCCTTACCTACTTCTTTCGTTGTAAAAAAGGGCTCAAAAATACGCCTCAACGTATTATCATTCATACCCGTCCCAGTGTCACGTATGGTTAAACAGACGAAGTTCTTTCCTGAAGACTTATATAACTCAATTTTGCTAGCTGGAAGATTCGACGCTGTGTTTAGTTCAATCGACAAGATGCCACCTTTAGGCATAACGTCGCGCGCATTAATACACACATTCATTATCGCCTGATTTAACATAGTTTTATCAGCCTCAACCCAAAAAGCGTCTGCGCCATGAGGTTCTTTTATTAGAATCTGTGGGCCAATTAGGCGACCCAACATCTTCATTAAATCTCTGATCACGCTATTTAATTCTACTTGCTCAGGTTTCTTCGCATTTTTCCGGCTAAACATTAACAGCTGACTAGTTAGGGTCGTAGCGTGTTCAATCATCAACTTTATGTCGTGACTGACAGAGGCCTTGTCCTCCGAACGCTCAGTGGAGGACATATACTCTAGGCCCAATAAGATGGCCGCTAAGATATTATTGAAATCATGAGCTAAACCACCAGCTAGCTGCCCAACGGCTTCCATCTTCTGGGCTTGTCTCAGCTGGGCTTCCAAAAGGCGACTTTCCGTTACATTGCGCCCGATGACAACTAGCCCATGACGGCTGCCGTCCGGATTAAATAAAGGAATTTTTATGACGTCAAGATAATGAAGATTTCCATCATCACTTTTGATAATTTCCTCCATTCGTTGCATCTGCCTAGCCTGCCATACCAACGCATCTGATTTAATGCAGTACAGAAACTCCTCCTTACGTGCTGGCACAAGTTCGGCTAAGTCTGCATCTGTTTTCCCGCTATAATTTATATCCGTAAGTAGAAAAAGTTCCGCAGCTGCACGATTGATCAATAAGAAGCGACCGTCTCCATCTTTAAAAAATATGGAGTCTGGCGTCGCCTCAATTAACGCCTTCATCTGACTTTCGCTTTTTCGTAAAGCCTCCTCCATGGATATTCTTTCACTAATATCAAAAGATGTTCCAAGGATACCCGTCAATCTCCCTTCAGAGTCTTGAATGGGAGAATACGTCGTATGCACAGTTAACGCCTTACCACTCCGCTGCTTTATTTGAAAATCGCCAACCCAGCATGCCCCGCTCCTGACTTTCTCCATAATTTCAGGGGTATGTTTAAGATACTGAAGTTCAAAAATTAAATTCGTGATATTTTTTCCCAAAGCCTCGGTGCTTTTCCACCCATATAATTCCTCCGCCGCTGGATTCCAAAAGCTCACCACACCCTGCAAGTCTAGTGCAATCATAGCATCATGACTGGCTCTGAGGAGATGTTTTTGAAAGATCAAATCTGCTTCAGCCTTTTTTCGTTCCGTAACGTCTGTGAAACTTGAAACCACCATCGTCACTTTACCTGTCTCATCCTTTAAAGGGACAGAATTGTAAGAAAGCCATTTAAATGTAGACCCGTCAATTTTTAAACCTAAAACAAAACCTTCCACGGGTTCCCCTAATCGGCGGCACTTGTGGAAAGGAAAATCATCTTCTAATAATGGCGATCCATTTTCACGAACCGCCTTAGCCCACAGATCAGAACCGAGAGTGCTTCTAAGTTGTGCCTTCTCCAACCCAAAAATCTTTTCTGCAGAATGATTACACTCTATAATCCAGCCCATACCATCTCGCACGTCCACCCCCTCTGCCACGGCGTCAAAAGTCATAGTCAGCCGTGCTTGCGTATCTAGGAGGGTCTTTTTTTGCATCGCCTTCCGTAAGGTAATATCTCTTTGTATGGCTACCCAGTTGGTGACCGAACCCTTCTCATCCTTAATAGGCACAATCTCCAACTCGATCCAAAATATTTCTCCGTTTTTTTTGTAATTAAGTAATTCTGTACGGGAAGGTTGCCAGTTCTCTAAGGCTCGCCTTATGTGGTCTAAAGACTCTCTTTTTGTTTCAGGACCAGCAAGTAAGCGAGGCGTCTTCCCTAAAACCTCTTCTTTAGTATAACCAGTTATAGTCGTGAAAGCCTCATTGACATAGATAATCTCTGGACCCTTACCGTCTATAGGCCGGGCGTTTGTGATGATAACTGCATCGGTAATCTGCGCCACGACATTTTCGAAAAAACGCAAATTCGTATTATTTAAGGAATTCATAGGTTTTCGTGTTTGAAATATTAGAGAACCTGCGTTTACCATCATCGCTCATTTTAACAGATGACCAAGCTTTATTAATTTTCTCACTAAAGTAAACGTATTAGGTCTTTCTTAGTATCCATTTGGATTTTCTTAAATCCATCTTAGCTTAACCCATGCGTGCTTTTTGGATTTTAGGGGATCAACTTTTACCTCAGCACCCTGCCCTAAGACAGGCCACCCCTCAGGATACTTTCCTCTTTATCGAGTCGGCCTCACGCAGTAGCCATCTGCGCTATCATCAACATAAACTTGTCCTCCTTTACAGCGCCATGCGCCATTATGCAGAGGAACTCCGCCAAGCCCAGAAGCAGGTCTGGTATCACCAACTAGAAGATGGGATAGGAGATTATTTTGATGCGTTGGAACGTTTTTGCAAAAACCAAAAGCCTAGCTCCATCATTGTGATGGAACCTAACGAATGGGGCATGCAGAGTATTCTGCCCCATTTAGCTAAAGGATTGGGTGTCGCCATTGAGATCATTCCTAGTGAACAGTTTCTCGTCACGCGCGGTGATTTTAAAGCCTGGGCTGGATCAAAAACGAATCTGCTCATGGCCACTCATTACCAATTCCAACGTAAACGTCTCAACATACTACTTGATGAAAAAGGTAAGCCAGAGGGAGGCTCTTGGAGTTTCGACGAAGATAATCGTAAAACCGCAAACGACTTCAAGAAAGCTAAACTTACGGCACCGCCCTTACCTGCGATTGCGAGGAGTGCCATAACCCAAAAAGTTATCAGTCAAGTCACCAAGCACTGGTCCAGTCACCCTGGACAAGCCTCGACGTTTTGGCTCCCCGTTACGCGTCGAGAATCCCTCCAGTGGCTAGCTCATTTTATTGAAAATAGTTTACCGCACTTCGGTGCTTATGAGGACGTCATGATTGATGGTGAAAAAACTCTTTACCACTCCGTCCTTTCTCCTCTTCTTAACATTGGCCTACTCACGCCGCAAGAATGTGTGGAGGCTGCTCTGAAGGCCTATCAGGATAAAAAGGCTCCCTTAGCTTCCGTCGAAGGTTACGTTCGTCAAATCATCGGCTGGCGCGAATTTATCAATGGCGTTTATTGGTTAGAAATGCCCGAGTATCAAGACCTCAACTTTCTTAAGGCTACCCGCTCCTTGCCTGCATGGATCTACAGCGCTAAGTCTCCCCTTAACTGCGTTAGCCGATGTATCCAGCAGGCGAGTGAGACAGGCTACAACCATCACATCCAACGCCTCATGGTGTTGGGTAATTTTTTTATTCTCAGCGGTTGTGAGCCCAAGGCCGTCTTAGCTTGGTATAAGGAGATGTATGTTGATGCCTACGATTGGGTCATGCAGCCGAACGTCCTAGGCATGGTTCTCTATGCCGATGGTGGACGATTCGCTACCAAGCCTTACATAGCAGGCAGCGGCTATATTTCCCGCATGAGTAATTACTGTGCGGGGTGTCAGTATAAACCTGCCATCAAAACCGGGCCTCAGGCCTGTCCGTTTAACTATCTCTATTGGAATTTTTTTGCGCAACATTCGGAGAAGTTTAAAAATAACCATCGCATTAACATGATGGTGAAAACGTGGGAAAAGAAATCGGTAGTTGAAAAAGAAGAGATCCAAGCCTCTGCCAAATCTTTTTTTCAAAATAATTGGTGAGTCAGGGTCACAACTAATTCACCACTAAAGTCGCATCCTCTTTGCGTAAGGCATCTGCCCGAGCAGCAGCGGCATCTGCCCGCTTCTTCGGCTCGTAATAAAGGGTTACAACCTTAATATACTCTTCGAGGGCTTGCTGTTTGTCCCCTTTTTTCTCGAACACCTGCGCCTTGACATAATTAACATGGTTAAGAATACGCAGTGATTTACGGTCGGGTACGGGACTTGTATTCACAGCCTTATCCACTTCATCCAAAATAGCCATAGCCTCATCTGGTTTGTTCCGGCTTAACAAAATCGTCGCCTTTCCCACCATGCCTTTATAACGGAAAATGCTGGTGGGATAAACTTGGATGATCTTATCGGAAATCTGCTCGCTTTCAAAAGTCTTACCCGTGGCCGCCAACGCCTCGGCTAAATAGCCCGCAGCATCCGCAACCCAAGGAGCGTCCAAACCTAGGAATTTCGTGACGAGAGGTTGTAGTAGTTTTATCCCCTCGGCATGGTTTTCCTCTGATACCGCAGCTATGCCTAACTGATATTCTGGACGTTCCGCTAGCTCTACCGACTCAATATTAGCCTTCGGGTAAGGGATAGTTCCCTTATCAAACTTAATGGTCACCGTACCATTTACATCAATACCTAGAATTTCTCCTTGCACAGGAGGGCCATCTCGCACAATGATTTTATCTTGGGCTTGAGATAACTCCATTGTTAGGATAAGTAATAATAGTGATGGAAACAAAAAATGCCTGAAATGTGAAATCATGAGAACTCTCCTTATGTATCAAAAGATAGCAAGTAACAACTAAAAATCACGACTTTAATTTATGCTCACCCTTTTAAGCTCTAAACTCCGTATCTTACTAATTATATTCCTCATCATTTTAGGTGTCTCCTTTATCTTCTTCGACCATGGCCACATGGGACCGGCGGGCAGTAATCCACGACTCGCCCAAATCGACGGGAAAGCCATCAAGCGTAGTGACTTTGAGGAGGCCTTCCGCGACACGAATGTCCTCTACATCCTCCAGACAGGCCGACGCCCTGTTCAACAACTGGACGCTGCCTTGCGGGCGCAAACTTGGAATCGCCTCCTCCTACTCCAAGCTGGTCGGGAAGCCAAGATCGAGCCCACCACAACCGAGGCTGTTAATTTTATAAAAACACATCCCCTCTTTCTTGATGAAAAAAACCTTTATTCCCCTAGCCAGTTCCAGACCTTTAACCTTAATGTCCTAAAACCCCAAGGCATAAGCGAAGAACGCTTCCAGAGTATCGTTCAAGACCAACTCATTTACGAGCAGATGCTGAAAACACTCTTGGCCAGTGCCATCGTACGCCCCTCGGAAATTGAAGAAGTTTATACTTCCCTCTATGGCCAAGCCTCTTTGAAATACGTAGCCCTAAGCGAGGCACCTATCCGCAACTCCATCAAGCCTAGCCAAGATGAACTAAAAGCCTTCTACCTGACTCAACAGGATAAGTTCCTCACCCCCGAACTTAAAAAAATCGACTACGTTCTCTTCTCCCTCAAACCAGACCAGCTCAAACTACCTGAGGACAAGAAAGCTATTCTTCTGCGTGAACTAACCGAACAAGCCTATCAGTTCACTGAGCCCTTCTTTAGCTCTTATTCAGAGTCTAAACCCATGCCCAGCTTCAAGGAAGCCGCTGACCGCACCGGCCTCAAAGTCGCCACCACCTCATTCCTTGCTCAAAATGAACCCCTCATCTCGACCGATCCAACTTCCCTTGATCTAACTCGATTAGCCTTCACCCTTCGCCCAGCCTCCCCCGTTAGTGATTACCAAAAAACAACCAATGGCTTAATCGTCCTCCACTTAGCCGAGTCCCAACCCGCCGCCGCATTACCCTTTGAAAAGGTGCAAAAAGAAGTAGAATTACTTTATCTCAATAAAAAAACCTCGGAGATCCTCGCAGAAAAAGGCAAGCTACTTGCTAAAAACCTGCAAGCTGCCATAGCCTCTGGTAAGAATTGGGAACAAGCCGCTGAATCCGAAAATCTTAAACCGGTTACCGTCCCTGCCTTCTCACCCGCTAAAGACACTGTCCTTAAAACCCCCGCTGCCGATGCCATCCGCTTCTGGGCGCAACGGCTTAAAGTGGGCGCCGTCAGTGAATTTAGCACCACTTCAGATGGTGGCATGGTTTTCTATCTTATGGATCGTCAAGTGCCTAACGAAACCAATCGTGCCCAAGCCTTCGCAGGGATTGAAGGTCAACTCCAGCAACAACGCCGTTCCCAGATTCTCGACGATTGGATGAACGCCCGTATTAAAATGCCTGGCAACAATATTCCCGCTGATTTATTAAAAGGTGAAATGGGTCAAAACCTATAAACACCATGGCTTCCCTCATAAACCTAACCCGAGGAAACGAGATCGGAGCCAACTGCTATTACTTAGATTTTAACGGTAAGGGAGTGGTTCTTGATTCAGGTATGCACCCTAAGGCCGAGGGCTTTGCTGCTATCCCGAACTTTAACGCCGTCGGTAATCGTAAAGCAGAAGCCCTCTTCCTCACCCACGCCCACCACGACCACGTCGGCTCCATGCCCCTAGCCATGCAACGCTTCTATGATGCTAAGGTCTTCATGAGTGAGCCCACTTACTTCCTTGCCGAACCCCTGCTGCATAACTCCGTTAACGTTATGAAAAAACAACGGCAGGAAAAGGGTATCACCGAATACCCGCTCTTCCAACACGGCGACCTCAAAGTCATGATGGATCGTTGGCAAGCCTGTCACCTTAACCAATGGTGGTCCACTGAAGGCTTCACCCTTCAGGACGACGAGCAAGCTGATATTAAATTTCGCTTCCACCATGCCGGTCACATCCTCGGCGCCGTTATGATTGAGTTAGAAGCCGCTGGCAAAAAAATTCTCTACACTGGCGACATCAACCTAAAAGACCAGACCCTCATGAATCGGGCTCAAGTTCCCGCAGGTTCCTTCGACACTCTCATCATCGAATGCACCCGTGGAGCCAATCCCACCCCAGCTGGCTACAGCCGTGCCAATGAAACCCAAAAATTCCTTGATGCTATTAAGACAACCTTCGACAATCACGGCGGCGTTCTCATCCCCGTCTTCGCCATGGGTAAAACCCAAGAAATCATCACCATCCTCCACGAAGCCCAGCTCCGGGGCGACCTCCCCCAAGAAACCATCTACATCGGCGGGCTCGGCCGTATCTTCAGCGAAATCTACGATCGCATGGCGAATCGCTCCGAACGTTTCCGGCCTAACCTCCAGATCATGGAAGACATCCACCCCCAAGTCTTTGATTGGACTAAACTTAAAACCTTCAAGCCCAAGAAAGGGCAAATTCTCCTCGTTCCCGCTGGCATGATGACCGAGCAAACCACGTCCAACCGCCTCGCTCAACTCTACCTAGCTCGCGAACAAGATGGCATCTTCTTCGTCGGCTACTGCGACCCCGATTCCCCCGCTGGACGCCTTAAACGAACCGCCCGTGGCCAGCGCGTGAACTTAAATCCTGAATACGGCGAGCAACCCGTCCTCTGTAACGTCCAGCACTTCGACTTCACCTCGCACGCCCTGCGCGAAGATCTCCTAGACTTTACCCTTCAAGTGAACCCTAAAACCTGCTTCCTCGTTCATGGAGACATCGCCGCTCTAGACTGGTTCCAAACCCAACTCGCCGAAAAAGCTCCGCAGATGAAAGTCCACATCCCCGCTCCTGGTGTAGAAATTCCCTTCTAAGGTTTCTCCGCTTTTTCTGCGTAGCAAATTCTTGAACCACGCCTTAGCATTTTGCCTTCAACTGCGTTACGGTAATGCTCATAAGGATGACTCCAGTATGACAAGGGTGATTTTTCAAACCTTCGCATTGGCGTGTCTCATTTTTCCAAACAGAGATCTCATTCCAGCTTATAAACTTAACCTTATGTTAACGTAGATAACTATCTTGCCTGAAGGAAGCTCCTAGCCCACTCTAAAACCTCTCATGACCTTTAATCAAAGCCTTTGGCAATTTTGGGACAATGCCCCACCAGAGGTTATTATTGTTTACATTCTCGGGATGTTTTTAGGCTGCTTAGTTGCCTACGCTCTCTGGAAAAGATGGGGCGGACATGAAAAAAAATGATGCCTCCCCTTTTAATCAAATTTAGTACATATGCTCATCGCTTTTCATAAGCCTTATGGTGTCCTGAGCCAATTCACCTCAGATGGCTCACCGCATGAAACCCTGCACGCTTTCGCCTTCCCGAAAAATGTCTATCCCCTCGGTCGTCTTGATGCGGACTCCGAAGGTTTACTTCTTTTAAGTAATGAAGCTGGGTTAAATACTAAACTTCTTAAGCCAGAGAACCAACACTCCCGCACTTACTACGCTCAAGTCGAAGGAGACCCTAACGAATCACATCTAGACGTTTTACGCCAAGGCTTAAAGCTGGCAGATCATGATTGTCTGCCCTGCGGGGCAAGAATCTTAACACCACAACCCGATTTCCCGCCTCGCATCCCGCCCATACGCATGCGCAAAATGATCCCCTCCACTTGGATTGAATTAGAGCTGGTCGAGGGAAAAAATCGGCAAGTCCGTCGTATGACCGCTGCCATCGGATTTCCGACCCTGCGACTCATACGCATGAAAATCGGAGCCTACCCTCTGGCAGATTTACCCGCCGGAACATGGAAAGAACTAAGCTTCCAAGACACTCAACATATCTTTTCATCCTGATTTATTTTTTAGAAAAAACTGCACGATCAGGTGTAACATGTTATTATATCTCACGTTTCTATTTTAATTTATGAAAGAATCTCTCCTCGCAAATCCTGTCTTCGCCATGGCCTGCCAGCAGTTTGATGAAGTTGCTGACCTCATTCAAATTCCTCAAGGCGAGCGCGAGCGCACCAAGTGGCCTAAACGACTCATCACCGTCAGCTTTCCCGTTCACATGGACGATGGCCGCACGGAGGTCTTCTTCGGCTACCGCGTGCAGCACCACCTCTCCAGCGGCCCGACGAAAGGAGGCCTACGCTATCACCCTGAGGTTGGACTGGGAGAAGTCGCCGCTCTCGCCATGTGGATGAGTTGGAAGTGCGCCTTAGCAGGACTTCCCTACGGCGGTGGAAAAGGCGGTGTGGCCTGCGATCCCGCCACCCTCAGTCTGCGTGAAAATGAAAATCTAACCCGACGCTACACTCAAGAAATGCTTCCCTTCATTAGCCCTGAAACCGATGTCATGGCTCCAGACATGGGCACCAACGAGCAAACCATGGCTTGGATGATGGACACGTATTCCATGAACGTGGGCCATTCCGTTCAAGGTATCGTCACAGGAAAACCCATCCGTATCGGCGGCTCCCTCGGTCGGCGTGAATCCACTGGCCGCGGCGTGGCGTGGCTGGCCTTGCGCGTGATGGAAGAACTTAACATGCCCGCCCAAGGCGCCACCGCCATCATCCAAGGCTACGGAAATGTCGGCAGCATCACCGCCCTCGCTCTAGCAGAACAAGGCGTCCGCATCATCGGCATCAGCGATGCTTACGGAGCCATCTATAATACCAAAGGCATTGATGTGATGGAACTTTACCGCTACATGCAGACGAACAAATCCATCTGCGGCTTCCCCTCCGCCGAAGCCTTTGATCCTAGCCTACTTCTGGAACAACCCTGCGACATCCTCGTTCCTGCCGCCGTATCGCGCGTCATCCATGCTGGCAACGCCGCTAAACTTAAATGCAAAATTCTGGCTGAAGGTGCCAACGGCCCCACCACACCCGAGGCGGATGAAATAATCAACCAACGCGGCGATATCTATCTCATTCCCGATATTCTCTGCAACTCCGGTGGCGTCATCGTCTCCTACTTTGAATGGGTGCAAGGACTCCAACGCTTCTTCTGGAAAGAACCCGAAATTTTTGAAAAACTTTATGGCATGTTAGGTAACGCCCATCGCCAAGTTCGCAAAAAATCTAAAGAACTAAATATTAGTAATCGCAAAGCCGCCCTAGCCATCGGCATCAGTAATGTCGTAGAAGCTAAGCACATTCGAGGCCTCTTTCCATGAGCAAAGAAAGTCCAGAACAACCCCCTCAAGCTCTTGACACTAAGACAGCTAACCGTAGTGCTAACATCGGCTGCCTCATTCTAGCCATTGGTATAGGCATCATCCTCTTTTCTTTTGCCCTAGGCAGCTACAGTGCCTACCGCCTGCATGAATTCCGAGCCGAGCTCATCCAAGAACGTCTCAAAAAAACGCAGATCCCTTCGGCTCAAGTCTCAGGCCTTAGCCCAAAGGAAACGATGAAGACACTAAAAGAGATCGCCGTTGCGAGCGATCCTTGGTTTAAAACCATCCAATTTAAACATTACACAGAAGCTGAATTATTAGGTGCCAACGAAAACACGGAGGATACCGAACAGCCCAACCTCATCAGCCTCCAGTTAAATAAAGTGACGCTTCTCGAAGTCTTGCAGGCCTGTGTTGAGCAAACTAAAGGAACTCTCGAAGTCATTGACGGCTCCATCAACTTTCTTCCCTTGGGCGAAACCCTCGAGCCACGGAAACGCTTACAGCTAAAAAAAATCAGTCCCGAGTTTTGGGAACCTGCCAAAAAAAATCTTGTTCAAGCGGAGCGTGAATTTTGGGATATAAAACCCATGCTCATGGCGGCGGGCTTCCCCTTTCCCCCTCGCAGCTACGCTCGCTACTATCCCAGACAACAAGCTTTAGAAATCCAGAACCTAGCTGCCACGAATGAAAGCATACAAGCTTACCTCCAAAAAAATAAGGTAATCCCCTGAAGATTAATGGCCACGCCCGCTTCAGAAGGGATAGGTGGCAGATCAGGAAAGAAGAAGAGCTGCTCTCTTTTCTTATCCATATCCATGCTATCCGTGGTTAAAACTCAGAGTCTTCCTCTGTGATACATGGAAGCAAGGCCGGCAGTGCCCAAGTCTTAGTGATCATTAAGACTAATCTTCATCTTCCTTTTTAGGCTAAATTGTAAGTGGCCTGCAAAGTTCACCCTTACCCGTTTGCTTATTACTCACGCAGGCTTTGAGTCAGTTCCGTTCCCAACTTAGCTACAGCGGCACTCTGAGCCGAATCCACCAGAATACCTGCTGCATCAAAAGCTTCATGCGCCTTGGGAATCGTAACCTGATCCGCTAAGACGGTAATCTTGATATTTTCTAAAAAGGGTCGTAGCTGCACCAAGCTCCTAGCACCGCCATACCCACCAGGCGATGCCGCCATAATCGCCGCCTTTTTTCCTGATAAGACCGACAAAGGAGCTTCGTTCGGTTCCGTCGCACGCGAAACCCAATCAATCGCATTTTTTAGGGCTGCCGTGATGGTGCTATTATATTCTGGCGATGCAATTAAAAGTCCCTGATGGTTTGCAAAAAGAGCTTTTAATCTTTGAGCCGCTTCCGGCATGCCATCCGCCGCTTCAAGATCTTCATCAAAGAGAGGCATACGGAAATCGCGCAAGGAAATTAAAGTAACATGCGCACCTGATTCACGAGCACCAGCGGAGGCTAGAGTAACAAGTTTTTGATTGTGGGATCCAGCACGGAGGCTGCCGCTGAAGGCGAGGATACGGGGTGTATTCATAAGGGTGTGTAAATGAGTTTTTAGTATTTAGATGAGCCTTGCACTTAGACAAATAGAACGTCAATTCGAAACGGGGCTACGTGCAAGTTCTGATTGCTGCTCTACCAGCTCTGGTTGTTCAGGAGGGAGCTGAAAGTTAGCGTTCTCAGAAATAGCCGTCTGGATTTGACTGTATTTGTAATAGGCTAGTCCTCCGACAATCAGGATGAGTGCGGAAACTGCGATGAGGATGGCGATGAAGTATTTTTTGCTCATGATTAGAGTAGATTGTGGTGAGGTGATATAAAAAAAATTATTGTTGCGTCGTGAGCTGACTAGGGGTTGGTGCTTCCGTCCACCCGCCTCCGATGGCTTTGATCAAGAGGACGGTTGAAATCATGCGTTGCAGATCAATGCGCACGACCGTGCGCTCATTATCTAAACGCGTGCGCTCCGCATCAATGACATCAAGATAATTAACCACTCCATTTTTATAACGAATAATAGTTATCTCCGCTGATTTACGGGCTGATTGCACGGCGTCCTGCTGGGTGCTTGGTTGTTCTTTAGGAAAGAGGAGCGCCGCTAAGGCATCGTCTGTTTCTTGAAAAGCTACGAGGACAGATTGGCGATAATTTGCAATAGCTTGTTCATAGGAGGCCTTAGCATTTTTCAGATTAGCGTTGTTACGACCACCCGAAAAAATAGGAATAGAAATATTAGGGCCAAAGCTCCAAATACGGCTTTCCCATTCAAAAAAGATCTTTTAGCTCAACACTTTGTAGCCCTGCATTGGTGGTCAAGCGCAGGCTGGGGAAGAATGCGGCGTAAGCAACGCCTATTTCCGCATTGCGAGCAACTAGTTTACGCTCTGCTTCCGCTACGTCAGGTCGGCGTTCTAAAAGTTGCGAGGAAGACAAGCTGTGGAGGAAGCGCGAATTCAGAAGTCGTTTTTTCGCACAGCGTGGCGAGGGAATTTTCATACGTAGCGCGGCAAGTAAGGTCTTTGTGCTCGTCACATCCAATTCACTGGAGTAGCCAGCATCGAAACGGGCTTGGAAGATTATTATATTTTCTTGGCGTAAATCGACGGCTTGCTGCAACAGATTGATTTCGTGGTCAAGGCTGCGGACTTGGTAATACGTGGCTGCGACATCTGCTTGCAAGGTGAAGAGGATATTTTGGTAAGCGGACACGGAGGCCAACATTTCGTTACGAGCAGACTCGAATCCGCGACGTACTTTACCCCAAAGATCTATTTCATAACTCAAATCGAAAGGTAGCCCGAACTGGCTGGTGGTTTGGGATGAAATGGGGAAGCCGCCTTGGGGCGCATTATTTCCCGAAGTGCGGTAACGCCTCCAAGAAGGATCAGAGGAGAGCTCAGGAAAAAAATCTGCCTGCGCCACCCGAGCCTGCAAGCGGCCTTGATCGATCCGTGCCACTGCTGCTTTCAGCGTCTGATTGTTGGTGAGAGCAGTGGCCTTTAATTCGTTAAGCGTCTGGTCATTAAAAAGTTCCCACCACGGCCCCTTACTCTCGGCATCACGAGGCTCCGCTTTTTCCAGCGCCAGTCCATGGGCGTTTCCACAAGGGGACGTTCGTAGTTGGGTCCCATGGCCATGCCACCAGAAAGAAGGGCGCTAATAGGATAAGGCTTAGAATTCCCTTAGAAAGAAGCTCTTTAACTTTTAACAACGATCCCCGCCGCAGCATAATCAATGAGCCGTTTTAAAGCGGATTCAAAATCCATTTTACAAAGTCCTGAAGAAAGATTGGTTAATTCCTTATGGTGGCAGGAGCTGTGAATCATAGCGTCGCACGTAAAATGAATGCGCCAGTAGATGTCTTCTTGAGACACATCAGGAATACTTTTGCTGAAGACGTATGTGGTGATGTGATCATAAACGACTGTTTGAAACATACGTTTAACCCAGTGATCGTAAAACCTACTTTATGGCGTTAAGGTAAATTTTCTGGTTTGAATCATTTTTAAATCACTATCCCCACGGGTTTGTGTATAAATCAATCATGCGCAAGATTCTTTTATTAGTCCTCTTACTAGGCGCAGTTACCTTTAATTACTTTACCTTCGTCCAGCACGAGGAGGCAAAACAAGTCAGCACCTCAGTCAATCCGTCGAGCCCACCTAGTTCTACTGGATCAGTTTCTAGTAAAATCCCACGTGCAACTTCATTCTCGACACCAGAAAATCCCGCTCCGGAACTTTTTATTTCCTCCAACGGGCAGGACAAAACCTACGTCGTCTCACTGAGTGAACTCTATTCCCAAAACCATTTGGGCGAAGAGAAAATCCTGCCCATCCCTCCACAGAAAGATCTCGCCTCTTTAAAAAGTTACGCCAGAGAACTTGAAAAAACTACACACATACCCACCAGTCTTGTCCTCTACTTTAAAGACAAACCTCAGACTAAAAGCAACCGCAGCATCCTGACTAAGGAAGTTCTAGTCAAAGTCAATAACCCCAAAAAAATTCTTAACTATCCTCCCGCAACCCGAATCGAGACACCCAGCTATGCTCCCGACTATCGTATCGTTACGCTTAGCGAGAGTGGCCAATCCATCGAGGCCTCGGACGAGCTGGAGTCTCTCGCTGGCGTCACCTATGCCACGCCGTTGTTAGCTACGTGGAAATCTAGGAAAAGTCTACCTAACGACACCCTCATCAATCAACAATGGCACCTGAAAAATACAGGTCAAAGTGGTGGCTTAATAGGTATTGATTCTAAGGTCGAAAATGTTTGGGGCACCTTCGGCGGCGCAGGGTTTCGGGGTTCAGGGATTCGTATCGCTATCATTGATGATGGCCTAGAAACCCTTCATCCCGACCTCAACGCTAACGTGGATACGCAGAATGGCTATAACTGGAACGCTACGCCTGACAATATTAACCCTAACCCTGTTGCTGCAGACGACAACCACGGCACCGCCTGCGCAGGCATTGCCGCTGCAGTTGGTAATAATAACCTAGGCGTTTCTGGCGCAGCACCTCAAGCCACGCTCGTAGGCTTCCGACTCATTGCGGCGGCTATCACAGATGCTGATGAAGCCGACGCCTTCACCCGAGCCAACGCCATCATCCAAATTAAAAGCAATAGTTGGGGACAAGGAGACGACGGAGATGTTATCGGTGGTCTCGGCTCCCTCGGCCAAGCCGCCTTAGCGAATGCCGTGGTTTCAGGCCGTGGCGGTAAAGGGACCATCTTTGTCTTTGCAGGTGGCAATGGGAGAACGGATGGAGACTACTCGAATTTTGATAGTTATTGCTCATCTCGCTTTGTTATCGGGGTCGCTGCCCTAGACAATCTCGGGCGCCAAGCCTACTACAGTGAGTCAGGATCAAACCTTCTCGTCACAGCCCCCTCAGGCGGCGATGCCGGCACCCTGGACATTACGACAACCGATCGCACTTCTACTGCAGGCTACAATACAGGCTCGGGCTTAGCGGGTAATTACGACAGCACATTTAACGGAACCTCTGCAGCAACACCTCTCGTCTCTGGCGTCTGCGCTTTACTCTTACAAAAAAATCCCAACCTAGGCTGGCGCGATCTGAAGGAAGTTCTTCTACGGAGTGCGACTAAAGTCACCCCTGCGGACACTGATTGGTTCATCAACGGAGCAGGTTTTTCATTCAACCACAAGTTTGGTGCTGGCCTTATTAACGCTGAAGCAGCGGCTAACCTAATTACCAATTGGGTCAACCTACGTCCTGAAACATCTACGCAACTAACGGACAGCACTATTACCAACATTCCTGATAATAATGCCACAGGAATCACTCGCAGCTTTAATTTTACTACTTCCACCCTGCGAGTGGAACATGTGGAGGTGACCCTAACCTATACCCACCAATTCAGGGGCGATCTTGAGTGCATCCTCACCTCACCTTCTGGAAAAAAAAGTGTCCTCGCCATTCCTCGCGATGCCGATGATACCGCTGTCACGAATGAATCCTATACTTTTACCACCGTCCACCATTGGGGTGAAAAGTCGAACGGCACATGGCAAGTACAAGTCGCTGATCGAGGTGCCAGTGACCTCGGCTCACTTCGGGGTGTTACGGTTAAACTCCTCGGCACTACCTACAGCACAGGAATCGAAAACTGGCGTTTTAATTCATTTACCGCAGCAGAACTTTCTAACCCGTTAATCAGCAGTAATAATGCTGACCCTGATTCCGACGGAGCTACTAATTTGTTAGAATATGCCCTCAGCACGAATCCCAAAATAACTACCTCTGTCCCCCTCCCCGTTCTCGATCTTGCCAGCGGTAATTTAACCCTGAGCTATTCTAAACTTAGAACCGACCTAACCTATGTGGTAGAAACCTCCACTACCCTTGCGGCCAATAGCTGGTCAACTACTGGCGTTAACCAAGGCACTGGCATCAACCCCACCGCCTCCATCGCAGTAGGATCAGATCCTAAACGCTTCTTACGCTTGAGAATTACATCGCCCTGATTAGAGTTCTACTCTCTCAAACTCCGGCCTTGCGTTCCCAGCTCACCAGCATATCCCGTCAGCTCGACGTAGCCACGTCCTCGCACGGGTTGACCTTTTCTTACTCCTTCAATAACACAACTTCCTTCCCAATAGTTGATCGCACCTAATCCCTTTAAACGTAATTCCTGATCCGCCATAGCAGGTGTGATCGTAAGATTAATTTGCTCCGAGGGTATTTCCACCCGCCAACCTGCGGGGTAAATTCCCTGACTCTTTCCGCTCTTCCAATGCTTAGTTACTTTAATTTTATAATCGTCTAATTTTAAATCTTTCTTCGTTCCATCTATTTCAATAAGACTGCCATGCGAATACGGATCAGACCCTCCTTCACGTAAACGTAATTTATAAAGCATGATGTCTTCGCCCGAATCGAGTTGAATAGAAAACCAATCCCAACCGACATGATTGTGCGCCAGAAAGCTGCTAGAGATTTCATGATCAAACCAGCTTTTCCCCTGAACCCTAAATTTGCGTTCTTTTAATTTCAGAATCCCTTCACTCTCCATGCGGGTGTAGCTGTAATAGTAGGAAGCATTACCAACTTCAGCTGATTTTTGACTGAGCCCTTTATTTCCATGAAAAACTTTGGGTTTAGCCATTTTTAGATTTAACTTCAACTCCACCCCAGCCCCCTGCGCTGCGAAGTTAAAGCTATCTTTCCCTGTCTGTGTCAGCTTCCAATCCTCTAAGCGGATGTTCATGCCTGCCTGACTGTAATCAGCTAGACCCAGAGCGCCGCGACTGTTGCGCTCAAAAAAATGAAACTGATTATCTTGAATATCGCTTACGGCAAAGTGAGCAAAATATATATCACGTAAAGCCCAAGCACTTTTCTGTTGCGGATTCTTGAGCACGCCCTGCCGGAAGAAGGTGAGCTGATAGCCAAAAGGCCGACCCTTCTCATCTTGCAAATTACCCGTGAAATACCACCACTCTGTTTGAAACTCTGGATGCGAGCCATGATCCCGAGGAAACTGCCAATCCCAAGGGGCTACCGCTTTTCGCCATGGCTGCCCATCCTGAGCTAAGCCCACAGAATTACTGCCAATTATTAAGTAAAAATATAAAATTAAAAATCTGAAACTCATCTCATTCCTCCCTCACGGCGTTGGCGATTTCTTTATGCGCTGCTTTCCAAGCTGGGTAGAACGCAGAAAGTAAGGCCGTCAGCACAACAAAAAGGGGCGTTAGTAAAACGGTCAGCCACGGCGTAGCCCACTCAATCGTCCAACCGAAAAACGAGACATTAATCACATAGGTTAGAATCACCGCCAGCACAAAACCTCCGATCGTTCCCAAAATTGCACTGACAGATCCTAGCAAGGCTGATTCCCAAAGAATAATTTTCACCACCTGACTGCGACTACCCCCAATTGCACGCAAGACAGCGATCTCACGTTGACGTTCTGAAGTCAAAATACTAATGCTAAGAAATATTCCTATGCCCGCAACGAGGAGAGAAATGAAACGGAGTAAGTGGGTGACCGCAAATGTTTGATCGAAAATGCGCATAGCTTCATCACGAATTTTTTTGTTGGAGTAAACAAGATATTGACCCGAGCTGGCGAGCTCACGGCTAAGGTTTTGTTGCAATGAGAGCGAATCAATCTCTGAGGTAAAGTAAAGCGCTAGACTGTTCGCCTCGGTATCTCGCCAGAGGGCTTGATATATTTTAGAATCCATAAAAATCAGTCCGCGATCAGTTGTGAAGTCCTCATAGACTGCAGCAACGATGATCGTTTTTTCTCCATCAGGCGTAGCTAATTTGAAATGGTCACCGACCTGCTTAGTATGCTGTCGAGCAAAAGCCTCACTCACCATGACTTTCTGGGGATCACTGGGCATTTCAATCCCCTCATCTGATCCTGCAATGATGCGGAAACGGTGATGTTTACGCACCATCTGAACATCTGCCGAAGAAAGCTTAACGGGTTGATCTCCTAACTGGACACGTATTTCACGATAGGCGTTAAACTCGGAGCCTTGGCTCAAGCGTTTAACTTTCTCTACGACTTCTTGTGGGATCCGTTCTCCCATTCCGATCAAGAGATTAGAGGCTGGGGCTATGTAGAGATCGGCTTGGATGGTGCGCCCTATCCATGAGTCCACCGTAATGCGGAAGCTGTGAATCATAATCGATATGCCCAGCACCATACTCACAGCCGTAACTAGAGCGGCGGCAGTGACGGAATTGCGGTGCAACGAGTTACCAAAGTTACGCAGAGCTAAGACAAGGGTGAGTGGTTTCGACATTTTTATCTGGGAAATTGTTTTACTTAAATCTGGCACGAAGAAGGCCATGCCTAACAAAGCCGAAAGGGCAGAGCCAAAACTTAACCATTTCCAGCCGAGGCTTAGGCTTAAGTAACCTAGGAGGCAGGCCAGCACGAGAAGACCTAGCGCGTAGATAGTCCATTTTTTTGTGGAGTGAATGGACTTTAAAATAAGGTGACCGAGAGAGAGGGCTTCGACAGGTTTGACCTTAGTCGCCTCAAGGGAGGGAAACCATGCAGCAGCTAGCACTGCCCCTAATCCAGCGAACGCCGCCAGTGCCACTGTACTGGGGGAAACGGTGAGTTCATTCACCCGCACTAACATGTAGAGAGAGGTCAGAGTTTGAGCCACGGCACCGACAAGAAATTGTGCAAGTAGTATGCCTAAGACCGAACCCAAGACGATCCCGAGCATTCCGAACAATAAAGCTTCCCCTAAAAACAAAGCCTGCACCTCACGCGCTTGCAAGCCGATGGAACGGAGGAGTCCGATCTCGGCTCGACGCCGAACGACGGTGGCCGACATGGTGTTATAGATAAGGAACATTCCCACGACTAAGGCGATGAGGGATAGAGCGGTAAGATTTAGTTGAAAAGCTTCCACCATTTTATCGACGCGGGCACCACGCCGGCCCGGTTCAGTTAGTCTGGCATTTCCGGGGAGGCCTTGGCCTAGCTCTTCCTTGAGGGATTGAAGGTTAGCTGGATCATTGAGCCAGGCGGGTTCGACTAAGCAATCGATCCGGTTCAATTTACCTTGCAGGGAGAATCGATCCTGCACATTAGCAATGTCCATGACCGCTAACTCTGGGCTTGATCCGACGGCATCTTCTCGGAATTTAATCAACGCGGCTATGCGGAGAGTGGCGATTCCTTTTCCTGTTTGAATCTTAATTTTATCATTAATTTTAAGTTTTAATCGGTCGGCTAATTCTTCAGTTACGGCAATGGATTCGGGGTCAGAGAAAAAAGAAAGCCCTGCGCCTTGATCTTGTTCTCTAAGTTCATAAACATTTAATGCGCGGGCAGAAAACGGATCCACTCCTAGTATATGTAGGTATTGACCTGGAAAATCTGGCAATAAGCAGAACTCCTCAACCACAGGAGTAGCTTCTAAAATAGATTTAGATTTTTTTAGTAATGGATAAACCGATTCGTCAAAACGTGTGCCCTCGGCCTCAACTGAAAGATTGGCTCGCCCCGCCACCAGATCAACAGAAGCCTTAAAGGCATTCAAGGCACTTTGATTGACGATCTGAATGCTGATGAAAACCGTTATGCCTAAGGCAATGCCAACGATATTAAGTGCAGCTAAAATGCGGTGCCTGCGGTAATAACGCCAACTGTGGGTTAAAAATAGTCGGAATAGCTTCATGAATCTACGCAGCTAGGCTTCAATCTTGCCGTCACGCATTCTGATAATACGATCCGCATGAGAGGCCAACTCGTGGCTATGCGTGACAACGACGAGTGTGGTGCCTTCTTTATAACAAAGGCTTTTTAATAAATAAACCAGACGCTCGCTCGTGACGCTATCCAGATTCCCGGTGGGTTCATCCCCTAAAACGAGAGCGGGTTTTTTGACGAGAGCACGAGCTAGAGCAGCCCGCTGCATTTCACCGCCAGAAAGTTGGTGAGGCAAGTGGTGACGACGTTCCTCTAAGCCCGTCTCGCGCAAAAGGTGGGTAGCGTAGGTTTCCACGGTAGCATCTAGTTTCCCCCCTAGAGTAACGGGTAATATGATGTTTTCCCAGACGGTCAAGGTGGGTAAAAGATTGAAAAATTGAAAAACAAAACCGATGCGGTCTCGCCGATAGAGCGTGAGTTTTTCTTCAGAAAGATCGGTCAGATTTTGCTTATCAACAAAGATTTGACCTGAGTCCGCTTGATCCAATCCACCTAGACAATGGAGGAGCGTGCTCTTTCCGCAACCGCTAGGGCCCATAATTGCGACAAAGGAGCCTTGCTCAACATGGAGAGAAACTGCGTCTAAGGCTAAAATGACCTTACCGCCGCCTGAAATATATTTTTTAGTTAAGTCCGTAATTTCTATCACACGTTTAATGTCGCACAGCTCATCCAACTATCAACTCAAGGTTGCACAGAGCATCAGTAGGAATAGACTAAGAGCTCTGAGAGGTAGGCATGTTCTCGGACGGCGTCTTTCTCTTTTCCCTTGAGTGATTCGTTAATGGCTAACCCTAGACTGCTTAGTTAGGGTTTTTCCTTGCTGGATGGCACCGGTGATGAGCAGATCTTTGGGGTGTTTAGGTTCTCCACGTTCACCACGGTTTATTTGTCTGACCAACATGTCCACCGCTTCTGCTCCAATTAGATGGTGGTTTTGGTCGATTCCTCCCCAATCTGGGACATCTGATGCTAAATTAATATGTGCAACGCCTATATCCTTGGGTACATCAAAGCCGGCTTCTTTTAGGCGTTGGGTCATATTGTTGTCACAACAAATGATAACATCAGGTCTCCATTTCTTCATTAACGCGCGGAGACCTTCTGGCGAATAAGGGTCATCCACTAGCCAAGGTATGCGGTTGGCTGGCTTCCAGCTTAGTTGCTCATAGACTAACCGTGAGACGACTGACTTGCTCGTCAGTTCATCTATAAATACTCCGAATAAAATGGCAGGACGCTGGTAACCTAGAGCTAGCAGCTCCTTGATGAGGTGGCCAGTGTTATGAAAATGGTGAGGGCCAGAGCGATCAAAAGCAAAGTCTTGGGCTGAATTATTTATGCGACAAACAGCGAAAGGGCTGCGATCAAACTCCGTAAAGAGTCCAGTAGGAAAAGATTGTAGTTCTAGGAGGCCTACGATACCCCGAGATAGTAGGATTGTGCTTAGGCGTTCGGGTGATACCTCAGCGTTATTTTCGATCACGACGTCCAAGTTAAATCCCAGCTCTTCCGCGCGCTCTTGGGCACCAGCCCAGATTTTTTCCAACCAAAAAGTTTTTTCGGGGTTGAACGTAATTTTGGAATATTGTACCCAAGCTAGATTCAGGGATTGCCGCTTTGGCTTGGCCATACCAAGATGCGACATCAACATCTTTATTTTGGGATCTAAGTGAAAACGATGTTTAGCGGCAGCCTTAACGATCCGCAGCCGCGTTTTTTCGGAAACCCCATATCCAGAATTTAAGGCACGTGATACCGTGGCCTTACTAGTTTTAGTCAGCCGCGCTAAATCTCGGAGGGTGAGAGGAGGAGGTGTCATAAGTTCGGAACGGTTCCAATAATACCTGTAGCTTCAACAATTGCAAGTGTGCTAAATATTACGCCTATGAAAAAACTACTACTCTATGTGACGGTGTTAATAACGACTCTGGCCCTTACCCCCCCCGCCTCCGCAGCAACCATCTTGGTTTTTCAGTTCGCTAATGGAGATCCTCTGACACAAGACGCCGCTGTGCCTCAGGGTTATGGCGACAACGTTACAGCAAATGTTACGGGGCTTTATAATTATGGTGGGGCTGCACCATTTACGCCAAACATCACGGTTGCATACACCACCGGTGGTAGTGGTATCTTCACGGCCACTGGCACCCCTCCTGAGTATGGCGGTTTGGGGACAGTACTCTACAGCTCAGATCCTTATACGATCACATTCACCGCTGATCCTGGATTCTTGGTCAAACTAGAGTCTTTCAATCTGGCGGGCTTTCAGACTGATGAGACGCTAACTTATTCGGTCTCGAATGGTGGTACACCATTCACCGTAACAGGAGCTGCGGCTCCAACAGCACTGCCTAACTTTGTCGATTTAAACCTGCGAGCAGAGGCAACGGGACAAGTAGTGACTCTTACGTTCAGCAGCCTTAACGATCTGATTGGTGTCACGGATATTAGTTTTTCGCAGATCCCTGAACCCTCCACCTATGCCTTACTAGCTCTTGGCTTAGGTGCTTTGGTCTTCTTACGCCGTCGTAGCGCTGCATAAGATACACGGCTGTTTTAAAATGATTAGGGCTGACTTGTCATGAGTCAGCCCTCATTTTTTATACAGAATATTTTCTCTACGGTATTCATTAGTAAGAGGAGAACTTTCCATCCATGATTCAGGATTTTTTAGATAATTGATTAATTTAAAAAACCGTTACGGGATCCCACACTGTTAACCTGCACCTGAGGTGAGGGCGGTAGAGGACGAACCCGATCCATTAGGCTGCTGAGACGGAAGGTAATGCGCCTTCATGCGAGCGTTCCACGGCAGGTTCAAAAGCTCGTCTAGGAAGGCTTCTACAGCTTTTTTACTAGGGGCCCAATGATCCGTGAGAATTAACTCGACCAAGAGGTCGCGACTGCGGTTTTCGTAGGCGGTAAGCTCGAGCTCGACGGGGGCGATGCGGTCGCGGAAAAGGTGGGCTAGGATGGAACGCGGCAGGGGGGAGGTGGGATGAGCCTCGACTCCAGCGGCGGATAGGCGGGCATTGACCTCAACTTGAAAATCGCGGGGCACGCCGGGGACGTGTTGGCCAATGTTGAGGATGTTAACAATGAAGTCACGTGGCTGGTCGTTGGCGATGGCGTCCACCATGTCGATAATGTGCTCTTTGCTTTTGCCTGGGTAAACGTCGGAGATGCGGCGCGTGGGGTCGGCGGCGAGCTGGAGGCGATTTTGCTGCTCTTTCGTAAGGATGTCGAGGAGGCCCTGCCAACTCTTGCGCAGCGGAGGCTCGTCCCACCGAAGGCGCTCCTCCTCGGTGCCTGAATACCACCATGGCCAGCCGTTGGCGATCCAATGGGCGGTGTCGCCAATCGCAAGCACGCCGTGAATGCGATAGAGGTCGATAATCTTGCGGCCAAGAGTGCCCCAGCGGGCCTTATCGTTGCGTGAGGCCCAGTAAGCGGGGCCTTTTTCAGCGATCCAACGGTCGAGTAGAGGAAAGGCGTCACAGCCCTCGTAGGTAAGGCGGTTAAGCCATAGAAAATGATTGGCACCGCTCATTTCCCAAGTGGCTTTGGCGGGGTCGATACCTAGCTCTTCGAGGATGGAGTATATCTCGTAGTAGCCGTGGCAGATTCCGATGACCTTGGCCTGCGGATATTTCCGTCCGAGGTAGGTGACACCAGCCATCACGGGGTTGGAGACCATAAAAAACCAAGCCTGTGGGCAATGGATCTGCATGTCCTTAATGATTTCCTCGAACAACTGAAGCTGATAAAAATTTACCCAAAAGGCCTCGTCGTAAATGAGGTGGAGACTGCCGACTTGTCGGAAGCCGTGCTTTTCGGCCAGATCCCAACCTTGAAGCATCTTGTCGTAGTTGAGGGCGAGAGCGGTGCAGATGACGAAGTCGGCACCGGGTAAAGCCTCGGCGCGATCGGTGGTGCCATGGAGCTTAATGCCGCTACCGACTTCTTGTGCATAGCGCTGACATAATGTTAGCGAGATATGAAGGCGCTCAGGGTTGAGATCCACGAAGTAAACATGGGCGCCCGCTAGACGTGGGTTGCTGCAAAGATCCTTGATAACCTCAAGGGCAAAAATAGTGCTACCAGCTCCGATGATGACGATACGAATGGGCTTCATCTGAGAGATGGATTAGGCCGACTTAAGCAGGTGTGAAACTGACATAATCAAAGGGTAATGCCGAGGTGGGGAGCATGTCAAGGTGATGACTCTTTCAACGGCAGAATGAGTTATGAACTCAAGATGGAAGACGGTTTTTTTCAGGTGGTCGGTTAGCCAATTATCGTTAAGCTCGAAGATTATTACTGATAAAGCGAACCCATGATTTTACCTAAAGCGAACCGACTCAACTCTGAACAATTATCCGAAGTAAGTGCCATCGTGGCCGACTTTGACTGCACCCTGCAACCCATCGTAGGCGCAGTACGAACAATCTATGCCATCGTCGGGGATGAGCGCGACGATTTGATGGTGAATCGAATAGAAGGTTTAGCATACATTGAGCGTGTTGATCGCATTCAATCTCCGCATAAGCTCATGGATCGTCGTTCCGATTTAGCTTCCCATTCGATCAAGCTGGGTGCCGTGACGCTTGGTCAGGAATTATTAATCATAGCGGGTCAATGCACGATCGACCCTAAAAATCCCACCCTCTTTTATGAGACCGCCCAAGCGGTAAAAGAAGCGGGTGCTCATGCTCTACGTGGCGGCGTGTGGAAGCCTCGCACCAATCCTTATTCTTTTCAGGGGGACGCTAAGTCCTTGGACATCTTAATGGAAGCGCACAGCCGCACAGGGCTGCCCGTAGATGCCGAAGTCATGGATGAAACGCAGCTCCACTTAGCACTAGAGGCGGGTGTTCACATGATACAAGTCGGAGCACGCAATGCGCTTAACTACTCCTTGCTCACCGCCATCGGTAAAGCCATTGCCGGACGCAGCACCTTGGTCTTACTTAAACGCAGCATTCATCTGGGCTCAGTCAACGAATTCATCTCCGCTGCCGAATACATCGTCAGCTACGGCAATCCCAACGTCATGCTCTGTCCCCGCGGCACTTCCCCTACCCTCGAAGGTTACCGTAATCATCCAGATGAAAGTATTACGCCACTGCTCAAAGAAAAAACGTGGGCACCCGTCATTGTCGATCCATCGCACTCCGTAGGCAGGGCTGTGTATGTTCCCTCTTGTGCCTTAGCGGCGGTCGCCTACGGGGCAGATGGCCTCTGCATTGAGAGTCATGTAAAGCCCGCTCAAGGCATCGGAGATGATCCTAAACAAGCGCTCACGCCTGAAGTTCTCGCCTCAACGATTCGTCAAGCGAAGAACTTGTGGGCGAGCCTACACGCTTGAATCCACGGTGAGTCAGAAATTTCAGGCAGGTAGATAAGAAACTCGGAGCTAATTAAGGGTATAATATCAATTGGTAGCACGTAGCGATTTGTTCCCGCAAATGCGGAAGGTTACCACGGATCGCTCTTCGTCCAGATATTCGACACTTAAGATCAAAGCTGGCCGCACTTTGGCGACGAAGCCAAGATCGGCCATCCAGATTTCACTGCGTCTCGCCTTGGACATGAGCCTCCTCTTCATCATACATGGTGAAGAGGGCTTCCGAAGCACCAACCATCGCCTGATGTTCATGGATCCACCCCTGCAATTCACGGTAATCTGCTGGTGGAAGTTTTTCGATGGCAGCCTCGATTTCGATTACTGTGCTCATGACCTGCCTTAGCTGTTTCGAAGCCACCTTGTAAGCCCGCTTCCATCGCTTCCTTGTTGTTCATCTGCGTTGGCTCCATTTGCGGTAAGCAAACTAGACGGGGAGTTTTTAAACCACGGATAGCACGGATGGCGGGGAAATGAGGGAAATAAGAAGATTTTTTTCTCCTACGAATCTGCGCTATCTGTGGTAAAATTCTGACTCTTCTGCACTGGTTTAGAGGAACACTGGAATAGTAAAAAGGTTTACATGTGGTTAGTAATCATGACGCACTAGCTGACCAGATTTTTTTTAAATCTTTAGCAAGAAGAGTGGCTTGTTCCCACGAGGGCATCTCATAACTTAATCCGTAACCACCAACTTTAGGTCCTACTTCTGGACAGGCCAAAAAGGTGCGCTCTTGATTAGCGGGGGCAGAACGCCAAAGGGTGAAGACTTTCTTCGTAAAATTTAGGAAGTCGTTATACTCGGATGTTTTACGCCCGGCGACTCGCACTGGAATTTGGGCATGGTGGCCATTAAAGGGGCGAAAATGAAACAATTCGGCCTGTTGTATATTTATTTTATGAATAAGTAACCGCTCAGGCCATTGTTGTGGCAGAAGGTGTTTAACGACGGCATGATGAGAAAAATCCCACGTGATAGGCAGCTCTTGGCCTGTGCGAATCTGGAATGCTTTAAGCAGGGCTGATGTTTTTTCTGGTGTCTCTGTTCCTGTGTCACGGTGTGTTTCGGGTGCAAAATATATACCTCTTTTTAAACCTTGCCGGTGCAACTCTAGGGCCATGGCTAAGACCTGTGCATGACTTGTGTTATGATGTCCTAGAAAGACGGTTGCGCGTTGTAAACCTAGACGTTGGCAAGCCTCTGCTCCCGCACGAACGTCTGCACAATTCTTAGGCCAAAACCAACCCACATAGTCTAGATCTAGTTTACGAGCACAACTAATGACTTTCTCATCTAAATCCCCAGTAACGGCATGAAAGCCCGCATCTGCTATAGCATTTATCTTACGTTCCAAGCTCCATTCACGTAACGGGTTCGGATACTCAGACATCGTCCAAAGATTACCAACAAGGCAAAGCGAATTTTTCATAGTGCGATTATATAAACTTATTTCATTTTTGCATCAACTCTTTGGTAAGAGTTCTTTCAGTAAATCATCCGTGCCAATATGTTTTGCATACATTTTCAAGGCATACACATCCGTCATGCCTGCGACGTAATCACTGACAGCCTGAGACAAACCGTCTTTTTTAATTCTTAAAGAAAACTTAGTTCCAATCAAATGGCTGTGCTGGTGGTAGAACCCAAACAAAGCCTGCAACACCTGACAAGCCCTCTGATTCACTCGACTAACGCTGGGGTGGTAATAAAAATATTCCTTCAAGAAATCTCTTAGATTTTGAATCTGTGGTCTCAACTCTATAGAAAAACCGATCAGTTTCTTACCCTGCTTTCGCACATCCTCACTCGCACGAATCTCTGAGTTCTCTATATTTTTAGATGATTGCTGACAAAGGTCGTCCACTAGTAGCTCAATTAAAGAACGAATCAAATAGCGGCGGCGGCGATCAGTCTCCAATTTGGAATAATTTTTTTGTAAAGCATCCTCTAGCTTCGTCCACATCTTAATCTCTTTCAAATCCTCTGGCAGGACCAAGCCATTATCTAAGGCGTCATCCAGATCACTGCAACAGTAGGCGATTTCATCTGCCGCATCAGCGATCTGAGCTTCCAGACTAGGCAACCATTCTTGACCATTACGGCCAAGACAATTTTTACTTAGTCCCTCCCGCACTTCCCACGAAAGATTCAGACCATTAAATTCGGGATATTTCATCTCCAACTCTTCCACCACACGCAGGCTCTGCCTATTGTGCTCAAACCCCCCGTGATCGCCCATAAGCTGATTTAACGTGTGCTCCCCTGGATGACCAAAGGGGGCATGGCCTAGGTCATGGGCTAAAGCCACGGACTCAGCCAGATCCTCATTTAAAGCCAACGTGCGGGCTACAGTGCGAGAAAGGGCTGCCACCTCCATGGTGTGCGTGAGGCGCGTGCGGAAGTGGTCACCGGTTCCGTTAAGCACCACTTGGGTTTTATATTCTAGCCTGCGAAAAGCCTCACTATGGACAATGCGATCCCGATCCCGCTGAAACTCTGAACGAAAAATATGCACCGCTTCAGGATGTGCGCGTCCTCGACTTTCTGCACTGAGCTGAGCCCATGGATGAAGGATCTGACGCTCTTTGAGTTCCCATTGCAGTCTGGATTGTAAAGCCATGCCAAGATGATGCGTAACGAAAGGAAACTTGTCTAGTTGGAGTATACTAAAAACGGTAAATTATAGGTCTATCAACAATGCAGCTACGAATCTCACTTTTAACCTAAACCTGCACCTGGTTCCCTAAAATTAATTCTAGTCCTCTAAATTCCTACCTGATACTTTTTTATATGCCTTTCTTATCTCTTTTTGAACACCAGTTAGGTGACATGACAGCGCGCTACATCACGGCCGAACATGAACCAACTAAAATCGGCCTCCTTCTTTTTCCCACATCAAAGAAATCAGACAACCTTACTCCTCGCGAATACCTGAATACTCCTGCAGCTTTAAGCCTTCCGAAAAGTTGGCAACCCGTACGAGCTTGGCAAATTGATCCCCTCGTCCATGTCCATGTTAGAGGTCAAATTACTCCAAGTATTTTTTCCCAAGGTCGCAGCCTAAGAAATGGACCCGCCACTCATGCGCTCCATTTTATTCATCAAGAAAAAAAAGTAGAGGCTGGCTCTACTATCATTAAAACTTTCCTTAAAGCCGATTACGGGCTCGAGTGCGTGCATGAATTACGCCACAAAGCCGGCGAGAAAATTCTTCACATCCGTAGTCATCTCCGCAACTCTGGCAACACTCCCTTAACCATTGAGTTACTCAGCTCCTTTTCTTTAGGTGGTATCACACCTTTTGATTCTGAAGATGCGCCTAACCGCCTCCACGTCCACCGTTTTCGCAGCTCATGGAGTGCTGAGGGGCGGCACGAAGAGCGGAGCATTGAAGAATTGCATCTCGAACGTTCTTGGGGCGATTTCGGTGTTCAAGCCGAGCGTTTCGGTGCTGTTGGCTCCATGCCCGTGAACGGATTCTTTCCCTTTGTTGGACTCGAAGATCGCACAGCCCGTGTGACTTGGGCAGCACAGATCGCTCATCCAGGTTCTTGGCAAATGGAGGTATATCGGCGGGCAGATCACGTAGCTCTTTCAGGTGGCTTGGCCGATCGCGAACTCGGGCATTGGTATAAAACCTTAGCTCCGGCGGAAAACTTTAGTTCCCCCGAAGCGCTCATCACCGTCGCTAAGGGCGGAGTCACGGAAGCGTGCGGACGCTTGACCCATTTCCTCAGCAGCAATTTGAGCCATGTCCCACAATCAGAGCTAGAATTACCTATCATTTTTAACGAATGGTGTACTTCTTGGGGAAATCCCACCCACGAAAACCTCATCGCCCTAGCTGATCGACTTCAAGGCTCAGGCGTAAAATATCTCGTGATTGATGACGGCTGGGCGGAACGTCCTGGTAATGGGATTCAGCAAAATGGCGACTGGAATCTTAACACCAAGGCCTTTCCTCAAGGGCTTCGCGCTACGGCTGATGCCATCCGGGCGAGAGGACTTATTCCAGGAATTTGGTTTGAATTTGAAGTCGTTAATCCAGGTTCACAGGCATGGGAAGAAACCAGCCACCAGCTCCACCGCGACGGTCAACCCCTCCAAGTCGGCTCACGTCGGTTTTGGGATTTTCGCGATCCATGGGTGCATGACTATTTGACTAAAAAAGTAACCCGTCTCCTCTCTGATAATAATTTGGGTTATCTTAAGGTGGATTATAATGACACCATTGGCATCGGCTGTGACTCAGCGCCCCAATTTGACGGAAACCTTGTATCCTTAGGCGAAGGGCTACGCCAGCACTTAGGAGGGGTGCAACAATTTTTCCGCAGCCTTAGCCAAGCCCTGCCTGAACTGGTTATAGAAAATTGTTCATCGGGCGGGCATCGTTTGGAACCATCCATGATGAGCCTGACTTCTATGAGTTCATTTTCTGATGCTCATGAAACTCCTGATATACCAATCCTAGCGGCCAATCTCCTGCAACTTATCCCTGCCCAACAAAACCAAATCTGGGCCGTTTTACACCAAGCAGACTCCCTCCAGCGGCTCTGCTACTCGCTCAGTTCTACCTTCCTCGGACGCCTATGTCTTTCTGGGGAAGTCCATGAACTCTCGGCTGAGCAATGGGCTTTTGTCTGTCAGGCCATGAATCTTTACCTAGAAGCCAGACCCTTTCTAACCCAAGGAATATTTAAACGTTACGGGCTTATGGGGGCATCCTACCAACACCCTGAAGGCTGGCAAGCCGTGCTGGCGCAAACTGACGTGCCATCCAAAATCATGGTCGTTTGGCATTGCTTTGCCCAGTGCCCATCTTATTTGGTAATCCCCTTACCCGAAGGTTCACCGTGGAATGTAACGAAGGAACTTCATGACATATCATCGGACGCAGAAGTGAAGAACTCAAATTTGATCTTGATAAACTGCCGTCCTTGGTCTGGCGGCGTTTTGTTTTTAAATCAATAAGCCCCTTCCCTCAGGTCAGCCACGTTGCGCTTATAGATACAAAATATACTATGGTAGATGTAGGCATACCAAGAAATAATGATACGTTTTAGATATGCCGAAAACACTCTCCACGCCGCCCTCACAGAGACGCCACATCCTCATTGATGCTACCAGCAAAATGAAGCCAAAAATCGTGGATCGCCTCAACGACTGGCAATACCTTGAACGCACGGCTCACCGCTTACTCGCTGCGTGGGGACGCCATATGGCCGAGTGGGACGGTAAAAGTGCCATCCACCGCCATGTCTGGGAGCAAGCAGAGTGCGTGCGCCGCCTACGCAAACGCATTACTCAATTTCCTGGCGGCAAGCCTGATGCCCCCGTCTCCCCCGAGCTCGAAACCCTTGCCAACACGCTCCTTTTTGCGCCCTCTTTCGACGACGCCTTAGATGGTATTTATGTTCTTTTACTCAAGTCCCTCGTCGCCGCTTATGTAGATTATAACGGCAAAGCCCATGCCGTGCATGATGCTCCCACTGTCGCCGTCCTACACGAGATCAACCAAATCAAAAGTCAGCAATGGCTTTGGTATCGTGAGTATCGTCGCCAGCACCCGCACTCCACCGACGCTAACTATAAGGCAGCTGTCCTTGCGCAGATCAAGGCACTTGGCGGATTCACCGAAGCCTTACCAGTCAACGAGGAACCCGCAAAACTTTGCGGCGTGGGTAGTGATTTCGCCCTACCCAAGTTCAGTGCACGCACTTTTCCCACCAAGCCTAAACACGATTTCATGCCCTTCGTGCG
>JAWXBW010000016.1:0-16306 GCA_034440395.1 Blastochloris sp. | reverse complement strand
GTTCTTGCCTTGGGCGGTAAGCCTCTTATGGTGGGGGCTGCCACACGGAGCGGTCGATCATACCATCGGTGCAAAGTTACTGGATGCACAACATCCGCAAAGATGGGTGTGGCCGGTGGCGGGGGTCTATTTTTTCATTATGCTGCTGATGGTCGGCCTGTGGTGGTGGCAACCTGTGATTGCCTTTATGGCGTTTATAGGTGTAACGTGGATTCACTGGGGCTGCGGCGATCTCTGGTGGTCGTGGATTCGTGAACCAGAAAGTTTTCCAACCTTAGGGTCTAAACTGAGCTTCGTGCTGTGGCGAGGTGGGTTGCCCATGCTGGTGCCGTTGGTGGTGGATCCAGCAAGCTATCGGATGACGGCGGAGGCTGCAACTCAATGGTTAAACTCAGGAACAATCACGCAGGAGTGGACGTGGCTAGAAACGCCCGTGGTGCGCATGATAGCTCTCGTCTTAGTGGTGGCACTGGGGCTGATCACGTGGGCTTTAGCTCCAAGCGGCCGCAAATCTGGACTGAATCAAATGGAGGGTCTTGCTCTCCTCGCTTTTTTTTTGGCTTGGCCAGCGCTCCCTGCAGTTGGGCTTTATTTCACGGTCTGGCACGGGTGGCGTCATGTGCAACGTTTGCAAGGTCGCGGGCCTGCTCCGACCACGTTTAGCCGACAAACGATGCGCCAGTTTATGGTAGAAGCAGCACCGATGACGCTGCTGAGTATCTTGATTTTGTTAGGTCTTGCGGCGATGGTTCCCAGCACCGCCCAACCTCTAACGCTCCTAGGAATTTATTTGATGCTAATTTCATCCCTCACAGTGCCGCACTTGATCGTAGTAACGTGGATGGATAAAAGCGATGGTCTTTGGGGAAAAAATAGTATACCTGTAGACAAAGGTTGAGAATGCTTTACTGTATCCAAAGTTTACGAAACTTAACCTAAAGGAACTAAATTATGCCCGACCTATCTGTAGGACAATATCAACTTGTCTATAACCTCCTATCATTAACGATTGCTGCATTTTTTGCTTCCTTCGTATTTTATGTTCTAACGCGTAATGATATTGCGCCAAGGTATCGTGGATCAATCATAGCGTCGGCTTTGGTTGTCTTCATTGCGGGATATCACTACGTGCGCATTTTCGGCAGTTGGGAAGCCGCTTATGCTCTAGACCCAGTTCTGCAGATCTATCGCGCCACGGGGATTCCGTTTAATGACGGCTACCGGTATGTTGACTGGCTATTAACCGTTCCCTTACTTTTGGTGGAGCTCGTTATAGTTTTAAGTCTCGCCAAAAAAGACACAAGTCTGCTTTTAGCAAAAATGATCATTGCCTCTGTCTTAATGATTGGTCTTGGCTACCTCGGCGAAATCGACCGGACAAGCTCCAGCGTTTTCTCCAATAGAGGCTTCTGGGGTTTACTGAGTTCCATCCCTTTTGCTTACATTCTGTTTGTCTTACTAAAAGAGATTCGTGCCTCCATGGCACGTTCTAAACCCGAGATTGCGGTCCTCCTAAGAAATGCGGGTTTACTTACTCTTTTCACTTGGGGCTTTTATCCTATTGCGTTTATGGCACCTTTCTTTGGTCTATCGGGCTCCAATGCCGAAGTCTTCCTCCAATCTGGCTACAGCATCGCCGACATGGCTGCTAAGGCAGGCTATGGTTTGATTATTTATAACATCGCCCGCCTGCGCACAGAAGAGCTGCAAAAAGGCTCTGTCTAAGAGGCCTGGTGGAGGGGGCTTCATATTAAGCCCCCTCTCCATAGGCTGGGAATAAAATGACCAATGATCGAGGTGTGTGAGACAGCCTCTGGCTTGCGAACTTGGCTGTATCGGTAAAGTACTTACCCTACCAGGCTCCTAAAGTTCACCAAAACTTAAACTTTAACACTTAAGAAAAAATCTTTGCGGGTGAAAGCGCATCAGAAGAAATGAGTGCGTGTCTATAGATGGGGATACTTTGAAAATCAGAATGTTCTTCCATGAAGCAACTCGGAGGCGAGGGGATCACTTTAAAAAGTCTTGCTAGTGCTGAAAATCCGTTTTAGAACTCAATTATTCAGCCTCCCTTCATGAACTTCCAAGTCTCATCTTCCCTTGAATACCAAGTTTTAGGGCCGTCCACCATGTTCTTTAGCATTCGGGCGCGGGCCATGGGTCTGCAGACTCCGATCCAAGAAAGCTTCATTCTTTCCAACGGCATGTCAAGCGAGTTGATTGTCACCCAGCCTGATATGAACTGCTTTGACCGCGTGGTCGTTTCTGGCGGCACGCATCTTCGGGTCGATTACAAAGCAGACGTGACTACTTTCAGTCGCCAGATTAGTCCTGATGAGCTGCGCAAATTCAGTCCAGCGCAGCTTGATCCCCGCGTCCTACCCTACGTTTTTTCTAGTCGCTACTGCGAGTCTGATCGGCTAGGTCGTTTCGCCCGCCAGAAGTTCGGCAACCTCAACCCTGGCTACGATCAAGTCCTCGCTATTGACGACTGGATTTTCGCCAACGTCGAATATCTTCCTGGAGTGACCGATTCCGAGGTCTCCGCCTTCGACACCGTCACCATGCAAGCTGGGGTGTGCCGGGATTTTAGTCATCTTGCCATCGCCCTTTGCCGTGCTCTGAACATCCCCGCCCGTTATTTAAGTGCTTATGCGTATAACCTCATCCCGCAGGACTTCCACGCCTGCTTTGAGGCCTACATCGGCGGAGCATGGATCGTCTTCGACCCCACCCGCTTAGCCGCGCTAAATGGTTTGGTGCGAATCGGCAGCGGGCGGGATGCTGCGGATGTTTCCGTCTGCACCATCTTCGGCCCCATACAATTCCTCGGGAAAACCGTCACATGCCAATGCACCGACCCCAATTTCCAACCGCTCACCCGAGCCCAACAGGAAAGCACTGCCGTAACGCTAGACCAGCCCGCAACATTCTGATCTAGCCCAATAGCGCAACTATCCTCTGGGTGCGCCAGTCCAAAAAATTTTCAGATGAGACGCCATATCCTCCACGAAACCGTCTACCGCTACCACCAACCGGTCACCTTTGGTACCCATCGCCTCGTCATTCGCCCGCGCGAGGGGCACGATGTCCAAGTCGAATCCCTCTCCCTCGGTATCAGGCCGGCTCATCGCATCTCTTGGCAACGAGACGTATTCGGCAACTCCATTGCGTGGGTCGATTTTCTTGAACCGTCTAAGGAATTGTCTATTCGAGTCGAGACCATCCTACGCCATGGCTCGCCGATTAGTGTGCCCAATCCTGCCGCCAAGCCCACCAGTCCGTATCCCGTAACCTATCCTGAAATGGAACTCCCCGTGCTTCAAGGTTACCTCCAGTCCGTTTACCCTGCGGAGAGGAAGGAACTCGAAACGTGGGTGCGCTTGCAAGCTTTTATGGCCAAACCCACTGATGCCATTGCCTTGGCCACTGGTTTAAACGATTGGATTCATCGCCACATCCAATACCGTCGGAGGGAAGAGCGCGGCGTCCAATCACCTCTTGAAACTTTGCGCCAATCCTCCGGCTCCTGCCGCGACATGGCTACCCTGATGATGGAGGCCGCCCGTCCCTTGGGCTTGGCCGTGCGTTTTGCCAGTGGTTATTTGGATTGCGCCGCCTCTGCCGCTGGCCGAGCCTCCACCCACGCTTGGATTGAGATTTATCACCCCGATTGGGGCTGGTGCGGCTACGACCCCACCTTAAACGAACCGACCTCGCAAAAACACATCGTCACTGGAGTGAGCTCCCACCCCCGTGGTGTCATGCCCGTCAGCGGCACCTACCATGGCGGCTCCCAATTTTATGGCGGAATGGAAGTGACCGTGCGTTTGACTCCTGCTTGAGAGAATACTGAGCAGTAAGTGGTTCGTTAAACACGCATTGCGAGGCCACACCTTTTGGTGTCAGCAACTGTCTTGCAATGCTCTCATAGAATAGGATTGCCTGTCAGGTCGTTTCATTTACTTTGATTCACTGCTTAAGTTCTGTCGTACAGGAGAGTAAGCACTTTTATTATAAAATTATGGAAACTATGTTACGTGAATTTGGGGTGCCTATTTCTTTAGTAGCATCGTTGTTAGGTTTAGCTTTTGCGGGGGGCTTGATTGCTTGGATTTTTCGCCAATCTCCTGGAAACGATAAGATGCAGGAGATTGCCTTAGCCATTCAACAAGGCGCTAAAGCTTACCTCAATCGCCAAGTAATTACCATCAGCGTGATTTCCGTTGGGCTCTTCATTCTACTCTGGTTTCTGAGAGATGGTTGGGCCGTGAGCGTCGGCTTTTTAGTCGGTGCAGCTTTTAGCTTGTTAGCGGGTTATTTAGGGATGCGGATTGCTGTTTTAGCGAATGTTCGCACGGCCTTTGCCGCCAGTATCAGTCGCACGAAGGCTCTCCGGGTCGCTTTCAATGGGGGTGCGGTCACGGGCATGCTCGTGGTTGGATTAGCTTTATTAAGTGTCGGCGTTTTCTATTTATTCGTATCTCAGTATATGGGAATGAAGGCGGCTATTGATAGCTTAGTAGGTCTGGCCTTAGGAAGTAGCTTGATCAGTGTTTTTGCCCGCTTGGGTGGTGGTATTTACACCAAGGCAGCGGACGTCGGAGCCGACTTAGTAGGTAAAATTGAAAGTAACTTAGATGAGGACGATCCTCGGAATCCAGCCACCATCGCTGATAACGTAGGCGATAACGTGGGCGACTGTGCAGGTATGGCCGCAGATGTTTTTGAAACCTACGTCGTCAGTCTAATAGGTGCGGTTCTGACTGCATTCCTCATTCTGGGCAGCAAAGAAGGCGCAGATCCTGCCATCGTTCAATCTGCCATTGCCTACCCCTTCATTGTCGGCGCCATCTCAGTCTTGGGAGCCATTGCCGGTATTTTATTTGTTAATTTCAAGCAAGGCGGCCCTAGTCAACTCTTACGTGGTGGTGTTTTAGTGAGCGCCACGATCACGGCGGTTATTCTTTTACCCATCACCCTCACGCTCTTCCCCCAAGGCTTAGAAATCGGCGGTATCCTTCGCTCAGCTTGGGATATTTATTTTGCCGCCTTAACCGGTTTAGTCATGACCTTCGTGGTTGTTTTAATTACGAATTATTATACAGCAACAGAATATAGCCCTGTCCAAAATCTGGCTAAAGCTTGCGAAACGGGTCATGCCACCAATATCATCACAGGCTTAGCCCTCGGCCAACACGCCACGGCCTTACCCGTAGGATGTATCGGAATCGCCATTCTATGTACCTTTGAATTTGCGGGACTTTACGGTATTGCCATTGCCGTCATGGCCATGTTGAGTATGGCAGGCATCATCATTTCCCTAGACGCTTTTGGTCCCATCACCGATAACGCAGGCGGTATCGCCGTCATGGCTGACTTACCCAAAGATGTCCGCTTAATCACGGACGATCTCGATGCCGTTGGTAATACCATGAAAGCCGTCACGAAGGGTTATGCCATCGCTTCCGCAGGTTTGGCCGCCTTAGTCTTATTCGGCTCGTATGTGCATGAGTTGAAAGTCTATGTTCCCAATGAAGTTTTTGAATTTTCACTTGAACAACCTAAAGTTATCATCGGTCTTTTCTTGGGCGGTCTTCTCCCTTTCATCTTCACCGCTTATAGTATGGATGCCGTCAGTAAGGCCGCTGGTGCCGTCGTGCGCGAAGTCAGACGTCAGCTCGTCGAGCGTCCTGGCATTCTCACAGGAACAGATAAGCCTGATTACGCTGCCTGCGTGGATATCGTAACGAAGTCCGCTCTCCGCGAGATGATCTTTCCCGCACTTCTTCCCGTCGTTATGGTTGTAGTGGTAGCTGCTTTTCCCGTCATCTTAGGCCCCGTTGTTCTTGGTGGGCTTCTCGTGGGAACCATTGTAACGGGACTCTTCGTCGCCATCGCCATGACCTCCAGCGGTGGAGCTTGGGATAACGCTAAAAAATATATCGAACAAGGTAACTACGGCGGAAAAGGTTCCTTTGCCCATGCCGCCGCAGTGACAGGTGATACGGTGGGAGATCCTTATAAGGACACCTCAGGTCCCGCCATTAACCCTATGATTAAAGTAGTGAATATTGTCGCCATCTTGATCATCCCCATTTTCTTTGTACCTAAAGAAGGCAAAGTGGAAAATAATATGCCCGTGGAAAAAGCACCGATCGTTCAAGCTTACAACGCAAACTCACGTTAAAAGCTCCGAGCAACTATAGCCTATTATTTATGAAAAGCCTACGCACGTTCCTTCAAAAAATACTAGGCTTCGTGGCGCAGATTTCTTGCCAGCACCCATGGAAAGTAATTCTCACTTCTACTTTTTTTTGTGCCGTTGGAGTTTGGCTGGCGGCGACAAAGTTAGGGGTTGTCAATGACGTTAACGCTCTCATCCGCCAAGACTCGGAAGTGCTGCGCTACTTCCTTGATTACCAAAAAGAATTTCAGGCCGCTGACCCCATTCTTATTGTGGTGCAAGGCCCGGACTTTGAAAAAAATCGTAGTGCTGTTGATGCCCTGAGTGTAGAGCTGAAAGATTGGAACACTCAAGAAATCGACTCTGTTTATTATAAGAATGATCTTTCACGACTGCGGCCCCACTTTCTCCTCTTCCAGACTCCAGAGGAACTAAAAGCAATTCTTGCCCAATTAAAAAATCAGAGAAGCCTTCTTCAAGGAAAACCTGGTAAGACCGTTAATTTGAACACACTCCTTGATGGAGCGATCAGCCAGTTCGACCGCGTGGCCGAGACTAAAGGTAAAAAAGGTAGTCTCGATGATCTAGAGCTCTATGCCGAGCGCATGATCAAAGATTTAGATAAATTAGCCAAACAACTTTCAGCACCAGTCAGCACCTTGGTCACGCCAACCCAGTCCAATCCAGTCAATGAACAAGAGGCCATGATTGACCGTGAAATACTGCGCAACCAATATCTTCAATTTGAGGATTCTAAGCTTTTCCTGATGATGATCACTCCGGGGAAAGGGGACAGCGAGAGCTTTTCTCCCCATAAAGAAACAATTAAAAAACTTAGGCTCATGATTGCCCGAGTGAAGGCGCAACACCCAGAAGTGAAAATCGGACTCACAGGCGAACCAGTTTTAATGGCCGATGAATTAGAGCAAACCGATAAGGATATGACCTTTGCTGCCATCCTAGCCTTGAGCCTAATCGCCATCTCTTTTTTTGTTGTCTATAAAGAAATTGCGCGTCCTTTACTGGCGCTCATTGCCCTAGTCTTTGCGTTGTCCTGGTCTTTAGGATTTGCGGTGCTTGGTGTAGGTCACCTCAACATCATCTCCCAAGCCTTCGTCCTCATGTTGATGGGCCTAGGCATAGACTTTAGCATCCAAATAACCGGGCGCTACCAAGAAGAGCGTCTTAAAGGTTTCAGTATTGATGAAGCCTTTAAAAATACCCTCCAGACCACAGGTATCGCTATTTTGACTGGCGGGCTCACCACCGCAATTGCTTTCTTTACCATGTGCTTTAACGATTTTGTGGGCCTAGCAGAGTTAGGGCTTATTGCGAGCATGGGTCTTATTTTTTGTTTGCTTGCTAGCCTCGTCCTCCTTCCCGCAATGATCACCGTCTGGGATCGCCGCAAAGTAGGCGAACGCTTCGATCACTTACAGATGCAGACAGAATTCGGTCGTAAAGTAGATGGCATCCTAGTGGCAAGACCTGTTCTTATTCTTGTCATTGTCACTCTTTTCACCGCATTTTGTGCATGGCAAATCACCCGCATTAAGTTCGACTATAATTTACTGAACATGCAAAGCCCTAACTTAGAGTCGGTTCAGTTAGCTCGGCATTTAGTGGAATCTCCCGCCTTGTCCTTTCTTTTTGGCGTCATCCTCGCCGATAATTTAGAGGACGCTAAAATCAAGACCGCTAAGTTAGAAGCCATGCCGAGTGTTCGCGATGTCATGTCTCCGACAAAAATTATTCCTGAAAATCAGGAATTAAAATTACCCATCTTGGCCGAAATTAAAAAAGAGCTTAGCGGCACGAAACTGAATATTGATGTCCGCTCACAGGTCGATGTTGCGAAAGCTAAGACCAACCTTGCGCTTCTCTTAAAATACTGCCAAGAAGGGCAGCAGGAAGCCTCCAAGTTTGCTCAAGTAAATGACTCACGCGTAAAGCAGGCCTTAAAAATTTTCGACCGTTTAGTTCCTGCGCTGGAATCAAGTCTCCAGAGCCTCGAAAACCTTAGCCAAGACGAGGCGGCAAAAAGACTTAATAAATATCAATTTGAACTTTTCGGCACCATCCAAGGAGATCTAGATTTCTTGAAAAAATTCGACCTAGATAACCCTGTCAACATGGAGGACTTACCTCCACAAGCTCTCGCACGATACATCGCTCCTACAGGTAGAGTTTTATTAGAAGTAAACCCGAAAGAGAATATTTGGGAACGGGATGCCAGTGAACGTTTTGTGAAAGATTTACGTTCCGTCGATCCATCCGCTACCGGCACACCTGTGCAAAATTATACTTATATCGCCGTTCTACGTGACAGCTACCTCGGAGCTTCGTTATGGGCATTACTAGCTATTCTAATTATGGTCAGCATCCATTTCCGTGATCCGCTGCGCATTGCCCTTTCCCTAATACCCTTATTCGTCGGCGTCGTTTGGTCTCTGGGACTCATGGCCTTATTTAACATAGCCTTTAATCCCGCCAATATTATTGCCTTACCTTTGGTCATTGGGATAGGCGTGGCCTATGGAGTTTACGTCATAGATCGGCACGATGAAGATGGTAAGTTTGGCTTGTTCGCTGGCAGCACGGGGAAAGCTATTCTCCTTTCTGCGCTAACCACAATTTACGGCTTTGCCTCCATGCTTACAGGACAACACCCCGGGCTTGTGAGCTTAGGTTTAGTCATGAGTATGAGCGTGTTTCTCTGCTTCATTTCCAGTGCCGTTGTTTTACCCCAGATTCTCGTCCTCTTAGATGAACGTAAAACTAAGAGCAAGTTAACATAACTTCTTTATGTCGCCCGACCACCCTGAGCTCAGAAAATTCCTCCCTGCGCTCTCGCTGCTTTTACTCCTCATAGGCCTCACCTATACGCTACTCAATCCCCAAGGGCCTTTAGGTGATCCGGGAACGGGCTGGCAGTTGAAAACAGGTCAATGGTTGTGGGAACACAAAACACTCCCAACCCACGACCTCTTTTCCTACACCGTTCCTGACCAACCGTGGATTCTTTACCAATGGCTTTTTCAAGTGATGGCAGGAGCCTTACAGCAGGTAGGCGGCATAGCTCTCGTCATGGTAGTATGTAGTTTTCTTTACAACCTTATACCCCTGATTGTGGTTCAGCGCATGTTAGCGCAACGCAGCCATTTTCTTTTAGCCATGGTTCTAGCGTTTTGCACGTGGATGGTCATGACCATGCACGACTTAACCCGCCCACACGTTTTCACTTACCTCTTTTTTTCTATCTTCCTTTTGATTTTAGAGAGGGTTTATAATAACGTAGAATCGTGGAGGAAAAATATTCCTATCCTTTGTGGCTTACCGCTTCTTATGCTTTTCTGGTGTAACCTCCACGGAGGATTTTTTGTTGGATTTATTCTTTGCGGTATCTTTTCCATCGCCGCACTGCTGGACTTTTGGCAATCACGTCGTCAGGAAAAAATGCAGCAAGCCGCACTCTTTGCGGCAGTGCTGATAGTCTGCCTACTCGTTAGCCTGATCAACCCCTATGGCTGGGATTTACATCGGAATATCCTGAGTTACCTGAATCTCGAAAGTCTTAAGCTGTGGACCGAGTTCATGCCGCCTTTTACAAGCCCTAGCCTCAATGTTTATCTGTTTGAGGCGAGCGTACTGCTTTTGATTGTCCTAATGGCTTTTGGCCGTAAACGTTTGACGTGGGCGGAACTGGGTTGTGTTATCGTCTTTCTTCACTTGGCCCTGCACTCCGTCCGGCACGTGAATCTTTTTGTCCTCGTGGTGGCACCTATCCTAGCCCGTCTAGGCACGGAGTACCTCCAACAAATCCAACCAAATTTCAGCAAGCGTATGATTCAGATTGGTCAGGAGCAGTTACAAGGTAAAACTCATCGTTACTACGTTCCACTATTAGCCGTCTTATGGATCAGCCTCGTTTGGTTAGCTCCTACGAAGTTACCTCATGATCTTCCCGACATCCGACTTAGTAAAGCAGCTGGTGATTATATTGCGCAACATCCTGAAAAATTTTCTCGAATGTTCAACACGGATAATTTGGGTGGTGCTTTGGTTTATCGGTTTAGTCCAGATATAAAAATTTTCATGGATGACCGCACAGACTACTACCGTGATGACTTTATCTTGAAAACCTATCTTCCGATTCTCCAGCTCAAAGAAGGCTGGATGCAGAAGCTGGAATCCTTTGGAGTAAGCTCGGCTGTGTTACCCGCTAAGACATCCTTAGGTGCGGCTCTCGCACAGGCAGGCTGGGAGCGAGTCTTCCATGACGATAAGATCGATATTTATCTCAAGAATCCCTAGGTCTTCTCTGGTTAACTGCACTTAATATACATTGTGCTTAAAATGATACGGGCTTAAATGTATTCATGAAGTTTTCGGCATACTTTATTGCCTGCTACCTCGTTTCGTGCTTCGGAGCGCAAGCTCTGGACTCGTCTACGCCACGTTATTACTTCGCAACATTTGATAACACAGATCAAACTAAGTTGTATATCACGGCATCTTTCGACGGTCGAAAATTCAGCACTCTAACCGGTGCCCATGTCTATACGGCACCACTTCCAGACACGCTGCGGGATCCTTCCATCGTCCGCTTGCCCGATGCTTGGTATATTTGTCACACGGCAGGTAACTTTGGGAATGTTACCTACTTCACCGTTCTGCGTTCCACCGATCTAATAAACTGGACGAAAGTCACGGATGTTAGCACCGCGTCTATCCCCAATACACGTTTCACATGGGCTCCAGAGTGGTTTCAAGATGAGGACGGCTCGGTGCATATCATCGTGGGAGTGTCTTACTGGATGAGTCGGGAGTTTGCCATGTTTGCGATTCATCCCACCAATGCCAGCTTAACCACGTGGTCGGCTCCGCAAAGGTTAACGGGCTCAGCTTTCCCCACATTTACCCATAACCCTAACCCTGATACGCCTCAGTATGTAGGGGCTTACGACGCCCACATCATTAAACGTTCAGGGGAATATTACATCACCTACTTTGACGTAAATACCAGTTATATTCTCTGTGCGAAGTCGCCCGCACTTACGGGACCTTACACGCCCTTTAAAACAGGTAACTGGCAAGGCATAGGCAGTTATAAGGAAGGTGGAACGATGGTTTCTCTTGGCGGGCCTAGTTGGAGATTTTATTATGCAGACGCTATTTTCAGTAAAATGTATTATATAGAATCAGGAGATAATTGGGTCACATGGAGCCCAGCGACTCTGCTCGACTCTACTATTGTGTTTAATCACGGCACCGTAGTTTATAATCCTTCACTACCCGAATTTAAAACAACCTTAGAACCTCTCGACGGAGGCTCCATGCGGGTGAGGTTTCCCGCTGTAAATAAAAACGGTTATCGTTTAGAAACCTCATCAGACCTGATGACATGGAATCAAGTAGGCTCCGTCATGGAGGGCCTAGGTGGAGAAATGGCCATTGACCATAATCCCTTGGGTGCTCCTAGAATGTTCTACCGCATCCGTTGGTTGCCCTTCCATACTCCCGCGCCTTACTGAGATAACGTATTTAAAGAATAAAAATTAATTATTACCCCGAAACAGACTCGAGGGGATTTTCTCACGCTGAGGGGTACGGAGTAGGACGGAGGGGGGGGGAACCTCAGAGAACATCAAGGAAAATAAAAAGTCTTACCTCCTGCCCCCTCTGCGTGATAAAACTCTGGTTTTTCTTTATCTGAATTCCGGTTTTTCTCTGCCTTCTGGATGATCGTTCTGCCAAATCTTCATCTTCCTTTTAGATTTAAACCTGCTTAGATCAAGGGGATGTCTTTAGAAATCGTGCACCCATGAAAGAACTCATCATCGTTATGCCTGTGTTTAATGAACAGGCCTCCGTCCGAAAAGTCATCTTAGAGTGGTTTCAAGAAATCGAAAACTGGACAGAAGATTTCACCTTCCTTGTCATTAACGATGGCTCACGCGATGAAACCCTTGCAAACCTTTATCGCTTACAAAAACAGCTTGGGCCACGACTAGAAATCATCGACCGAGAAAATCGTGGTCACGGTGCAAGTTGTTTACAAGGTTACGCCATCGCCTGCGAACGCTCTGCCCAATGGGTTCTTCAACTTGATTCCGATGGACAATGCGATCCGCAATACTTCTTCCGACTCTGGCGGCTCCGAGAAAAGAACGATGTTATTTATGGCTACCGTTACCGCAGAGACGACGGCTGGCGCCGCAGTGTGGCCAGCTTTATTTTAAAGAGCGTCCTATTCTGCTGTGCAGGCGTTTACTGTGCCGATGCGAATGTGCCCTACCGCCTCATGCGTACCAAAGGACTTTTAGAAATCGTCCAGCGCGTGCCCTCAGACTTCTTTTTGTCGAACGTAGCCCTAGCCGTGCTCCTTCGCCGTGCTGGTTGGAGACAAGCCACCGCTCCCATCCACTTCCGTGAACGTTATGGCGGAGAGCCCAGCGTTGCCTTAGGCAAGTTCGGTAACAAGGCCTTTGAGTTAGTGCGCCAGCTGAGAAAACTTAAGTGACCGCCTTTTGTTCTACCTACCGACTTTTTATTGCGTTCGCTTTAGCCTTGATAGCAGCCTTCACCGCCATCACCAATCAGAGTTTTTGGATTGATGAGGCTAATAGCGCAGTTAAAGCAACCCAGCCAACCTTACAGGATTTCGGGCAAGTCATGAAATCTGATGCAAATTCCGATCTGCAAATGCCGTTATACATGGTTGCTTTATGGGGCTGGGAAAAGTGGGTAGGCTCTAGCGAGTGGAATTTACGTTCCTTAAATCTGCCTTTTTTTGTTTTGTCACTTTTAGCGTGGATGGCATTACCCAAGATTCATCAGCGATTAATCCCTTGGCTCTGGCTAAGTTCAGCCTCTAGTGCCTTTCTCTGGTTTTATTTAGATGAAGCAAGACCTTACGTGTTGCAATACTTAGGATCCGTTTGCTTGGTCGTGTCTGTTCTGCGTTTTAAAGAAGGCATCAATACACTCAATAGTTGGATACTTTTCTATACGAGTTGTTTCATCGTCTGCGGTTCTTCGCTACTAGGAGTTCCCTTCGCTGGCTGTTCGATTCTTCTGGTCATCTGGCTGGTAGGGAATAGGAAAGCCGCACCATTTCATAAAGATTTTCCGTGGATCGCCATAACCAGCTTGTTTTTATTGGTAATGGTTGGCTTAACCTTTTATTTCGCATGGACTTTTTTACAAGGAGCCCGTGCTTCTACAGTTGGTCAAACAGATGTTAAGAATCTATTTTTCGCTTTTTATGAATTGACTGGATTAAGTGGACTGGGACCAGGACGCATGCTGATTCGGGATTTGGGGGTAAGGGCTTTTATAGATTGGCTGCCTCTACTTGCACCGACAATTTTATGCTTAGGCCTAGTACTTTATTCCGCACTAAAAAAATACCGTATCCAAGGGATTTTTATAAAACAAGATTTAGCGTTGCTCGTTATTAGTATCGTCATCCCAACTCTTTTTATATTTCTCTTGGGCTGGAAGGCAGAATTTCGAGTCTTAGGTCGGCATCTAACGCCGCTCTTACCCTGGCTTCTCTTAGGCTTTTCTTGGGTGGTTTGGACGCAGTGGCACATTGGCAAACAATACGCCAGAATCTTAGTGGTAGTTATTTTTGCCATGCTCTCGTTATCTTGTTTAGGCATTCGATTTAACCCCGCCCATGCAAAGGATGATTATCGGGGAGCGTCAGAGGTAGCTTATGAAAACTTAGTTAAAGGGGGAGTTATTTGGTGGGCAGCAGATCGCGCTGCTGCTCATTTTTATCAATTACCCGTTAATCGCTTGGGCCGATCTTTAAATCAGAACCTAGTCGTTTTGCACAATCCCGAAAAAAGTTTTTTAGAAAACTCTCTCATTCCTGCGGTTATTATTCTTGGCCGAACAGACGTCTACGATCCAAGTGGACAGATAGGTGATTACATTAAAAAGAATCAATACAAAGTGAAAAAAAAGCTCAGCGGCTTTTCTATCTACAGTCAGTGAGTTTACGCAAAAAAACCTTCTTTAGGTGGTGGGAATGAAACACGCAAAAACAAGATTTTATCCGCAGATTTTTGTGGATTTACGCAGATAGGAAAAAGAAAAAACTCCCTGTTTCTCTCACAGATTTGGTGTATTTCGTGACGTTGCGACTTCGTGTGACAATTTCCAGATTCCGTCCTTCATCACAACGTAAATTCAATTCCCCGTTTGGCTTAAGGATATTAGAAATTGAGAAACATGTAAGCATCTTGGCAACTGCACATGAAACATCATGATGTTTTATGTGCGAACTACTTTGACCATCGACTAGGATAATGCGGCCAAAGCTAAGCGGGCAGTCTCTCAGACCGGCCTACCCTTTAAGACAGTGATCAATCAGGCTTTACGATTCGGACTCGAAGAAGTGCTCTCTCCGAAAACCCCCCAACCCTATCGAACAACATCCCGGCCGATGGGTCTGAAAGCTGGTTTTTCTTACGATAACATTTCAGAATTGCTAGCCGTTACGGATGGGGAACGGCACCAATGATCTGTCCCGATGCAAATCTGCTCCTCTATGCCGAGGTCAGCCTCTCGAGGCACCACCAAGCGGCTTGCCAATGGTGGGACGCTGTTCTTAGCGGCAGTGAGCCAGTGTACCTGTGCTGGCCTGTCCTGAACGCCTTCATTCGCATAGCTACTAACCCCCGTCTTCATGATCGTCCCCTTGCTCTGGATGAGGCCATAGCGCGGGTGGATAGTTGGCTGGCGCAACCCTGCGTACATGTCGTGAGCCCAAGAAAACAATTGGAAGCTGTTCCACAAGCAACTCAGAGATTCTGGAGCCACTGGAAACCTAGTTTTTGGCGCCCATCTGGCTGCGCTTGCAATAGAGCATGGGAGCACTTTGTATTCCTCCGATCACGACTTCGCCCGTTTCTCCTCACTTCATTGGGTTAACCCAATGCTGAAAGGCTGACCCTCAGTAGGAAATGAAAAGATGGTGCCTAAGATGTAACTGATTTGAGGTCAGCAGGATAATTAGGCTAATGGAAGGAGCTTAGTGTTAAAGCTGTGATTGATAGGCAAAGAAGACACGGAAATAAGGACGAGGATTTTTTACCACGGCCTGCCCCGCCCGTCCCGCCACGGCTGGAAGTGATAACACGGGATAGCACGGATTGGAACCTAGAAATAAACAGAACGTAAGAGAAAAGAAAAACTCTTCTTAGTTTCTCCTATCCTCAGCCATCCGTGTTATCCGTGGTTAAACCTCTGGTATTTCCGTGCCCTTCCCATAAGGCAATAATGGGAGATTTTCCGGCTAGGTGGTAAGACTATCTTTCTCTTCCTTCGGCTGAAACGCTAGAAACCCAGAGCAGGGCGGTAGTTTGACAAATTTAATAATATGCGTTGTAATTATACGTTACGTAGACTTTTTCCATCATGGAGACTCAGCATAACCTGTCACGGGTATTGGCCTTTGTTGAGGCTGGAAATCAGGTCGGCATCAAAAGACAAAACCAACTTGTTGCGCGGATTATCCCAGCTGAGGATTCCAAGGCTCTCCCAGATTTTGTCGCCCGAGCCCAGAAAATATGGGGAGGGAAATGGAAAGGTGTTCCATCAGACGCGCTTGTGGATGAGGCACGGGGAAGCGTTGAACTCGTATTTCGATACGGGAGTCTTTCTGAAGCTTTACGCGGCTGAGCCAGAATCTTTAGCGGTTCAGGAATTTGTTCACTCTCAAGGCGAGACAATCACGCTCACGGATCTGTACATTTCCGGGAGTACTTCCGCCAATAGTTGAGAGCCGCCCGTCGACTTGACTTAAATCCTAGGACTGACCCCGTATCCGATATTGCCAATGGTTCCTCAGTGCGCTTTGGTATCTAAACCCATGAACCAATCTGCTGTCGATACCGCTCTCCACGACTGTCTTGCTCACGCATCTAGTGCCGGAGTGACCTTAGACACAATGCTGGAACGTCTCGGGCGGGCGGGATTTTGCTTTGCCGCGCTCTTGCTTTCAGTGCCCTTCGTTCAACCGCTTTCGCTCGGGCCCTTAAACATGATTGGCGGGCTGACGTTTATGATGATCGGCTGGCAGTTGGCGGCGGGACGGGAAAAACC
>JAWXBW010000015.1:0-5211 GCA_034440395.1 Blastochloris sp. | reverse complement strand
TGGCAGAGCAGTGCCGCGACAAGGTGACGCCGTGGTTGCCCTCCTGATTCGAATGGGCTAATCTCTCTTGGCGCAATGACTCCTGATTTGGAGGCCGTGGTTGCCCTCCTGATTCGAATGGGCTAATCTCTGGGCCAGCATATACACCCCAGGCCCGGGGCCGTGGTTGCCCTCCTGATTCGAATGGGCTAATCTTCAAAATCATCCGATACACATCGGATTTAGAGCCGTGGTTGCCCTCCTGATTCGAATGGGCTAATCTCCCCCGTCCCCAACTCTCTCGCTGGGAGAGAGTTGGGGTGAGGTAAGCTCAGAAAAAAAGTAATTGTTGGCCACAATTTCTTTCCTCTGGAGCTAAATTTCCAAGTAAAATTTGCATACGTGCATACTGTTTGTCTGTTACTTGTAAGGCGCGCACACTGCCTTTTTGGGGTAGAAAAGAATGAGTACGGTTAAGGTGCTTCTCAACGGCGTCTTGGCCTTTACAGATACGGGCATAAACAGAGTATTGTAACATGATATATCCGTCATTCAGTAAAAAATTACGAAATTGCGTGGCCTGTTTCCGTTGCGCTGGTTCCATTACGGGAAGATCAAAAAAAATCATCAGCCACATATAGCGGGGGTCTCCTTTCATGTCTTGAGTAAATCAGGAAAAGTGAGTTGAGATGCGTCTTTATCTCGGAGAGCCTTTTTGAGGCTTTCCACGGTCTTCTCAATAGCGGTTAACATGGAAATTTTCTCTCCCTGCATCATTGGCTGAACTTCCATGATTTGGGCCATGCCACGACGATGTTCCGTTGTGAAGGAGCAGGCAAAATCCTGATCCCCTAGGTTTCGCAACGCGATTCGATCCACCCAGGGTCGATAAGGTTCGATCAGGTCGTCGGCGAGGTTGTAGGCGTTGGTTTGACTTTCGTGGTGGATACCAAGGAAGGGAATAAATCCGGTTGCACAAAGACATCGAGCCAGTGCGGAACGTACGATGGCATATCCATAGTTCAGGAGGGCATTGGGCAGGTCATCGTTGTGTCGGATGAATTCTTTTCCTGGGAACAGGGCCCTCCAATAGCTGCGGGCTGCGCGGGCCTCGACGTTGTCGGGATCTCCGGAGCGGATTTGATCAGTCATGGCAGAGAGAAAGCGGGCGTTGCTGGGGTCGATTGTTTGCAGGACTGAAGCCTGCCCGAGGATTTTTTGCTGGACGATGTTCAACCATAGTTGTTTACGTAACGGTTGCGACATCTCGATCTGCAACGGGAGGATGTGACCAAAGGCGTGGAAGTTGGTCCAAGGCAGGGAAGTCCACGATGGGAGGTGTTTTTCATCGGTGCCCAGAACCATGACATTTGCGGCGGACAATTCGGCAAGAAGACGTCCGCTCAAAGACACCTCAGGGGTGTCAAGGATCAGGTAGGCCAGATCTTCTAGTGGAAGTCGGAAAGGTGGTGTCGGGGTGTCGTCGCGAAACTCCATGCGGAGGCAGCGGTGCTCAACACTGAGATAAGCGGCCCGAGTTAAATGCAAACCCCGCCACGCCATGTCCGTTTCTCCGATTTGATTTCACTGACGCGTCCAAGGCGGTCAATGGTGTATTTCTTGAAGGCAAGACAACCCTGTTTCACACTGGTCCGGTCGCCTACAACTTTATCGTTTAGTGAGCTAAATGATAAACTGCCGGTTGAGCGGTCGACTCCCGAATAATATCCAATATCAATGATACCTTTTCTTTGAGAAAAAATCAATGAATTTGGCCAGAGGCTAAACCTGAATTCGTAAGTATTATCAATAATATCCCATGTCGCCTCCGGTTTATGTGCAATGATCGCTAGCATGGGTGGTTCGCCATAACGGATGTCGTGGGCATACACAGGAACGAGAAAATATTTAGTTGCCCCTTTCTTAGTTGTTTTTGCGAAGACATCGACCCTTACCTGATGTCCGCCAACCACCATGCCATGATCAGTTTTTCGGGCTGATTTGTTTCCTTGATCGACCCACACTTTACGGATCACCGGGCTGTTCAGGTCAGCCAAATCTCCGTTCTCCTTGGGTTTATGGCCGCGTGGAAGTTGATCCTCATCTACAGGCTTGCCGCGCTGGAACCATATTAACAAGGCCTCTTTGAGCCAAGCGTTGGTATGGAGGTGAATATCTTTTACATCATCGAGATTGAAGGCATTTGCTTGCGGCTTGTTATTGACCAAATTGACCAATGAGGTCCGCTTGTAGTATGTCTTTTGACCGTTGGGTTTGAGGACTTCGCGGTAAAAGGTATCGTTGTGCCAGGAGCCACGTCCATGGCGGCGCTCGCGGCGTGAAACCGTCATGGTGTCCAGAGCGCGAACGACATCACTACGGAACACGGCGGCAGTGCCCCAAGGAGTGGAGAGTCCACGTGGTGTGCGATTGCTGCGGCCTTCTTGCTCCATTAGAATGTAGGATTTTCCTAGTTGATCTACAGCGTTGTAAGCAATCTTTTCTTTGGTCACTCTTCCTTGCTCGTGACGCGTAAGCCACTGTCGTTGACCTTCACTCAATCCCGCGCAGACAAGTGCATCCACGGCGTGGTGCTTGTCCCCGAGTCTATTCCCCAGAATATCCTTTTTCAGATCTTCGAGACCCCAAGCCTTGCGAACGAGTGAGGTAAGTCCACCCGGTTGGACGAAGACACGGCGCGTGGAATTGGGCTTGCCCGGTTGTTCTCCTGCAAGTCGATAAAAGTCTTCGAGGTAAGCTCGAACTAAACGGCAGATATAGCGGGTGTCCTGAAGGTTTCGTGCAATGAATTCGGCTTCTTTTTCAGCAAAATCAGTATTGAGTAGATACTGTCGTTTCCGTTTTCGGATTCGAAAGTTATTAACCCGTGCTACAAATTGACGCCATGCTTCGGAATTTTCGTCTGAACCCATCCATTCAAAAGGAGTTTTCTGTCGCTTGTTTTGATTGGCGTTTTTGTAGACGAGCACTTTGTTGTCATAACTGTTATCGTGACTCCTGCTACGTGGAAGGATGTGATCGACCTCAACTTGATCGCTGAGAATCTCCTCAGGGGAGGGGAGCTTTTGATCAGAATACGAGCACCAGCCTCCCTGATCCAACCAGAGTTCATAACGTTCAAGGTCATCGTCCGTGATACGGTGACCAGGTGACAGATAGGAGGCAAAAGATTCGCGGTTGGCATTTTTCTGAGTGGTGCGTTTCTCCAAGGCCTTGCTTATCTCATTGCGCTCGTCAATGGATTTACCTATGTCGCGGGCCATTTCGATACAGATGGTACCTGGGAGCGAGCCTGCCTCATCAATGAGATGTGCTACTTGTTTGATAACCTCTCGAACTACGGACTGGACGACAGGGTTGACAATCTTTGCCAAGGAGAAGTCCTGTTCAAGAGGTTCGTAGCCTGCCTCTTTGGCAGCGTCCGTATAGAAAAGGCCGCGAGCGAGGCGGGGAACCATGACCCGGCTGGCTTTGGTCGATAGAGCTACGCTTCCGGTGAAATCTTTGATGGTAAAAGTTCCCTCATTTACGTGCATTTGAAGAAGATCGATCACCCTTTGATCGACACCACGGGCGATCATGGCTTCGTAAATGCCTGTCTGAGGTGGATGGCTTTCCAACGCTTCGTAGAATGTGAGACAGAAAGCGACGTTATCGAGCGAGGCTGGGTCTGTCGTGGTCAGTTCATTCCATAAATCACTTCCTAAAGCTTTAAAAAGAATATGTGAGCCAAAAGCGGTGCTATTTTTTCCAGAGCGTGTGGCGAAGTCTTCTTTTTCCAACTCTTGACGGATTTGTTCCGGCCTGATTAGAGTTGTCGCACTATCCTGAATTTTAGTATTTTTCCGTTTTGCAGAAGGTAAATCAAGGAATTGTATAGCCTCATCAAGTTCAAAAATTTTCCGTAAATCGGACCAAGAAATAGATTTTTTGCTCCCGAACTGTGTGATGAAATGAGCGTAACCGCCGTTGGCGGCTTGAACGTGCACGCTCAAGAGCACCTTCAAACCTGTTGGTGAACGCAGGTGAATAGTATTGAGCTTCTGTAAGGCGCGGGAAAGTTCGAAGGAATAAGCACGCTGTGCACCGCGCTTTTCGTTTGGTTCAAAAGGGCAATCACCTAGTAGCATGATGGGATCTTGTAACGGGTTCTGTTGGCTAAATATTTTGATGAATGCTGTTTCGAGATTGGGTGTGGCGTCTGCCATACCTAATTCGCGCTGTTTGGAAAAAATGAGCTTGATTTCTTTCTGTAGATCTTCGCGTAACATGGTGGCCGTGTAGCTTCCCTCACGGTTACGCTTGCGGTCTTGAAACAAGGGGTCATTCAACCACATCTCGCCAACGCTACGATAGTTTTTAAGACGTTCATGGTTTGCCCGTGTCGATTCGAGTGTTCCACCCTCTTTTCCTTTGCTGTCAGAGACGAGATCAGATTTACGATTACTTTTGAAGCCGCGATGCTTAGCGAGGTGTAGGAGAACTGCGGCGAATTCCCAAGGATCGAGCAGCCGATCAAGAGCATCCACACGCCATTGTAAGGGGGTTGCGGACACATGTTTCTTTTGCCATGCCTCATTTTCCAAAGAGTAGTCTGAGGGAACAATGCCATGTTGTTTAAGCAACATGCGAATCTTGTGCATTCGCTTGGCCCGCCGCTGAATGGTGCGACGCATAAGGCGTGCCTGACGTCGTTCAGGATTTTTTAATTTAATCCCCGTTTTCTCATACCTTTCAGGCACATCAAAGGCCCTAACCCCAAGAAAGGCAATTGGACCCGAAAAGTTGGTTGCAGCCGTTGAGTCCAGATTGGGAAATTCGGCTAACTTGCCTACGGGGGAGGAATCAGTGCGATCCCATTTGATGAGGGCTTGGCCACAGGACCCTACGCCAATGTCAAGGCCTAGGCTCAGGTTTTCGTTGATGGTAAGGGGAAAGGTCTTACTTAGTTTGGTTAAAGGGGCATCGCTGCCAACCAGATAAAGAGTACTATTCATTTATTCTTGACCTTAAAAGAGTTTAATTCAATTTGAAAGCTCGAATCAGGAGGTCAGCCACGGTAAAAAAATGGTTTACCATCTTTAAGGTAACCCTGCGGGAGCGATCCCGCAGGGGATCCATTTCTCAAAAACACAACTTCTTAAAACGCCAGCACCCTCAAACCGGGCAAGTGACCCCGTTCCATCTGACCCCCAAAGATCCTCTGGAAGC
>JAWXBW010000014.1:0-32937 GCA_034440395.1 Blastochloris sp. | reverse complement strand
TAGTGGAGGTGCTGGGCAAGCTACCAAGAGCGAGGTCTAACCACTCAGTAGAATTTTTCGGCCAGATGGCTAATCCGATTTTCATTAGCAAATTTTGTAGCATCAAACATGCCGAAACTTGAAAAGTGGGTATGAAAGATGCTTTATTATGGTTGTCGCCAAGTAGAATTTGGGGGTTCACTGGAGCCCGAAAGTAAAAATTATGTTTTCAGGGTCACTTAAGCAAATGGATTTGTCTGCTGTATTGAAGCTTTTATCAGCTTCTCATCAAACAGGGGCGTTAAAGCTGTTTGATGCACAAAACGGCACAGCCGTGGCCACTATTTTCTTACAAGCTGGTCAATTAGTACATGCTGAAGCGGCTCAATATCTGGGATTAGATGCTGTAAGTATTTGTTGCCATTATGACGAAGAAGCTTTTGCGTTTGAGGAAAATGAGGTTTCAGCGCAGCAGACTTTGGCGGCCTATCCTACAAATAAGCTGCTGGAAAAAATATCCGATCAAATACAGGAACGCATTGCGCTCAAGTTAGCTCTGCCTCACGAGAATGAGGTTCCCGTGTATGATGTCAGTGCCAGTTTAAGCGGTTTAGACGCTACGCCTAGTGACTTATCCTTACTTATTTTATGTAACGGCTCGCGCACGGTAAGTCAGGTGGCTCAAGACTCAAGAAGAACTTTGCAGGAAACCTCTACCATCATTGCTAAATTTCGTAAGGCTGGGATCATCCTCATTAGGCAACTGCAAGTTCCCGCTCCAGCTCCCTTGACGGTTCCTTCTCCGAATAGAACAGAGATCCAAGTCATGACCAGCCCTGAGTCCAGTATTGCAGTGTCTCAGGATAGTAACGAGCCTAAACAAGCTAGATATTGGCGTGGTAAATTAATTGAGGAATAGGCCGTTCCCTAAGCGGTGTTTAACGACGTTCAGTTTCTCAAAAAATCCGTAACTCTAAATCCACCAGTAGAAATAAAAATCAGGAAGCAGCTATAGCTTGATTGTTTTCGGGTTGGCATACGAAGTGCTAATATCCCGGCATGCTTAAGAATGCGCTCTTCTTGTTAACCCTAGCTCTGTTTCTCTATCAAGGTTGTCTGGCTCATGCTCAAAACACGGACAACACCGCTAGTTCCATATTACCCCAAATCATAGATCTGCAAAAAGAGATTAGCAGGCTGAAGGACAATCAGTTCGAGATGCAGAAAACAGTTCTGCAAAGTAATTCGCTCTCAGCCGATGACCTTCAAAACATTAAAAACATGCAGCTGGAGTTAGAGGCTTTAAAAAAATCTAAGGAAGAAATGGAACTGCAACTCAGTGCCATGAAAAAAGCGGAAGATGTTGCTAAGGTTGACACTGCCCTTGAGGAGGGGCCATTAGCTGTTATTACCAAAATAAACGATTCTCAAAATTGGAGTGTGAACATGATGTGGACGCTCATCATGGGTTTCTTGGTTATGTTTATGCAGGCGGGCTTTGCCATGGTGGAGACTGGTTTTACCCGAGCTAAAAATGTGGCGCATACCATGTCGATGAATTTTATGGTCTATGCCATTGGGATGTTAGGCTTTTGGTTCTCAGGCTTTGCCATCATGTTCGGCGGCACAGGCAGTAAAAATTCCGTTAGCACGGTCGTGAGCTTAGGGCCTGAAGTTGCAACGCATTTAAATAGTCTTATAGGATTTCATATCGGCGATAGTTACTGGGGGCTGATGGGTAGTGCCGGTTTTTGTTTACCACCCAGTATGTTAGTTGGAAGTGTGTTTACATTGTTCTTGTTTCAAATGCTATTCATGGACACCGCTGCCACCATCCCCACGGGTTCCTTGGTGGAGCGCTGGAAGTTTTTACCCTTTTGTTTCTATGCCTTCATCGTAGGTGCCTTTATCTATCCTCTTTACGGTTGTTGGGTTTGGGGTGGGGGCTGGTTAGCGGGACTAGGCAAAAGCCTTGGACTAGGAAATGGCCACGTGGATTTCGCTGGTTCTTCCGTTGTTCACCTTACTGGTGGTGTATTAGCTCTGATCGGCGCCTATATTATCGGACCTCGCATTGGTAAATATAATAAGAACGGCTCCAGTAACCCCATCCCCGGCCACAACATTGCAATGGGTGTGATCGGCACATTTATTCTAGCCTTTGGCTGGTTCGGTTTTAATGCTGGTTCCACTTTGTCGGCTATGGATAGTCAGATCGGGATCATAGCCGTTAACACTATGCTGTCAGCTGCGGCTGGCGCCGTGGCTGGTATGATAGCTACTTGGATTCGTTTTAGTCGCCCCGACCCCAGCTTTATGTGCAACGGGATGTTGGCGGGACTTGTCGCTATAACGGCACCATGCGCTTTTGTTGATTCATGGGCTGCTGTTTTGATCGGAGCCATAGCTGGGATTGTTGTTGTTTTTTCAGCCGTCATAATTGATGAAAAGCTTAAAATAGACGATCCTGTCGGTGCCATCTCTGTCCACGGCGTCAACGGAATTTGGGGCATCCTAGCTCTAGGTTTATTTGCTAACGGTAAGTATGGTGCTGGATGGAACGGCGTTGATTCTGCCGTAACAGGCATGATGTATGGTAACCCTAGTCAACTTGTAGCTCAATGCATCGGCATACTTGCCTGTATCGTAGCCGTAGGATCCATGGGCTGGGCAATGTTCATGGCCATTGAAAAACTTATCGGCAATCGTGTGAGTGCTCATGACGAGTTAAAAGGTCTGGATATTCCTGAAATGGGCGTCATGGGCTACCAGCCTGACGTGAACCCCGAGTCAAAGTAATTTTTCTCCACGGCAAAAAGGCCACTTGGAAACAGGCGGCCTTTTTGCTTTCACTTCCGAAACGTTTCGCTTAACTCCCAGTATGTTAAGATCAGGAATCGTCGGTTTACCTAACGTCGGTAAAAGCACTTTATTTAATGCCATCACCAAAACGCGTAAAGCTCAAGCAGCTAACTACCCGTTCTGCACCATTGAGCCGAACATAGGAATCGTCACAGTACCTGATGTGCGCCTCGACGTCTTAGCCGCTATTTCTAAAACTCAAAAAATCATCCCCGCCGCTATTGAGATGGTGGACATCGCGGGTCTCGTCAAAGGTGCCAGCCAAGGTGAAGGTTTAGGCAACCAATTCCTCTCCCACATTCGTGAAGTGGATGCAATTGTCCAAGTTGTACGTTGCTTTGAAGATGCGGACATCCACCATGTCAGCGGCAGCGTAGATCCTTTGCGTGATATTGAAGTCATCATGACCGAGCTCGTTCTTTGTGACATGGCCTCGGTGCAAAAGCAACGCGACCGCGTGGCAAAGCTTGCTAAAGGCGGCGATAAAAAAGCCAAGGCCGAGCAACTTGTTTTAGAAAAACTTGAACCGCACTTAAACACGGGAGCTCCCGCCTTAACTTGTGAACTGTCCGACGACGAAAAAATCATCGCCAAAGGCTTTTTCCTCCTTTCCAATAAACCGACACTCTTTGCCTGCAATGTGAAGGAAGAAGACCTCGCCGCTGTCACCAAAGGAGATCGCAGCACTGCGACGGGTCAACGCATCAAGCAAGTGGAAGATTTCTGTGCCAGCCACCTGCAGGCCGAGGCCGTTATCATTAGTGCGCAAATTGAATCGGAACTGATAGATCTTCCGCTTGAAGATCAGAATGCCTATCTCAAGGATCTCGGTGTCGATGAATCGGGCGTGGGCAAGCTCATTCGCGCTGTTTATCACTTGCTAGGCCTGAGAACGTATTTTACGACAGGGGAAAAAGAAACACGGGCGTGGACGATCCACGAAGGAGATAAGGCACCAGCTGCTGCCGGCGTGATTCACAGTGATTTCGAGCGCGGCTTCATCGCAGCGGAGTGCGTGGCTTATGAGGATTTAAAAACGCTCGGCTCCATGGGTAAAGCTAAGGAAGCAGCTAAGGTCCGTATTGAAGGGAAAGAATACGTAGTGAAAGATGGAGATGTTTTAGAATTCCGCTTCAACGTGTAAGGGGATCGGGGGGCACTCCCTGTTCTCTTTCGCCATCAGAAGGAAAGACGTTGCATGAGTGCTAGCGCAGTTTGCTCAATAATTTGGGCAGAGCTGATTTGGCTATAACGGCTTTGTGCGCGATTCCCTTGAGACTGATTAAAACCAAATAAAGAATCGGAGCTCACTTGGGCTAGCTTAATTCCATCCTTTAGACTAATGGCAGTGACGACTAAGTCTAAACGCTCCTCACGGATATCATCGCCTGAGGGCATAGGAATGATGGAAAATCTGTTTCGTGCTAGGACTTCTATCACGACATCACCCGATTTTCTGAGGGCGAGAATTTCCTCTCTTTCCTTATCTGTTTTGGGGCTAGTTAAAAATTGGTCACCAGCTTCAGCAAAGGTTCGGGAAGCCATTTGAGCTATTTTTTGATCCACGATTTTAGTACCTGCGTCAAAGAGGGGTTTTTGAAAGGCTTCCTCGATGCTACGAGCTTCGACTTCCGTCAAAGCGGTAACGCCTAAATCACGTTCACTGTTTGTCCTCAAGCTGCCCGTACTGGTTTCCAAACGCTCTCCGCCTTTACCGCTGACAGTGGGCTTAGCCTCCTTGGCTGCTTGATTTTCTGTGCCTATTTGAATGTTTCCCGTGTTCGGTAGCGGGACAGGATCACCCTTAGTCTGCGTGCTATTTTGAACCGTAACTACGTCGAGCATTTCACCACGGTTTTTCACGAGACTACGATTCACATAGATAATGATCTTAGGCTTGTTCGCCTTTACGTATTCTTCACGGAAGGATTTGATCGTTCCGTCATAGTCGGTTATGGGCAACCCGGGACTAGGGGCAGCGGATGGCGTGACTTGAGCTGAAAAGCGGCCGTCGTTAACATCCGCTACCACCAAAGGAGTAGCACTGAGTAAAATGGTGAAGACGAGGATAGTTTTCATAAAATATTTTAGGGAGAGTGTTTAATTAGGTCTAGCTTGGTAACGCAAACGTATGGTGAAGGCTACAGCCTCTTGAGTAAGAGCCGTTTGTTGATAGTAGGCCGATTGGTTTGGCGTAATCATGAGGTTCGTCCAAGCCGGTTCACTGCCAGGAGTGGAATAAAGGATCATACCAGAGGCATTACGGAACAGAGTTTGAGCTTGAAGGTAAACGACTTCATCATTGGTGCGGTTACGGAAGGGGACCTGCACGGTCATGTTTCCTGCAGGACTCCGGGTGGTAATAACGGGAACATCCACGGAAACGGTGCGACGCACGTCTTTATCGAGGAAGACGATGGGTAGACCCTTAGCTTCGGGTTTTTTCGGGTCAGTCTTAGGCGTATAAGGACCGCTGCTACAAGCACTGAGAACCAAAAGGCTCAGGAGGAAAAGAGTAGCAGGGCGACATTGGAGACGGAGTGAGTGGATTTTCATAAGGGGATAGTTAGGGAGTTTTAATTCGTAGAAAAAGTACATTTAGTTTTTTTGCGTCGGTAGGCGTGCTTATTTTGACGTCGTTCACGGTCATGGTATTCACTACGTTTCCAGCTTGGTCAAGCGCTTCTATCTGAAGAGGCATGTCTGGATTGGGTAGGTTGAGGTTTAACAGATAGATCGAGTGTGGTAAATTATCCCAAGCTCGGATATCAGCGGAAGGGTCACTGACAGCGGAGGCTATGGCGGTGCCGATAGCGGCTAAGCCGAGAACTCCCGCAGCGATACCACTCCGCTCGCTTTGGGAAGCCACGACAGCAGCAGCAGCTAGTCCGACAGTGGCGTTGGAAGTGTCTTCTTTAAACGAAGCTTTATCTCTTAGGAAAAAATCCACTTGGCGATCGCCTCTTGTAGTGGCTTGAAAGAAAAGGTTTTCTGCTGGAGCGGAGGTGACTTTAAAGGTTGGAGTGCTGACACGTATTTGCTGAATCTGCGGTGCTTCTTCGAGGTAACGCAGTTGTTCGCCTTGATTACCTCCGCGGTATTTTATTGGAGCCTTGCCTACTTCCACCACGAGAAGCGTATTGGTCTGAGGCGTAGGCCAAGGAACTTCGCCTTGCTTACTCTGGAATTTATCCGCTCGTTGCCGTGCCGCCGTAGCGTCGCTGGGCACACCGTTCCACGTCGAAGCTAGAGCCAAACCTAACTCGCAACTCGTCCAATCTCCAGCAAAACCGCTCTCTTCCTCGCTGGTGATGTCTTGGAGCTGGGCTCGTTTAAAACAAGCAGCGGCGTTACCATAATCGTGATCGCCAAGGAAAAGAATACCTCGATAAAAATAGAGTGCCGCGCGTTCGTAGCTTTCTCCTTTGAACCATTTTTCTCTCTCGCCCACGAATTTACTTTTAGCACGCTGCGCCTGCTCAGTTCCTTCCTGTAAGGCTTCGACCTCGCGGATGGCTTGGTCAAAGGTTTCCTTAGCTAGATCGGCGCGGCCTAGGCGTAACGCCATTAAGCCAGCACGCATGGCGTGCAGAACAGAATTTTGCCGGCCTTCACTGTAGAGGGCGGTAAATTCAGGCCGTAGCTCCTCGGGAAGGTTACGTTGAGCGACGGTCTGCTCGGCTGATTGCAGAACCATGGGATCAATCTTTACGCCGGAGGCTGATCGCTGGGTGTAAGCTCCACCCGCACAACCTGATAGTAGGCTGAGAGCGAGAAGTAAGCTGCCGCACGTGAAGTGGGGTTTCACGTAATTAGCGGTAAACTCCGCTCTCGCGACCTTCTTTTTTAATTTCGTATTGGTCTTCCCAAAGCAGCATGTCATTAAAGTCCACGAGCTTAAAAGAGATGAGGAAATAATCACTGGCACCTTGACTAGTTGCGGTGGAGATGCCCTGAAGTTCTGCCGTGAGCAAATAGTCATAGGTTGCAGCTGTCCGACCCGTGGAAGCTGTGCCGCCACTGGCCACGGCTCCGCTCTCGCGTAGTTGTTGTTCACGCTCATTAGTGCGAGCGGAGGCGTCACGAGCGAGGAAGCGGACTTTACCTGAAGTGTATTGCATCAGAGTTCCCCGTAGCTTGGTGGTGTAGAGGTCAGTATCAATGGGGCTGGAGCTACGATTCTTCACGGGCGTAATGATGATGACAGGGGCACGGCTGGCTTGGGCAATTTGGGGGACATTAAGGATGGATTGAGCGGCTTTTTGGGCAGCGGCGGCGATGTCTTGCGACTCGATTCCTGTGGTCTGGATGCGGCCTTGAGCACCGGGATCGACGTAACGCACGGCAGGTTCAGGAGCAGTGGCGCAGGCGGCGAGGAAGGCTAAGGGTAGGAGAAAAATGGCGGAGCTTGGGAATAATTTCATAAAGGATTTGAGGGTAGGTTGAGAGGATTATTTTATCGTCTAATAACTACGGACGTTGGAAGTCTGAAGCAGATTCATTCTTTTTAGAGTCTGAAAGTGTCTTGAGAATGGTCAACCACAATAAATGGAGAGGTGGGAGGGGTTAAAAAAGTTGAAAAAATAACTACGCTTAAAATGAACTGTCTAGCCTTAAAAGGAGGATGAAATTTTGTCGCACCCTTTCCGTAATGTGGGACGGACAGGAGATCATAAAGAGTAAAAAAACCAGAGTTTTATCTGCACTCTCTTAGAGCGAGCCGGCATTTACAAAGCGGTCACGCGCACGCGGATGAAGCGTTTGCCTAGACCGGTGGCGTTGTCGGTTATGACGACTCTTTCTAATGTCGCATCTATATTCGTGACAGCAGAAGTGGCGGAGCCGTTGACGGCCCAAGTGCCGTTAGCAAGTGTGTCACTGAACTCCACGGCATAGCTGACACCGGGATTACTAGTGCTAATGCGACGGACGTAAGTGACGCGGAGTTTTCCCGTGCCGTCCACATCAACAAGGGGTAAGCCTGCGGAGCCTGTGGGCGTTAGCACGGCACTGTTCGGCGTGGCTAAGAGTGAGGTCTGAGCCGTGCCTGTTCCCATCATGTTGAAGGCGTATTTCAGGAGATTTTGCACGCCGTCGCCGGCGGGGGTGAGGGAGTCTTGGGTTCCATTTGTGGCTAAGTTATAAGTGCTACGGAAGGTGCTGAGACCGTTACCGCTGGGGATTTCTGAGGCTAAATAATAGCCCTTCAAGCTGGCAGTGGAGCCAGTGGTGGCGAGCAAGAGAGCAGAGCGGAAGGGGGCGATGGCGAATAAGCTACCAGCCGCACCTCCGGTGAGCGTCTGCCACGTGTTACCGGCGGGGAGCGGGAAATTAACGGAAGCTTCCGTGTCATTGATAAAAAGGAAGCTGTTGCCCACGTTGGTTGCGGGAGAGGCATCACGCCAAGTTGGTTCAGAGGCTTGCCACTGGGCGATGGTCTGCTCAACGCCGTCTTCTTGCTTGATGCGTTCGAGTCCGTCTTGGTTCACCATGCGAGTGCCGGTCATGGTGCCGTAATCTATATCACGAGCGGGGTCGCTATAGACTTTATACATGAGCAGATAATCCTTACTAGAGTACCACCAAGGAGAATAGAGAGTGAGGCCGGGCAAGGCGACCCAAGGCTTACCACCTATGGCGAGGATGTTATCGGAGATGGTGTGATTTTGATTGGCGTAGGTTGCGGCAGGATTGGCGTATTCATCTTCCGCACCACCGAGAGATAAGGCGGATAAGCGGTTAGAAACGAGGGTGTTTCTGCTGATCGTGCAGGTGTAGTTATTGGGTAACCAAATTCCGTAACCGCCCGAACCGTAAACGGTGTTGTCTGTGATTTCGGTGTTGGCAAACCGACTTAAAAACTCTGGCCAAATGCCGTGGCCAAGAGGGAACCATTCTTGGGATGAGTCCAGATCGCCAATCGTATCAAGGATGATATTTTCCCGAATAATCGTAGAATTCGTATTGGTGTAAATAGCGCCACCATCGTTGAGAGAGGACATGCAGCGGGTGAAGACATTACGTTGAATAAGGATGTTCGGCACTCCTGGTAGAACACCAGCGTAGCCGATGTCAGTAAAGCGGTTGAGGCGGATGGTCATTGCGGGGCCGGCAAAGATGGCGATCCCTGTGCCGCGCCAAGAACCGTTCCCGGCATAACCCTGCACGGAGCCGATACGAGTAAATTCACTCCGTTCAATGATATTGCCTGCTGGGCCACCCGGATTGTTAATCAAGTTGATGCCATTATCGAACACATCACGCACGGTAGTGCCCGTGATCAAGGTGCCGCCTGAGCCCCAATTCATGTCAATGGCCGAGCCACTGATCCATTGGATGAGCGTGCGGCGTAAGGTGCTCGCACTATTGATCTGCACGCCACGTTCGTAATTCTGCAACGTGATATCCTCAAGTGTGCCGCCGCCGAGATTAATTCCCGTATGACGCCAGGATGCTTCCACCTGCATGGTTCCTGTATTCGTTCCGGCGGGAGGATAGACGTAGAGAGTGTTGGTAGAGCTGTCAAAATACCATTCCCCAGCGGCATCCAGCGCAGCGAGAGAGTTATCAATAAAGTAACCGCTACCCTCGCCAGTGAGATCTAAAGTTGTGGTGCCACCGAGGTTGAGGGTGTCAGAAGTATTGCTCGTAATGGGGCGAGTTTCATAAATCCAAGTCCATTTCCGCCAGCGGACTTGGGCACCTTGCCAGCGGTTGTTCACCCCACCTACGACACTACCGCCACTCAGCCCATTTACGTTCGTATCTTTGATGGTGTTATTATTAGAGCCAGCCTGCGCTCTGAGCCAGCCTGTGTTAGGCGTGCGAGCTAAGGTTAGTCGTTGGCCATTGAGAAAAACTTGCTTCACCGCACCAGAGGAGAATGTGGTGGTCAGGATTGCCGGATTAGCGGGCCATGGTGTCCAGCCTGTGGCGAAGCTGCTGCCAGATAAGATCGGGAGTGGAAGAGCTGTGCTGCCGAAAGCTTTGAGACTGCGTCCGCCGTTTACGTCCAACCCGTTTGCACTGCCCTCACGAAAGGTGCTGCCACGGGCGAGAAAAATACTATCCCCTCCAGAGCTGCTTGATAAACCCTTACCCACTGTGGCAAAGGGAGAGGCCATCGTTCCTGGATTGCCATCACTACCAGAGTTCGAGACGTAAAAGTCCGCTGCATTGAGAGTGCTAAGAGAAAAGGCAAATGTTGTAAGAAGGCAGAAAAGCGTGTGGTTCATAAATTCCCTTGTGGTGTGTTACTGACTATGAGTACAAAGGTATATAGGGACCAGTCAACCAAGAGTCCTTGGAATAAGCCCGCAAAACGGGTCGATTGTGAACAACTGGATTTAATGCCCTTCGAGGATTAGGTGCAAATCGCACCCGATTAAATGAGTCATGATAAACAAATTTAATCAGGCTATATCTTAGGTCAGCATTACCCTGAGCCCGTAATCAGTTCTATGTCCGCTCTACGCAAGAAGCACGGCAGTGGCAATAAACCAAAAAAATAACTCCTTGCACCCAAGGCTGTGTCCTAACTTTAATTGGACTTTAGTAACTGATGCACTATCCAGGGACCTTGATAGACAAAGCCTGTGTAAACTTGCACCAGTGAAGCACCCGCCTCCAGCTTCTCTAAATAATCGGCTCGAGTAAAAACGCCGCCTACTCCGATGATCGGCATTTTCCCTTGAGTTTCTTGGTGGATAAAACGAATGACCTTCGTGCTCTTTTCCCGCACGGGCAGTCCACTTAATCCTCCCGTCTCTTTTAAGCTAATGGTGGAGTGATCTAAGGTTGTATTACTTGCTACGATTCCGCTCAGCGCATAGTCGGAGATGAGTTGTAGGATGTCAGCGATTTCAGGTTCACTGAGATCAGGGGCTATTTTTAAGAGGAGCGGTTTTGCGCCAAGTTCTCGATTGATTTTCTGGACGGCATTGAGGATGGGAGCGAGGGCATCTCGACTTTGCAGCGTGCGGAGGCCTGGTGTGTTGGGAGAGCTGACGTTGATGACAAAAAAATCAGCGACTGAAAATAAGGTGCGGAAAGATGAGGCGTAATCATTGGCAGCTTGGTCTAGATCGGTTATTTTTGATTTACCAATATTGATACCGATGGGGTAATCCTCCCATGATTGTTTCGAGCGGACGGCCTGAATTTTTATTGCTAGAGCCTCTGCACCCGCATTAGGAAAGCCCATGCGGTTGACGAGCCCATATTCGAGCGGGCAGCGGAATATTCTCGGTTGGGGGTTACCGGGTTGAGCGTGTTGTGTAATGGTGCCTAATTCAGTAAAGCCAAAACCTAGCTGATGCATGGGAGCGATGAGGTCAGCGTTTTTATCAAATCCTGCGGCTAGTCCGATGCGGTTGCGGAATCTTAGGCCGAAGAGTTCGAGCGGATCGGAGGGCGCACTTTGGCCTAATGTGAGGAACCAAGGCAATGGGGTGCGGCACATGGCTTGGATAGAGAGATGATGAATCCATTCGGGATCAGCTTTAAAGAAAAGAGGACGGAGGAGCTTCGAGTAGATCATGATAGAAAATTATTTACCGATACAGAAATTTTTAAAGAGACGATCAAGGATGTCTTCGTTCGTGACCTGGCCAACGATTTCGCCAATGGCATGAAGGGCTTGGCGCAGATCGGAGCTGATGAGTTCGGGGGCTTGCTGCGTTTGTTTGAGGTGCAGAGCCTGCTGAAGAGCGGTCTGGGCTAGGAGGAGGTGATGTTGATGGCGGGTGTTGATGATGACTTCATCCAAGGAAGCTGCGGAGCTGTTGAGCTGAAGAGCTAGGGACATGGCATGTCTCAGTTCAGGAATACCATCCCCATTTTTACAGGAGACACTTAGGTTTGGATTTTGTTGCGTGCTGTTGAGGTCGGATTTGTTATAGCAACGTAGGAGCGGTGTGTGGGCGGGGAATGGTGTAGAATCCAGCGGCGTTTCTGGAATACTGCTGTCGATTACCCAGAGAATGAGGTCGGCCTCAGAGATGGCAAGCTGGGTGCGGGCAATGCCGAGTTGTTCAATTTCATCTTGGGAACTACGCAGGCCAGCGGTGTCAATGAGGTGAACGTGGATTCCGTCTAGCTGAATACTTTCTTCCACCGTGTCACGAGTGGTGCCAGCATGAGGACTGACGATGGAGCGATTTTTTTCTAACAAGGCATTCATCAGGCTGGACTTGCCTGCGTTAGGATGGCCGACAAGGGCGACTCTTAAGCCATTACGTAAGAGCTGCCCCTCGCGGGAGGAGAGCAAAAGGTTTTGAATCGTTTTCAATGTAGCGTTGATTTTAAGTTCAAAAGAGAGTCCAACTTCTGGGTCAATGGCTTCCTCGGGAAAATCAATGTAGGCTTCGAGATGGGCTAGAACTTGGAGAAGATTTTCGCGCTCGCTTTCCAGTTTTTCTCCGAGTGCCCCGCTTTGCAGCGTGCGGGCGGCACGCAAGGCACGGTCGGTGCGAGCATTGATGAGATCGATCACGGCTTCTGCTTGGGTCAAATCCATTTTACCATTGAGAAAAGCGCGCTGGGTAAACTCACCAGGTTGAGCGAGGCGGGCACCAAGGAGGCAAATTTCTTCAATGAGTCGCTGCACGATGAGCATGTTCCCGTGGCAGCTAATTTCCACTAAATCTTCTCCTGTGTAAGACTTGGGTAAAGACCACGTATTGAGAATGACGTCGTCGATGGTGTGAGTGCCTGAGCGTAAAATGGTGTAAACAGTTTGTCCTATTTGGGGTGGTTTAGAAGAAAGGGTAGCAACGATGGAATGGGAGAGTGAACCGCTGATGCGGAGCAGGGCTAAGGCTGAGCTTCCAGAAGGAGTCGCTAGGGCTATGATGGTATCGTTTTCCACGTCATTAATTATAGAGCTTAGTCCAACAACTTCAAGACTACCTATTTACTAGGACTAAAGATATTTCGGCATTAGTTGCACTTAAATGACTTAACGTATTCCTGTTCTTGCCATGTTAGAAAATTCCGTCACTGTCTTATTTCTATGCACGCCACAGAGTTATGGAGCACCTTGTCTCCCGCCCTAAATCATGAAATCTTAGAAGTAGCCTATCAGAACGAGAAGAAATTATATCGTCGTGTGATGGATGATGTGGGACCTAACCTTAAGATCCGCGCCAAAATGATACTGGAGACCCCGCGGGTAGCACGTCATGAACTCTTTCGGCCTTTTCTGCAATTACCTCAGTTTCATGTCGTAACGCAAAATCTTATGATTCTCTGGCTAGCTACAACGCAAGTTCCCGTTATGACGGCGTTCTTAGATTCCTTAGGCATCAAGCACGATGGCGTGGGCAGCGTGGATTCTTTTCCTAAAGAAATGGACGCGACTAAATTGACTAAAGCAGTCGAGGAGCTCTATGGGAAATTTCCTGAAGAAAAAGTCACAGCTTATTTAAGCATATTCGACACTATTTCTGGAGTGAGTTGGGTGGAGTTGCCAGCCTTGATTCGGGCAGAGAAGAAATAAGCGGCGTTACATTTCTTCGACTGTTCCGATTCCTAGGTGCCAAAGTCCTGATTTTAAAACATCGCCCGTTAATTGACTAAGAACAAGCCGACTGTTTTTAAGCGTATCGGTCTCCGCACGGAGCACGGGGCAATTTTCAAAAAACTTATGGAACAAGGCAGCGGTTTCAAAAAGATAGGTGCAGAGTAAGTGGGGCCGATATTCTTGGGTAACGGCATGGAGGCAATCCCCATAGGCTAGTAACTTACGGCTAAGTTCCAACTCGACTTCATGCTCCAGTGAGAGTGGAAGGCCGCCTAGGGGAAGACCAGCTTTACGTAGAATGGAGCGGGTGCGGACATAGGCGTTGATGAGGTAGGGTGCCGTGTTTCCGTCAAAGGCTAACATTTTATCCCAGTCGAAGACGTAGTCCAGATTACGGTTCTGTGCTTGATCGGCATATTTTAAGGCACCTAAACCCACCACACGGGCGATAGCCTTTTGTTTCTCCGGCTCCATGTTGGGGCGTTTTTCTAGGAGAATATTACCAGCGCGCTGTTCCGCTTCATCTAATAATTCCTTTAACTTGATCGGCTTACCCTCACGCGTTTTGATGGGTGTTTTATCAGGGCCTAGGATGGTTCCGAACCAGACATGCTCTAACTCCATGGGGATTCCCCAGCGTTTCGTCGTGGCAAAGAGTTGGTTAAAGTGTTGCTGTTGGCGGGAGTCTGTGACGTAGATGCTTTGCTCTACGTGGAGAGTTTCTAGGCGGTATTTAATGGTGGCTAGATCTGTCGTGCCGTAAAGATAGGCGCCGTCTGATTTCTGGATGATGAAAGGTGCATCTTTCGTGGCACCACCTTTTTCAACGACGAGGAAGGGATCATGTTTCGGAGGTAAGGTTTGATCAGAAAATACTGCGATGGCTCCTTCACTCTCACGGGCAATGCCTTTTTCTTTCATTTCACGTACGACAAGAGGCAGCAGATTGTTGTAGAAACTTTCGCCTAAGGTGTAGTCAAAATGAATATCGAGCCGTTCGTAGATACGTTGGATGTCCGCTTTAGAAAGTGTGATGAAGGTTTCCCAGAGGGCTCTATTCTCGGGATCACCTTGTTGGAGCTTGAGCAACTCGTGGCGGGCTTGAATTAAAATGGCTTCGTTAGTCTTCGTTTCTTCTTGGACGGATTTATACAGGGTTTCTAAATGGGCGAAGGGGTCAGCCTTTAACGCCTCCTCATTACCGGCGCGCTTGTAGCCTAGGAGAACCATGCCGAATTGGGTTCCCCAGTCTCCGAGGTGATTATCTGTCACGACGTGGTGACCGAGGCTTTTAAGGATGCGGGCTAGGGATTCGCCCAAAATAGTGCTGCGGATATGTCCTACGTGCATCTGTTTGGCGACGTTAGGGGAGCTGAAGTCGAGCAAGATGCGCTGCGGTTGGTTGACGCAACGAATTCCGAAATGGGGATCCTGTGAGAGTGTGTCGAGAGCGTGAAGAATGGCTTCTTTTTTGAAGGTAAAATTAACGAAGCCTGGTCCAGCTATAACGGGCGGGAGGAGGTCGGGATCAGTTTGAAACGCATCGACAAGTTTTTGGGCAAGCTCTTTGGGTGACAGCTTCAGAACCTTCGTGGAAACCATAGCCCAATTGGTTTGGAAATGCCCGTAGCGTTCATCTTGGCAGGGATTCACCCAAGGCCCCTTACCGCTTTCGGGGTAATGGTTGGTGGCCCAGAGCTGGATTTTTTGTTCCAGTTGAAAAAGGAGCGAGGTGGTCATCTGGTCTAAATACTTTTAAAAAGTTTAACTAAATCGGATGGTTCCTGAATGGAGCAAAGTTTTTGCTTCATGCTAGGCTGGCTCAAGAATTTCCCTATTTGAGCGAGTGTGCGTAGGTGTGCCCCGTAGTCATGGCTAGGCACGAGAACAAGAAAGAAGAGGTAAATGGGTTTACCATCAGGAGACGAATGGAGGATACCTTTTTCTGATTTAGCTACGATTACGACAGGATCTGGAAGTCCGCCGATAGAAGCGTGGGGTATAGCTAGCCCATCTCCGACTGCGGTGGAAAGCTTACCCTCCCTGACGAGTAGGGCGGAAAGAGCTTTTTCTTTTAGGTCAAGGGGGATGAGTTTTTGCGCCACGAGAAATTCTACCATCTCGTCCAGCACGTCTGTCATGCTCGTGCTTACCAGATTAGAAAGAATGATAGGGTTAAGAAAAAAATTTGTCAGAGGCATAATGATGAAAATATCCTAGTCGACCCTTACCGTTTGACAAGCTGGAGCAAATAAAAATAGTCTGCATAAAGATACTGGCCGAGAACTTGCAGTGTATTAAGGGCGGGGAGTGGTTGTTGCCAGCACCAGATGAGCAGCTCAATCGCCAGTAAATTCATTAAGGCAATCACCACATAAGAAAAAAAGAAGCCCTGACTTTCAAAGTCGGGCTGTGCGGTTTTCAGCAGACTAAGAGTATGACAGGTATGGAAGCCCCAGCTGATGCCCCAGATAAGAAGGAAAGCCCAATCATAGGAACTAAGTTCGGGCTTAAAGAAGAGTGTCAGTGACCAAGTTAAGCCAACGACAATGGGGTAAAAGGGAATAAAATATGGTGAGAGAGCGATCCATGCGGAGATGCGGTCTGTGACAACGTGACCGCCCTGAGAGCTTATTTTGAACCCTGAGACCTTCCCTCCACTTACAAGCACGGCTACGGCGTGTGTTGTCTCATGGCCTAGCACGTAGAACCAGTTTCCCCTTGGTAAACTAAGGTAGGCAAAGACACAAGTGGAGAACCCGAGGCTGAAGGTAACTATTTCCGTCCACGGCAAAGTAGCGTGGTAAGAACTTTGCAACATGAACCAGCCAAACCGCGCCACGCTGTAAAGCGCTGGCAGTAGGAGGATAGCTAGAATGAATTTAAGGAACTTCATCGCTTGACTTTATTGAGGCTCTTGCAATTCTTTTCATTAACAATATGGCAAATACCAAATCAGCTGCTAAACAAGCACGAGTTAGTCTCCGGCGCAAGGCGCTTAACAGAAAAGTTAAAACTAAAATCAAAGACGTGACTAAAAAATTCAAGTCTTTAATTGCTACCGGAGATAAAACCGGCGCAGGTAAGCTTGTCAGTCAAGTTCAGTCTGAGCTAGACCGTGCTTCTAAAAAGAAAACTATCCATCGCAACAAGGCCTCTCGCTTAAAATCGCAGGCGGCTAAGTCAGTGAAATAACCTTCAGAAAATTTAAAAAAACCGAGACCATAACGGGCTCGGTTTTTTTATGTCTTAAAAGAAAGGGTGGAATAGGTCTTATGAAAATTATAAGACCCATGGGAAGGAAAGAAGGATTACTTTTTTTCTTACCTGATTCACTTCTCTGCTTACTCTTACCAGCCTTCGGTGACTTGCTTAACGATGTTGTAGGCTAATTTATCAATCGCTAAGGGTAGCGCTTGACGCTCACCCTCTTGTACGTCGCTAAAGAGGAAGAAGTCTGTTGAGCCGCTGGCTGAAGAGCTGACAACTTTTTTTCCCGTGCTATGATTGGTTAAGGTAAAGGTGGCCGTCACCGTGACACTATATTCCTGTGTAGCCACGACGTTGTCACGTTGCACGCGCTTAGGAGTTTTTTCCACGTTGGTGATTGTGACCTCAAGGCTGGCGTCAGCCCGATCCTGACGAGAGCTCATATAAGTTCCATCTGTTTCTAGTTGGCGAATAACAGCGTTGGTGGTGACTATTTGCAGACTGGGTTCGTAGGAATCGTTCTTGATAACGGGAACGTAAATAGTTTTAACGCCCTTCATTTCAGCGGAAGGTATGTTGCCTAGACGGTAGCCGGCACAGCTGGTAAACACTGTAAGAGTAGCGAGGAGAAGGGAAGTGCTGAGAATATTTTTGAGGTAATGTGGTGCGATAATCATAAAACAGGGGAGGTCTGAGGTTTTTCGTCGGACAGTTTAATCGTCGAAGAAGGAGCTGGAGGGGCGGTTATATCTTCCGCTAATCCTTTGAGTGCTTCCACTCGCTCTTTCGCCGTGGTGGCTAATTCAGAATTAGGATTTTGTTGCACCACGTCACTATAGTAGATGAGTGCCGCTTTATAATTTTTCTGAGCTTCATAAAATCTTGCGATGTTCATGGAGCCTTGCACCCGGCGAGTGGCCAGTTCTTTCATGTAATCTTGGGCTTGAGAAAGTTTTTCACTGTTAGGAAATCGCACCATAAAATCTTGAAAGGCTTCGATGGACTTTTGGGCAGCGCTTTGATCGTATTCGGGTTGACTGGCGGCTTGATACCATGCGTAACCGATTTGGTACTGAGCATCATCAGCCACATCGCTGCCGGGGTATTTATCAATCAGTTTGTTGTAGGAGGAAATAGCATCACTCCACTTTTTCTGATTTTCACGAGCTAGTCCTATTTTAAAGAGAGCTTGGGGGGCGAGGGGTCCGTAAGGAGCATTTTTAACGACGGTTTCGAAGATCTCTGAGGTTTTATCCATGGAGGGCAAAAGGGGAATTTTCCAGAGCTTTTGTGGTTCCCCTGCTAAGTAAAGGTTGCCGATGCTAAATTGGCGTTCGATGGCTAGGTCGAAGAATTGGCTACCAGGATGCTTCGTTACGACCGTTTGGTAAGCTTTGTAAGCGGCCCAAAATTCAGCTCTTTTTTCCAACATGAGAGCCACTTTAAACTGTGCCTCACCAGCAACGCTCGATAGAGGCCAACGGCGTGTGATACTACGGTAGGCATCAAGAGCGTCTTTGAAGAGTTCTTGCGATTCCATTGTACGGGCGGCTTGGAGCGCAGCTTTGGCATCGCTGGCTGCGAGGGTTTGCCCGCTTCCTTCGTTGACCCAGCCCTCGCCAGGTCTCCAGACCAAGGCGGAGTGAACCACGCTGGAGGTAATACATAATAGTGTAACAAGACACGCTAAGCTGCGAATCATCTCGCTAACACTAGATGGGAAGTCGTATAGGTCAAGATGGAAGCTAGGGTAGTTTAGGCTAGTTTTTTTGGGCGGTTGGCCTAACTATTGGTGGAATTCCCTTAAGTTTATTCAACGGCTTTTCATGTAACAAGTTCTATACCAGTGAAATAGGTAATGTTGAGCGATTCCACGAGTTGCTCCAAAAAGTTTTTGAGCCTTGCGATCCATCGTTTTCTGGTCAGGCATGACACGACGTTTAGGGTAGTAGAGCTCGTGCATGAGACGGAAAACCCAGACATCAAAGGGAAAAGCGTCTAAATGATTCCCCGCATAAAGTAGAATACAGTGAGCAACTTTTTCTCCCACCCCTGCAAGTTTTTGCAGCTCGCAGCTGGCTTGCTGTAAAGGCATCTGTTCTAGGCTATTCCAAGAAATGGCTCCGTGAGAAACCTGATGAGCGGCTCGAAATAAGTGCTTAGCTCTGTAACCTAATTTGCAATCACGTAGATCCTTCTCTGATAAAGTGGCTAGGGTTTCGGCACTGGGAAAACGGTAAAAGGAAGTCCCTGAAATAACCTGTCCAAAGCGACTCCTTAAGTTTTGGTTAATCTGTTCAATTTGAGGAATCTGTTTAAGGGACGAGCAGATGAAGTTGGCGGTGCATTCCCACCATGGTTCATGGACGCAGCGCAGGCCAGCCACTTCTTTCCTAGCTTGATTGAGCCATAAATCATCAGGAAGGCTGGAGAGGATTTGATCCCATGCAGGAGTTAAGTTAAAATAGCGGCGCACCAGAGCTTCGTCTAACTCAGCAGAGCCTTCAAAAATTATGACGTTCCCTACTTGCCGAGCAAGGCAGGGAATGTCATAGATATAGCCTTGCCACTGCCAAGAAGCGGAGGCGGGAAGTTGTTTCCAACAAAAAGTTTGACCACAACTTAGTGTGTGGTGGAGTGAAAAGTTTTTTGTGATAAGTTGTAACATGTTTAAAAAGAACACTACCTTCTTGGCCTACGACACAGGAGTCAATATCTGTGTTTGCCTCGTTTTTCTTTTTCTAAGCTTGAGCCTTCCTCTGTTAGCTCAAGAAGATACTTCTATCCAACCTGCTACCATCCCAAGGGCTGAGATGGTAAGCCCCGCCGCATCTGTCTCGGAGATTCCCACTGTTGGAGAAGTCACAGTAGCACCTATGGCTACACCGTCGAATCCGATGGAAGTCGGGGTGGAGCCTGGCTATGACGGACTACCTCTAGATCCGTCGTTACCGATTGAGTTAAAAATTTTAGCACCGAACGTTAAAGAAATTTTACCTACGCAGGACGTGGATATTTTTTTTAGTCTAAGTAACTACTTTCTCGCAGAGGGCGGGAACCGTCTCCACATCATCGTCAATAATGCACCGCCCATAGTCAAAACAGACATCATCTCCCCGTTGAGCTTAAAAGGTCTCAGTCAAGGCGGCTACATGATCCGGGCCATGGTGGTTAAACCAGACGGCACCATGATTCAACAACCTGGTTGTATGGCTGTGCTCACCTTTTACGTTAAGAAAAAGGACTTTCAAAATTACACTGACCCTAAGTTGCCCTATCTAACGGTGAACCTACCCGCCCAAGGTGATATAGAAATGGATGAACGTGGCCGGATCTGTTTTGATTACATAATCCATAATCTTCCAGCAGATGGCTCGGGCGCTAAAATTCGTTATAGTTTAGAAGAGTACGAAGGCTTCGTGGAGCAAACGGTCGGGCCTATATTTTGGAGTGATGTTCCCCAAGGTAAACACAAGCTCGTGGTGGAACTTTTTGATGGAAAAGGGCAACCCATTTTTGGCATCTTTAACCGGGTAGAGAGAACCTTTGATGCCCGTAAAACGCCTAAAGCGCAGCCTTACGTTCCGCCTACTGAAGGATTAACGGACGAAAATCCTTATTGAAGTCAGAAGGTTAAGAGTGTGGACCCTACTGGGTTCGAACCAGTGACCTTCCGCGTGTGAAGCGGACGCTCTACCACTAAGCTAAGGATCCGTGTGTGGAACACAGTATTAAACATAGTTCGCTGGTTTAGTCGGGCAAGATGTTTTATTGGGAAGGCATCCCGATTTATGGTTTACCTGGTAGGTTGTTTGGTTGAGGCCTACAGTAAATGGTCGGGAACATGGGGCAGAAGCTTTTTCACATCTTGCACCCGATCTTTATGACAAATCAAAAGAGCGTCTTCCGTTTCTACGATGACGAGATCCGATACGCCGCAGAGAGACACATGTTTATGCGGACTGTAGATCGTATTGTTTTTAGAGTCGAGTAAAGTAGTCGTGCCTTGCTGTACATTCATTTCGGAATCCTTCGGGAGGTGATCGGCTAGGGAACTCCAACTCCCGACGTCATCCCAGTCGAAAGTAGCTCGTGCAGCGATGACAGATGAGGCTTTTTCCATCAGGGCGTAGTCGATGGATATTTTAGGTAGAAGAGGAAATTTTTTTTCTATATAAGCTTCACTTGAATGAGTGGGAAAGTTTTCAACGAATTCTGCCAACTCAGGGCAAAGTCGCTGCGCTTCTTTTAAAAAGGTGGACGCTTTCCAGATGAAAATTCCAGCGTTCCAAAAATAATTTCCAGCTTCTTTATAGTCTTGGGCTCGGACTAGGTCTGGTTTTTCTACAAAGCGTTTTACATGTTGGAATTTTGTGGTCTCACCAGTAATAAATTCTTCTCCAAGTTCCATGTAACCAAATCCTGTGGCCGCATAAGTCGGCGGTATAGCGAGGGTCATGATGCTACTTGATTGAGCGGCCAGATGGATGGCGTCCTGCAGGTTTTGTTGAAAGGCTTTCTCGTTTTTTATCAATTGGTCTGAAGGCAGGAGCACAACCACGGCCTCGGGATCACGAGCATAAGCGATTGCGGTGGCGAGGGCAGCAGCGGGTGCGGTGTCACGCTTGGCCGGTTCCGCTAAAATCTGAGACTCTGCCATCGTTGGTAAAAGGTTTTTCGTTAACTCTTTCTGCGCTTGGTTAGTTAGAATGAAAGTCTGCTCAGTTGGAGCTAAATTTTGGACTCGTTTTAAAGTGTCACCTAATAAGGTCTGGTTTGAAAAAAGCTGGAGGAGTTGTTTTGGTTTATCTTTACGGCTGAGAGGCCAGAAGCGTTCACCGCTGCCACCAGCTAAAATAAAAACAAAGGCTTGAGAGTTTGGGGTCATACTATTTTAGGGGTTACCACTTACCTAGGTCGATTAAGCAGCGGGCTGTTTCTTGTTCACCAGGAGGGAGGTGACGCAGACCTCTTCCGTGATGAATGGCATTAGGCAATCCAAGCCAAGGCTCTAAACAATAAAAGTCTGAGTCAGATTTCTCCGTCCAACTTGTCACAGAAAACCACGGCACCGTCTCTGGCCAGTTCAGGTGAATAGCTAGACTTTGGCCAGTGTTGGGGTTCCTGAGCAGAACAGGGCCTTGGCCGCTTAAGATGTGTAACGAATCAATAAATTCTGGATCAGAAAGTCGAAAAGGTTTGGAGCTACGAGATTGGGGAAAGATGGAACCGTCTGAATTCTGTCGCACTTGCTGCGTGGAATCGACGGCGAATTCCCAAGCAGCGCGATCTTGATGCGGCAGAGCAAAGTAAAAGTGGTGTCCTGCATAATACGGCAGGGAAGTCGTCGAGAGATTTTTTGTGGTTAGTTGCGTGTCTAAACTTTTAGGGCCGAGCGTGTAAGTAATTTGAAAGTTAAACGAATAGGGGTAAAAAGCATGGGTGCTTTCAGAATCAGTTAAAGTCAGGGTGCAGGTATTTTCTTTAATTTCAGCATGATAAAGACAGTTGCGGCCAAAGCCATGCATGGGCATTTCCCGAACCACGCCTGTCTGATCCTTCCAGAAACCTATTTTTCCATCAACCATGTGACGAGCAACAAAAGGAAATAAGATAGGGTTCCCCCCACGGATTTTTAAAGGTTGAGACCAGTTGGCCTGTTCTGGCCAATAAATCACCTGACGCCCATGGACTTCCCATAAAAGAAGCCGCCCACCCTGAGGATCAATTAGCGCACGGCTAGAACCTGATTTTAATTCGAGCACGTTTTGATTTTGAAAAATCATGAGGGTGAAAATTTTAAACGCTCTACCGCCATGGCCGCTCCGAAACCGTTATCGATATTCACCACGGTCAAGCCTGAAGCGCAAGAGGTCAGCATCCCGAGCAGCGCAGCCACGCCCTGCAAATTTGCACCGTAGCCGATACTGGTGGGCACCGCAATCACGGGGCAGGCGACCAGTCCACCGATCACACTAGGCAGGGCACCCTCCATGCCGGCTACGGCAATAATGGCGTGGCATGAGCGCAGCTTTTCCAAATGCTTCAATAAACGGTGAAGTCCCGCCACGCCTACATCATACAAACGCTCCACCTTATTTCCGTAAAATTCAGCGGTAAGAGCAGCTTCTTCAGCTACGGGTAAATCCGAAGTTCCGGCGGCACAAACGAGAATATGAAGTGGTTTAGCTGTAGGTGCGGAGCGAGGATTTCTCCAAGAAATTAAATGTGCACTGAGATCAAAGCGAGCACCGGGGAAATGCGGCTTGAGTTTTTTCCAGACCGTCACATTGGTGCGTGTGATGAGAACGGATTGGTCTGCATTTTTTAAGATTTGGGCAATAGCCAGAATTTGCTCCGGTGTTTTTCCTAATCCGAAAATAACTTCTGACGCACCACAACGAGCCAAACGCTCCAAGTCAACATGGGCGAAGGGATCCTTTTTATGTGGGGGTAACTTTGTGCGTAGCTTAGGCATAGATATCCCATTCTCGGTTGATTAACCGATTAGTTCTGTTATTTTGGCTAGTAGTTCTGAGGTCGGAATGCGTTCTTGTTTCTTCGAATCACGATGTCGTAGGGTCACGGTCTCAAGCTGTCCTGCTTGGTCGCCCTCCTTGATTCCTTCCAGTGTTTCAAAATCCACCGTAATACAGAAGGGCGTTCCCACTTCATCTTGGCGGGCGTAGCGTCGGCCAATGGAGCCGGACTCATCATAGAACGCATTCATTTGCTGCGAAAGTTTTCGGTAAATGTCTTTAGCTCGAGAAACGAGTTCTGGTTTATTCTTTAAAAGTGGGAAGATACCTACCTTAATCGGCGCAATTTTCGGGTGAAGTTTTAAAGTCGTAACGACTTCTTTTTTCCCCTTCTCATCCACCGTCTCTTCTTCGTGAAAAGCAGCACAGAGAACCGCTAAGGCTAAACGATCTAAGCCAGCCGAAGGCTCGATCACGTGTGGCACGTAGCGCAGCTTAGCTTCTTCATCAAAATAATCCTGGGGCTTCCCGACAAACTTGCTGTGTTGATCCAAATCATAACTCCCACGCGCAGCTATGCCCTCCAACTCCTCCGTGCCGAAAGGGAATTTAAAGAGAATGTCGACACAGGCACGGGCGTAGTGTGCAAGCTCTTCCGGCTTCTGCCAGTGGTAGTCTAAGACATCTGCTCCTAGTCCAATGGAGGCGTAAAACGTGGTTCGTTCAGCCACCCAATAGCGATGCCACATTTCCCAACCCCAGTTAGCTTGCGGTGTGGTGAGATCGGCTCCTTCAGACCATTGGGTGACTGAACCCTGTAGTTTCTCCGTCACTTCATCTGGTTTGATAAAGAATTCTAATTCCATTTGTTCGAACTCGCGTGAGCGGAAGGTGTAGTTACGTGGGTTGATCTCGTTGCGGAAGGCCTTCCCGATTTGGCAAATGCCGAAGGGCAGTTTAAGTCTAGAACTATCAAGTACATTTTTATATTGTGCAAAAATGGCTTGGGCAGTTTCAGGGCGAAGATAAGCGCGGTTCTCATCACTCTTGATTGGGCCCACATGGGTTTCCAGCATGAGGTTAAAGGCGCGGGGTTCGGTCAACATGCCGCCGTTTTCAGGATTGAAAGAAGTAGTGTTGGTGACGGATTCAGTGCTTTCGCCAAGTAGTTCAGGTTCTGTTGCTCCGCGCTGGGTGTAGTATTGCTTAGCTACTTTCCGAGCGGACTCTGGATTTTTACCTGAAACGAGTAGGACTGAATAGGGGTCAGAGCTTGATACTCCAGTGGAGGAGTTGGCACCTGTGTAACGATAAATGGTGCCAGACTGGGGTTGAATCTGGTCGGAGCGGAATCGTTTCTGGGTGACTAAGCAATCACTCATCGGATCAGAAAAAGTATCCACATGGCCGGAAGCTTTCCAGATGTTGGGGTGCATGATGATGCTGGCGTCGAGACCGACGACGTCATCACGCTGGCGGGTCATGGATTTCCACCAAACTTCGCGCAGGTTACGTTTTAGTTCGGCTCCGAGTGGACCGTAGTCCCAAAAGCCGTTTAGACCTCCATAAATTTCGGAGGATTGAAAGATAAAGCCCCGGCGTTTGCACAGGGCGACGATTTTTTCCATGACAGTAGATTCACTCATAACAAAACAAGGGTTGATGAAGAGCACATCATAGGGATAACTTTAACTAGAGAACAACGAAAAGTTTTTCCTCATGCCTGAACCCGTAACTCAACTAGAAACTGTGCCACGTAAAAAAGTCGTCCTGCCTTTACGTAGCTTTAGTTTATTCCGGGTCTTTCTTACGCTTGTTATCGTTATCATAGTTGCCCTTGCTGCGTTGCTCTTTTATTTCCGCTACATAGGTCTTCCTGAGACCTTAGGGGTACAACTTTCGCATGAACTTACGGCGCGAGGGATTGTGGCTAGTTACGATAGAATTTACTTAACGCCATTGGGCGGCGTAGGAGCTAAAAACCTTACCGTTGAGCAATCAATAGGCGGAATTACTAAAACACTGAATATTGAAGATCTTCGTTTTGGGTTAAATTGGATATCGTGGTGGCGAGGGGAATCTTTCCTAGAAAGTGCGCAGATCAATAATGCAAACTTAATGATACCTCTTGATGGAGAGACCGCCGTGCGGCTACGTAATGTCACGGCACGGATTGATCTTAAACCGCAAAATGTCGTTGTCCAAAATCTGGAAGCTGATTTGTTGAATATTCATTTTAGGATGCGCGGCACGGTAGATATTAAGAACTATCAACCCAAAGATGGTGCTAGTCCGATAGATATGTCGCGCTATGCCGAGCTTTGGAAAAAGATTGAGACGGCGTCTGGGGAGGTGGATGGAGCTAGGATGATTCGGATGGATGCTGATTTCGATCTGGTTCTAGCTAAGCCGGAAACGAGTCACATCAGGCTGCGACTTAGTGGCGAGCGTCAGACGTGGCGCGGAGTCGTGCTGGAGGCTTTTTATTTTGACGGGGAGTATCTGGATCAACGAGTGGCGATTAACGGGGAGGTTAATTTCCTGCGCGGTGGATTTCAGCTTGAGGCGAATTGGCGAACAGATCAGAAAAAAGCGGTCGTCACTTTTTATTCAGACGTGGATCTTTCACTTCTCAGCAGCGCACTTCCCGAACAGGCTCAGGCGTGGATAGCGGATGTCCGCTTCCGTAGCTTGCCTGTTAATGAGGGCACTGTTGAACTTGACTGGGAGCATGGTCTTAAATACGTTCTGCAATCGCGTTCAATATGGAAAAACTTTTCCATTCAAGGCACCTATTTCGACTCTCTTTACTGCCCTATCTCCTACGACGGTAAGCGCATGATGGTGACGGAGATGGTCGTTATCAATCCTAGTGGCCGTTCAACCTTTAGCGCTTTTTACGACGGGGAGAAAAGTTTAAAGGCTAAGTTGCGTAGCACAATTGATCCTAGTTCCGTCAAAAAGTTATTCGGTGAAAAAGCTCAGCCGTTTTTTAATAGTCTTAAGTTTAATGATGCGCCCCTGATAGACTGCACGGTTATAGGCGAAGGGTTTAAAATGGATACGATGGAAATTCAGGGCACTGTCTCCGCCACTGATTTTTCTTATAAAAACGTGCCGCTGCAAGAGATGAGAACGAGCTTTAATTTTAAGGCAGGTGAGCTTCATCTGCCAGATCTTTACATTAAACGAACAGAGGGCGAAGGCAGAGGCGAGATTTGGCACAATATGGTGACCAAACAGGTGCGGATGAAAGGGGTCAAAGGTAAGCTCATGATCGGCGAGGTGGCCACCATCATCGGAGATAAGATGAGCGAGTATGCTAAACCTTACGGGTTCTACCAAGCGACGGAATTTGAGGTGGATGGGCAGGTTGACTTAGATAAGCAGATTAAAACGGATTTGAAGGCACGAGTTAAATCGGATAAGGGCTTGGACTATGTGTTTTTGGGTAAGAAACTATCGCTTAAAAAACTTGATGCGGATATTAGTATCAAAGGAATAGAACTTAAATTTAAGCCCAGAAAGCCGATTGAGATTTTTAACGGGGAGTTAGAAGGAAACATAACGGTTCAACTAACCAGTGATCCGAGTTACCAAGCCATATTAAAGTTGAGGGATCAAGAGTTTGGGCCACTCGTAAAGACTTTTTTTAACAATGACGAAATCTCGGGTAAGATATCGGGCACGGTTGATGTGAATGGTAGGTTTTCAGATTTAGCGAGTATGCAAGGTTGGGGTGACTTCGTTGTGGTGAAAGGGTTTCTCTATAACATTCCCATGTTTGGCGGCTTTTCGGCCATGCTTAATTCTATCGTTCCTAACTTAGGTTACTCAGAAGCTTCCCAAGCGCGCACTTCCTTTACGGTGCGTGATGGGCTGATTACTATCCAGAAAGTTGATGTGTATTCCACTGCCTTTGCTCTGATTGGGAATGGCAGTTATGACATGATTAAGGATGATGTGAACATGAATATGCGGGTAAATCTTAGGGGAGTGTTAGGAATACCCATGTTTTTTGTGAGCAAGCTTTTTGAGTATGAAGGTAAAGGAACTTTGTCGAATACGATATGGGGACCTAAAGTTTTTTAAGTAAGGTGAAAATTATTTTATGGCTGGAAAATTATTTATCGTGGGAACGCCTATTGGCAATTTAGAAGACTTAACGCTGAGAGCTTTGCGAGTCTTAAAGGAAGTTGATTTGATCGCAGCGGAGGACACGCGGCATACGGGGATTCTCTTACATCATTTTGAGATTACGAAGAAGCAAGTTAGCTACCATAAGTTTAATGAAGCCAAACGTATCGAGGAATTTTTGCAACGTTTTGCTCAGGGGGAACAGATAGCCTTAGTCAGTGATGCGGGTATGCCAGGGGTATCCGACCCCGGGGAACGCCTGATCCGTGAGTGTGTGGCGGCAGGAGTAGATGTGGAAGTAGTGCCCGGGCCCTCGGCGGTTCTCCATGGGCTAGTGGCTTCGGGCTTAAAAATTACGCCGTTTTATTTTGGGGGGTTTCTTCCCGTGAAAGGCGGTGCGCGGCAGAAGGAGTTGAAAGCGGCGATGGAGCGTCCCTGCACCAGTGTGTATTTTGAGTCGCCCTTCCGCTTATTAAAGACGTTGGAAGATAGTTTAGAGGTTTTACCGTTAAGGGATGTTTGTGTGGCGCGTGAGCTGACGAAAAAATTTGAAGAGGTTAAGACGGGAAAACCACAGGAAGTTTTGGCTCATTTCCGGGCGCAGCGGGTGAGGGGAGAAATTACCTTTGTCGTTCAGGGATCAGGAGATAAGAAATCCAAAATTCTAGAAGCGGAAGCTGAAGAGGATTCTGAGGCCTAGGAGGTCAGTTTCGACCTCAGTCTCAGGGTCGTCGATCGTTAACACATGACACCATTTCTGCTATGAAAAAAATAGGGCCTATGGGACTTATGAGTCCTATAATCCCCTTTTAGTATTTCAACTTTTTTTCTCCAGATACGGGTGGCAAGACGGGGATTTTCTCAAAGGCCTATCTGTTAGCTTTGAATTCTTGAGTGCTGGTTTCTTTGATAAGGGCTTGGAGTTTTTCTTGGTTTAGTGAAAGGGGCAGAGCGCGTTGCCAAGCTGTGAGGGCCTCTTTTGTTTGGCCCAACTTAAGATAGACATGACCCAGATGTTCGAGTAGCTCGGGGCTATCTGGAGTTTTTTGTAGGGCACTAAGTAAGATGGCTCGAGCTTGTTCTTGGCGGCCTTGTTTATGGTAGATCCATCCTAGACTGTCTTGGTAGCTGGAGTTTTCTGGATCGAGGGCGAGGGCTTTGATTACGTAAGCTTCGGCCTCGCTAAGTTGACGGTTTTGTTCGGCCCAAGAGAAACCGAGGTAGTTTAGGGCTTGGTGATAGTGGGGATTGAGGGTTAAACATTTTTTCAAAAATTCTTCACTCTCCTCCGTTCTACCCGCAGCGGCCAGGGTGGTGCCGTATTGAAAATAGAATGGGGCGTTCAAGATTTGAGGGTTTCCTTGGGCGGTGGTTTCGACGTCTTTTAATACGTTGATGGCATCAGCAGGGCGCTGTAGAGAACAAAGGGCTACGGCTTTTAAAAGTTGTAAGGTGGTCAATGTCGGAAAATCTGCTACTGCACTTTCTAAAGTAGTGAGGGCTTCTTTAGGTTTTTTTAACATCATTTGGGCTTGAGCCAAGCGGATGTAGTCTTCAGCGTTAGGGGTTTTAAATTTAAGGTAGGCGGCGTAATAGGTAGCGGCTTCTGACCATTTTCCAGCGCGTTCGTAGAGTTCTCCCACGGTGGAATAAAGATTGCTGCGGTCGGGGAATTCTTCTAAGAGATTTTCAAGAATGGGGATGGCCTCATTTTCTTGATTGCTGGAAAGATAGCTCAGGGCGAGCCGTTCGCGTAAGCCAGGAATTTTACGGTTCAGCGCATAGGCGATTTGGTAATAGTTCAGAGCTTGGGGATAGTTCCCAGAATCAAAGTGAACTTGTCCGAGATGAAAGGAAGTATCTGGGTTTAGGGGATCGACTTGATAGGCCTTTTCATAGAAGGGAAGAATTAAGGAATTAATAGAGGAGGGTTTGGTGTTGGATTCCAGTAGAATGCCATTCCATAAGCTAGCCATACGCAAATGGAAGGCGGCTTCATTGCTAGGAGTTTTAAGAGCTTTTGCTAAGAGTTCCTTAAGCCCGGCTGGTTTATTTTTAAGTTGAAGACCTTGGGCGAGAATACGGTAGTTACTGATCAGGGTGGGATCTAGTTCCAAAGACCTCGTGGCGTGGGCTAGAGCGAGTTCTTTATTTGGTGAATCCTTCTGATTAATCAAGCAGTAGGCAAGAAGGGCATGAAGCTGGGAATCTGTGGGTTGCTGCTTGAGTTGTTCGGTCAGCGTGTGCAATGCCTCATCTTCACGATCAAGGCGTAGGAGGGTCAGGGCGATTTGAGCGTAGGTCGCAGAATAGGTAGGATCGGCCTGAGCCGCTTCTTGGTAACGGGTGAGGGCTTGCTCAAAATTGCCTGTGAGAGCCAGCCGTTGACCTTCCGAAAACGCTGCGCTGGCCAAGGCACGAGAGTGCCTAGCAGATTCCGCACTTGTGACAGTGCTAGTGCGTGGTAAATCGTGGCTTAAAACCTCGGGGGAGGCCGCCACAGACTTCTTGCTATCAGCTAAGTCGCCGGCGTTTAAACCAGACGTCAGGACAGAGGAGCCTACGAGAACCCACGACAAATAAAGCAACGTAGCGTTTAAAGGCGAAGTTGTTTTTATTTGTCGAGTGAGCACCCGAAGACTCTAAAGCCTTAAGACTTATAGCGCAAACGCTTCTTGTGCCTATTAAGGCGACGGCGTTTACGACGTTTGTGCTTAGCGATCTTTTCTTTTCTCTTTTTCTTAATCGAACCCATATGTGAGCGGAGCATTAAAGCGGACTATTGCTAATAGACAACTTTATTTAGTGGATATTCGATGATTCCTTCGGCCCCCAGCTCTTTAAGCTGAGGAATTATTTCCCGAACGATGATCTCATCGATAATGGTTTCTATGGCTACCCAGCTTCCGTCAGCCAGGGGCGAGACGGTGGGACGGCGCAAGGCCGGGAGCTGTTGCAGAAGTTTTTTAAGGCTGGCGGCTGGAACGTTCATCTTTAAGCCGACTTTATCCCGAGCGTTTAGGGCACCTTGTAAAAGGAGCGCTAGGGTTTCGATTTTTTTACGGCTAGTGGGGTTTTTAAAAATGGCCTTATTGGCAACAAGCTGGGGATAGGATTCCATCAACGTATCGACGATTCGTAAGTTATTTGCGCGTAAGGAAGAGCCTGTTTCGGTGATGTCCACAATGGCATCGACGAGTTCGGGGACTTTTACTTCGGTGGCACCCCAAGAGAATTCGACATGAGCCTTAATCTTATGTTTTTTCAAATAGTCGCGAGTGATGTTGACCGCTTCGGTGGCGATACGTTTGCCTTGAAGGTGAGCGGGCTTAGTGATTTTAGAATCCTCTGGCACGACCAGAACCCAGCGGGCTGGATCCTTGGTGGCTTTACTAAAAGAGAGGCTTTGGATGACTTCAACCTTAGAGCGATTTTCTGCGACCCAATCTTTTCCTGTAATTCCGAAATCGAGAAAGCCGTCTTCGACGTAACGAGCGATTTCTTGGGCGCGCAAGAGTCGGACTTCCAATTCGGGATCATCAATGGTAGGTTTGTAAGAGCGGCTAGAGATATTGATACGAAAGCCCGCACGCCGGAATAATTCCAGAGTGGCGTCCTGTAAGCTTCCTTTGGGAAGACCTAGTCTGAGAACGTTCTTAGCTTTCATGGGTTTGAGAGAGTGAAAGGTGTAAGGAGCCTTGTAAAGCAGGAAGTGCGGGAAAAAGTATAATGACCATGAAAACTATGCTAAATAAGCTCGACTATGTGAGTGGGTCATCCCACCTTACTTCCAGTTCAATAAAGCAATTTTATCTTGATAATCGCAAAAGCTGTGCTAATATCGACCACACTGAAAATTGTACTCACCCAGAAATCATCAACTATTATGAAAAAAATATTCCTCCTCTTTCTCCCACTGTTTAGCGCTTTTGCCGAACCAGGGATTAACCTCCTTCCCGAAGGCTCCTTTAGCACTACGGAAAGCGTGGTGGTGGCTCCGACAAAGCAGGATGGATCTTGGACTTTAAGTCCTGGCGATTATGCAAGTAAAGGAACTTCCTATAAACTTGGCGAAGAGGAGGGTCTCAAATTTCTCAGTATTACCACCACCACCGCAGAAGGATCATCCGCTTGGGTCGACACGACCTTTATGTTACCAGACCCCAAGCCAGTACAAGTGCGTATCTCCTTCCGCGTCCGCACCAAGGATTTGGCCTTGGCCAATCCTGAAAGCCCAGAGTGGTTTAGCGCCCAAGTGCAAGTCCGCAATGTCAACGATGCCGGAGAGCAGAAGTCCCTTGCCGTCGTTTATCGCGTCAAGGTAAGCACTCCCGAATGGTCCGAGGTTGAGCAAGTAGTGCCCTTGAATCCTGAAGCAACGAAGATAAACATTCAAGCCGGACTCTGGGGATACACAGGAACTTTTGACATCGCCGACATCAAAGTCATCCCTGAGTAAAGCTGCGTATCACTGCGCTTACAATTCCAGCTTTAAACCGCTAGGCTAACATACCCTATGTTCACTTTTCCTGCGAGATTTGCAGCTCTATTGCTCCTAATAATAAGTTGTCAGAGTCATATTTTGGCGAGCAACCCAACGCCTGCTGGTCCTGTCCGCGAAAGCTCAGCAACGCGGGGGGAAGTCATTCTAAGTGGCGTGTGGAAGTTTCAACCCGCCACGGATAAGACAACGGAGAAACCCAGCCCAAGTGACTGGGGGACAATTTCGGTGCCTGGCTCTTGGTCAAAAAACGGCGAGGGAGCGCTGCCGGTCAATCCCGTTCCGCCCGCAGGCAGTGCTTGGCCCGGTTTGGAGGGTGTAGCCACCGCTTGGTACGAGCGTTCCGTTGATATCCCTGTAGCTTGGTCGGGTCGAGCCCTGCTACTTCAATTTGATCGCGTGAGCACGGATGCGAAGGTCTATGTTAATGACCAACTTTCTGGCGAGATTCGCTGGCCCTCTGGAGAAGTTGATATTTCTAAAGCGGTAAAAGCTGGGCAGACAGCCGTTATCCGCGTGCTTGTCGTTGCGACTCCCGATGAAGGTGATCGAATTAACTTCATGGGTTATGCACAGGAAAGCAAGTCTAAAGCTACGCTAATGAGCGCCGGGATCACAGGGGACGTTGTGCTGGCGAGCCGTCCCAGCGGCTCCCATGTCACCGACGTTTTTGTGCAACCCTCTTATCGCAAAAAAAGCGTGACACTGGATGTTAGTTTAGCCGGGATCTCCCAAGCGGGGCCGCTCACCGTGACGGTCAATATGGTGGACGAGAAGGGAACGGTGGAAACAACCTTCACGCAGAACGTCGAAGGAAAAGTGGCTCCTGAACAAACTCTGCAATTCACTTGGCCATGGAAGTCGCCACGTCTTTGGGATCTAGGTCAGCCCAACCTCTACACTGCAATGGTGGAAGTTAAAGGAGCCGGGGTTTCGGATATTTACCCGCAGTCGTTTGGATTTCGCGAGCATTGGATCGAAGGGAAAAAGTTTATCCTCAACGGCACGGAAATCCGCTGGCGGCCTATCTCCTGGCACGGCAACTCTGCCTTGGGCGAGAAGGTAATCGCCCCTTTACGAGAGCAGGGATTCAATATTTCACAAATCTGGCCGCAGAACCGGTATGCACGTGGACATGCCGATTTTTGGGGGCTTTGGGCGGAGACCACAGACAAGGCGGGCTGGCCCATTATCGGGGTGGTGCAAAACATGTCACAGCCCTTTATTATCGATGCACAGGGGAAAAG